>CALXOD010000057.1 GCA_944389925.1 uncultured Victivallaceae bacterium | reverse complement strand
TGCCGCTCCTGATGGTGGGAATCCTGGCGCTTGCCGTCGCGGGACGTGACCGGGAACATGCGTGGTACTGGACGGGGGCAGTCTGGCTGACGGCGTTGACCGGGTCGATTCATCTTTCCGCGTTCTTTCTGGGACCGGGGCTGCTGTTTCTGTTTCTATGGAGAAAACTGCCGTGGCGGCACTTCCTTTTGGCTGGACTCGGGGCCTTCCTCATTTTGTCACCGTGGCTGTATCATCTCTTGTTCGAATGGCATTTCCAGCGTTTCCCCGACCCGAGTGCCGGATTGACCAAACTGAAATTTCTATTGTGGGAATATTTCGGCTGCTTCGGAGGCGCGTTCCTGCAGGAATACTTCGGCTGGGATCTGATCACCCTGATCCGACCGGTAACCGGAGATATTTTCGGGTGGACGCTGGTGGCACTGGCGACCATCATTCCGTGGATCGGCATCGGCCGGGCGCTGGCTGCATGGCGGCGCAGAGAACCTTTGCCCCCGGTGGTGACGACCGCCATGATTCTGTCAGCGTCGGTACTGGGAGGCTACCTTTTGCTGTTCATTCACGTCTATTATTTTTATTTATTTCTGCCGTTTCCGTTGCTGGCGATTATCGCCGCCCACGGATTTTCACGTATGCGGCGCAGGACGGCAGGAACGCTGCTGGCACTCTGGGCGGCGGCAGCGCTGCTCCTGACCGGCATACTGTTGACCCGATTTGATCTCGGCGGCGGCCATCCGAAAGAATTCGGGATCAGTTACGGCTGGTGGCGGGAACTGCGCGCAGAACTGGATACGCTCCGGGAACAATCCGGCCCCTTCCAGCTGCAATTGCGTTTCTCCCGGCGGGCGCAGAGCCGGGTGGACGCGGGAACGCTGCATTACCTTTTCGGCGACTATTTTTCAGCACAACCCCGGACGCTGGTGGTGGAAATCGACTATGATCCGGTCGAATACCGGTACACCAGAACTCTCCATCTTCTTCTTTGATCACACACAATCTCTGTGGACCTCCGTTAAAATACCGATGCTGTAGAATTTCCCGATTTTTTAAAATCGTGCTTGACAACGCTTGAAAGCCGAATTATGATAGGATACAACCAAGCCGTTCATTCCGGAATGGCCGGAATAACCATCAACCGAAGGTCCGAATCTTATGAGATGGAGGAATTTGCTGTTGTTGTCCGGTTCGTTCGCCATGCTGGCGACCGCCGCCGCCGATCCTTTCCAACAGGCGCAAATCCGGCAGGAGAGCGGCAAAGTCCAGCCGATCTCACGGGACGGGAAAACCTGGTACCGCCTGACCGGCGTCACCGGCCCCGTCGCCGGAGAATCCGCACAGTATCGAACCTTTTCCCTGCTTCTACCTCAACCGCTTGATCTGCGCGGAAAACAGCTGAAATTTCAGCTGAGCAGTCCGAAGGGAGAGAATGTTCTTGCCGTCTATGTCCGAGCTTTCAACTCCGACGAGGACAAACCGGCATGGAGTTTCTACGACTATCAGTATCTGTTCAAAGACTCCCCTTCTGTCCGGGCTCAGCTGCGACATCCGGGAACAGCCACGCCACTGCAGTGGGAGCAGCAGGCCATTTCCGGTGCAGAACCGGACCGGATCAACCGGATTCAGTTTTTGATCGGCAGCCGGGAAGCCAATACGCCGCTGGAAATGGAAGTAGGAGACTTCTTTTTGGAAGACGCTCCGGAAGAAGCTGCTGACGAACCGGGCAAGATGCCTGCCGCATTCTTCGACCCGGCCAACCTGAAAGGCCGCAATGCGAAATTCACCATAAAAGATGGAGTATTCCGCCTCTCCGGCGTCACCCGCAAGCAGGACAACACGAATTACTTCGTCGGCGAAGTCCGTTTACCCCGCCCCTTGAATCTTTCCGGACAGATGGTAAAATTCCAGATTTCCACCACGACCCCGGATGTAATTGTGGCTCTGACAGCACGCTTTTTCAGCGGCAGTGATGCAAAACCGGCCTGGAGTTTCATGCAGTGGGGGGCGCCCTTCAGTCGAGTCAAGACCGTTACAGCCCAACTGACCCGGGACAACGGCACCCCCTTGATCTGGCAGCCGGAAGTGGCATCAGGCCTGCATGAAGACGCCATCACCCGTTTTGAATTCTGGGTCGGTGCCACCGTCCCGGATGTGCCGGTGGAAGTAACCCTTTCTGATTTTGAACTGCTGCCGGCCTCCCAGGCGCCGGCAGCGATGCGCTGGAAACCTGTCCCCGAATATGCGGACCGCCCGGCCAATGTTCGTCATCCGGCAGGCTCCATCAAAGAAGCTGATATTCTCCGGGCTCGGGAAAATTTGAAAAAACCCGAAAACCGGGAAATTCTGGACGGTATCCGGGAACGGGCAAAATTCTGGATGGAACGGACTCCGGAGGAAATCGCACTGCTGATCCCTGCCGAAGATGCCTGGTTCAAATGTCTGTGTCCGAATTGCGGTACACAACCGGAATTCGCCTGGGAAGGAGCCGATGTCCTGCAACCGGACTGGAAATCCATCCGCTGTACCAAATGCGGCATGGTATTTCCCAACGATCAGTACCCGGAAAGTTCCAGCTATACCATTAAAACTCCGCGCGGCAAAGTCAAGACCATCCACTATTATCACGGCAAGGACCAGATCGCTCAGGGTGAGAACTACGGCCCCCGTTACCATCTGTCCGGGGCGGTCAATTATGTCAAGCAGCGTTTTCTCGGCCGTGTCTACGATACTGCCATGATGTATGCTCTGACCGGTGACAAAGCCTATGCCGAGCGGGTGCGGGACGTGCTGGTGCGCTTCGCGGAAGTCTATCCAGACTACTCGGTCAAATTCCGCGCCACGGCCTATGAGACGCCCCGCGGCCATTACATGGGCGGCAAACTCTGCGCATGGAAATTTCATGACAGCGCCCGGTTGCCCGCCCTGCTGAATGCTTACTGCCTGACTCATGACAGCGGCGCTTATTCCGACGCAGACAAGCTGGCGGTGGAAAACGGCATCTGCCGGGAATACAAATGGCTGATTACCGCTTATCCGCCGACTAAAGACTGGTGCCTCAACGCCGTCCCTGCGCACATGACCACGGCAGCGCTCTGCGCGGCCATTCTTGGCGACCATGAACTTATGGACTGGGTGCTGAAAGGAGAGGAAGGCTTTTTCGCCTTTCTGGAAGAATACTACCACCGCGATGGCCATTGGTACGAAAATGCCCCGTCTTATGCCAACATGGCCAATGACCCGATGATCAACCTGGTCTGCGCTTTGCAGGGATATACTGATTCTCCTGATTATCAGGGAGAAGACCGGTATGAAAATTTTGACGTATTCAAAGCCGCACCGACGTTGAAACTGGTTTTCTCCGGTATGGCTCCCGGCACCTTGCCGACTGGTGCACTGCCTGCGGTCAACGACTCCTCCTTCTCTGCCCGCCAGAGCATCGCCCAGCTGGAAACCCTGGCGGCCCTCCAGCCGACTCCGGAAAACCGGAAAATGCTCGGGTATATGGCGAGCCAATTTCCGGTCCAGTGGGGACGGGAATTTTCCGTCCTTAAACGCGATGCCGCCTGGCAGATGGAAGAAACGGCCCCGGAAGACTTCACCCGGAGCATTCTCTTCCCCGGAGGAGGCTGGGCGCTGTTGCGCCGGCCGGAAACCTACCGGGACAGTGCCGTCATGCTTTATTTCGGCGGCGACGTCGGCGGCCATTCGCACAACTGTACGCTGAATTATCTGTATTGCGACTTTGGCAAAGAGGTGGTCAGCGACCTGGGCTACCTTTCCTGGTGGCATGACAACCGTACCTGGAATAATTCCACATTTGCCCATAATCTCGTAGTGGTCGACGGCAAAGTACAGCAGAAAACACGAATCGGCATTCCGGAATTTTTTACCGGTTCCGGCGAAATACTGGCGGCACGTTTCAATGCGCCCCAGGCCTATCCCGGTGTAACGGAAGAATACGCCCGGACGATTTTTTCGATTCCGCTGCCGGATCACCGCCAGTATCTGGTGGACTTCTTCTCTGTCCGCGGCGGCGGCGAACATATCTGGACGTTCCACGCCGATGGAGAAACTTTCACGCCACCCGAAGGACTTGTATTCCAGCCAGCCCGGATTGAGGCCGAAAAAGACACCGGCGTCGAATGGTTGCAGAATCTTCGTGCTGCAGCAATCGCTCCCGGCGTATACCGTTCGAGCTGGCAATATGACGATGAACTTGTCACCACCCAGTTTTTTTCGGCAGGCAAACCGATGGAGCTGCTTCTGGCTGACGCCCCCGGATTGCGTAACCAGAAAACCCCCTATCTGAAAGTCAAACTCAATCTGCTTCTGGCCCGCGCCGCCGGGCCGGATAATGTCTTCGCCTCCGTCCTGGAAACCAACCGCAAAGGTCAATCGGCGATACAGACGGTCGTCCCGGTTGCGACCACTCAGGACAGCCGTCCGGCCACCGCGCTCCGCATACAGCTGCGATCCGGTGGCACGGATCTGGTCATTCTAAGCGGCTCCGGTACCGGAGAAGTCCGACTGCAGGATTATCCCCAACTGCGTCTGGATGCCCGGGCAGCGGTCATCCGCTTTGACGCGGCCGGCAAAATCACCCGGCTCTGGTGTGTTGACGGCAGCATGGAAGTCGATGGCAAGCATCTGAATGCTGGTCGGGCTATGCATGGAAAAATTCTCGCCGTCGATGCAGATGCAAACGTTTTAACCACCGATCTGACCGTACCGCCCGCAGTTCCGGAGGGGAACCAATATCTGGTCATCCCGTCGCGACGGGACGGGGCCTATCGCCTGATCGGCGCGGAACAGCGGGATGGCCGGGTTCAACTGCGGTTGCACCCCGATGAAGTCCTGCGACTTGCACCCGGTGATGAATTCATTTTCTGTCCCTATGCGGAAAATCCGTAAAACTGATAAACCAACCAAGGAGGTATGCCCACCATGACTAAACTGTTTGCCATGCTGATGTGCGGAATGATTTCCGGCGCTTTGTTCGCCGAAGCCTTGCCGCTGAAACCGGACATGCTGAAAAAAGCACAGGGGGATGTCGGCACCCTGATGGAAGAAGACGGACTCCTGACTGTGGAACTCAAAGGGGTTACTGCGGTTGAGGCGCAGGGAAACCGCTATTTCTCTTTCAATGTCGATCTTCCGGAAGCGCTTGACCTGACCGGCAAAGCGCTGAAAGTCCGCGTCAAAACCGATACACCGGAGGTGGTGCGCGGTTTTTACGTGCGTGCCTATAATACCGGCGATCTGAAAAAACCGGTCTGGAGTTTCCAGACCTGGCGCCCGAGATTGACGGCAGAATATACGGACATTCTGCTGGTACCCGGTGAAAACGGCGCACTGGACTGGGAAAAACCGGTTGTCTCCGGTGCCGCGCCCGATTCGGTCAAACGCCTGCAGTTCCATATCGGCACTCCGCAGGGCGGGAAAGAGATGAATCTCAAAGTCAAATCCGTGGAAGTCATTGACTCTCCGCGTGACGCCATGATCCAGGCAACCGCCGGAATCGGCACCTATACCGGGCAGGGCCGGTCGCGTTTTGCCCAGAATCCAGTCGTTACGATTGAAGACGGCGTCATCCGCATCATGGGGAAATCCGCGGTGGAATACAAGCAGCTCAACCGGTACGAAGGCGTTATTCTGAATTTCGCCGAGCCGATTAATCTTGTACAGAAAAAGCTGTCGTTTGACATGCGTGCCGTGGGCCCGACTTCTCAGGTTTACATCCGGGCGTACGATACCGCCAACAAGAAAACGGTGATGAGCTTCTTCAAAGCGCCGCCGCCGTCGGAATGGACTCCGGTCACCCTGACCGTGGGCCAGAATGGCGTGTTCCGTTGGGAAGGTGGTGTGGTGGACGGTGGCAGCCCCGAAGCAGTCACCGGAATCGACTTCATTTTCTGCACGCCGAAGCCCGGTGCGGATTTCGGAATCGAAATCCGTAATCTGAAAGCGGAATAAGCCACCGTTTTTTTTCACAAGAACAAGACAGCCTGGACATTTCCGGCTGTCTTTTTTTTGCATGATATCCAAGCCCTCCATCCCTCCTCTTACGCCTTTTCCCCTCCCCTCCTGCTCCCATCACTCGATAAATGCGGAACATGCCGAAAAAAAACGAATTATCCTGTTCCAGTATCTGGCGAAATGTGAAAACGGATATATATTACACTTATATTGTAATAATATGATTATTCAACAGAAGTAACAAGTTGGCGTCATTTTCTCCGGGAATCACTCCATTCCGGAAACCGCCGCCAGCGGAAAAAAAGAGGAAGCACATGTCCGAGAAAAAAATCCTGTTTGTCACTGCGGCCAAAAATCTGGCCCGCATGTTCTGGAACGCGGAAGGAGAAAGAAAAGCCAAACAGTATGGGTTCAACGTAGTGGTTCCCGCTTTTGATGCCGATCTGACCAATCCTGACTGGACGAGCCAGCTGGCGGATTACGATGCCATCATCACGACCTGGGGTTCTCCCGTCTGTACGGAAGAGTTTCTGAAATCCGCCCCCAAGGCAAAAGTCATCGGGCATTGCGCCGGTTCCGTCGCGGCAGTCGTGGATGAATCCACCTACAACACCGACGTGCATGTCACCACCTCCAATCCGGTTATGGCCGAAGCCGTTGCAGAATGGTCCCTGATGGCCACGATCCTTGCCCAGCGTAATCTGACCAAATACGCCATGCTGCGCAAAAATGAACGGATGAACTGGCCGGAAACCGGCAACATGCATGATATCAAGAAAATGACCATCGGCATCTGGGGAATGGGCGACACCACCCGTCATCTGTTGAAAATGCTCGCCCCGCTGCGGCCCGGTCGCATCCTCATCGCCTCCAACCACAGCTCTGCGGAAGATCTGGCCGCTCTCGGTGCGGAAAAGGCTACGCTGGAAGAAGTTCTGGCTCAGGCCGACGTCTTCCACTGCCTGGTCGGCGTCAGCAAGGAAAACTATCATCGCCTGGGCGAAAAAGAATTTGCTCTGCTCAAGGACGGAGCCACCTTCGTCAACGGCGGCCGGGCCCGTCTGGCTCAGGAAGAACCCTTGTTGAAAGTGTTGCAGAGCGGTCGGATCTCCGCCATTCTGGACGTTTTCTATCAGGAACCGCTCCCGGATGATTCCCCGTTCTATCAGTTGGACAACGTCATTCTGACGCCGCACAATGCAGGCTATACCGGTCGTGACCGGTTCCTGCCGTTCCTGCTGGACGAATTCAACCGCTTCTTCCACGGCGAACCGATGCAGTCGGAAATCACCAAGAAGCGCTTCCTCACCATGACTAACGAACGTCTGCGCTGAAAAGTCCGTGGTGCACGATTGAAACCAAAAGAGAGCCGCCTTCCGGCGGCTCTCTTTTTTTGCTTTACAGGCTTCTCACCGTATTTCAGAGAAACAGCTCAATGACCGGTACTTCCACCGGAGGCGGCGTAACCGGCAGCTCCAGCACCAGATCCTCCTGTGCTGCTTTCACCTGAGAAACCAGCATCTGATCATGCGGCCGGCGGATTTCACTGCCGTCATTGAGCAGCTGCGCATAGCGCACCTTGCCCCCCAGACCGACCAGCCGCACATGCTTGTACGGCCAGGCGAACAGGTGCAGATACAGACGCCGCGTTTCCGGATTCCAGGTATAACGGCAATCCTGGGGCGCCCGCCATTCATCCGGAGCCGCGGTACAGCCGTAAATCGCCCGGCTGTGATACCGCATCCATTCCGCAAAGCCTTCCAGCCGATCCAGTGCCCGCGCATCGAAATACCCCCGGGCGGTCGGTCCCACATTCATCAGCAGGTTGCCACCGCGGCTGACGTGGTTAATCAGCATTTCAATACACATCCGGCGGGATTTCCACGTATTCTCATCCCGATGATACCCCCAGGAACCGGAAAAAGTCTGGCATCCTTCCCAGACGGCGGGGCGGCCGGTCTTGTCTTTCGGCCACTCTTCCGGTGTAAACTGCTCCGGCGTCAGCACATCCCCCATACCGGGCAGATCGAGGCGATTGTTGACGATGATCTCCGGTTGCAGTTCCCGCACCAGATGCAGCAGTTTTTCAGATTCCCAGTCGTCGCGTCCCTTGCCGTTTTCCCCGGGATAGGAGAAGTCGAACCAGATGATGTCGATTTTACCATATCCGGTCAACAGTTCCGTCACCTGATCGCGCATATACTGCGCGTAACGCCGGGGATCTCGCCCCGTGTTTTGTTCCTCCCGGTCCGGATCGGAGAAGTGCGGATGCAGCCGGTCGATTATAAAATCAGGATGATGCCAGTCCAGCAGCGAATAGTAAAAACCGATCCGCAATCCCTCTGCTCGGAAGGCATCCACCATCTCCCGCAGCAGATCGCGCCCGGCAGGGGTGCGGGTAGCTTTGTAATCCGTGTAACGGCTGTCCCAGAGGCAGAATCCTTCATGGTGCTTGGTGGTAATAACCACATATTTCATTCCTGCCGCCGACGCCGCCCGTGCCCATTCCCGGGGTTGGAAAAGATCCGGATTGAACAGCTCAAAATAAATCCGATATTCCGGATCGCGGATGCCTTCGTAATTACGCACCCATTCATGCCGGGCCGGCATGGCGTACAGGCCCCAGTGAATGAACATCCCGAACCGGTCGTGTACAAACCATCCGATGTCGCCCCCTTTTCCGCAGACTGCCGTCATACCCCGTCTCCTTTCCGTTGCTGTGAATGTTCCATGCCGCCGGACAGCCGTATCCGCCCGCAAAAATCATTCTCGTATCGAGTCTTCCCACATCGGCCTATTGCCGGGCTGCCCGCCGCTTCGCCAGCACCCAGCACTCCCAATAGATGATCGCAACAAAACAGAGAAGACAGCCTGGCACCACCAGAATCGTCCCCTTCAACCCGAAGTGATCGCCCAGGACTCCCATCAGCCAGGTAAAAAATCCGCATCCGGGAATCCCCAGCGCAGAAAAATAAATATACAGCATCGTCGAATCCAGCTGCGGCATATGCGACACCCCGTATACCTGAGTGGTAGGCCAGAACGGCGCCACCCCTATTCCCGCCAGAACCAGCAGAATAAAAAGCAATACCAGCGGCCATACCCCCGGCAGCCAGGTCGGTTCCAGAAATGCCAGCAGCAAAGTCACCGGAATCGTTCCTCCTCCCGCCCCCAGCAGAATATAACGCAAATACTCCGGACGGGCAAAATAACCGAATCCGGTCCGCCCCAGAAACATCCCCAGCGCAATCGCCCCGGTTCCCAGCCCGGCCACCCAGGCGCTGGTGTGAAAATGAAGCTGCACATAGGCCGCCGCCCAGAAGGTCAGTCCGAACTCCGCCCCCGCACCGAAAAACATGGCCAATGCACAAATCCAGAATTGCGGAACCCGGGCAATCTCCAGCGAATAACGCCAGATCTCCCGGGTGGAAACGCCCCCTCTGGTTTCCGGATATTTTCGTTCCGGTCGTTCCCGCCACAGAAACAACAGCGAAGTCAGCAGAGTCAGAACCCCGATCGCAGCCAGAATCATACGCCAGTTCACCTCCCATGCCCGGAGTCCTCCGACCAGAATCACCACTGCGCCAATTCCAACCGACCAGAAAGAGTGTGCGATATTGACATACCGTTCCGGCGCATCCGGATGGAGATCCTGCACAAACGGCGTGGCAATTCCTTCACAGATGCCTTCACCGAATCCCGCAATCAGCAAACAGGGGATCAGCATCCAGTAGGCAGGAGCCAGCGAGCAAAGAAAAATTCCCCCGCCCATCAGCAGCAGGGAATCCCCCATGGAGAGACGCTTGCCAATTCGACCGGCAATCGTTCCACACAGGAGCAATGCCACCACCATGGTCACGCTGCGCACCAGATGCAATACCCCCCCGGCAGCCATCCCGCCCCGATCCAGCGGGAAATTCAAATCTTCGCCCATCGCCACGATCATCAGCGGAATGGACAACGAACACAACGCATAGGTTACAGAAGCGGAAAACGCGGCGTAATCATAACGTCCGAAATGCAAAGCTCTCCGGTTCACTTCCGATCCGGCTCCTTCCCATTAAGTCTCCGACAGTGTTTAAAGTGCATAAAATATCGTACAACCAGGAAAAGTCAAGTTTCGTTCCCGGTCCATCCGGCGTTATCGCAGCTCGGGGTCCGGATTCTTTTTCTTTGATGCGCAAGCCTCGAACCCGGATATTCCAGTTTGCACGTCAGAGGATGAAAGGTATTTTTTATATCCGTCGCTTCCCTTCCCTGAAATTCCCAACGACGAAATTCCATAACTAACCGCCTCCTCCGCCACCGGTTACTCTTGAAGAAACCACATGGAATGGCAATCATACCCCCCATTTCCTCTGGAAAAATGGCGGAATGATGCTATTATGGAGAAATACACCGTCAATCGACGGTCTGATGAGTGAATCCCGGAAAGGAACGTTTGATGACTGTAACTGGAATGCTTCTCGCTACGGCACTTGCCTGGAACGCCGTTACGCCGCCGGAGACGACGGTAGATTTCGGCATGCTTGATTTCGAAAAACCGGAAACACTTTCCTCGGTCCATGCCGCCGGATCCCAAGCTGCTCTCTCCACCCGTCACCACATCGGTGGAGACACCTCCCTCTCCTGGACCTTTCAACCGGGGGGAACGCTCGTCATTGACTTCCGTCCCTGGTTTCTCACCGATAAAGAGGCAACGAACCATTACGGTGCGGAAGCCCGCAGCATCCTGACCCTGAACGTCTATGCCGAGCACCCCCTGCCCGGCAAACAGCTGCGCGTCGGCTTCGGCCGCAAAGGCGTGCCGGAAGATGACTGCTGGTTCGATATGAATCTCGATTTCACCGGCTGGAGGCGGCTCTGGCCCGTATACAGCCGAGACATGCAGGGAAAACCGCATAAGGAAATGAACGAAATCCGTTTCCGCGCCCCCGCGGATGCCGCAGGAACGTTGTTTTTCGACGACGTAATTCCCGGCACAGTTACTTATGATCGTTACCAGGAACGCGACCGGGTCGCCTCTTTCATTCGGGCCCTGCCTCATGATCCGCTGGCGCTGGAAACACTGCGTCCGGAAACACCCGCAGCCGTCCCCTCCTCCTTTGTCGGTCACCTCGGTACTGTGGAACAGCGCCTGACCGAACTCATCCATCCGGAGGAATCCCGGGCAAAACTGCGCGGTGCCGGTTTTGACAGAGCATTGCGTTCAGTCAGAAAGTTTCTGAAAGACAATCAGATTACGCGCCATGAAGACGGTCGCGTCACCGGCCGTCCGCTCCTTTACGGCGTATTGTCCCGTCAATATGGACAGGTTCCGGGAAACCGGGAGCTGCTTCGGGATTTCCTGCCGTTGCGCAGCCTCGGCACCATGGCTCAACTGACCGCAAAACTTTATCTGGAAACCCGGGATGAAGCCCTGCGCAGTGAATTGGCGGACATCTATCTTCTGTTGATCGATCATCTGGCGGATCAAGGTTACGCCGACGGCTCCAGTATGGGATCCCGGGCAATTCTCGGATACAGTACCCGGGAATTGTACCACTCCTTTTTCCTGATGCGTGAACTGCTGGAAAAAACCGGCCGCCGGGACGCCATCTGCCGGGCCGGCTTCTGGCACCACACCGTCAACGCTGCACTGCTCCCTCCGGGAGAATTTTCAATCAGCGCCGACTATTTCAACATTGAAGCACGGGCCGCGCTGATTGCCATTCTGCTGATTCCGGATACGGAATTCCGGCAGAAGACGGCCTACCTCGCCGCCTTCAGCCGTTTCATCTCCCACGGATTGCATCCCTCCTCCGGACCGGCTCCATTCGTCAAGCCGGACGGGTGTGTGTACCATCACTGGGGGCATTATCCCTCCTACGCCTTCGGCGGACTGACCGGAGCGACCCAGATCCGGCACCTGTTCGCCGGAACGCCGTGGGCGCTGGATCAGCAAGCTGATGATGCGCTGAAAAGTGCATTGCGCAGCGCCTGGCTTTATTGCAATCCTTATATTGCTACCGGGCTGGAAGGGCGTGTTCCGTTCCGCCGCCTGAACAGCAATCAGATTGCGGACTGTCTGGAACTCTACCGGCAGGATGGCGATCCGGAAATCACCACACTGCTCCAGGGAAAAAAGCCGGAGGGGCATTGGAGTTTCAATTACGGCTGCTTCGGCCTTCACCGCTCTGGCGACATAATGGTCACGCTCAAAGGGTTCAACCGTCATGTCTGGGGCAGCGAAATCTATCAGGATTACAATCGCTTCGGGCGGTATCTGAGTTACGGTGCCATCTACATTCTCGGCACTGGTACGCCTGACGAAGAGGGGAACACCCCCACCGGCTGGGACTGGAACCGCATCCCCGGAGTGACCTCCATTCACCGTCCGTGGGAAACCCTCGACACTCCGAGCCGGGGCCATGAAATGCGTATTCTGCCGGATAACCGCATCAACGGCAGCAGCAATCTGGAGGGCCGATACGGTCTCTTCGGCATGATCATCACCGAACCGGAAAAGCCGCATTACGATCCGGCGTTTCATGCGGTTAAATCGGTTTTCGCTTTCGGAGATACCCTCATCTGCCTCGGCAGCGATATCCGCTCTTCCGAACCGGGGAATCCAGTGGAAACCACTTTATTCCAATATCATCTCGGTCCGGAAAGCAATCGCCCCGGCTGGTTCCAGCATACAACGCCGATCACCGCCCTGCCGGTCGCACTGAACAAAACCGCCCCTGTCTGGGCCGCAGACTTCCGTAACAATGCCTGGTTCGTACTGGAAGGGGGACCGGTTCGCTTTGAACGGAAGAACAGTGTTTCGCCCCGGCACACGGATAAAAAAATGCAGGAAGGCCCAATGGCCACCTGCGTCATCGACCACGGCGTCACTCCGGATCATGCCGGATACGAATTCATTATCAAAACGGGGATGAAGCCCGACGACGCGCCTGCTTTCGCGGAGCTCCTGCAGCAGAATAAACCCTATACGGTGTTGCGACGCGACGCCGGATGTCATGCTATCCGGGATCATCGCAGCGGAGTAACCGCGCTGGTGGCGTTTCTGCCGCAACCGGATTTCCATACCGGGCCGCTGCTGGGGATCGACACCCCGGGTTATGTCATGTTCCGGGAAGTGGACGGCCGGTTGACATTGAGTCTCAACACTCCTGATCTCGCCGGCTTCCGCCGCGACGAATCCAGTGCCAACGATATCGAAGATGTCTCCTATCCGGAAACGGAGGATGCCGACCGCCTGGTGACCATCCGGCTGAAAGGTGGCTGGCGGATTCTTTCCGGCGCAGCCCAGGCCATCCCGACGGAAGATGGCAATACTGCGGTGACCGCCCGCTTCCGGCATGGGATCCCAATTCAGCTGAGTCTTGCTCCGAGCAGGAATATCGCCGAGCGGTAAAAAAAGAACTTTTTCACAACATGCCTGGGGCCTTCGGGCCCCTTGTCTCTCTCCCCCGCAGGGCGCAGAACGTTTCGAGCCTATTTGAAAAAGCAGCCAGGATATGCAATGGTGTATCGGGAATCATCTTCCGGTTGCCATGCAAGAACCGATCCTGCAAAACCATCAAGGAGTCCTCATGTCGCTGGTCAGCCTCAAGGAATTGCTCCAGGAAGCCCGGAGTCGCCGTTACGCCGTTCCCATGTTCGATGTTTCCAATGCCACCATGATCCGCGCTGCCATCGAAGCGGCGGAACTGGAAAACTCTCCGGTCATCCTCGCCGCCATCGAACCAGACCTGGTCGGCAACATGATTGACTACTGGGCCGGTGCCGCCAGAATGGGAGCGATTTCCGCCGGAATCCCTGTAGCAATCATGCTGGATCATGCCGCTACGGCGGAATTGTGCATACGCTGCGCGGAAGCGGGGTTTACCGGTGTCATGATTGACGCCTCCGCGGAATCATTCGAACAGAATATCGCCATTACCCGCCAGGTGGCCGATTTGATGCACCGCCGTGGCGTCAGCGTTGAAGCCGAACTTGGCCATGTCGGCGACGGACAATCCGGCAGTGGCGAAGGCGCACTTACCGGTCAGGCAGGCACGCATTCCGTCTTCACGGAACCGGCTGACGTGGTAACGTTCGTCGAACGCAGCCGCTGCGATGCCCTGGCGGTCTCGATCGGTACCGCTCACGGAGTTTATACCACCGCACCGCGCCTTGATATCGCCCGGCTGCAGCAGATTGAAGAGGTTTCGCCGGTCCCTCTGGTCCTGCACGGCGGTTCCGGAACACCGGAGGATCAAATCCGGGCTGCCATTGCCCACGGTATTGCAAAAATCAACATCTGTTCGGAAATTATGTATGCCTGGCATCATACCCTGCTGGAGGAACTGCGCCAGACCCCCAACCTCTCCTACTGGGATGCCACGGCCTGCCTTGCGCCTTATCAAGCCATGCTGAAAGTCATGCGAAGCAAAATCCGCCTTTTCGGTTCCAACCGTCCGGAGACGGAATAGGATCTGGCCTTTCCGCAACGATTGTGCTGTCAGGTATATGGGAAACAGATCGGTTTCTCCTCCTGGCCGTCAGAGCAGGCAGGAGTGAAAAAAAGGAAACTCTCTACATGAAAACGTATCGCGTCGGTTTTGTCGGCATGGGATTCATCGGCAAAGTACATGCCTATGGACACCTCAATCTGCCGTTATTTTTCGACTCGCTGCCGTTCCGCACGGTCATCACCCATGTCTGCACCCGGCATCCGGAAAGCGCCACCCGGGCGGCGCAACAAATCGGAGCCGCTCAGGCAGTCACTGATTTCCGCGCCGTTACCGAAAATCCGGATATCGACATCGTTCACATCTGCACCCCCAACGACCGCCATCTGGAAGCCCTGCTCTCGGCCATGGCCTGCGGAAAGCACATCTACTGCGACAAGCCGCTGGTCAAAAACGCCCACGAAGCCGATCAGGTCGCTGCCGCGCTGCCAAACTACCGGGGGATCGCCCAGATGACGCTGCAGAACCGTTTTTTCCCGGCCACGCTAAAGGCCAGGCAACTGATCGAAGAGGGCGCACTGGGCCGCATCCTTGAATTCCGCGCAGACTATCTTCACAGCGGCAGCGTCGATCCCCGCACCCCCCTCAATTGGAAGCTCCGGGCGGATGCAGGAGGCGGGGCAATCGCGGATCTGGGCTCCCACGTGCTGGATCTGATCGGTCATCTGATCGGACCTTATGACTCGGTCTCGGCAGCCACTGGAATCGCTTATCCGGAGCGTCCGCTCGCTGATTGTCCGGAGCGGATGGGAAAGGTCGATGCCGAAGACCACGTGTTCGTACTCGCCCGCATGGCTTGCGGAGCCGTCGGAACGATTTCCGCCGGCAAAATCGCCACCGGCACCGAAGATGAACTGCGTTTCGAAATTCACGGCACGCGGGGAGCGTTGCGTTACAATGCCATGGCGCCGCATTATCTGCAATTCTTCGATGCTGCCGCTCCGAACACACCGCTCGGCGGTCGTTCCGGTTGGACTGCCATCGCCACTGGACAACGCTTCGATCCCCCTGCCGGAACCTTTCCCAGTTCCAAAAACGCCATAGGCTGGATACGGGGACATATGCAATGCCTGTACCATTTTCTCGACTGTGTTCATCGCGGTGTTCCTGCCGAACCCGGTCTGGAACACGGCATCCGGTTGCAACATCTGCTGGAAACAATACGCCGTTCCGCACTTTCCGGAACCTGGATGAAAGTTGCACCATAAAAAAAACGGGAGCCCGGCGGCTAACGCCGGACTCCCGCATTCATATCGCGATGGTCCATCAATCTTCCGGGAACCGGTAGTTTTCTCCGTAACCGTAACGCTCCACCACGTAATCCACATCCTTGTCTCCGCGACCGCTGCAGCAGACCAGAATGGCACCGCTGCGCATTTCACGGGCTCGCCGCATCGCATAGGCGATGGCGTGAGCACTTTCCAATGCCGGGATGATCCCTTCGTAACGGGAAAGTTTGAAGAATGCGTCCACCGCCTCTTCATCTGTGGCGGTTTCGTAATGTACCCGCCCCTGCTGATGCCAGAATGCATGTTCCGGTCCCACGCCGGGATAGTCCAGACCACTGGCGATCGAGTACACCGGCGCCGGGCTGCCGTCCGACTGCTGCAGCACAATACTTTCAAAGCCGTGAAGCACCCCTTTTGAACCGAAACTGATCGACGCAGCGTGCTGGCCGAGCGCCGAACCGGTACCGAGCGGCTCCACCCCGCAAATCTCCACTGCATCATTAAGAAATGCCGAAAACATTCCCGCCGAATTACTTCCGCCGCCAACGCAGGCGCAGACCACGTCCGGCATGATCCCGGTCATCTCCAGAAACTGTTCCCGCGCCTCCACGCCGATACACATCTGAAAATCCCGAACCATCATCGGGAATGGATGCGGCCCCAGCGCTGACCCGATGCAGTAAATCGAATCCCGATAGTTGCGCAGATAGGAATCAAACGCTGAATCCACCGCCTCCTTGAGGGTTTTCAATCCGTGAGTAACCGGAACCACCTTGGCACCGAGAATCCGCATGCGGGTCACATTCGGCGCCTGTTTGGCGATATCGACTTCCCCCATATGGATTTCACACTCCAACCCGAAATACGCGGCGGCAGTCGCCAGCGCCACACCATGCTGCCCTGCTCCGGTTTCAGCGATCAGCCGCTTCTTGCCCATGAACTTGGCCAGCAACCCTTCGCCCATGCAGTGATTGAGCTTGTGAGCGCCGGTGTGATTGAGATCCTCCCGCTTCAGATAGATCTGGCTGCCGCCGATTTTGCGGGACAGGCGCTCGCAATGATAGACAGGCGTCGGCCGTCCCTGAAACTCTCTCCGAATCCGGCGCAACTCGTTGATAAACTGCGCAGAATGGCAGATGGAGTTATACGCGGCGGTAATTTCCTCGAAAGCCGGCTTCAACTCCTCCGGCAGATACGCACCCCCGAATTCCCCGAATCGCCCCTCCCGGTCCGGATAGTTGTGAAAATACGTACGATAATCCATGTTTGATCTGCTCCTCTCAAAACAATAACGGTTTGCATGATTGGTCGTTCGACAATATAACGTCTTTCCCGTTTTTTTCCAAAAAAAAACGTTACTTCTCTGCCAAATCCAGGAAATCCGGCTTGATTCAGCCCCCCGGCGATTGTATGCTATAAACCAAAACGGAAACCCGGGGGCGTTTTCAATCGCCCTCACAACCCATTTGGAGCATCAACATTTATGGACCTCAAGAACGATCTGGAAACCATCAGCTACGCCCTCGGCATCCATTTTGGAGAATATCTCAAAGGAATGCCGCTTCCCGTCGATCATCGTCTGGCGGCACAGGGGTTGCAGGACTGCTTTGCCGGCACTCCGGCCTTGACGCCGGAGGCTTACACCGCTGCCATGCAGCTTTGCCGGGAAAAAATGAATGCCGCCGCACGACAGAAAGCTGGTGAGGCCGCACAGCAAAACGCCGCCAGCGCCGCCGCTTTTCTAGCCGCCAACGCCCGGGCCGAGGGCGTCAAAACCACTCCATCCGGCCTGCAATATCTGATCCTGACCGAAGGCAAGGGCCGCAAGCCTGCCGCCACCGACACGGTTCGGGTCCATTACGTCGGTACATTGCTTGACGGCACGGAGTTCGACAGTTCCGTGCGCCGCGGTGAACCGGCGGAATTCGGCCTCCACCAGGTGATTCCCGGCTGGACGGAAGGGGTACAGCTGATGCCGGTCGGTTCCAAATACCGATTCTTCATTCCACCGGCGCTCGCCTACGGAGAACAGGGAGCGGGCGGGGCGATTCCTCCGAATGCGGCATTGATTTTTGAAGTGGAACTGTTGGATATCCTCAGCTGAATTTCATGGACATTGCCCAATATTTCCAAGGCAAACACAAGCAGAGCGTGACCGCCTTCCTTCTCGGTGGTCTCGCTCTTTTTCTGCTGGCAATCGGTGCGCTGTATCTAGAAAACCGCCTCTTGCTAAAACTCCGGGTCGAACCATTCTGGCTTCGTGGTTGTATTCTACTCACCTTGTTTTTGATTTTTCCACTGATCCGCCGGATATTCCCGTACGAGCCGGAGGAGTTCATCGAATTTACGAGAGCCTCCTCCCGAAACGCCAGGCACAATAAATTACCATTGATGCTTTTGATTATTTTAATCTGTATTGCCCCATTTTCGCTGCATACCGGCTGGCAGTTGCTCAGTAAAGCCTGGACATTGCTGCTGCTTTCGCGGGAAACCGGCATCCGGGTGCTGGCCTTTCTCTATGCGGAAGAATACCGACGACCATTACAGGAGGTGGAGGATTTCGCCATGGTCAGAGCTGATTTTTTTCTCCCGGCTCTGCTGGCGCTGGATGCCGTACGAATCAGCCATTCGGAAAAGGACGATACGAAAGAAACGTTCCTCTCCCTCAGCGGCAACTGGCGGGAAGCCTTCCTGAATGACGAAGACGAAGAATAACGCCATTCCACGCTCTGCGCCCTCCTCTCACGTATCGTAAATGAACCAGTTTGAAGAGAATAACTCGCGCATTAGCAAAAAAAAAGACCGCCTCCGGTTGGAGGCGGTCTGAAATCATCCACCCGTTACCGGGCTTTTGCTTCCTCATTTTTATCCGTCGCAACCACAGCCCGGTCAAGACGTGCCACTTTCTTGTGCCAGACCGCCACAATCGGACTTGCGATGAGCAGCGAAGAATACGTCCCGACGATGATCCCCAGCATCATGATCAGAACGAAGTCGTTGATCGCCACCCCGCCCCAGATAAAGAGCACCACCACCACCAGGAAGGTGGTAAGGCTGGTCAGCAACGTCCGGTTCAACGTCTGATTGAGGGACATATTCACCACGTCCATATAAGAGGTACCTTTGTTATTACGGACATTTTCACGGACCCGGTCGAACACCACCACCGTATCGTTGATGGAATACCCGATGACCGTCAGAACGGCCGCCACAACCGTCAGCGACACCGTCCGCCCCATGGCCACGTAAATCCCCATTACGATAATTACGTCGTGCATCAGCGCAAGGATACTGGCCACAGCATAGGACAGCTCGTAACGCAACGTCACATAACACCCGATTCCGAGAATCGAAAGTCCAATCGCCAGCAGCGCCGCCTTGCTGAATTCCTTACCGATCAGGCCACCGACCGAACTTTCCAGCCCGCCGCTGAAACGAGCATCCGGAAATTGCCGATTGAGGGCAGATTCCAACACTTCCTTGGGATTGCTGCTGACCTGGGTCATATCAGTCCGGATCAGAATTTCCACTTTGCGGCTGTCATTGACTGCGGCATTGTATTTATAGGTAACTGTGGCATCGTAACCAAGTTTCTTGAGCGCTCGCTCCAACTCGGAGGCCGGTACCTGCTGTACGTAGTCGAACGTCACCTGCGTCCCGCCGGTGAAATCCACCCCCAGCATATTTCTGCCGCGCGCGAAAAACACTACAAAACTTGCCAGAATCAGTATCAGCGACAGCGGTACAGCCACCCGCCACGCCTTCGGGAAACTGAAATTGGGATGATGGAAGAACTGGTGCATTTTAAGCGTATTCAGCTTCCAGTAACGCCCCAGCACATCGAATAACAACCGGGTCAGAAACAGTGCTGTGAACAAACTCGTCAGAATCCCGATGCTCAGCGTCACGGCAAATCCCTTGACCGCCCCAGTCCCGACTCCCATCAGAATGATGGAGGTAATCAGCGTCGTCAAGTTCGAGTCCAACACGACCGAAAGCGCCCGATCATACCCGAGATCAATCGCCGTATAAAGACTTTTTCCGGATTGCAGTTCTTCCCGGATCCGCTCGAAAATCAACACGTTGGCATCCACAGCCATCCCGATCGTCAGCACAATCCCGGCGATCCCCGGCAGTGTCAATGTCGCGTCGAACGCCGCCATCGCGCCCAGCACCAATACGACATTGACCGCCAGCGCCACCACTGCAACCATACCGGCAATGAGATAATAGCCGCACATGAATACCACCACCGCCAGCAGCGAAAACACCCCTACCCAGATACCGTTACGCACGTTGTCCGCGCCCAGTTTCGGGTCAGTGTCAAACACGGCATCCACCTTGATCTGGAACGGAAAACTGCCGCTGACCAGCGCATCGGAAATATTTTTGCATTCCTCATCCGAGAAATTCCCGGAAATTTCCGCGCTCCCCCCCTTGATCGGTTCATTGATCCGGGGCGCGCAATATAACCGGCCGTCCAGCACGATCGCCAGCTCGCGGCCGACATATTCAGTCGTCACCCGGGCAAAATCCTGAGCCCCTTCGGGGTTGAAAGTCAGAGCGATTTTACGCTGACCGAACTGGTCACGGTTCGGGAAGGCGTTCTTGACGCCCTTTCCATCCATCACCCAGCGGTTTTCCACAAAATAGTACCGTTTCAGAGGTTCCTGCCCGGGACGATAATCAGTGGAAGTCAGCAATTCATACCCCACCGGCATAACAAACCCCTTGGGATCGGCCAGATAGGCAGATACCAGCTTGTCGTTGTCCGGATGAACCAGCCGGAACCGAAGTTTGGCGCTCATGGAAATCAGATTCAGCAGTTTCAGCTTTTCGTCCTTGGCAACGATCGGCGCCTTCAACGATACATAGTCACTGCCGGAGGGAGCGATTTCCGCTTCATAAATCTTCTGTTTTTCCAGACGTTCACGGAGAATTTCGATGGCAATGTCGCGGTACCGGTCGAATTCCGCCTTCATCCGGCTTTCCACCTCTTCGCGGTCATCGGTCTCGCCACCGACGGATTTGAGTTTATCCAGAAACTCCTGATCCGGCACCAGTTTCAATACAAATTCCACCCCCCCATTGAGGTCCAGGCCGAGACGGATGGAACTGGATGCCGCCTTGCGGATCAGAGTCATAACATCGCGATTATCCTCCAACGCCTCTCCCTTGACGCGGCTCTTCAGATCCACGCCTTTGGAGTCCGCAGCCTGCAGCAAGGCCTGGGAGGGATACAACTCCGGATTCGCTTCCTGCAGTTTCTTCGCATCCTGAATCAGCTCACCGGCCACCGGATCTTTGCGATCCTTCAACAGAGAAGTGAAGGTGTTGTAAAAATCACGCTGCGCCAGCGGGTGAATGGAAAAGCAAAATACCACGATCACCACTGCGGCAATCAGGATTCTCAGCAAAATCGGTCGCTTATTCATAAGATCAGCACTCCGGCGGATTTCCGTTATATTTATTTGGTTTCGGCTGCCTGGTCCAACACGTCACCGATACCGTTCTTGACGACTTCGACCCGTACTTTGTCCGCAATTTCCACCACACAGGAATTATCACGGACTTCCACCACTGTACCGAGCATACCGCTGTTAAGCATAACCCGAGTTCCCTTGGTCACCCGATCCAACATCTGCTGCCGTTTCTGCTGCTGCTTTTTCTGAGAGCGCATCATCCAGAAAATCATCACCCCGAAAATAATGAACAGCGGCAGCATGCTGAGCAACCCATTGGGCTGAGGCTGAGCAGCAGCCGCAGGTGCGGCGGCAGGCGCTGCGGCAGGGGCTGCGGCGGCATCGGCAATCACGGTGAACAAATTCATTTTCAGAAACTCTCCTTGTATTTTACTACTATATGATTCCGGAATTCAGACACATACACACAAATACCGGATAATATAGCGTTTCGCTCTTCCGCTTTCAAGCATGGAACCGGCAAAACCGGCAAAAAACCGCCTCGTCCGTCTATAAAAAAAACTCCGCACCATCCCAGGGAACAGTGCGGAGTTTTTCTTCGTTGCCGGCGAAAGTTATTTCATTGCCTGCGCGACGGCGACCGCCACATCCACGGAGGCGCCGACCATCGGGTTATTGCCCATTCCGATCAGCCCCATCATTTCGACGTGGGCCGGAACCGAAGAAGAACCGGCAAACTGCGCATCGGAGTGCATACGCCCCATGGTATCGGTCATACCGTAACTGGCGGGACCGGCGGCCATGTTGTCCGGATGCAGTGTACGGCCGGTGCCGCCGCCGGAAGCCACAGAGAAGAACGGCATACCTTTTTCGATACGTTCCTTCTTGTAAGTGGCCATCACCGGGTGCTGGAACCGGGTCGGATTGGTCGAGTTGCCAGTAATGGCGATATCAACACCTTCGAGCCACATGATCGCCACCCCTTCACGGACATCATCCGCACCATAGCAGCGAACCGCGGCACGTTCTCCCTTGGAATAAGCCCGTTCGGAAACAACCTTCACCTGACCGGTGGCATAGTCGAACTCGGTTTCCACTCCAGTAAAGCCATTGATTCGGGAAATAATCTGGGCCGCATCTTTGCCAAGACCGTTCAGGATCACCCGCAGCGGTTCCTTACGCGCCTTGTTGGCGCTGCGGGCCAGCCCGATCGCGCCTTCGGCAGCGGCGAAGGATTCATGCCCGGCGCAGAATGCAAAGCAGCGCGTTTCATCCCGCAGCAGCATCGACGCCAGATTTCCATGGCCGAGACCGACTTTACGATCGTCCGCCACCGATCCCGGAATGCAGAAAGACTGCAGCCCTTCGCCAAGCGTCTTGGCGATTTCACTGGCTACGGTCTGACCGCGCTTGATCGCCACGGCAGCCCCGACCAGATACGCCCAGCAGGCGTTTTCAAAACAGATCGGCTGAATATCCTTGACACGGGCATAGATGTCCAGTCCCTTGCCTTTGGTGATGGCTTCCGCCTCTTCCAGCGAAGCGATGCCGTTGGCCTTCAGAAACGCGTTGACCTGCGCGATCCGGCGTTCATAACTTTCAAAAAGTGCCATGATGGACTCCTTCTCCTCTTGCTTACTGCTGACGCGGATTGATGGTTCTGACGGCGTCGGCGAAACGGCCATAGGTACCGGTGAATTTCTTCACCGCCTCGTTGGCGTCCATACCCTTGGCCAGCGCATCCAGCATCGGGCCGAGCTTGAGGAACTTGTACCCGATCACATGATCTTCTTCATCAAGTGCGATTTCCGTCACATACCCCTCGGCCATTTCCAGATAACGGACGCCCTTGGCGCTGGTCCCGTACATCGTACCGGTGATGCTGCGCAACCCTTTGCCGAGGTCTTCCAGACCGGCTCCAATCGGCAGACCGCCTTCGGAAAAGGCCGTCTGGGTGCGGCCGTATACAATCTGCAGAAAGAGTTCACGCATGGCAGTATTGATGGCGTCGCAGACCAGGTCGGTATTCAACGCTTCCAGAATGGTTTTCCCGGGCAGAATTTCCGCCGCCATTGCTGCGGAATGGGTCATACCGGAACAGCCGATTGTCTCGACCAGCGCTTCCTGAATCACGCCGTTCTTGACGTTCAGCGTCAATTTGCAGGCGCCCTGCTGCGGGGCACACCAGCCGACTCCGTGAGTCAGGCCGGAAATGTCTTTGATCTCTTTGGCGCGGGTCCAGGCACCTTCCTGGGGAATCGGCGCGGGGCCGTGATTCGGGCCCTTGGCGACGCAGACCATCTGCTCGACTTCGTGCGAGAAGTTCATCGCGGATCTCCTGTTATTGGGGTTGAGAAAAGTTTTTTACAAGTCTTATTAATGTGCCACTTGTCTGTGTGTTTTTCAACCCGGGAAACAACGGATTCATGTTTTTTTCCCGGCTGGACCGCCCGTACACCTTCGGCAGAAATGCCAGCCCCCTTCCCTGAGGGGATCATGACATGCGGGAAAAATGTTCGATAGCCTTGGCGAAAGCGGCAATAGTTTTGTCTGCATCACCGTGCCGGATACCGTCTTTGACACAATGATTCAGATGTCCTTCCAACACGATCTGACCGAGCTTATGCAAGGCGCTCTTGGCCGCATTGATCTGAATGAGCAGATCTTCGCAGGGGATATCCTGATCGACCATTTTGTCGATGGCGCTGAGCTGTCCGATAATTTTCTTCATTCTGCGGTGCAGATTATCCACATCCATGCACTGCCGCATGATTCACCTCGTTGTTTGCCATGGTTTACGGTATACCCGAATGACCGGCTTGTCAAGTACAGGCAAAATTCATCCCCTCTCTTCCGGGACCAACCGGGGAAAATATCCTCTGGGATATGACCGTTCCTCGGTTCGATACGGTCTCGTCCCCTCGCAGTACTGAAATTCTCTTCAGGGGAGAATAATTGCAAAAAAATGCATCCGGCAACTTGCGAAGCGTTCCGGAGGCCGCTATAGTAACCGCCGATCGGATCCGTAGCTCAGTCGGTTAGAGCAGGTGACTCATAATCTCCGGGTCCTCGGTTCAAGTCCGGGCGGATCCACCACTTTTTTATCCTTTATCGTTTCTCTTCTTCATGCCTGCAATCGAACGATACGGTACGACCGTTGGCGGATGTGCGCCGCTGCTTTCCACGCCCCCCCAGACGCCGTCTCCAGCCGGCCAGCGTCCGACGCGGCACGATCAGAAAAAAAGCCCCCAGCAATCCCGCCGGCGCCAGTAGAAAAGCCAGCTCCCCATAACGGCTCAGCAGAACCGCTCCTCCCGCCGCCCCAGCAATGAAACAGAGTATGACACCGTAATAATGCCATGCTTTCAACCGGGCGCTCCGATCACGATCACGCCAGCTCCGGAACAACGCCTCCGTACCACTGCGTAAATTCCCTGTACACATGGTGGAAGCAAAAGGCAGTCCGCGCACCTTCCGGAATGCCTGCACCTGCAGTGCACAGACAAACGCAATCAGGGAATTAACGACAAAATCCCATTCTCCCGACGGAATCAGACTGACCGCCAGCAGGCATCCCAGTTCCAGCAGAATCACCGTCTGCCGCCAGCTGACCTTCCGAAATGGAAACTTCCACTGAAAAAGGCCGGCGGCAAAAATTCCCAGGGCATAAAAACCAATCGCCAATCCGTATCGACCACAACGCCCCCATTCTCCCCGGGACAACTGCAATCCCAGCAATACAATATTGCCGGTTACCGCGTTGGCGAACACTCCTCCGCGGAAAAGATATGTGTATACATCCAGAAATCCGCCAACTGCACTCAGCAGACAGGCGGCGGCCAATCGCTCCGAATCATCCGAAGAGAAAGGATTTTTGGTCATTCTGTCATCCGCCCCATTCTGTGTTTTCCGTCTTCATCTGTTGCTTTTGCCGGGCACTACCATAGCGCCGGCGTCCGGGAATGCAAGCCCGGCTCCGCACAAAAAGGCAGGATCTGATGCGATCGCCAGAGCATGTTCCCCAACTGGCTGCTCCTATCGTGAAATAAAAAATCTGCAGTTTTCCTAATGGGCCCCAAGGACCCTCTCATGTCGTTCGCACATCCCCCCAGACCGATCCGATAACACTTTTATTATCAATACACGACTCCCAATCCAGATACTCCTCTCGGCATGCCCCTCCCCGCATAAATATGTCAACACTGGAAATGAAACTCAGCCTGAAAAACAAGTTAAAGCATGATTTTCCGATTTTGCAGCTTGCATCTTCCGCCGGATCATCGTATAGTGTTTCTCCAGAGCGGAGGGAGCTTATCATGAAAAAAATGATTCTGGAACAATTGGAACAGGCCGTCACGACGGCCCACGACATCAGTTTTGCCAAAAAAGCGGAACTGCTCGCCCTGATTGCTCAACTAAAAACCGATGCTGCAGATAATCGGGACGACCTCGGAGAAGAGCTTCGGGACTCCGTCATGGAGTTCGAAACCGCCCATCCTGATTTGGTCGAATTAACCAATCGAGCATGCAAAATGCTTTCCGATATCGGTATTTGACGGCCGTGAGCACCGGCTTCTCCGGGTATCATGACTTCGGTATTTTTCCAGACATCGCCGGAATTCATCCGCAGCGTCACGCTGTTGATTTTCCTTACCGTCTATCTCGGAATCGCGGTCGGACATGCCTGTTTCCTCCGGTTGGACCGCACCGGGATTGCCATGCTGGGAAGCATTGCCATGCTGGCGACCGGATGTCTGTCACTTACAGAAGCGGTCCGTGCCGTCAATATGGAATCAATCCTGCTGCTGTTCAGTCTGATGGTCATCGCTTCGCAGCTGCATTATTCCGGGCTTTATCAACTGCTGGCGGACCGTCTGGCGCGGACCCTCGACCGCCCCGCTCTGTTCCTGGCCTTGCTGATGGGGGCAGCCGGACTGCTCTCGAGCGTACTCAACAATGATGTCGTCTGTCTGGCTTTCACACCGGTAGCGACTGATGCACTGCTACGGCGACGGCTCAATCCGATCCCATACCTGATCGGACTCGCACTTGCCAGCAACATCGGCTGCGCCCTCACGCTCATCGGCAGCGCCCAGAACGTAGTACTCGGTCAACTGGTTCACCTGTCTTTCATCCGCTATACCGCATTCGCCGCACTCCCGGTGCTGCTGTCCCTCGGGGCGGCCTATGGCATCGTCCTGTTCCTGGGGCGGGTGCACCGGGCGAAACCGGCTTTCGTTGAAATGCCCTCCCCGTCGGATGCCCCCATCCCATTCAACACCTGGCGGGCCATCAAGGGAGTGGGGATTCTCGTCATTCTGGTCATGCTGTTTCTCGCCACTCCCCTGCCCCGTTATCTGATTGCCCTGACCGCGGCCGGACTGCTGCTGTGCAGTCGGCGCCTGGAAAGCCGCAAGGTTCTGGCCCTGGTGGACTGGCAGTTACTGGTTCTTTTTATCGGACTGTTCGTCGTAGTCGGCGCTTTTATTCTGCGCGGCTTCGGAGAGGATCTGATGACCACTCTCATCCGGCACGGCATTCGCCTCGATCATCCTGCTGTTCTGACTGCAGTAACCGCCGCCCTGAGCAACCTCATCAACAATTCTGCGGCAGTCATGCTGCTGGTCAACGTCGTGGAACCCGGCGATCCCGTCGCCGCCGCTGTTATCGCCATGGCTAACGCCTTCGCCGGAAACCTGCTGCTGATCGGCAGCCTGGCCAACGTCATCACGGCACAGGCCGCAGGAGAACGAAATATCCGGATCACCTTCCGGGAGTTCGCCCGTTACGGCATTCCCGTTGCACTTGTCTCCCTGCTGATCATGCTGGGGACTCTTCCGTTGACGCTCCGGATTCTGAATTGAATTCCTGCCGGTCCCCCGCCATTCCATACGCGTGCAACCGACGGTGCAGGGTGCGGCGGCTGATACCGAGTTCCGCGGCAGCCCGGGTCCGGTTGCCACCGCAAAGTTTCAACGCGCGCAGAATCAACTCCCGTTCGGATTCTCCCAGTTTCGGAACGACTCCGGGAGACGGCATCAGAGAAGGCACAACAGGGTCGTTTTCGGGAACGGGAGCGGGAGCCATCAAAGCCTTGACAACGCGACCGGCACGAATATTTTCCGGAATATCGCCGACATCCAGTAAATCTCCGTGCGCCAGAACGACCATCCGTTCCACACAGTGTTTCAACTCTCGAATATTTCCGGGCCAGGAATAGGCATCCAACATCTGTTGGGCCTGTGGGGTAATCCCGGAGACCCCCCGACCATTTTCCCGGGCCGCCGCTGCAATAAAACGCCGGGTCAGCTCCGGAATGTCCTCGCGCCGGTCACGCAGCGGCGGCATTTCAATACTGATCCCCTCCAGCCGGTAATACAAATCTTCCCGGAATGTCCCTTCAGCAACCATTGCTGCCAGATTACGGTTGGTTGCCGCAACCAGTCGGGCATCGCAACGGATCTGTTCGTGTCCGCCGATGCGCTCCACGCAACGGCTTTCCAATACCCGAAGCAGTTTCACCTGAATGGCAGGTTCAATTTCTCCGATTTCGTCAAGGAAAATGGTTCCGCCGTCCGCAAGTTCAAAGCGCCCCTTGCGCCGTTCAACAGCGCCGGTAAACGCCCCTTTTTCATGCCCGAAAAGCTCACTCTCCAGCAGATTTGCCGGCAACGCCGCACAATGGACAGGTACAAACAATCCCTTGCGCCCGCTGGCATCATGAATGGCCCGGGCAATCACCTCCTTGCCGGTACCGCTCTCCCCGGTGATAAGAATATTGATCCGGCTCGGCGCAGCATCCCGGACCAATTCGAAAACCCGGCGCATCGCAGGCGAGTTGCCGATCACCATCTCTCCGGAAGAAGTCGGATTTCCCGCCTTCTTCTCCGCCACGTCCGTGTCCGCCGCCTTCGGCTCCGGTTCAGCACGGGAGGCCAGCGCCGCATCGATCACCTCGTCAAGCTGCGACAGTTTCACCGGCTTCGTCACGAAATTGAAAGCTCCGGACTTGACCGCGGCCACGGCATTTTCAATCGTGCCGTAGGCAGTAAACACAATACACGGCGGCCGAACCGCCTTGCTCAAAGTCGCTTCCAGCACGCTCATACCATCCGCGCCGGGCATGCGCAAGTCTGTTAAAACCAGATCGTAGTCATGATTTTTCAACAATTCCAGCGCCGTCGCCCCATCCTCCGCACCGGTTACGTCAAAACGCCCGCGCAGATAACGCATCAACGCTTCGCGGGTATGCAGTTCATCATCTACAATTAGAATGGATTTGCGTTTCATATACAGACCGTCGTTTTATTTCAGCTCGGTCCCGGTATCAGGATCCATCAGCCGGAATTCCTCGCAATGCAGCGCGGGATCCGCCCGGAAGGAAAGTACATGCTTGTATTTTTCCTCCAAAGCCCGCAGGTGCTCTGAATCCTCGTTTTTGAGCCGCGCCAACACATCAGGATGCATGATCACCCGTACCGGAATGCCCTTGTACCGGGGATCGCGGAAAATCGAATTGAGCCGCCGCTGAATTTCCACACTCATGGTCATCGGTGATTTTACCCGTCCGGAACCGCCGCAATAGGGACAGGAATCGAAAACCTTGTCCTGCAGACTTTCCTCCTCCCGCTGACGAGTCATCTCCATCAGGCCGAATTTGCTGATCGGCAGCACCTTGGTTTTGGCCCGATCGTCCTTGATCAATTTCTTCATGCACTTGACCACCTCGTCACGATCACGAGCGCTGCGCATATCAATGAAATCGATCACCACCAGTCCTCCCACATTGCGCAGCCGCAGCTGCCGGGCAACCTCGGCGGCGGCCTCAAGATTGGTTTTCAGGATAAATTCCGGCTGCTCCGCACTTTTCCGACCGCGACCGGAATTCACATCAATGGCAATCAGCGCCTCGGTTTCATCGATACAGATCCATCCGCCGCCCGGCAGTTTGACCTCCCGGCTGTGCACCTTATCCAGCTGTTCCTTGATCCGGTAGCGATCGAATACCGGGACGGAATCTTCATAACAGTGCACCTTGGCCGCCATCTTGCGGCCGCCGATCTTCTTGACAGTGTCGTAAATCCGCTTATAGGCGCTCCGATCGTCAACCACAATCTCGTTGATCTCCTCGGTCATGAAGTCGCGCACCGTCCGGTCAATCAGATCGGGTTCCGTATAAACTGCCAGTGGCGCATGTCCCCGGTCAATCGCGCCTTCCAACGTATTCCAATAGGACAGCAGCAGATCCAAATCGCGCTTGAAAAACAGGCTCTTGCGCCCCTCGCCCACCGTCCGGCAGATCAACCCCATGCCATCGGGCAATTCCAGCTCGGACAAAATCTTTTTCAACCGGGTCCGCTCGGTTTCGTTATCAATTTTGGTGGAAAGCCCGATATGATCAGAATAAGGCATCAGCACCAGATACCGTCCGGCGATGGAAAGATTCGCCGTCACCCGGGCCCCCTTGCTGCTGATGGGAGATTTCACCACCTGCACCAAAATTTCCATACCCGGCTTGAAAAATTCCGGAATCTCCGCCGTCGTGAACTTTCGTCGCCGGCGACTGACCTCCCGGTGCTGCAATTCTCCGGCGCGCCCGTTTTTCTTCTTCGTCCGGCTCTCTCCGCCACGACGGCTCTCCACCGAGATGGTCGTCTCCTCGTCATCATCCTCATCCCGGTTGTCACCGGAACGCAGGGACGCACTTTCCGGAATCATATCATGATAATGCAGAAAGGCGTTTTTTTCCGCTCCGATATCCACAAATGCAGCCTGCAGCGCCGGCTCCAGATTGACGATTTTTCCCAGATAAATGGAGCCTACTTTGGGCTCATCATCGGCCCGTTCGATCCGGTACTCCTCCAGTCCTCCGTTGTTCAACAGCGCGAAGCGGGTTTCCAGCTTCTCGCAGTCCAAAACGATTGTCTTCCCCTGTTGATCCATTTCCCTGTCAATTCCTTGATTTTCTCCAGACGGCACCGCCGAACGATCAGAGCTCCACCGGCAAAGACATTTCCGCTCCCCGCAAGCCGTTCAGAAAAGCGGTTGCCGTCATCTCCCGCTTTCCCGGCGCCGATACTGTCAGCAATTCCAGTGCGCCTTCTCCACATCCGATCACCCAGGCATGCTTATCGCGGCGCAAGACCTCCCCCGGGGCACCGGAAAGTTCCGCATGAACCGCCGCCGTCACCACCGTTACCGGAAATTCACGATCCCCTGTTCTCAACGCAAAAAAAGCTCCCGGCCAAGGTGAATAAGCCCGAGTCATAGCCTCAATCTCCCGCGCCGGGCGACGCCAGTCGATCCGGCCGTCAGTCTTGCGGATCTTGGAACAGCAGGTGGCAGCCTGGTGATCCTGCGCTACCGGCAGCAGCCGTCCATCCAGAATGCCGCGCAACACCGGCACAACGGTTTCCGCCGCCATTTCGCCCAACTGCCGCTCCAGTCGATCAGCACGTTCGGTCCCCACCAACTCGATCGGCACACTCTTATATACCGGCCCCGTGTCAAGACCGCACTCCATCTTCATGAAACTGATGCCGGTACGGGCTTCTCTGTTCCGGATCACCGAAACAATGGGGGATGCCCCCCGGTAACGGGGCAGCAGGGACGCATGAATGTTGATACACCCCATCTCCGGCAGCGCCAGCAGAGGTGCTTTCAACAACTGACCGAACGACACCACCAGCAGAAAATGCGGATTCAGCAACCGCAGTCGATCCAGAAAAGCCTCGTCATTCACCCGGGGAATACGCTCCACCGTCAGGCCCAGCTCCTCTCCTGCACTCCCCACCGGTGTGGGCGTCAATCGCCCGCCGCGCCCGGCCGGACGATCCAGCTGAGTGCCGACGCCCAGCAGCGCAACCTCTTCGGATGTGGCCAGACGCCGCAGAACCGGCACGGCAATAGCGCCGGAACCGAGAAAATAAATTCTGATTTTTTCAGGCATGATTGCAGAATTTTCCCTTTTCAAAACCATGTTTTCATGGTACAATATACTTTGAATTGCCAAAAAAACGAATCAAGTATGCAGGATAATCCGATAAAAATCGCTATTGCCCTCGGCGCCAATCTCGGTAACGCAGCCGAAACCTTCCAGGAGGCGGTGGCCCGCCTGGAAGCTGCCGGTGTCCGTCATTGCCGTCTTTCCGCCCTGATCCGGACGGCTCCGGTGGATTGCGCACCGGGCACGCCGGATTTTTTCAATGCCGCTCTGACCGGTGAATGGACCGGCAGTCCGGAGGAATTGCTGCATCTGTGCCAGGAGTTGGAAATTGCGGCTGGCAGACCCCGGAAACATGGCATCAACCAATCCCGGCCGCTTGATCTGGACATTATTCTGTTCGGCGATACGGTTCTGCAAACTCCGGAACTGACCATTCCGCATCCCCGGGCGCGCCGGCGGCGGTTTGTACTGGATCCACTGGCGGAAATCGCAGCAGACTGGGCATTTCCGGAGGACGGAATGACGGTTAAGGCCGCCTTGGACGGGCTGAAGGGTTGACCTCCCCCGAAAACTGTGTTATATTAATAAGGAAATTTATGGTCAATAACTTCAACCTTTGTCTCAGGAAAGCACAAAAACAATGAACGAAACATTCAACTGGTGGATCCTGGCAGGAGCGAGCCTGACGTGGTTACTGTTCATTCTCAGCGTAGCGCAGCTCTCGCGTTTTTATTCAAAATTCATGGATACCCGCAAGGAAATCGATGCGAATCTGCTGATCATCAACGGCATGTTGAAGAAAATCCATGCCGCTCTGGCTGAAATGGCTATCGAACAGCGTCGTTCCACCCGCCTGATGGTGGAACAGGTCGATCTGAAAAAAGCGGAAATGACCGGTGAATTTGAAATTGTCGAAGAACCCCTTCCGTCAACGGTCCAGCCGCCTGCCACACCCGGCATCACTCTACCCGAAGAAAAATGATGATAATTTTCTAACGGCAGCCCTTGAATCTGACGGGGCGGCGGTTAAGTTATAGAAAAAGGTCAGGGGTCATTGCAGAAACAACCATCAAACAAGTTTAGGAAACCGGCAGACTTATGAGAAAACTCGTTATGGCGTTGGGCGTGGTGGCGATGCTCGTCACCGGCGGAAGCGTAAAAGGCAACGAATTTCTGGAACAACTCGCGCTTTATGTACCAAACCGGGTGGTTGATACCCTGGATGCGTTCACGCTGAATCTCGGTGTTGGCCCGGTCATCCGCGCAGATCTCATGGCTACCCGCGCAGTCACGGTCGGAGGATCATACGGCTTTGCCTGGAAGGCGTTCAAAGATTACAACCGTCAGTACGGCATCGGCGTGCAGGACGGCTGGTACTGGTCGCTGGCGACCATCGGCGAAGAAAACATGCGCCGGGAACGGGCTGTGGGAACGGTAAAAAGCTATTGGGAAGCCTACGCCGGATTTCCTTCGCCGGCACAGCGGATTTACGATCCTCTGGAAGGACAGCGTGATTACTGGCAGTTCGGTGGAGCGCTGGGGGCTTTGATCGAAGGTGAATTTTATATTCACCCGATTGAAGGATTGGACTGGCTGGCCGGCTTCTTCTTCCTCGACCTGAAAGGAGACGACCTGACGTTTGACGACTTCCGTTAAAACGGAACCGACGACAGGCACAAAGGGTGTTTCGCGGCAGCGCCGGAAACACCCCTTTTTGTCAATGGGGCTCACAGATCACCATGCCGGAAAAAACATTTCATTGCCTGCGTTGCGGCAAATGTTGCTGCTGGCCGGGATACGTCCGGATTTCGGAAGCGGAAATAGAGGCGATTGCCCGTTTTCTGCAACTGGAAGAGATGGAATTTACGGCCGATTATACGGTTTTGATGGCTGATCGCACCGGATTGAGCTTGATTGAAGATGCGGCCGGGCATTGCATCTTCTGGGACGAAAACAGCGGTTGTCGCATTCAGCCGGTCAAGCCGCGTCAGTGCCGTGAGTTTCCCACCGGCTGGAATTTTCCCGGATGGGAACGGGAATGCGCCGCCGGAAAACTATTATACGCCAAGGAATCCTGATCATGATCTTCGGAAGCGCCATCATCCTGTCCGGCCCCAGCGGCGTGGGAAAATCCACCCTGATCAGCCGGGTCAGACAGGAATTGCCGGAACTTGAATTCTCCGTCTCCTGCACCACCCGTTCCCCGCGACCGGGGGAAACCAATCACGTGCATTATCATTTTCTCAGCGACGAGGAATTTTCCCTACGCCTGGAAAAGGGAAAATTCATTGAACACGCAGGGGTGTTCGCCCGGCGCTACGGGACTTTACGCCAGGAAGTAATGGATCGAGTGAGCGCAGGACGGGATGTGGTGCTGGATATCGACGTACAAGGAGCCATGCAGATCCGGGAAGCTGCCCGGAAAGATCCGCAGCTGGCGGCCGTTGCAGAATTTGTTTTCGTAGCCCCCCCCTCCCTGGAAGAGTTGGAGCGGCGGTTGCGCGGCCGCGGAACGGAGTCGGAAGAGCAAATCCGCCTCCGCCTCGGTCTGGCCCGACAGGAACTCTCTTTCTGGCGCCATTATGACTACCTGCTGATCAACCACGACGTAGCGAATACGGCGGTGGAACTGCTCGGATTGATCCGCGGCTTCCGCCTGAAATCCAGTCGGCAACCGGAGGAACTTTTCTCATGACTGAATCTGCCCCCAAACCTCTGATCGCTCTCGGTGTCACCGGCGGAATCGCCGCGTACAAAGCCGCAGAATTGTGCAGTACACTGGTTAAAGCCGGATTCGGCGTACAGGTGGTCATGACTGAAAATGCCTGTCGTTTTGTCGGAGAATTAACTTTCCGTACCCTCTCGCAGCGACCGGTCATTATGGATCTGTGGACGCTTCCAGACTGGCGTCCCGGCCATGTGGCGCTGGCTGCGGAGGCGGCATTGCTGGTGGTGGCCCCCTGCACCGCCAACTTCATCGGCAAATATGCCGGCGGCATCGCTGACGATGCCTTGTCCACGCTGGCCATTTCCACACGCCGCCCGGTGCTGCTGGCTCCGGCAATGAATCCGGAGATGTGGAGTCATCCGGCTGTCCGGGAAAATGTAGCGACCCTGCAGCGGCGTGGTGTCCATTTTGTCGGACCGGCTGTCGGGCATGTGGCCTGCGGCGCCGACGGTGCGGGTCGCATGAGTGAACCGGGACTGATTTTTTCGGCGATTTCGGAATTGATTGGAGCGTAGTTTGCAATCCGACACATCCATGCTATATTTATCAGTAGAAGTAATATGATTTCATGGATCAGCATGGAAGGTTCGATTGTGCAAGGTATTCTGAAAAAATCCATTCTGTCGGTATTCCTGACCGCAGTTCTGGCCGGAGGCTGTGCGGTCCACAACAATCATTTGACACCGGAAGACTTCGCCCGCCATCTGGTTGACAGTGGTGTACCGGTACGACAGGCACAGCGGCTCAGTCCGGATCCATTTCGGGCCAATGAAGCATTGGCCATTGATATTGACGGACAGGAGATCGGTATTTATAAATTCAACCAGGACACGGATCTGCAGCGTCGGCGTCTGGAAAAAATCCGCGAAGAGGGGTGCACCTATATTATCGGAACCAAGTATCCGGTAGTAGTACACGGGTCTTTCATGCTGCTGGGAGTGGAGAAGAATCCGCGCAAAAAGGAAATCCTGAAAGCGTTTAAATCATTCGAATGAATGAAGCGACAAGAGAGGAAGAAAATGATGAGTTTTCTTCCTCTCTTTTTTTCCGTAATCCGTCGCCCGGTTCGCGGCTGCGGAGCAAACCATAAAATAAAAGGCAACTACTGAGACGACTGACTCCCAACAGAGGCGGCGTCTCGCCAATGCAGAAAGGGGCAATTGAATGCCGGTAAAAACAAAAAAGTACGTGTATTTTTTCGGAGGCGGCGATTCCGAGGGAACCGCTGACATGCGGGCAATTCTGGGCGGAAAAGGAGCGAATCTTGCCGATATGGCCGGTTTGGGCCTGCCGGTGCCGCCGGGCTTCACCATTACCACCGAAGCCTGCGCCGAGTACGGCGACATCGGTCGGGAAAAATTATTCGCTAAAATCGAAAAACAAGTCCTGGCCGCACTCGCAAAACTGGAAAAAAGCACGGAAAAAACTTTCGGCAAAGGTCCCAATCCGCTGCTGGTGTCTGTCCGTTCCGGCGCAGCTGCCTCCATGCCCGGCATGATGGATACCATTCTCAACCTCGGCTTGAACGACGAAACGGTACAAGCGGCCATTGCGCTGACGGGCAACGAACGGTTTGTCATGGACTCTTATCGCCGCTTCATCCAGATGTTCGGAGACGTGGTTCTTCATGTGGACCACGATCGCTTTGAACATGCGCTGGACGCCGCCAAAAAGGCGAAAAAAGTTACGCTGGATACGGAGCTGGACGCCGCCGATCTGAAATGCCTGATCGGAGAATATAAAAAGATTGTAAAAGAGGCTACCGGTGCTGAATTTCCGTCTGACCCGATGGAACAGCTCTGGTGCGCGATTCAGGCGGTTTTCGATTCCTGGAACAATTCGCGCGCGGTCCGTTACCGCCAGATCAATGATATCCGCGGACTGCTCGGTACCGCGGTGAACGTACAGGCCATGGTCTTCGGCAACTCCGGCGCGAACAGCGCCACCGGCGTAGCCTTCACCCGTGACCCCTCCACCGGAGAAAATGAATTTTTCTACGGCGAATTTCTGATCAACGCTCAGGGCGAAGACGTGGTGGCCGGTATCCGGACGCCGCAGCAGATCACGCTGGCAGGCTCAAAAAAATGGGCGAAATCACAGGGTATTTCCGAAGCCCGGCGGAAGAAGGAATTTCCCTCCCTGGAAGAAGCCATGCCCAAGTGTTTCAAAGAACTCGACGCCATCCGCAAAAAACTGGAAAAACATTACCGGGACATGCAGGATCTGGAGTTCACCATCGAAAACGGCAAACTCTACATGCTCCAGACCCGCAACGGCAAACGGACCGCCGCCGCCGCCGTACGCATCGCCTCCGATCTGGTTTCGGAAAAACTGATCGATGAAAAAACCGCCGTCATGCGCGTGGAACCGGCACAACTGGATCAGCTGTTGCACCCCGTATTCGTCAAATCTGCGGAAGCCGCGGCGGAAAAACTCGCAGTCGGCCTGCCTGCCTCTCCCGGCGCGGCCACCGGCCAGGTGGTTTTTTCCGCCGAAGATGCGGAACAATGGGCGGACATGGGCCGCCAGGTCATCCTCTGTCGGATCGAAACCAGCCCCGAGGACATCGGTGGCATGCATGTCGCGGCCGGTATTCTGACCGCCCGCGGCGGCATGACTTCGCATGCGGCGGTCGTGGCACGGGGCATGGGCAAGTGCTGCGTCGCCGGCTGCGGCGACATCGCCATCGATTACAAGGCGAAAAAGTTCACCGTTAACGGAAAAACTGTCCGGGAAGGCGACTTCATCTCACTTAACGGTTCTACCGGAGCCGTCTATGCCGGGGAAATCGCCACGGTCGATCCCGAACTGACCGGACCTTTCGGCGTCATTATGAAACTGGCCGACAAATACCGCAAGCTCGGAATCCGCACCAACGCCGACACTCCGCATGATACCGCAGTCGCGGTAAAATTCGGCGCGGAAGGAATCGGGCTGTGCCGGACGGAACATATGTTCTTTGATGGGGATCGGATCGTGGCTTTCCGGAGACTGATTCTGGTTGCGGACACCGTCCGGAAGTTAAAGCGCCAGCACAATACCGAAGCGCTCGATGAACTGAAAAAACAGGTTTCCGAACGAGAAAAGACGGCGATTGACCAGTATGAACAGGCGCTTGCCGGACTGCTGCCGCTCCAGCGGCAGGATTTTATCGACATGTTCAAGGCGCTCAAGGGACGGCCCTGCACGATCCGTTTCCTGGATCCGCCGCTGCATGAATTCCTGCCGCAGGATAAAAAAGGCCAGAAGGAAATGGCCGCCACCATCGGGTGTTCTGAGGCGGAAGTGAAAAAGGTCGTGGAAAGCCTTCATGAATTCAATCCGATGCTCGGCCATCGCGGTTGCCGCCTCGGTATCACCTATCCGGAAGTAACCGCCATGCAGGCGCGCGCCGTTGCGGAAGCGGCCTGTGAAGTCAAGGGGGCGCAGCCGGAAATCATGATCCCGTTGGTCGGCAACGTGAAGGAACTGGCCATGCAGAAAGCGATCGTCCAGCAGGTGATTGCCGAAGTCGAAGCAGAACGGAAAACTCGGCTTTCGGTCAAGATCGGCACGATGATCGAAGTGCCGCGCGCGGCCGTCACCGCTCACGAAGTCGCCCGGGAAGCCGAATTCTTCTCCTTCGGCACCAACGACCTCACCCAGATGGGGTGCGGGTTCTCGCGGGATGACGCGGGCCGGTTCCTGGGAGAGTATGTCCGTGATGGCATCTATGACTATGATCCTTTCCAGGTGCTGGATCAGGACGGAGTGGGCGAACTGGTGAAGATCGCGGTCGAACGCGGTCGCTCTACCCGCAAAGATATAAAACTCGGCATCTGCGGTGAACACGGTGGCGAACCGAAAACCATCGATTTCTGCCACCGGATTGGCTTGAGCTATGTATCCTGCAGTCCGTACCGGGTGCCGATCGCGCGCCTGGCAGCAGCCCAGGCGGCCATCCGTAACGGCAGAAAAAAATAACCGCAAAGACTCCGAAAGCGAACAGGTATGGCATCTATAAGTGCCGTCGCCTGTTCCGACGGAATCGCCCGTATCTCCCCGGAATCCGAAAGGAATCCGGGGATCTTTTTTTCCGCCGCAATCTCCTGCGATACGCGCGCCGGCAGCAACCGTATCAGCGAAAACGCGGATATACCTTCCGAGCAGGCGCGACGGTCGCCGGTCGTCCCCAGCAATTGCGGAACACCCGGTCCAATCCTCCTCGCATGATCGTATTGGAAGGATTCAGTACGGACCGGCAGCTGAAAAAGATCACACCATCAATCTCCGGATGTTTCGTATTATAACGCAACTGGTTGACAAGCTCATTCGGATTCTGCCATATTTTCCCCTGCCCCAGCTGATAGGCGCCAGTCCCGATATAAAGCGATACCCCTGTTCCGCGAACCTGTTCCGCCCACCAGTCAGCCAATGCGGCATAGGCGGCGACCTCATGCCCGAACGGCCAGTAAAGCTGCGGAGCAATATAATCAATATAGCGCTTGCGCACCCATCCGCGTGTATCAGCAAATTGAGCGAAATAGGATTCTTTTCCCGCAGTCAGAGAACCTTCCGGATGATTTTTCCGGTTGGCCCAGATCCCGAAAGGACTGATGCCGAAACGGATTTTCCGTCCTTTCCGGCGGCTGATCTCCGCCAATGCCTCGTGCACGCCGGCCACCAGACGCGTCACGTTAGCACGTCGCCAGTCAGCAAGTGAAAGCTTCTGCGGATTATACCGCCGAAAAGTCGCCGCATCGATATTCCCAAATTCGGAGTACGGATAAAAATAATCATCAAAATGGATGCCGTCGACATCATAGTTCCGGGCGATTTCCGATACTGTATCCACCACATGCTGAATCACTTCAGGACGACCTGGATCCAAAAAGAGAAGCCGTTGTCCTCCGGAAAGCGGCGCCTCCAGCACCAGTTCCGGATGGCGGCGGGCAAAATTCTCCGGCGCCAATGTAGCCAGATAGGCGCGCTTGCTCAATCTGGTCTTGCCGATTACCCGGTAGGGATTAAGCCAGGCGTGGAACTCCATTCCCCGACGCCGGGTCTCCTCAGTCATGAATCTCAAAGGGTCGAAACCCGGAATACGCTTCCCCTCCTGTCCGACCAACCAGCGGGACCAGGGATTGAGGCGCGAAGGATAAAAGGCGTCGTTATTTGCTCGAACCTGAAAAAAAACGGCATTGAACCTCTTGCTGGCAAGTGAATGGAGAATATTCCGAAAGTCCTGTTGAAAAGATGCGGCATTGGCATGCGTCCCGAAATCGATATTCTCCACCGTAGCAATCCAGACACCGCGCAGTTCTCCCGCTTTCGGCTGATACGATACTGGAATTCTGACCGGTCCGTTATTCAGTCGCCCTGCATAGCGATACGGTTTCCCGTTCTCATCCCGCAAGGTCTCCAGTGTTGCACCGCCAACCGATACCACGGATGCCAGCAGCAACAGCCATGTCAGTCCATAATGCCCCATGCGCCTTCTCCCGTCTTTTTCTTATCCTCGAAAAGCTGATCTATATAGTATGAAACCGAAGCAACACTTTTTCAACCACAGACCAGAAAAAAGCGAAAAAAATCGCCATCCAGACTTGTAATTTTACACATACTCCTTTACTTTAATGAGATTGGAACCGCAATTGCGGAATTGAATTTTCACCAAAAACGGTCGGACGGCATCATTCCCGGTCCGGGGAATGAGGAGCGGTCTGACGCGAAACCAGAGGAAAATCCATCATGGACAAAGTACAGAAAACCGCTATCATCAACGAATACGCCCGCAAGGAAGGCGATACCGGTTCCCCGGAAGTTCAGATTGCCATCCTCACCGCTCGGATCAAAGAACTGACCGAACATCTGCGCGCCAACAAGAAAGACCACAGCACCCGGCGCGGTCTGCTGGCCATGGTCAGTCGCCGGAAACGGCTCATTGCCTATCTGGCTCGCACGGATCGGGACAAATATGTGCAGGTGACCGACGCCCTGGGTATCCGGCGTAAATAATCTGTCCGGATATGATAACGAAAGCCGTCCAGGATTGACCGGGACGGCTTTTTTCGTACCTTGTCGCACAGGGAAAAACAGGAAGAAAGCGTTTTACTGCGCCGTTTTTTCCGCTTCCGGTTCAATAATGGCAAATGCAGGCAGCCCGTTCAATCCGAAGCGATCCAGAAAGGCGCGAATGTCCGGATCACTCAGCTTTTCCGCCTGGAATTTGACCACAATGAAACGCTCCAACTCCTGTCGAACCACAGGATCCTTCAGCACCGTCTGATCCATCTCCCGGCAATTCTTGCACCAGGAAGCCCAGAAATCAATGAATACCGGACGCTGTTCTGCGGCGCTTTGGGTCAAAGCGATTTTCACCTTCTCCAGCTCCCGGGCCGCCTCAAACCGACCGGGCAGCAAAGTAAACCCCAGATAGGCGTAATATCCCGCAGCCAGCAGAATGATGACACCGAAAACCATCTTGATCCGCTCCATCCATTGGCCCGGTTTCGGCAGCACGGCCATCCCCGCCCCTGCGAAAGGCCATGGCAAAGCCATCCCGATACCCAGCACAAACGGCAGCAGCAATCCGGAAAAATTTCCAGCCGCATACCAGTTGGCGGAAAAGACAATCACCGCAATCAAAACCGGCGCGACACAGGCCCCCGCCAGCAATGCAGCCACAACACCGAGCAGAAATGACGTCACCGCCCGCCCCCAGTTCATCCGTGTCGGATCCACTCTGACCGACCAGCGGGAAAAATCAAGCTGAAACACCCCAAACATCGCCAACGACAATATGACGAATACTGCGGCAATCACCCAGTTGAACCAGGCCGAAGAATTCAACGTCCCGAACCGGGCTCCGGTCAATACCGCCGCAGCCCCGAGCACTCCGTAGGCCGCCGCCATCCCCGCTCCATAAATGGAAGCGCGCCATGCTCCGGTGCGCCAGTTCGCACCGTCCGCTCCGATAATGGCCAGATTCACCGGAATCATCGGCAGCACACAGGGAGTCAAATTCAATCCGAGCCCGCCCAGCAATGCCAGCAGAATCATCGCCCAGAAACTGCCACCGGTCCAGCCGGCCGTCCCGCTCTCTTCCGCTGCCGAATGATTCTGCAGAAATGCCAGAAATTCCGGCGTGTTCATGAGCCCCTCAGTATGTCTGAGAATCCGGAAAGGAGCGATTCCTGATCCATCGACGGAACGCTCTCCACTGGTAGCCTCTGCCTCAGATTCTCCGACACCGGCCACGGTGGAGTTTCCCTCAGCAGCCACCGTCAGATGCAACGTCTCCGGCATAAAACACACGGCGGGACCGGCGGCCGATTTGCCGCGACACCCCTGATACTCCACCGTCACGGAAAATGGAACAGCAGCAGGATCAACGCTCGCACTCCATTCGTGACGGCCGGCTCCGTAGATACGTTCCGGCCGACCGAAAAATTCATCGAATTTCTCCTCCGCCACCGGTTCACTCCAGGAAGAGACCGTTCCTCCAGCGTCCTTTGCCGATACACTGGTTCCCGAGGCGTACAGGTAACAGGCTTCCGCCACTTCCACCGTAACGGTCAAACGGCCTGCACGAATATCGGCCCGCCATTGAAAAGGCTGCCCCTCCGCTGCATGACTCCCCCTCCCGAACAGCAGCAGCAACAGCAACGGCAGCAGCAGCCTCTGAAAATGCGTCATTTTACAGCGGGACTCGCCTTCTTAGCTTCGCCGGACTTGTCAGCAGCAGTCTTCTTTTCCCAGTTTTCCACTGCTTCTTCCAGCTCCTTCATGAAACTCGGGCTGTATCCCAACCGTTTGAATTCCTTGCCGGCAGCATCCGTCAGCACAATGGTCGGGAATCCCTCCACCCGATATTGCACAGCCAAGGTTTCATTGGCCTTGCGTTGAGCTGGTGACAATTCTGTCCGACGGGGGAAGTCAAGAAACACCAATGTCAATTTCTCAGATGCAAATTCCCGGAAAGCCTTCTTGGAAAGAACATTGCGTTCCAGCTGAATACAGTATGGACACCAATCCGAACCGGTAAAAAGCAACAGCATCGGCCGTTTCTTTTCCGCCGCAATCTTCTTGGACGCAGCCAAATCCGTGCTCCACCCTTCCGGGGTGGCAGCAGTCATTCCTAGAACCACTCCCATCATCAATGCCAACATCAGCATGACTTTTTTCATCATTCAAAGCCCCCTTTCTGCCTGACAGGCGTTTTTAACGGAAATAATACCCGCTTCTTTAATAAAAAGCAAACTGTTTCAGCAATTTTTTTCCCTTTCCTTCTGGCAAAACATCGTTCCGATGCTATTTTCCTTGTATTTCATGTTCTCAAAACGGAGGTGTTATCGCCGTGGAAAATCCGGTTTGTTCCTGTTCCAGCTCCAGTTCCTGTCCCCCGAACGCACGGGCGTTGATTCCGTTTTTCGTCTTTCTGGTATTCTACTTCGGGGTTTCACTTGCCGCGGGAGACTTTTATAAAGTCCCCATGCCGGTAGCGTTTCTGGCAGCCTCGATCACGGCTTTGCTTCTCAATCGCAAAGTCTCCCTGCACAGCAAAGTGGAGCTTTTCGCCCGCGGCATGGGCCACGTGGACATCATGACCATGTGCCTGATCTTCATCCTTGCCGGAGCATTCGCCCGAACTGCCCGCGACATGGGTGCGGTCGACGCAACCGTCCGGCTGGCTATGCACCTGGTGCCTCCGGAGTTGCTGCCGCTCGGCCTGTTTTTAGTGGGGTGTTTCATTTCGCTTGCCATGGGAACCTCCGTCGGTACCGTACTGGCACTCGCCCCGATTGCCGTCGGGATGACCGGAAGTCTCGGCCTGCCGCCCGGGTACAGCCTCGGAGCGGTGGTTGGAGGAGCGATGTTCGGAGACAATCTCTCCATGATTTCCGACACAACCATTGCCGCCACCCGTACTCAGAATGTAGAAATGCATGAAAAATTCTATGCCAATTTGCGCATCGCGATTCCGGCGGCCGTGTTGGCCATGCTGCTCTATCTGCTGATCGGCGGCGGAACCGAAAGTGCCATGGTGGCGGACGCTGCGCCGTTTGAATGGCGCGCGGTGCCCCTGGTACTGCCGTACCTTGCGGTCCTTGGCATGGCCCTGGCTCACTGTAATGTCATGGCCGCCCTGGTGGCCGGAACCCTGCTGGCAGGCGCCATCGGACTGGGCTCCGGCTCCTTCGATTTCTGGAAATTTCTCAACGCCGCCGGACAAGGCGCGCTGTCGATGTCGGAAACTCTGATCGTAGCGCTGCTGGCAGGCGGACTCCTGAAAATAATCCGTTACAATGGCGGTATCGATTATCTGCTCCTGCTTATTGAAAAGCCCATCCGGGGACGGCGTGGAGGCGAGCTCGGCATTGCGGCATTGACCGCGGTGGTCAATGTCTTTACCGCCAACAACACCGTGGCCATTGTGATTACCGGTCCGATCGCCCGGGAAATTTCCAACCGGTACGGACTGCGTCCCGCCCGGACAGCGGGCATTCTCGACACGGCCAGTTGCGTTGTGCAAGGAATATTGCCTTATGGTGCGCAGGTGCTGGCGGCGGTGGGACTGGCCGGCATGACGGTAACACCGATGGAAATTCTGCAATATCTTTTCTATCCCTACCTGCTCGGGCTGTGTCTGGTGCTCGGCATTCTCTTGCAAAGCGGGCAGCGCAGTACCCGCGAATGCAGAAAATAACCGGCCGGGCCGCAGCTGGTAAAAGCCGCATCCCGGCCGGTCTGGCACACATGCTGGATCAGGCCAGTTCCGTGGCGTCAAACTCGGTAATTTCCGGAAATGCTTTGACCCCTTCGAGGAATGCTTCCCGCCGGGCCTCGTTCTGAAGACCGATCTGCCCGGTGATCACTTCCAGATCGAATTCGCCGGCACAGAAAGTTCCTTCCAGCGCCAGGCAGCAGTCTTCGGCCAGGGTGAAGAACTTCTCAAAAAAGGCGTTTTCCGTCTCTTCATCCATCTCCGCCAGCTTGCCTTTCAACAAAAAGGACAGCTCCCGAAACTCTCCGATACGCAGTTTCTTGCGAAAACGTTTTTTCATATTATCTCCTTGGGTTGCGGCGGAATGTCTCCGCCCGGTTATTGTTTTCTCCATCAAACACCAGCGGATAGGGCAGCGAGTCGAGAAAACTGCGCCCGTATCCCTTCGAAATCACCCGGCGATCAAGAATCACAATGATCCCGCGATCCTGCCTTCCCCGAATCAACCGTCCCGCCCCCTGCCGGAATTTCAACACGGCCGACGGCAACGAATAATCCCGGAAAGAACTGCCGCCGCCCGCCTCAATTCGTTCGCCCCGCGCCGCTACCACCGGGTGTCCCGGAGAAGGAAACGGCAATTTGGTGACAATCACGTTGCTCAAAGCCTCGCCCGGCACGTCCACCCCGGTCCAGAAGCTGTCGGTACCAAACAACACCGAATCCACATCCTCCCGAAAGGTCCGCAGCATTGCCGAGCGGGAAAGCTCCCCCCCCTGCACCAGCAAAGTCCATCCTTTTTCCGCAAAATATGGTCGCAACTGTTCCGCGCAGTAACGCAGTGTGGCGTAACTGGTAAAAAGAACAAACGCCTTGCCTCCCGTCATTTCGAGATAACGGGGAATCTCCCGGACCAGCGCCTCCTGGTATTCTGCATGCGTCGGCTCCGGCATCGCCCGGTCAATCAGTACCTGCGCCTGCTCGCGCTTAAAGGGAGAATCCAGCAACAGAGTATCCCCGCTGTCAAAACCGGTACGCCCACAAAAAAAATCGAACCCGCCGCGCACCGTCAAGGTAGCACTGCTCAAAATCACCGGAAAATCCCGGGTAAACAGCAATTCTCGCAACAAATCCGCCACATTGAGCGGTGCCGCATTTAGCACCACCCCACCACGATCGCTCTCCACAAAGTACACCGAATCCGGCAACTCCATGCCAATAAACGCGCGAATCCCATCAATATACCCCCGGCAGCGATCCAGTTGCGCCTGCAACTCCGTCCGATAGGCTTCGTCCTCCTGCTCATCCAGCAACTCCGCCAGCTTCCGGTACAAGACCTTGAGCGGTTCCGAAAGCGTGTCGGCAAATCGTCCACATTCCCGGATCCGGCGTGCTCCCCCTTCTCCGCCCCCCTCGCGTCGATCAGGATTCTCCCGAAGATACGCTTCGAATGGAACAAAAAAACGACTTACTTCCTCCCGCAGCGCCGCGATGATCTGCCGCAGCGCCAGTGTATCTGCACCGGCGCGCATCAGCAATCCCCGCGCCGATTCCGGTTGAAACAACCGATTCAACATGCCCATGATGCCCGCACGCGAAAGATGCATGCCCAGATATTCGGCAGCATTATCCTCCAGCGTATGCGCTTCGTCGATCACTACCGCACCATAATTCGGCAGCAATCCGCTCTCCGGCCCCTCCCCTCGCATTCCAAGATCCGTAAAAAACAGTGCGTGATTGGCCACGACGATATCCGCCGCCTCCCACTCCTGGCGTGCCTTAAAATAAAAACAGCTCCGGAAAAAACCGCATTTCGGCCCCTGACAACTCCCCCCTTCGCAACAGACCAGCGCCCATGCCTCCGGTGCCACCCGTCCCGGCAATGAATCGCGTTCCCCGTCCTCCGTTTGATCCGCCCAATCCGCGATCCGTTCCAGGTCCAACGCCAGCGACGGCTGCGGCAGCATGGCGTCTCGCTGCTCCCCTGAGGACAGCAACAGTCGCCTCAGACATAGATAATTGCCTCGCCCCTTGGCCAGTGCGGCCTTGAAATCAATGCCGGTCAACTCCCGCAGCAATGGGATATCCTTGTGTACCAGCTGTTCCTGCAGATTGATCGTCTCTGTCGACACCAGTGCCGGACGCCCTGCGCCGCGGGCTCGGAACACCAGTGGCGCCAGATATGCAAAACTCTTGCCGACGCCGGTTGGCGCTTCTACCGCCAGATTGCGCCCGGATGTCAAGGCCCCGGCAACGGCCCGGGCCATGGCCAGTTGCTGCGGCCGGAATTCGCACTCACGCCCCTCCAGCCGGGCGCTCTGCTGCAATGTTCCGTCGGGTGCAAAAAATGCCGTCGTATCCGCCACCAGGTGCGGCATCGACGCCGACGCATCTTCAGCGGCAGCATCTTCCGTCGTTTCCTCAGTCCATACAGATTCCCAACGAACGTCCGATTCATCCGGCAGGCCGGAAACATCGTCTTCCAGAGGGATCAAGGGGCGTTCCGGCAAATAGATCATGGCTGATTCCGAATGTTCCTGAATGAAGATTCATCAAGATACACCACAGGAAGTGTTTTTTCAAGTAAAAAAGCGACCGGCAATTTGCGAAACCTCGTTTGCGCGTGTATCTTTTGGTGCGTGCGTCGGTGCCGAAACGGTAGACGGCGGACACCTTGAAAACGTTTGACAGAAATTCGGAATTTTTTTCATGTTCATTTTAAATTGGTATGTCACGCGCGGCTTTCTGCTGGCCTTCGGCATGGCGATCGGGATTCTGACCTTCGGCATGACGGGTGCCAATCTGGTCAAAGTACTGGACCTGCTGGCACAGGGAATCTCGTTTCTGACCTTTCTCAAGTTCACTTTTTATATTCTGCCGATCGTGCTGACCTTCACGATTCCCTGGGCGGTTATGGTGGGGGTGATGCTGGTTTTCGGCCGGCTCTCCGCCGACTCCGAGATCACTGCCATGCGCGCCTGCGGTGTCTCCATTCTGCAGATTGTCTCGCCTATCCTGCTGATCACCGTGGCCCTGACAGCCTTGTGCCTTTATCTGCAGGTGCAGGTCGGCCCGCCTCTCCTGGGAAAATCCCGCCAGCTCATGACCGTTGCAGCTATCGACCAGCCGCTGGCGCTTTTTGAACCGGGACGACCGATCCACTATGAAAATACCATCATCAGCATCGACGACAAGGTCGGAGAAAACGGCCTCAGCGGCATTCAGATCTATACCCTTGCGGATCCTGAACACGTCGGCCAGGACATCTCCGCCGCCTCCGGGAGCCTGACCGTCGATGAGGAAAACCAGCTGCTGGTGGTTAAACTCCAGGACTGCATGGTGATCGACAAGAAATCCCAGCCGGAAATCCGCAACTTCCATGAAGAGCTGGAGTTTTCTTTCAATTACGGCAAACAGCTTAACAGCATCGCTCTTGGTGAAAAACCCAAGTACATGACGCTCAAGGACCTCATGGCCAGAATCCGTCTGACCAAGCTATTGAATCAGGACACCACCAAACTGGAAGTTGAGCTGAATCAGCGCATCGCATTTGCACTCTCGCCGATTGCTTTTCTGCTGCTCGGATTGCCGCTGGCGATCCGGACGTCCCGCCGGGAAACCTCGGTGGGGTTGTTTCTCAGCGTCATTCTGGCGGGCGTGTTTTTCCTCTCGATCATCCTCTGTGAATCCCTGACGAAATTTCCGGCCATCTATCCGCAATATCTGCTGTGGCTGCCCAATATCGTTTTTCAAATTCTGGGCGCAACCCTGACCTACCGGATCAGCCAGCGCTGATGTGAAACAAGGAGGATTCCTGATGAATCGTACCGGATATTTGAAATTCCTCCTCACGGTGCTGACGCTGGCGATCATTCTGTTCGGCATTTTGATCATCAACGCGCTCGATCGGCTCAACCGCAGCACGCTGCTGCTCGCCGACAAACTGGCCTCGCTGCCGGCCCCCCGTACGTCGATCACCACCGCCGGTAACGGATCACTCCCGGCTCCGGCGGGTCCGCCGATCGCCAACGTTCAGTATTTTGATCCGAAGGCGGAACCGGGTGGCCGGATGATCCAGGCCATCAGTGCCGATACGCAAAACCTCAACATTCTGATCAACAACGACGCCTATGTCAGCGATTTTTATGCGATCGCCCACAGCACGCTGGCCGCACGCGATTACGGAAAACCCGAGGAATACCAGCCGCTGCTGGCGGAATCCTGGGAAATCTCCCCCGACCATCGCACATATCGCATCAAACTGCGGCGTGGAGTCCTATGGCATGATTTTACCGATCCGGTAACCGGCAAAGAGTGGAAAAATCGGGAAGTCACCGCCGACGACTTCCGCTTTTTCGTAGATACCGTTAAAAATCCCGACGTCAACTGCGAACCGCTGCGCGTCTATTATCAGGATCTGGATTCGGTGGAAGTTGTTTCATCCCATGAATTCATCGTCCGCTGGAAAAAGGTCTATTATGGTTCCCTGGCCGCCACCCTGGGGATGTCCCCCCTGCCCCGCCATCTGTACCATGCCTACGATGGACCTTTCGACGGCAAACGCTTCAACGAAGACCATCAGCGGAACCGACTGCTCGTCGGCTGCGGCCCCTACCGGTTACTGCGCTGGGACAAAGACGTCCGGGTGGTGTTCACCCGATTTGAAAATTACTTCGGCGCCCGCTACGGCATCCGTCCGCCCCTGAAAGAGGTTGCATTTGAATTAATCAAGCACCCCAATACCCGGTTGCAGGCGCTGCTGGCGGGACAGCTGGACCTGCTGGGGCTGACGCCGGAACAGTGGGTAAAACCGGATCTCCCGGAAAAATTCTCCGCAGCGGGATTGAAACAGGCTCAATATCTGGGACATTCCTATTTCTACATCGGCTATAATCTGCGGAATCCGCTCTTTTCCGACCGCCGGGTGCGCCAGGCATTGACCATGTTGATTGACCGGGAAAAAATTCTGCGGGATGTTTATTTCAATCTGGGACGGATCATCACCGGTCCGTTTTTTCCGGAAAGCGTCTACTACAATTCCGCCATTCAGCCGTGGCCTTACGACGTGGAAAAGGCAAAAAAACTGCTCGCCGAAGCCGGCTGGCGTGACACCGACGGGGACGGCATTCTTGACCGGGACGGTAAACCCTTTACCTTTACCATCATGCAGGTCGCCGGCCAGTCACTACAGCAGAAGATGCTGCCGATCATCAAAGAATCCATGGCCAAGGCCGGCATCGACATGAAAATCCAGCCGCTGGAATGGTCCGTCTGTCTCCAACGCCTGACCGACCGCAACTTTGAAGTCTGCACCCTGGGCTGGACCATGCCCTACGATCCGGATCCGTATCAGGTCTGGCACTCGTCGCAGGCGGACAAACCGGGAAGCAGCAACCACATCGGATACAAAAACCCGGAACTGGACGCACTCATCGAACAACTGCGATTGACCTTCGAAATGCCGGAACGCGTCAAACTCTGTCATAAGATTGCTGAAATTCTTCACGAAGATCAACCCTATACGTTTCTGATCACCCCGGATTCGCTGGTCGGATTGTCCGGCCGTTACCGGAATACCCGTTTGTTTCCGCTCGGCTTCCAGACAGAACTCTTCTGGACGCCGCGTGCTGAACAACGAGCCATTCCCGGGCTCTGACGCTTTGAGACCGGAGATGCAACTGTTTTCAACAAAAAAAGGAAGTCCTATGAACATCACTGTCATCGGCGCTGCCGGCCGCATGGGCCGTCGCCTCGTCGCCAATATTCTGGAATCCGAAGACCTCAAACTGACCGGTGCCGTTGAAGTGGCCGGGTCCCCGTTTATCGGGCAGGATGCCGGTACGGTCGCCGGCTGCGGTCCTGCCGGTATCACCATCAGCGACGATCTCGCCGCCGCTCTCGACCGGAGCAATGCCGTCATTAATTTCGCCACCGGCGACGTCGTAAATCAAACTCGAATGGCAGTAGAACGCAATTGCGCCGTGGTCATCGGCACCACTGCCCTCCCCGCCGCCGACCGGGAGGTTCTGGCGGAACTTGCCGCACACGGCGGCCGGATTGTTTTCGCGCCCAATATGAGCGTTGGAGTCAACCTGCTGTTCTACCTGGCCGCCCAGGCCGCCCGAATCCTCGGAGACGACTACGACATTGAAATTATCGAAATGCATCATAACCAGAAAAAAGACGCTCCCTCCGGTACCGCCGTCCGTCTGGCGGAAGTCGTCTGTGACGCCACCGGCCGTTCTTACGAAGAGGATGTCATCCACGGTCGTCACGGCATCACCGGAGCACGGACACGACGCGAAATCGGCATGCACGCCCTGCGCGGCGGCGATGTGGTCGGGGACCACACGGTGCTGTTCGCCACCGGCGGCGAACGGGTGGAATTGACACACAAGGCCTCCAGCCGGGATACCTTCGCCCGGGGAGCCCTGCGGGCCGTCCGCTTTCTGGCCCAAGCGGCCCCGGGCCTGTATGACATGCAGGACGTGTTGAATCTCAAATGAGTCGCGTCCGTCATTTCTGGATCATCGCCGGCGAAGCTTCCGGCGACATGTACGGCGCCCGGCTGGCCCGGGAACTGCGGACGCTGGGAGCCGAACGTGGCGATGATGTCCGCGTTTCCGGTATGGGCGGGCCGGCCATGATCGCCGCCGGGCTGGATATCCGGGTCGATTCCACCGAACTCGGAGTGATCGGTGTCATCGAGGTGCTCAAACATCTCTTCACATTCGTCGGTATTTTCTTCAAACTGGTACGTCAGGCAGTGCGGGAAAAACCGGAGGCGGTCATTCTGATCGACTACCCCGGATTCAATCTTCTTTTTGCCCTGATGATGTATTACCACCGGATCCCGGTGATCTGGTATGTCTGCCCCCACCTCTGGGTGTGGGGAAAATGGCGGCTGCCGGTTCTGGCTCGGATCTGCTCGCGCATGCTGGTAATCTTTCCCTTTGAAGTGGAAGTATTCGCACCGACTCGTCTGCATGCAGAATTTGTGGGCCATCCGTTGCTCGACCTGGTGCGGGAACGGCACGACCCGGCTATCCGGCGCGATCCGAACTGCTTCTTACTGCTGCCCGGCAGCCGGACCATGGAAGTCACCCGCTTGATGCCGCCCATGCTGGACACAGTCTGCGAACTGGCGGAAAAGCATCCGGAGCTGCATTTCGTACTATCCGCGCCCCGGGAAAAAATCGCCGCACTCTGCCGCCGCTATTACGACCGATACCGCGCCACACATCCGAAAACACCGGAAATTACCTTTGTCGTCGGCGAAACGGCCCGATATCAGCAGCTGGCCGGCACCGGACTGGCCGCCAGCGGTACCGTCACGGTGGAATCGGCGATTGCCGGATTGCCGCTGGTGGTAGTATACCGGCTGCATCCGGTCACATTGTTTCTGGCATCTCTGGTCGTGCGGCTGTACCGCGGCTTTTTCACCATGGTCAACATTATTGCCAACCGGGCGGTCTTCGAAGAATTCCTGCAATGGCATGTCCGGGCACAGGAACTGGTTCCGGCTGTCGAACGCATTCTTCCCGGTGGTCCCCGAAGGCAGGAAGTGGAACAGGGAATGCAGGAGGTCATCCGTTTGCTGTCCCCGCGCAGCAGCAGCGCCATCCGTCAGGCCGCCGAAGCCTGCCTGACGGCAGCGCCGCGTTCATAGAGCCATCAGAACCGATACTGGTCCATCAAAGCGCGCATTTCCCGAACCGCCTGCCCGATCCCGACCATGATTGCGCGGGAAATGATGCTGTGGCCGATATTCAATTCGTGCAGATGGGGAATTTCCAGAATCCCGGCGATGTTGACATAATCAATGCCGTGTCCGGCATTCACCTTGATCCCCAGGGAATCAGCTTGAATGGCGGCCTGCTTCAGCCGATCCAGTTCCATAGCCTGTTCCACACCGGAGGTGTTGGAATAACGACCGGTGTGCAGCTCAATATAATCAGTTCCCACTGCCCGGGCGGCTTCAATCTGCGCCGGCTCGGGATCAATGAACAAACTGACGATAATCCCTGCCGCGTGCAATCGCTCCACCGCTTGTCGGATTTTCTGTTCCTGGCCGGCGACATCCAGTCCGCCTTCCGTGGTCAGTTCCTGCCGCTTCTCCGGGACCAGACAACTGCTGTGCGGACGCAGTCTTTCGGCAATCCCCAGCATCTCATCCGTCACTGCCATTTCCATATTGAGAAAGTGGACGCGGCGTGCCAGCTCCGCCAGGTCATGATCGTGGATATGCCGCCGATCCTCCCGCAAGTGCGCGGTAATCCCCCATGCGCCGTTCTTTTCACAAATCAGCGCCGCTTCCACGGGATTCGGCTCTGCGGCCAGACGCGCCTGACGCACGGTCGCCACATGATCCACATTGACTCCAAGATTCAACATTTTTTCCATTCCTTATGTTCATTGCGCAGCTGGCGGACCAGGGCCGAAAGTTCGGCGATCTCCACCGCCCAGCCGTCATCAGCCAACCCGGCAGCATGAAAATATACCCGCAAATCACGCCCCGGAAGGAGCAATCGTTCCAGCCTCGCCTCCAGCAACCGGGACGTCAGACGATTCCCGGTGGCGGGTTCGTATATGATTTCCACATCGCGCGCCTCAAACCGGATCGGATTCATGCCGCCGTCCGGCAACGCGGCAAACGCCGGTTCGTGCGGGTGCCACTCTGCCAGCACTCCGAGACGAGCCAGTGGAAGTGATCGCAAAAAATCTCCGCATGCCCCTGAAGCTGCCCCCCCCGGCGGCGACGGTACCCGCCAGGGCAGCAACAGGGGAAAATCCACTGCCTGCAATACACCGCAACAGCAACGAAGCAGCTCCAGCAACCGGTTCCGATAATCGAAATCAATCGCCGCACGCGCCAGATCAAAAGGTGCAGTCCCCGCCGCTGCTCCTGCCGCTTTCACCTGCCGGCAACGCTCCTCAAGGCGTCGCACAAAATCCAGCCGCAGCTTGATTCCCTCCTCCGGTGCCAGTTCACACAGCGGTCGCTCTGCCAGTTCTCCGGCAAGAATCCGGCGCCCGGGAAAGACTTTTCGAAGCCGGGCGGCGTTTTCCTGCTCCAGCAACTGGTCCGATGCCACCTTCAGGCAATCAAAAGGCTCCAGCTCCGCCGCCGTCACTCCGGCAACCGCCTCCGGCCCGGATAATACGAGACCGAAATGCACCGTACCACTCACAGAAACCCTGCCTCCCGCAGCGTATCCATCGAAATCCGGTTGGGTTCCGACATGCGTCCAGGAGTGGCAAGCTGCAACTGCCGTACCACATATTTCCCCAGCATATCGGTCTCAAGATTGAGCAGATCACCCACCTTCCGTGACGATAACGCAGTTTCTGCCAGCGTAACCGGAATCAAATGCACGGTCAACCATCCCTCTTCATCGTTTAGCTCCACGACCGTCAACGATACGCCGTCGATGGAGATAGACCCCTTCCCCACCAGCTCTGGAGCCAGTTCCGGCGGGAAAGTCAATTTCAATTCATAATCCCCTCCATGGCGCGCCAACGCCAGCATTCGCCCGGTTCCATCAATGTGCCCAGAAACCAGATGTCCTCCTACGTGATCCCCCAAACGCAAAGCCCGTTCCACATTCACTCTTGCCCCCGGCGGCAATCCACCGAGATTGGTACAGCGCAGGGTTTCCTCCAACGTGTGAAAATACATCACTCCGCCGGCTTCCCATCGCTCCAGTGTCAAACAGCAGCCATTAATCGCCACACTCTCACCGAAAACCGGATCGCTCCACGGCTCCTGCAAATGCAGAATCAGTTTTCCTGCGCCCCCCCCTCCTGCTCTGCGCCGTCCAACAATCTCCGCCACTGTCTGCACCAGCCCGGTAAACACCGCTCACCCCCGCTTCCGATATCCGGAAATCGCCGTATCATCACCGTAGCGCACCACCCGGATCCGCTCCAGCTGCAGTGCTTCCTTCAACGTCGCCGGATCTTCTCCGCCGACCGCACAACGGCTGTGTTCGCCCCCCAGAATCTTCGGGGCAATATGAAATTCCACATAGTCTACCACACCGGCCCGAATCGCTGAACCGGCCAGCCGACCGCCGCCTTCAATCAACAGCGAATTTACCTCCTGTTTCCCCAGCCACAGCAGGAATTCATTCCAACCGGCAACGCCATCCAGCGTCACCAATTCCGGCAGGTCTCCCTCCGGAAAATATTGACGCAGATCCTCTTTCGTCATAGAAGAACTGGCAACAAAGCGGCGAGGCTGGCACGGCCAATCCGCCGGTTCCCGAACCCGCAATTCCGGACGGTCCAACCGCACCGTCTCCCCCCCCACCAGAATCGCATCAGCCCGGCGCCGCAATTCCTGCACCCGGGCGCGCGCCTCCGGCCCGGTGATCCACCGGGATTCCCCCGAAGCGGTAGCAATCCGACCGTCCAATGTCGTCGCCATTTTCAACATGACCCAGGGCTTTCCGGTCGTGATCCATTTGAAAAACGGCAGATTCAATTCCTCACAAACCGCCCGCTCCACACCGGTTACGACTTCAATTCCGGCATCCCGCAGTATTTTCACTCCACGCCCGGAGTGCGCCGGATTGGGATCCAGAGAACCGATGACCACCCGGCCCACTTTCGCCGCCATAATCGCCTTGACGCAGGGCGGCATCCGCCCATAAGTCGAGCAGGGTTCCAGATTGACATACAGTGTTGAACCGGCAACGCGCCCCCCCCGGGCTTCCGCATCGCGCAAAGCATTGGACTCCGCATGGGGCTCGCCGGCGCGGGTGTGAAATCCTTCGCCGATGATTTTTCCTTTGCGAACGACAACTGCGCCCACCAGCGGATTCGGACTGGTCCGTCCCCAGGCTTTTTTGGCAAGCTCTACTGCCCGCAACATATATTTTGCATCATTGGCCATGAAGTGAGCCTTTCCCCAAAAAGGTTGAAACGGTTAAAAATTTATTCCGCGCTTTCGCCAAACAGCGCTGCGGCAAAAAACTCCGGACTGAACGGCTGCAAATCCTCCGGCTGTTCCCCCAGCCCGATAAAAAACGTCGGCAATTCAAAGTCCTGATGCAGCGCCACCACCATCCCCCCCTTGCCCGTTCCGTCGAGCTTGGTCAGCACCAGGCCGCTCACGCCGGTACACCGGGAAAACTCCCGCGCCTGATGCACCACGTTGCCCCCCAGACTGGCGTCCACCGTCAACCATACCTCCTGCGGAGCACCGGGGTAAACTTTGTCCACGGAACGACGAATCTTGGCCAGTTCCTCCATCAATCCCTTCTGATTATGCTGCCGTCCGGCGGTATCGATCAAGAGCACATCCACGTTTTTCGCCAGAGCCGACTGCATCGCATCAAACGCCACACTGGCCGGATCCGCTCCGTGTCGAGCGGACACCACCGGCACTCCCACCCGGGTTCCCCATAACTGCAACTGCTCCACCGCCGCCGCCCGAAATGTATCACAGGCGGCCAGCATGACCTTGCGTCCTTCCGCCTTGAACCGGGCCGCCAGTTTTCCGATGGTGGTGGTTTTACCACTGCCGTTGACACCGACCATCAGAATCACCGTGGGTTTTCCCGTCGGAGCAAAGGCAATCGCACGCTGATGCCGGGAAAGAATATCCCGCACCGTCGCCGCCGCCACCCGGTTGATGTCCGCCGTGGTCGCGATCTGCCCGCGCTCGTACCGGTCGCGAATATCAGCCACGATCCGTCCCGCGGCGGCCACCCCGAAGTCCGCACTGATCAGCATGGCCTCCAAGTCGTCAAAACTGGCAGCATCCCAGGCTTTGGTCCCAGTAAAAACGCCGGAAATGGAACGCACTACCCTTGTAGTGGTCTTCTCCAGTCCGCGTTTAAAGATGGAAAAAATGGATTTCATAGATGTTCCGCCGCCTCGCGGGCCGGGCGTTTCAACGTATCCTTAATCCCGTTGAGTACCCCGTTAATAAAGCTGCCGGCCTTTTCGCCGCTGTAATCCCGGGCAATTTCCACGGCTTCGTTGATGCTGACAACCGGCGGCACGGACGGTACGAAAAGCATTTCATACACGGCCAGCCGCATCACATTTCGATCCACGACCGAAAGCCGGTCGAAATCCCAGTTCTCTGATCGGTTGCGTATGGCCATGTCAATCTCCTCGCGATGAACGGCGACTCCGGTAAACAGCATTTCCGCATATTCCCGTCCTTTACGCGCATACCGATTATCGCGCAACCCGTGTTCCTCCCGGATGTTTTCAAAAAACGTCCGCCAGTCCGCCATGTCCGGCATGGTTCCGGTCATGTCACATTGAAAAAGATACTGCATCGCCATTTCCCGGCCAAGCCGTTTGGCGTGCAGCTTCCCTTCCTGCTGCTCCTGATCAAAGTCCATCATTCACTTGATATTCCGGCTCAGGTTCACCATTTCGATTGCCGCCAGCGCTGCATCCACGCCCTTGTTGCCGGCCTTGGTCCCGCTGCGTTCGATCGCCTGCTCGATATTGTCGGCGGTGATCATGCCGTAGGTAACCGGTGTACCGAATTCCAGCCCGAGCTGAGCCAGACACTTGGCCACTTCGGAATTGATGTAGCCCGCGTGCGGGGTAGCTCCTTGAATCACGACACCAAGCGCGATCACCGCATCGAACTTCCCGGTCTGCAGCATTTTCTTGATCGCAAACGGAATTTCATAGGATCCCGGCACCCAGGCCGCGGTAATGTCGGCGGCAGCACCGCCGTGCCGGATGATCGCATCCACCGCACCATCCAGCAATTTGCTGACGAAAAATTCATTGAACCGGCCGCAGACGATGCCGAATTTCATCCCACGGGCGCTCAACACCCCTTCCCATACCTGACCGATTTGATGATTCATGGCAGAAATCCTCAACTTTCTCTGTAAAATTGTGATAGGATAATATACTGCCGAATCCGCGCCAGTGCAACCCCGGGCCCGTATCTTTCCATTCCGGGCCCAGCCGGTACCAACTCCGGAAAGCCAGGTTCACCCGATCAGAGATTCCGCGTAATCGGACAGGGAATTATCCCGGGCCCCCATGATGAGAATCACATCCCCGGGGCGGCTGCTGAGCAGCAGATAATCACTCAGCGTCTCCCGGTTGGGAAAATGCAGATATTTTTTCCGGCTGCCTCGTTCCCGATACTCCTCAATCACCTCCGCGGAAGTCGGAGAAAAACTGCTGGTTCCGCCTGCATAAAAGGGTTCCAGCATCAAAAAACGGTCCTGATGCCGCAGATGACGGTTCAGCTCCTGAAACAACTCCTCCCGCATAAAACCGAGCGGCTTGAATCCGTGCGGCTGAAACACCGCGTACACCGCACCGCCCCCCGCCGCCTCCTGCGCCGCCTCCAGCGCAAAAACAACTTTCTCCGGGTTGTGAGCATAGTCATCATACACCCGCGCTCCGGAAGCGGTAAACCCGTGAAACTCAAACCGCCGCCAGACGCCCCCGAATCGAGCCAGCGCCTCCACCGCGTCCTCCCGCCGGAAGCCGAGCGTTTCCAGCATCGCCAGCACGGCCAGCGCATTGATCGCCGCGTGTTCCCCGGGCTGGGGCAGCAGCAGCAGCCCCCCTCCTGAAAATTCCGCGCTCCGCCCGGAATTCTCAATCCGACATTGTTCGGAACGCATTCCATAAATTTCAAGAAGATTGTTCGCACCAATCCTGTCGATGGCGGCCCGGTCCCCCGAAGGTGCCAGCCGGGCACGCCGCCCATCTACATAAACGGCATCGGTCAACGTCATGCTACGACAGGCCGTCACCGCATATTCTCCGGAGGCGCCGATTGCGGATTCAAAAACTTTTACCGGCAAATCCGGCCGGAGATACGGCTTCACCGCCTCATACACTCCGCGTTCCAGAATCGCGCCGCGCCGGACGTTTCTCAGAAACTCGCCGAACACCCGTGCCAGTTCGTCCCGGTCATAGTGGTCGGTTCCAATATTGAGCACCAGCGCGTAATCCGGCTGATAGCGTACCAGACTCTTGTCGCTTTCATCCGCTTCAAAAACGAAATACCGGCCGCCACCGGTCCGGTAGTTCCCGGCAAACCGGCCGTAACGAAACCGGTTCACCAGCGCCCCGTCCAGACAGGCAGGATCTTCTCCGAGATTCACCAGCGCCTCGGCAAGATAGGCGGTAACCGTGCTCTTCCCGCAGCTCCCGGTCACAGCAATCGAGATCTCCGCCCCCTGAAGCGCAATCAACTCCGCCAACGCTTCAGACCGATGCAGCCGGGGAATGCCCGCACCCGCCTTGAAATCCGGATTATCCTCCTCAATCGCCGTGGAGTAGACTAAGCAATCCGGACGACCATCCGTCAGATAGGATCCATCCTGTGGATAAATCCGAATTCCCTGTAATTCCAGTTTGTCCAGAATGCGGCGATTTTCCGGCAGATGGCTGCCGCGATCACTGCCGCTCACGGTCAGTCCGGACGCCACACACATCTGCGCCAGACCGCTCATGCCGATCCCGCCGACACCGACGAAATGTACATGACTCCCTGCTTTCAACATGATTTTCACTCCTGCTCCGCTGCCGGAAACACCCGGATGTCGTGCGGTTTTCGCCCTGCTAGGGACGCTTCCAGTAAATTTCTCCATCGCTCCAGCGCCGCCAGCGCCGCAGCGCAATCGGCCTTACGCTCAGCCGCGATCCGCTCATTGCGCGCCGCCGAAAACATCGATACCGGCCATGCCGCCGGCACCACCAGCCAGGCTGTTCCCCGCCGCACGGAAAATCCGGCGTGCGAGGAAAATTGCCGCAAAAAATCCAACATCACCGGCAGACTCTCCACCATCGCCGGAGAAACTTCGACGCCATAGACATACCAGCCGGAAAAAAGTTTCTCGTGAAACGGCAAAAGTTCCGGCGCCCGTTTCCAGACATCCTCATGCCGGAACGCATTCCCGATACCGAACTGTCGCCGCCACGGCTTCGGAAGCACCAGAAAATCACTCTGCTTCTCCGACACTTCCATTCGGAAAAAAAGAAACTCCCCCAATTTGTGAAACGTATCGATTCCCCCGCCCGGCAACATCCTCCGAATCCCCGCCGAAACCGGCGCGAACACGATTCTGGAAGAATGAAATTCTTCTTCTTCCGCCCCTTCTTCCTGTTCTGCAACCGTGTATTCCGGAAACAGACCCGACGCTTCAAAATCCCCCCGGGAAAACCCTTTTTCCGGCCCCCTTCCAGACTGTCGCCAACGCCGTTGCAGATGCTCCCGGATCTCCTCTCGCACCCGATCCCGGTAACATCGACACAAAATCAGCATCACCAGCCCCACCGCCGCGCCCGCGAACGAAGGAACAACAGTCAAACAACCAAGCGTTCCGCCCAGCCCAATGACAACCGCCGCCAGAAACAATGTCCGCCGCCTACCGGTTAACGCCAGAGCCGTAGGCGGCAGACACCGCTCCGGTCCGATCCGCCACATTCTTTTAACGTCTCCTCACATCCGCAGTTTCGTCGGACCTCTGTTTACGCTCCGGGATACGCCAGCCCGACGTCGGGCAGATGCAACCGGATCCCGCATTGCTCCAGCTCGCGCTGCAACAGCTTTACGTCCAGAGAACGCACTTCCACTCCGTTTTCCAGCGCCAGTGCCGCCGCCATACCCGCCGCCTGCCCGGTCAGCGCCGCCACCGGAATCACCCGCGTAACCTCCCAGGCATCGCCCCGGGCCCCCGTGCAACGTCCGGCAGCCAGTAACCCGTCCACCGATACCCGCGGATACAATGACCGATAGGGAATTTCCCAGACCGGCCCCGCCTGCCGCCAGTCACCCGCCAGACCAATCGAATCTTCAAACCGGCGTCCATTCTCTCCGGCTTCCAGTACCCGGGCGGCATCCAGGCAATACACTTTGCGGAACTGCGGCATCCCGGGCAGCGTCAGCACGAACTGATCCTTGCGCGTCCGCCCCTCCTGTTCAGTCCGACGGTAATGTTCCCGGAGCATCTCCCGGCTGCGGATCATGAAATCAGAAACCAGCCGCCCGGATACACCGCGATAAACCGTTCCCGGCGGCGCTTTTTCCACACTCCACGGCACCCCGTCCACATGCATGCATACCCCGGGAGTCAGCAGCCATTCTCCCTGCGCGTCGCGATCGTATTCCAGCGCCCAGATGCTCAGAAAATTATCGTCATCCAGGCACGGCACTCCCGCCCGCCGCGCCACCTCGCAATCGCCAGTGGCATCCACCACACACCCGGCATGCAGCACGCCATGCCCGCTCTTGTTTTCCACCTCAATGGCGACAACTTTCCCATCAACGACCACCGTGTCACAAATCAGTGTATCGTACCAGAGCTCCACCCCATTCTCCAGCAGCATCTCCTCCAGCGCCAGTACATACGCCGCCGGTGAAAAACGACAGAGAAAACGTCCGGATTCATCCTCTGCAGCCTCTCCTCCCCATTGTACGGGGAGGTCCCCCGGTCCGTATTGCAAACTGCGCCGGATCAGCTCTTCGCAGAGCCCGAACGTCACCTGACGCCCATTCCCGTCGCAAAGCGGCAGATACACATTCACCAGTCCCGTCGTAGCCAGTCCCCCAGGCTGCACGGTCTTCTCCACCAGCACCGTCTTCTTCCCCCGGCGCGCAGCCTGAATCGCGGCGGCAACTCCGGCAATCCCCCCGCCGGCAACTACCACGTCAAAGGTCCGATTGAAACTCCCGTGCATCTTGCCCTTCCCCCATTTTTATCGTTTTTCCGGCGGCAGCAACTCCGGGTCCGGGCGAACGTGCAGATGCTTGAGTGCCCGTTCGGCAATGCTGCGGAAAACCGGTGCAGCCACCGTTCCCCCGTAACTTCCCCCTTTGGGTTCGTCCACCGTCACCAGCATCACAAATGCCGGATCGTCCGCCGGAACAAAACCGACGAAACTGGCAAAGTATTTAGCTAGATACCCCTGACCTTTCACATACTTCCGACTGGTACCGGTTTTCCCGGCCACCCGGTATCCGGGAATCGCCGCCCGACGTGCCGTTCCTCCTTCGCCGGTCACTCGCACCATCATATCCACCAAAGTCCGGCACGTTTCCGGATTCTGGAACATCTGCACCGGCGGTTCTACCGGCACCGGATGAACAGCGCCCGTTTCCGGATCTTCCAACCGGTCAACCAGACGCATTTTAGGTAACCAACCGTGATTGGCCAGTGCACAGTAAGCCCGCACCATCTGAACCGGCGACACCAGAATCGCATATCCGATCGGGAAGCGGGTGATTGACAAACCATCCCAGCGTTTGACCGGCGGCATGATCCCCAGTGCCTCCGGTTTCAGCGGTAACCCGGTCGGCTGACCGAAACCAAATTTCCGCAAGGTATTGTACACGTTATCCGCACCGAACTCCAGTGCTATCTTGGCCGTGCCGATGTTGCTGGACGTCTTGATGATATCGGCCACCGTCATCATTCCATACGGATGTGAGTCCCGCAGCGGCTTTCCCAGATACATCCAGACACCGTTTTCGCAATCAAACTTGGAATCAGCCCGAACGATGCCGAGGTCCAGCGCCCCACCGACAGTAAACGGTTTCAGAATGGATCCCGGTTCCAAGCCATCCTCAATAATGCGGGTCCGCCAGGCTTCCGGACTGATCTTCCGACGGTCGTTCGGATTAAATGTCGGCCGCTGAGCAATCGCCAGCACATTGCCGGTCTTCGGATCTGCCAGAATCGCGTAAATCGCTTTCGGCCGCCACTTCTCATACGCGGCGTCCAGCTCTTCCTCCATGATCGCCTGCAGCGGTTCGTCAATGGTCAAATATACATTGGCCCCATCCCGGCTCTGCACCGATTCGCGCAACCCGTAAGAGAGTGGTCGTCCGGTCCGGTCCCGTTCGTAACGTTCGCGCCCGGCACCGGATGCCATCTGCCGGTCGAAGAACTTTTCCACCCCCAGTACCGCCACCACATTGGCGCCATCCACACTGGTGAAACCCAATACGTTCGCCAGCAACCGCCCCTTGGGGTAAGTCCGCATATAGCCTTCCCGGAAAAACAGGGCGCGAAACCGGTTGACCCGGGCGATGTTCTTCAATTCCGCCGCCAAATCAATGGGTACATTGCGCGCGATCGTCACATCGCGCATGGTTCGCATTTTCATGGATCCGTCCGGATTGCGTACTGGATTGCCGTCCTTGTCCCGAACGGGTCGTTCCGGTGCCAGGCGGGCAAAAACGTCTTCGTAATCCATTTCCAGTTTCCGGGCCAGAATCCATGCCATGGCCCGGCGCTGCTGAGGAGATTTGATCAGAGAGGGATCGGCACTGATAATTTCACAAGGCGCATTGCCAACCAGAAGATTGCCGGAAACATCGAAAATCTCCCCGCGCTTCCCCTTGGTCACCCGCACAGCGGTGTATTGCCGGCGGGCCTTTTCATACATCTCATCGTGATGCACAACCTGAACGAAATACAATCGAACGCCGAGCAGGACAGCAACCGGCAACAGAACCACAGCCATCAGGCGCATTCGCAGCTTGATACTTTCATTGCTGCTCAACATCGCCGCCTACCTCCTCGCCATCAGCGCTGCGACCACCGCGTGACCGAGGGAGTACGCCGGTTTTCCCCGGCCCCCGGAGCCCGGGAAGCCACCGACACCTGCGGGGCCAGAGCCGGTGGAATGACCACCAGTTTCCGCACCTGCCGCGGATCAGCCGGCTGCAACTTCAGATCAAACCGGGCAATCGCCTGACGGATATGCGGCCAGGCACAGAAATGTTCCCTGCGGATGCGCAGATTGTCGATTTCCCGCTCCGTATTGTGAATATCGTTCCGAGCGGCGCGGATCTCCCGTTCGGTTTCGGCAATTTTCTGATTCAGATAAATATACGCATTGGCCAATCCTCCGGCCAATGCCAGAATCATGGCAATCCGGAATGCGGCCGCCAGTTTGCCGCCGAAAGATCCCCCCTGCTTGCGCCGGGGCGTAGATCCACGCACTTTTCCGCTTTGAATGTTCATGATTCCATTTTTCCGTCGTTGATTTCTACTCTTATCTACCGATTCTTACAACCGTTCCGCAGCCCGCAATCTGGCACAGGCCGCTCGACGGTTTTCCGCCAATTCATCCGGCTGAGCCGTCAATGCCTTGCCGGTGATCAACCGCCATTCCTGCTGCTTGCCGCACACACAAACCGGCAAGCCCGGAGGGCAGACGCAGCTGGCCGCCCCCCGCCGGAAATACTGTTTGACCATCCGGTCTTCCAGCGAATGAAAACTGATCACCGTCAGCACTCCGCCCGGACGCAGAATTTCCCGTGCCGCCGCCAGAGCCCGTTCCAATTCTCCCAATTCATCATTGACTGCAATCCGCAGCGCCTGAAACACCAGCGTCGGAGCCGGCAGTGTACCAGGCCGTGAACGCCCCAATGCCTGATCACAAACCTCCACCAGGTCTTTCGTCGTGGCGAACGGGTGTTTCTCCCGCCGCTCCACCACTGCCCGAGCCAGGCGACGCGCCGAACGAATTTCACCGTATTCCCGGAAAATCCGTTCCAGTTCTTCTTCTCCGCTGCGATTCAACAGCCGACTCGCGGTCCATTCACCACGCTGATCCATACGCATATCCAGCGGACCATCCATCCGCCAGGAAAATCCCCGCGCCGCATCATCCAGTTGCGGCGAAGATACCCCAATATCCAGCAGTACCCCGTCAACCGCCTCCCAGCCATGTGCCCGGGCCAGCTCAGCCAGACGGGAAAAATTCCCCCGCTCCAACTGTATCCGCTTCCCGGCGAAAGCCAGGTGCCGGGCCGCCCGTTCCAGAGCGTCGCCATCCCGATCAATTCCGAGAATCTCCAATCCCGCATTCGCATGCAGCAACAACGCGCTGTGGCCGCCATTTCCCAACGTTCCATCAATCAGCCGGGCCGGACGCTCCCCGAATGGAAACATCCGCACCACTTCCCGGTACAATACCGGTCGATGTTCCAGATCAGCCATGCGGTTTTTATCCTTTTCCGACGATGCCGCCCAACAGCGCCGCCAGCTCATTATCTCCTTCACTTGCCTTCTGGATCTCATCCAGCTGCTGTGCCAGATCATCCGCCGCCGGCTCCTGCCACTGCTCCGGAGCACACAGCAGAATGTAACTCAAAGACCCGATCATCTTCAACTGACCGGTTACGCCAATGCTCTCCAGCATCCGCCGTTCAAACGCCATTCGTCCCTGCTTGTCACAACGGCATTGCCGCGACTGCGAACCAATGATCGAAAACGCCTTCTGGATTTTCGGATTCGCAATCGCCAGCTTCCGCAATCGGGCAATGAAATCCCGAAACATCCCCAGCGGCAACAATGCCAGCGCATTTCCGCGCGTCGGCATCAACACGAACATGCCGTCCCCATCCAACCGTCGCCATTCGCTCGGCAATGCTACTCGCCCTTGAGCGTCCAGCGCGTGTTCATATTCTCCAAAAAACAACGGCTCGTCCCAATGTCTGTCTTCTTCCGATGCCATTGTTTTATTCCTTTTTGCTCCTTTTTACCCCTATTTACTCCTATTTTACCACAACCCTCCCTTTTTTGCAAATTTTAATCCTAAAAAAAACGTGTTTTTATCGCACTTTCGCAAGAAGTCTTTTCTCCCCCGGAAGACTATGGCGGCATTTTCCCCAACCCGGTCCGCCTCGATCCTCCCGGCTGAATTTCTCGAGTCGGCAATATGTCGGGAAACCTGTTTTTTCTGACTATTTTCTCGCTGGCAATTCCTGTTTCTGGACAAAAAAAAACCGTGGTATTTTCACCACGGTTTTCTCTCTTCTGAAATAATAAGCTCAGCCGCGTTTAAGTTGTTGCTCCAGCTGCATCACGGTTCGACGCAACGCCTCGTCACGCTCACATAATTTCGGAACCTTGTTGACAGCATTCAGAACAGTTCCATGTGTTTTCCCGAAAGCCGCCCCAATCTCCGGCAGTGAATGCGATGTCAACCGGCGACAGAGATACATGGCCACCAGTCGCGGCTCGGCAATATGCTGCGGCCGCTTGGTACCGAGCAGATCCGCCACTTTGATGCCGAACTGGTCTGCGACACTCCGCTGAATTTCATCCATCGAAACCGACCGGGCGGAACACTCCTGCGCCAATTGTGCAGACAGCAGCTCCTCAGCTTGCTGCACCGTTAATTGTCCGGATCCACGCATGGAGGCAAAAGAAGCAAGCCGCATAAAAGCGCCTTTCAAACGCCGCACGCTGGAAGAGATCTGCACGGCCAGAAACTCCAGAATCGGATCTCCCAGCTTGACTTTAATCAAGGTGTCTTCCCGCATCATGCGCAGAATCGTCAACCGCCCTTCCACCTCCGGGACCCCGATTTCCGTGGTCACCCCGGATTCGAAGCGGGTCACCAGCCGCGGCTCCAGTCCTTTGATTTCACAGGGCTGCTTATCGGATGTGAGAATAATCTGCTTCTGCTGCCCGTACAGCGTATTGAAGAGATTGAAGAACTCCTCCTGCATCTGCGGTTTATTTGCCAGCACATGCACGTCGTCCACCAGCAGAATATCCACATCACGCACGGAAGAGCGGAATTCACTCAAGCTGCGTTTGTTCTGCAAAAGTTCGTAAAAATTGTCCAGAAGTTCGCTGCATGGCGCATATCGAACCCGCAGCCCCCCTTCACCAGAGAGCGTCGCATGCTGTGCCGCCTGCAACAGGTGTGTTTTGCCGACCCCGCTGCTGCCGTAAACATACAAGGGATTATACAACACCCCGGGGCTTTCCACGGCGGACTTGACCGCCATATACGCATAACGATTCTCTTCGCTGACTACAAAATTTTCAAATGTATGCCGAATCAGCGACACTCTTACGGCGGACGGAGCAATTTTCCGATTCTGCCGCACCGGCTCCGGAACAACAGGAGACGCAACCGGAGCTGCGGGAAGCGGTGGTGCCTGATACCCGGCCTCTACGGCATAGGCGTAATCCCTGCCCTGAATCCCGGACAACACCTCCTGAAGCAGATCCCCCAGATTATCCGAGATCCACTCGCCGAAAAATTTGTCCGGCACCCCCAATACCAGCTGATTACCATCATCGATCCGGATCGGCACTACCGGCTGGAACCACTGCTGGTAACATTGCAGGCTCTTGTTTTTCAACCTCCCGGCGGCCACGGCCCAGATCTCTGCCGCCGAAATCCCCTGTTCATCCATAAAAAAACGCCTTTGACATCCACTCTGAGCCGCAAGTTATTGACAGCTCCTGTAATAATTGATTCATCAGCCACTTGCGGAATAAAAAGCCCTATCCCATGTGCCTCAGCATCGCCGCACCCCTCCCTTACGCCTGTTTTCCGCAAAGCCTTGCAGAAGCGCAATTTCCCCTCAAAAACCATCTTTTTGAGCCATTACCGGGGATTTTTTCTTTGCCGGCGACCGGCATTTTTTCATAACTCGTGCAAACTGTATATGGTTTACGCGACTTACAAAAAAAACGCCGAAGTACTCCACAACTTATCGACAAGTTATTAACAGCCTCGCCCCTCCTCGCCCGGGGCGCAACACTAATCAATATATCCGATCGGCGCCACAATGTCAACCGGAAAAAAGGGACTTTTTACTGAAAAATTTTTCAAAAATCTTACAATTTCCTTTTGCATTTTAAATTGTTTTTCATATGGGCAAAACAGGAAACATTCCTGATAACCAATTCCCTCACCCATCGATCACCGTCCAAAGACGTCCTTTCTCGGTACGGATCAAGCGAATATCCAGATCAAAGGCACTCCGCAGATTCGGCTCCGTCAAGACTTCGTCCCGCATTCCGGCCGCCGCGATCCGCCCCGCCTTCAAAATCATACCGCGCCCGAAAACCGGCAGAATATCTTCAATCCGCTGGGTGATGAAAATCATCGTCAGATCCGGTCGATCCGCCGCCAGCTTCGCGATAAAATCCAGCAGAAACTCCCGACCGGCAATATCCAGATACACGCTCGGCTCATCCAGAATCATCAATTCCGGAGCGGTCATCATCGCCCGTGCGATCAGAATTTTCACCTGTTCGCCGGAAGACATGGTCACCAGCGAACGATCTGCCAAAGCCTCACACCGCAGGCTTTTCATAATTGAATGGGCACGCTCCAGCTCATCATCAGTCGCCTTCCGGAAAAGTCCGAAAGTTCCCTCCACGCCGGACAGCACCACCTCCAAACCTTTGATCTCGCCATCGACCCACTGCTGCATACAGGGGCTGACCCAGGCAATGGAGCGCCTCAGTTCCATCAGATTGACCGCCCCGAAAGTCTTGCCGAGCACCTGAACTTTCGCCCCGTATAAAGGCCAGGCGTACCCCATAAGCATTTTGACCAGAGTGGTCTTGCCGGCACCGTTTGCCCCGAGGATGAAGCAGCGTTCCCCCCGTTCCACCTGCCATGAAATGTCGTGAAGAATTTCCCGGCCGCCGAGAAACACGGTGGCATGTTCCACATTAATCGCCATTTTCGGTTTCATCTCCCTTGTTATCCATGCCGGTATGAACCGGCTTCGTCTCCTGTTTCAACGCGGTCATATGCTTGTAGGCTACCCACTCATCCCGCAATCGCTTTCCCTCGGCAAACTCCCGCTCAAACGCATCGAAATCCCCCCTTTCAATCAACTCCCGAAAGCGTTCGTAACACCGATCGAAATCCCGCATCGCCACCAAAACCGCCGACTGGTTATGTTCAATAATCTCCCGCCACATCACCGGATTGCTTGATGCAATCCTCGATGTATCCCGAAACCCCGTCGCACATCCGGAAAAACGTCTTTCACGCGCTTCCGGCGAAGCAGCATCCAGCACACTCAGAGCCAGAGCCGAAGCCAGAATATGCAGAACGTGGCTGGTGTGCGCCACCAGATCGTCATGTTCCGCCGCGCCGATCTCCACCACCCGAGTTCCGATTGCGGTCCAGAAAGCCTTCACTTCTGCCACCGCCTCCGGTGCGGCACCGGGCGGAGGAACCACAAAGACCTCTGCATTTTCATAAAGCTCCGGAAATGCGCACGCCACGCCTTTCTTTTCCGTCCCGGCCATGGGATGGCTGCCGATAAAATGCACCCCCGTCCCCGACAACGCCTGCCGTGCAATATTCAGAATGTCTGATTTCACGCTGCCTACATCCGTCACTACCGTTCCAGGGCGCCAACAGGAGGCATATTGCTCCAGAAAGGTCATAATTGCCGGAATCGGCAATGCCAGGACCGTCAGATCAGCCTGTTTCAAAAGCTCTTCCGGCTGATCAGCAGTCGCATCAATCGCATCCGCAGCCAGAGCCGCCTGCCGGGTTGCCGCCCGGTGGGACCATCCCAGCCGACGCATGCCGGAGCCGCGCAGAGCCATGCCGAGAGAAGCCCCGAGCAGGCCGAGGCCGATGATTAAAATGTTTTTTTTCTTCATGAGCAGCCGATCTCCATCGTTTGGGATATTCATCTTATTAATATAGCGGTTCGAGCGGAATTTTTCCGTGAAGAAATGCGTTTTTTTTTATTTTTAAACTTTATTTTCAAAAGGTGGTTTTCCGGGTTGATTTTCCAGAAAACAGATGTATAATGCCAAGAATTATTCTTAAATTCAATGGCAACGCATCACGCAGAGGGTTTTCATCTCCATGTTTCGACCATCGTGCTTCCGACTGTTCGGTGTCAGTGTACTGACGCTTTGTTGTTCATCCGCATTCGCAGCGGTTCAGAACGGCAATCCGCCCTCCATCCTCAATCCCGGAGAAATCGTGGTTCGTACACCGGAAGATATTCAGGCCGGGCGGGAAAATGTGGTCCGCGTCGCAGACCAACTCCGGGAATTGTTCGCTCCGGTGCAGAAAACCCGCAGAAATCGCTCCGTCCCGGAACAGCGTTATCTGAAGATCCTGCCCGGCATCAGCGGTCGTGCCACGCTGGTTTACCGCTGCCGTTACAATACCGCCAATAAGTTGTCCACCAGCATTGAATCTCTGATTACCAATGACGGTTATGTGGAACCGACAGAAGAGCAGAATATGCTCATTATTAATGACAAAAAAGAAAATATAGAAGCTCTGGCGGAAATTCTGCCTGCCATTGATGTGCCCTCCGCCCAGGTGCTGATCGAAGCCAAAGTCGTGGAAATCATGATTTCCGACGGCATGCAGCGCAACATGTCGCTGACCTTCAACCAGACCAAGGACGTAACCGTCATCGACAAAAACGGCCAGGCAACTCCCGGCGCCGTCAATAACAGTGCCGGTATGACCACCACTTCACTCGCACCGACCACAACGACTGACGGCGGCGGCATGGACTGGGTTTTCACCTCCGGCGACAAAAGCATTCATGCCGCCTTCCAGTGGTTGCTCAATGCCCAGGATGCCAAAGTCCTCTCTTCGCCGACCATTGTCGTGGCCCGCAATGAAAAATCCACCATTTCCAACGGTCAGGACGTGCCGATTCAGTCTCAGACCAATACGAACGGCAGTATCCAGACCAGTACCACCTTCAAACGGGTCGGGGTCACTTTGGATGTAACACCGAAAATGATCAATGAGGACAACGTGACATTGCTGGTCTCCCCGCAGGTGTCCAACATCCAGAGTTATCAGACGATTTCCCAAGGGTCCAGTTCTTATCAGGTCCCGGTGATTTCCATCCGGAATATCGAAACCAACATCAAACTGGAAGACGGCCAGACCATCGTCATGGGCGGCTTGTATAACAACCGGGAATCTGTCCGCCAGGAACGTATCCCGTTTCTGAGCGATATTCCATACTTCGGAGAACTCTTCACCTCCAAATATCGGGAAAAAGAACTGATTCAGCTGTTGTTCTTCCTCCGGGTGCGTATTTTAACGCCGGACGACCTGGCCGATGGAATTCTCTTCGACCCGGATGAAACCGCCCGGAGCAGCAATGCCATTGGCGACATCATCCGCAAGTCCCCGACGCTGCCGCAAACGGAAAATACCCTGCAGCAGGTCAAACACGAATTCATCGACCGCGATCCGCTGCAGAAAAGCGAATCCACGACCGGTGAAATTCCCGCCGGCATCCCCAAACAGTAAGTAACAAAGGGGTGACAAAGTGCGCATTCGCTGGATGAAAATCACCATTCTGACCGCGGTTCCAGTTTTGCTGGCAGCAGCCGGTTACTGCTGGGGAGTGGTCTATCTCGCGGAGCGCCGCGCGGATGAACAGTTCGCCATCCGTCGCGGAGATACCGCTATCGACCGGACCTTCAAGGTCAAACGCGACAATCTGATCATCGGGTTGCGTCTCAGCGGCAATGTCAGTGCCAGTGAAAAACACAAACTGTCACTCCAGGCCAATTACCGCACCAAGCTTCTTTCGGTGGTCGATGAAAACGCCAAGGTTAAGAAGGGGGACGTGTTGGCGGTTTTTGAAACCGATGAGCTGAAGGAGAAAATTGACGATCTGCGCATCTCCTATTCCAACCAGGAAAAGGAGCTTGCCATCGCCATCGAAAACGCCAAAGTTCAGGAAAGCAGCAACGAAGTAGACCTCAAGGTTGCAGAAGACCGTCTGAACCAGGCAGAGGCGGCGCTCCGCAAATATTTGCGGCTTGAACGCTCCAACACCAGAAAAAATCTTGCATTGAAAATTGCGACGGCGGAAACCAATCTGCTCAATGCCAAGCAGGATTATGAAGATAAACTGAAAGCGATCAAGGAAGAAGGCGTCAGCGACGAAGCCGGCGAGCAGCAGAACCAGAAAGCACTCCGTGACCTGCAGAATAAGATCGACACGGCAGAAAACGCCCTTTCCAGCGCCCAGACTGATCGTAAAGCATTCCAGCGTTACGACAATCCGATCACCCTGCTGCGTCTCTACAACGAACTGGAGCAGGCGAAATTGAACCGGGAACGGGTACGCATTTCCACCGCCTCCAACCTCGTGCAGAAAAAGAAACTGGTGGACAACCTGCGTACCAATATCCGCCGGATTGTCAACCAGCTGGAAAAATACGAATCCTATCTGCCAATGATGAAACTGGTCGCCCCTGCCGACGGGATCGTCATTTATGCCGACCCCGACCGACGCTGGGGCAATCCGGACGTAAAACCGGGGATGGACATCTGGAAAGGCCAGATCATCCTGACTATTCCGGAAATGGACAACCTGATGGTGGATTTCGACCTGCCGGAACAGTACCGTTCCCGGATCCGGACCGGGAACCGGGTGGTCATCACCCCCGACTCCCTGCCGACCCTCAAACTGGGCGGGGCAATCAGTCAGATCGCCACGCTTCCGGTCAACCAGATCAGCTGGGACAGTGCGTCCCCCAAGGTCTACAATTCCCGTATCACTCTGGACGAACAGAATCCTCAGCTGGTCAATGGCATGAGCGTGGAAGTCGAAGTCATTTCCAAAGTGCTGCGTGATGTGCTGTTCGTACCGGTGGAAGCGGTATTCGAAAACAATTCGTCATTTTTCGTCTACTGTCATCGCGGTGGAGTTCCCAAAGAGGTGCCGGTCACCATCGGGGAAGCCAACAGCAATTATGTGCAGATCCTCGACGGGCTCAAGGAAAACGACATCGTCTACCTCTACCGCCCCTATCAGAGAAAACAGGACAGTGAATCCTGACCTTGAATGACCATGAGCAACAGCATTCCCCCGTTTGAAATTACCCCTTACGCCGGCGGCGAGGTCGTTCTACGGTTAAGCGACATCCGGAAAACCTACAATTCCGGCGAGCTGGCCGTCAACGTCCTCAAGGGGATTTCCTTTGAAATCCGACGCGGCCAGTTCGTCGGCATTGTCGGAACTTCAGGTTCCGGGAAATCGACTATGTTGAATATTCTGGGAATGCTCGACGTGCCCACATCCGGCAGTTATCTGCTCGAAGACATCAATGTGGAAACTCTGACCGATCAGGAACAGGCGACGATCCGCAACCGGAAAATCGGATTCATCTTCCAAAGTTTCAATCTGTTCCCCTATCTGACGATCGAACAGAATATCGAAGTGCCGATGATCTACAACCGCGTTTCGCGGCGTGTTCGGCGGGCCCGTGCCCTTGAGCTGGCTAAACAGGTTGGACTCGGGCACCGGCTCGGACACCGCCCCACTCAGTTATCTGGCGGGGAATGCCAGCGGGTGGCGGTCGCCCGGTCGCTCGGCAACCATCCGACCTTCCTGCTGGCTGACGAACCGACCGGCAACCTGGACGAAAAAACCGGCAACGAAATCATGAATCTCTTTCACCGTCTCAACCGGGAACAAAACGTCACCATTGTCATGGTGACTCACAACCCTCTGTTTGAACCGCATTACGATCAGGTGATCCGGTTACGGGACGGTCTGGTGGTGCAGGAATTTCCCCAGGGGGCCTTTGCATCATGATGCTTTTCAGTGACATCGTTCAGCTTTCTTTGCAGAATCTGCGTCTGCATAAAGTGCGGTCGGTGCTGACCTCACTCGGCGTCATCTTCGGCGTCGGCAGTGTCATCGCCATGCTGGCCATCTCCGAAGGAGCCAAACGTAAGGCTCTGGAACAGATTGAAGCTATGGGGATCGACAAAATTATCGTTTATTCCAAAAAACCGCCATCCGCCGGTGCCGGCGTCAGCTCCAGCCGTACCAGCCGGATCGATGCTTACGGTCTGAGCGCGGTGGACCGCCGGAAGATCCTGGAACTTGACAACATTGAACGCATCACCCGGGTGCGGGATGCCCGTAAGAAAATTCTCAAGGGATTGGATCGGATGGACTTGAAACTGGTCGGCGTGGACCGGGATTTTCTGGAAGATTCAGCCAGCGGCATGGTGGCGGGACGCTGGTTTTCCGGATTGGATTTTCATTCTCCTCAAAATATCTGCGTCATCGGCAGCAATGTAAAGCGGAAACTTTTTCCTCTCGGCGCCCGGGACGTCATTGGCGCCCCCATCCGCGTCGAGGGCCAGGTATTCCGCGTGATCGGTGTGCTCCATAACGACATCGGAGCCACCTATCCGGAAGTGGGCAATCCCAACGATATGATTCTCATCCCCTTCCCCACCTCGGAAATTCTTTACGGAAACTACGCCTATACCGATGACGGCACCGGTATCCGGGTCACGCTGATTGACTACGACGTCTTTCTGCTGAAAATCCGGAATCTGGAATATATCGACAATACCGCCCGGCGCCTGATCAACTATCTGGGGAAATCCCACTCCAAGGTCAAGGACTGGGAGGTTATCGTCCCGCTTGACCTGCTCAAACAACGTGAAGCGACGCAGAACATCTTCACCATTGTCATGAGTTCAATCGCCGGTATTTCGCTGATCGTCGGCGGCATCGGCATTATGAACATCATGCTCGCCAGTGTATTTGAACGCCGCAAGGAAATCGGCACCAGACGCGCTCTCGGCGCTCAGAAAGTCGACATTCTGCTCCAGTTCCTCATCGAAACCGTCTCGCTTACCTCGCTTGGTGGTCTGCTCGGGGTTATCCTGGGGATCGGGATTTCTCAGATTATCACCTATTATGCCGGCATGCCGACGGTTTATTCGCTCTGGAGCATCGTGGCGTCGATGCTGATCTCCAGTCTGGTTGGCGTCATCTTCGGGACCTATCCCGCCTGGCAGGCGGCACAGCAGAATCCCATCACCGTCCTGCGTGCGGAGTAAATTCCCGTTAATGCATCAACGGTTTGACCAGAAAACGCCAGAAGAACAGCCAGAAAATAATGACCCCTGCACTGATCAGCCAGATCGGCAAGGCTCCGTGATTGGCAACCAGTACCAGTGCGGTGGAGGTCCACAGACCGCCGCCCATGATCGGTTCGTGGAGGAGTTGTTTGTACCCAAACGCCTGGGGAGCGATCGTTTTCGACTCCGGATCCACTGTGCGCAGCAAAAGCAATCCGGTGGCAGTCACGCCGGTCGACTGGCCGAACTCGGCAATCGACTGCTCAAACCACGTCTCCGGCAACAGCCGCGGAGCCAGAACCAGTACCCCAAAGAGATTCCACAGAATTCCGAACACAAACATGATCAAGAGCGGCCAGAAATAATCCAGCACGAATTCCAGCCGGATCGAGGCCACCGCCGCTACCACCAGAAAATCCAGCGTAGCTCCGGAAATCCGCTGCATCTGCCCGTGATCCACCAAAAAATCAATGCGCAGCCGGCTCATCACCACCTGTAACAGCACCCCCCCGAGCATGCACAGCGGAAACAGCGGAAAACTTTCCAGCACCCGGAGATTGCGGATCGCATCCGGCACCACCTGATTCAGCCCGATAAATACCTGTTTGAAAAGATATCCGGCCAGTACCGCCAGTCCGAGAATCGCCACATGAAACGCCAAGGAATCAATCGAATCGGCCTGCACGGTCTGACGACCGGCTGGCGGCTGCTGATTCTTCGGCCAGATTCCACAGCGTTCCGCCCGGGTCTGATCGCGGAAGGAACGAATCCCCTTGACCCAGCCTCGCAGGACGGCGTAGTTGATCAGAATCATTCCGCACACCACTCCCGTGATCATTCCGACCGTAGCCACGGTATACCCCAGATCACGCCCCTCCGGAAAACCGAGTGCCTCAAAGGTAGAGGCCAGTCCCCCCACCGTACCATGACCGCCCTCAAAACCGATTTCCAATAAAGTGCCGAAAACCTCATGAACCCCGAACAGTGGTTTCAGCAGCAGCAACACCACCCCCAGTCCCACCACATACTGCCCCCAGGCAATAATCTGACCGTAACAGAACTGCGGCGCAGCAATCCGCCAAATCCGACCGATGCCCGGAACCGCCACTCCCAGAAATAAAGAAGCAAACACCACATTGATCAGAAATCCCGGTACCTCGTTCCACGGTGCAATCCACGCCGCCGGCAACCAGTCCCCGCAGCAGCGAATCAAAATCAATCCCAGCACTCCGCCGATCACCGAACTTGGTAAGTACAAACGCTGCAACAGCGGCACATATACCCGCAACACCTTTCCGCACACCAGCAGCAGACACAACAATGCAAACGACATGACCGCGGTCATAGAAAATCCCCTTTCCCAGTTCTTGCTCCGATACGAACATTCCGACCGAAGCTGATCGCTGCGGCATTTTCAGCCGGAGCGGCCCGTGGTGGTTACAGCTTGATCACCCCGATGGAGTGCAGGAATGCAATCATAATCCCGATCGGTGAAATAAAACGGATGAAGATCCCCCAGCAGGATGCCGCGGTGAAAATTTTATGAGGGTTGCCGTAACCGGGTTCCCCACGCAGCCCACTGAGCAGCACGATCAGATTGGTATCAAGCATATCTCCTCCGCTCTTGCGGATTTCACGGAGCGCATGCCGCGTCCCCCACACCCAGCCCACAAAAACCGAAATCGCCATACCGCTTAACGGCAGCAGCCAGTAGCTTGTCAGGAAATCCAGCATATTGAAAAAGCTCCCCGGCACCTCATCAAACACGGTTTCAAAAACCGTATGCACCCCTGCGATCCGTTCCCAGCCATCCACACTCACAGCGCAGATCAATCCCAGTAATGCAATCGGAACCACACTCGCCAGAACCGCCCAGCAACGGCGCAAATGCAGCTGATCCATCAGCACCGAAGTCATCACTTCCAGCAGACTCACTCCGCTGGTAATCGCCGCAATCGCCAGCGCGACAAAGAAAACCCCGCTCCACAACCAGCCGAGCCCCCCGGGAATATGATTAAATGTCACCGGCAGAATCTTGAACACCAATCCCGGACCACTGTCCGGCGGAAACCCCATGGCGAAAAGTGCCGGAAAAATCGCCAGCCCCCCCATCAACGCTGCCAACGTGTCAAAACCGATAATCGCCAGAGAGTTTTTGACGATGGATTGCTTCGGCGCCATGTAACTGCCGTAGGTAATCATGATCCCCATGCCGAGGCTCAGGGTGTAAAAAGCATGTCCCAGCGCCTCCAGCACTCCCGCCGCGGTAAGCCGTGAAAAATCAGGCGAAAGGAAAAAACGCACTCCTTCCATGGCCCCCGGCAAAGTGATTCCACGCAGAATCAGCACCAGCAACAGCCCGAACAAAATCGGCATCAGAATCTTGGAATATCGCTCAATCCCCTTGCGCACCCCGCCGGCCACCACCAGACCGCAAGCCAGCAAAAACAACATCTGGCAGGAGATCGTCATATACAGCCCGCCGTCCGCCCCGAACAGCAAGCTGTTGAATACCGACTCCGCTCCCGTCGCATCAGTAAACGTCAACCGGTTCATAAAAGCCCGAATGGCATAGGCCAGCGTCCATCCACCAACCACGCTGTACACCGCCGTGATCAGCACGATCGACACTACGCCATCGACGATTCCGGCCACCGCCCAGCCATAACGGATGGTCAATCCCCCGGTCAACACCAGCAGCGCGCCGTATCCGTAAGATTGAAACACCAGCAGGGTCAGCCCGATCAGCACAATCACCCCGCCGAGAAACTCAGCCAGACGCGAATGCCGCGGAGAAAGCTCCAGAAATGCACCAAGCGGGTTTTTCTGGGTAGCCCGCCCCATGGAAATTTCGCAAATCATCACCGGTAAGCCGATAACCGCAATACAAACCAGATATACCAGCACAAATGCCCCACCTCCGTTCATGCCGGTTACATACGGAAATTTCCAGATGTTGCCGAGTCCGATCGCGGACCCGATCGCCGCCATCAGAAATCCCCAGCTTGATCCCCAGTGTTCGCGTTTCTCCTGCACGATACTCTCCTTGGTGTATTGGGCGCGGTGCTCAAGCTTCAGCCGCCGACCGTCCGCGCATGCGGCGACGTTCCAGTTCCGTCAGATAAAATTTCCGAAGGCGAATATTCTTCGGAGTCACCTCCACCAATTCATCGTCTTCGATGTATTCCAGCGCCTGTTCCAGAGACATTTTGCGCGCAGGCACGATTTTGAGGTTGCGATCACTTCCGGCCGCCCGCATGTTGGTCAACTGTTTTCCTTTCTGGACATTGACCACCAGATCCCCTTCCTTGCAGTGTTCGCCGACGATCATGCCCTCATAGCAGTCGGTATTCGGATCAATGAAAAAGAATCCGCGCAACTGCAGCCCGTCAATAGCATAAGCCGCCGCCTTTCCCGCCGCCATACTGACCATGGTTCCCACCGAACGCTGCGGGATATCCCCCTTGTAGGGTTCATAATGGTCGAACCGGTGCGATACGATCGCCTCCCCGGCGCTGGCCGTCAGCGCCCGGCTGCGGAAACCAATGAGCCCGCGAGTGGGAATATGAAACTCCAGCAGCTGCCGCAGACCACGCGATTCCATCTGAATGAGTTCGCCGCGCCGCATGCCGGCCATCTCAATGATTTTCCCGGCAAACTCGCCAGGCACATCCACCGACAGAATTTCCACGGGTTCGCACTTCACCCCATCGATCATTTTGGTAATCACCTGCGGCTTGGCGACTGCCAGTTCGTATCCTTCGCGTCGCATGGTCTCAATCAGTACCGCCAGATGCAACACGCCACGCCCACTGACTCGGAAGGCATCGCCGTTCAATTCCTCCACCCGCAGCGCCACATCCCGCTCCACCTCCTTGAACAACCGTTCCCGCAGGTGCCGGCTGCTGACATATTTCCCCTCCTTCCCATAAAAAGGAGAGTCATTGATTCGGAAAATCATCGACAGCGTCGGCTCGTCAATTGCAATCGGCGGCATCGCCTCAGGATGTTCCTGATCACAGATCGTATCGGAAATATCAATATCTTCAATCCCCACAATCGCGCACAAATCCCCGCAGGGCACCTGTTCCGTCTCCTGGCGGTTCAACCCCTCAAAAGTAAAAAACTGACGAATATCCACGGGACGGGACGTGCCATCCCGCTTGATCAGCACCAGCGGGCGGGAAGCGTCAAGCGTCCCCCGGTATACCCGGCCAATCCCGATACGACCGACGAAATTGGAATAATCCAGCGTGGCGACCTGCATCTGCACCGGACCATCCAGCACCGGCGGTGCAGGCACATATTCGAGAATCGCATCCATCAACGGCAGAATCGATTCACGGGGATCCTTGAGATCCCGTACTGCCCAACCGGAACGCCCGCTGGCGTACAGCGTCGGGAAATCCAGCTGCTCTTCCGACGCATTCAATTCGCAGAAAAGATCAAAAATCTTGCCATGTACGATCTCCGGACGGGCATCCGGCTTATCCACCTTGTTGATCACCACCACCGGACGGAGATTGAGCCGCAACGCCTTGTCCAGCACGAAACGGGTCTGCGGCATCGGCCCTTCGGCCGCGTCCACCAGCAGCAGCACCCCATCTGCCAGTTTCAGAACGCGTTCGACCTGTCCACCGAAATCACTGTGTCCGGGAGTGTCGATTACGTTGATTTTCACTCCTTTGTATTCCACACTGATATTTTTGGCCAGAATGGTGATGCCACGCTCGCGCTCAAGGTCATTGCTGTCCAGGAAACACTCTTCCACCGCCTGGTTTTCCCGAAAAACCTTGGCCTGTTTGAGAATTTCATCCACCAGGGTGGTTTTGCCGTGGTCGACGTGAGCAATGATGGCGATATTTCTGATTGCACGCATAAAAACCGGAACCTCTTTCGAAAGAAATTGAATGGATTATCCCATTAATATATCCCATAAATCCATGGTTTTCAATGAGGCGACCGGCATTCCCGCGTTTTTTTGTAATATCCCGTCAAGGGACCGGGAGGAATAAGTTTCCCCATTCAATCTTTTTTACGACGGCTTCCGGCACGTGGATGGGCCTGAGCATATACTTCCTTCATACGGGCGGTGCTGACGTGGGTGTAAATCTGGGTGGTGCTGAGATTCTCATGTCCCAGCAATTCCTGCACGCTGCGCAGATCCGCTCCGGCATCCAGCAGGTGTGTGGCAAAAGAATGCCGCAGTTTATGCGGTGTCAGATCCGGCGGCAATCCCGCCCGAAGCAAATATTCTTTGAGATTGCGCTGAAAAGAACGGGCCGTCAGCCGCTCCCCGAACCGGTTGAGAAACAACGGAGCATCATGGGTCCGTTCGCCCCCGGCGGCGGTACGGTACGGCCAATAAGCGCGAAGTGCGCGAACCGCCGCCCCCCCCAGCATCCCCAGACGCTCTTTGCGCCCCTTGCCGGTTACCCGCACCACACCACCGGAAAGATCAACATCGCCGTAATTCAGCGCTACCGCTTCCCCGACCCGCAGTCCGGCACTGTAAATCACTTCCACCATCGCCAGATCCCGCGCCGCGGCAAAGGCGGCTGATTCGTCACTTTTCGCCGTCCCGCTTTCAGCAGCAGCGCGCCAGTGTTCTCCCACGGCCCGGGTAAGTCGATCCACGGCATTCACAGACAAAATCTGGGGCAAACGGCGCTCCCGCCGGGGAGCGGCAATCCGCAGGAAGGGATTTCCCCCGACCCGTTCTTCCCGCTGAAGATAACGAAAAAATGAACGCAGCGCAGAAAGCTTTCGCTGCATGGAACTCTTGCTGTCCCCCCGCTGATGCAGTTCAAATAGAAAAGTCCGCGCCTGATCCGCGTCCACTTCCGCCCAGTTGTCAAAATCAGGATCTCCGGCCACCAGTGCTGCAAACTGTCCGATATCCCGCCGGTATCCGGCAATGGTATGGTCGCTGGCCTGCCGCTCCGCCCGGAGATAGCGGCAGAAATCATCTATCAACATGAAAAAATGGTCCTTTCTCCCGGTATTCCTTTACCTGGTACGCGGTAAAAAGATATCGCCGGTCGGAGATTTTTTCAATCCTGCCGATTGTAAAAGCTTCATCTGCCATATATATTATTTTGAATATTATATTAGATGATAGAATTTTATACTCCCTTCCAGCCATGTCCCTGATCGCAGATGAACACGTTGTCTTCCAATCCCCTGATCCGGAACGGATTTACTGTTACAGCCCCTCCATTCTGAAACTGCGTTCCGGACGGCTGGTTGTTTCTTTTGATCTCGGCGGCCCCGGGGTCGGAGAACTTGCTGGAGAGACCGCCCCGAACGGAGATTTCGGCTTGAGCAATCAAACCCGCATTCTGATCTCCGACGACGGCGGTGCGACCTGGCACGAATGTGCCCGGCTGCCGGTACGCCACGCCCGACTGTTCGAGGCGGGAGAATCCCTGTATCTACTGGGTCATAGTGGTGCCATGCGTATTTTCCGCAGTCGTGATCAAGGTGAGCATTGGCCGGAACGCGCAGTACTGGAATCCACACACAGCTGGCATCAGGCACCCTGTGCCGTGGATTACCGCCATGGGCGGGTTTATCTGACGATGGAACAGGTGCAGCCCGGTGCCACCTGGCCCGGCGTAGCTCCGGTCCTGATGGCTGCGGAAGAGCATGAAGACCTGCTCCAACCGGCGGCCTGGCGTTTCTCCGAACCGTTGGATTTTCGACGGGAAGTGCCGTTACCGGTGAGCTGCGGAGTACCCTTTTTCCCGACCGGGCTGACCGCCCCCGGGCGTTTCTGCGGTGATCCCGGCTGGTTGGAAAGTCATGTACTCCGGCTCTACGATCCTGATCATCTGTTTTTCGATCCAGATGACCGCGCCATGCTGATCCTGATGCGTGCGCATACCGGCCTGGCCAACCTTGGGGCAGTTGCCCTCGGCACCGATCTGCCGGATGGAACGCTGACCCTGAGGCTGCTTCGAACTCCGGGAGGAGCCCCACTGGTTTATCTGCCGCTGCCCGGAGGACAGATGAAATTCCACATTGTATACGACCCGGTCTCGCAATGTTACTGGCTGGCCAGTTCGCGAACAACTGACAGCATGACCCGTCCGGACCGACTGCCGCCGGATCGCTACGGCTTACCGGACAACGAACGCAACCAGCTGCAGCTGCATGTTTCCAGGAATCTTTTTGACTGGCATTACGTCGGACTGGCAGCCTGCGGCGCCACTCCCCGAGAATCCCGGCATTATGCCGCCATGACCATCGACGGCGAAGACCTGCTGTTGCTGGCCCGTTCCGGCTCTCCCCGGGCCCGGAGCGCCCACAACGGAGACCTGATCACCCTGCACCGGGTCCGTGCATTCCGCGACCTGGAAAAGATGGATTTTTCCTGAAAAAAAGCATTGATTTTTCACTGGAACAGCGCTACTTTATGGTACCGTTTTCATGGTGATTATTTTTTTCTGAAAATCAACCGGGGATTGAAATTCATGCGTAAAATCATCGCTCTTATCTCCGCGTTTCCCCTGCTGGCGTCAGCACTTGCCGCCGCCGAATCCGAAGGTGTGATCAAGGGGACGCGGGTCAATGTCCGACTGGCGCCGAGCACCTCTGCCGCCGTTGTCGCCCAACTATCTGAACCGACCAAAGTAACCGTCACCCGTGCCGGCAACGGCTGGGTGGAAATCAAAGCGCCGGCCGCGTATCTCTCCTCCAGATATGTCAAGGACAACCGGACCACCACTGCCGTCAATTTGAGAGCCGGAGCAGGTACGAGTTTCCCCACCTATGGAAAAATTGCGGCTGGAACCACGGTCAAAATTCTTGAAAAAAGCGGTGATGAGTGGCTGAAAATCGTTCCTCCGGATCATCTCCGGGCTTATGTATCCGCCTCTCTGGTACAGGCGAATACAGGGACTTTGCCGAAACTGGATACGGCAAGCGCGGGGCCTGCCCCCACCACTTCCGGATCGTCTCAGAGCTCTTTTGTGGAGGAAAATCCGTTCAAAGATCTGCCGACCGTAGCCGGAAGTGGCCGGGAAGTCACAGTCTCCGGCATGCTTTATCCGATCAAAAGTGAAGCGCCCAATGTCAAATTCGCACTGCTGCGGGTAAGCCAGGGAAAATATGTCATTGACCACTTTGTCCACACCGGCGGTTCCAAACGTTTTGACCAATTTGCCAACAAGCAGGTCCGTTTGATCGGAGCCAGCTATCAGGTAAAAGACTGGAAAAACCGGGTTCTGAAAGTGCGTCGCATTACTCCCATCCGGAACTGAGCCTGAGCAAAAATGGATTTTTCCCCTGCCCCGGGCTTGCATAAATGAATTTCCGGTGTATGGTAAGAAATTCATGATTATGGGACAACGGGGTGCTTGAGGCCGACGTTATTACAGTTTCGGCACTCCTAGAAAAACAGACATTGAATCAGTAAAAACATAAGGACTGAAACACCATGAAAAGAACGTTCCAGCCGTCCAATCGCAGAAGAAAACGCAGAATCGGCTTCCGTGCCAGAATGTCCACCCGCGGCGGCCGCCTGGTCCTGAAGCGTCGCCGTCAGAAAGGCCGCGCCCGGTTGACCACTGCCTGATGAATCCCCAGCCGGCCGGCAGAACACCGCTGCCGGAAAAATCCGCGCCGGAATATCGGGATACGGTCCGGAAATGTTTGCGTAAGCAGGATAAATTGCGTTTTCGGGCCGAATTCGATCAGGTTCGGCAGCAGGGTATCAAACAGGTCGGCAAAGGCATGCTGGCGGTAGTGGCGCCCGCTCCGGACCCAACCGTACGTTGCGGAGTCATATGCGGAAAAAAGTACAGTCTCCTGGCCGTCAAACGCAACCGGGCACGTCGTCTGCTGTGGGAAAGCTTCCGATTGCTCAAACCGCATCTGAATGCCTGCCGACTGGTATTGATCCCACGCAAACGTCTGGCCGGCTGGAAACGCCAGCAGGCCACCCGGGAACTGGCGGAATTGCTGTGTCAGGGGAAAGTACTTCCTCCGGAAATCGCAGTATCGCCACCCGAATCTTGATGGGAGTGATTCGGATTTATCAGCTGACGGTTTCCCCATGGTTGCCGCCCTGTTGTCGTTTCACTCCGAGTTGTTCGCATTACGCCATGGAGGCACTGGCTGTGCACGGTGCATGGAAAGGAACCTGGTTGACCATGCTTCGGTTATTGCGCTGTCAACCATTTTGTCGCGGCGGTTATGACCCGGTGCCGCCGCGATCGTCTTCCGACGGCCATTCGCATCAGTGAAAACCTGTTTTTGCTCTCCCTGGCGGCAGTGTCGCGCCTGAAAAAACTGGAAGATGTATTCCATCAACCCTTTAGAAGAATTGCGATTTGAACTGTGAAATTTGACAAAGACATCGTGATCGGCCTTCTGATCTGCGCACTGGTTTTACTGGGGTGGGATCCCTTCTGCCGTTTTATGGGCTGGACCGCGCCGTTGAAATCCAATACTCCCGCAGCGGCCCCGGCAACGCCGGCCGCCTCTGCAACAGCTCAGTCCCCCGCACATCCCAGCCCAGCCGGAACCTCCCAGCCGCAACCGCCTGCAGAAACACTCGCCATTCCTCAGCCCTTGCCTGAGCAGCCGGCAGTCATTCTGGAAAATCAGGATCTGCGGCTCACCTTGTCCCCCAACTCCGGAGCAGCAGAAAGCATTACGCTCAAAGATTATCTGACCGCCGACCGTCAGAAACCGGTAGTCATTGATCAAACACCTTCGGCAAAGCTTGCCGCCACCAGTCTACAACCTGGTGCACTGGGTATTTTCGCTCCCGGAGAAAAATGGCAAACGGTTGCTGCCTCCCAGAACCACCTCGCTGAGGCAGATATTTTTCAACTCACCCGAACCATCTATGCGCCTGGACACGGCAGTTTTCATATCACTCAGAAATGGCGCCTAAGCAGCGGATATGCCACTGATTACGAAGTGACTCTCTCCAATCCTGGTGTTGCCGCCTTGCATTTCCCCCGTCTGGTCATCAGTGACGGAGAATTGCAACAATGGGGAGCCATTTCCGGTGACAAAATGCGTAGTGACAGCCTCCGGCTTGATTATCTGACCGCAGGAGGAGAGTTGGAAAACCTTTCCGCTGACGGCAAAGATTCGAAGTTTTTTCAATCGCACCAGGAGCAGGTCACCTGGGTGGCACTCAGCAACAAGTATTTTATCAGTATTCTGCTGGGAGAACATCCTTTCCGCCTGTATCAGGCGCGCGTTGCCGCCCGTGAGCCACACTCTTTTGTAGTCACAACCGGGGCAGAATATTCTGATGTACATATTCCTCCTTCCGGGTCCATCACTTGGAAATTCCGCTTTTATGCCGGCCCCAAAATCGCGGCAAACCTGAATGCGTTTGCTCCGGACGCCGGACGCACCATGCATCTGGCCTGGGGGCCGCTGGATTACCTGGCACGTTGGATGCTGTGGGCCTTGATCCAGTTGAAACACCTCTGCGGCTCCTACGGCTGGAGCATCATTCTGCTCACCATTATTGTGCGACTGGTTTTCTGGCCGGTTACGGCCAGAGCCAATGCCTCCATGAAGAAAATGTCGGCAGTTCAGCCCAAAATTCAGGCGTTGCGCACCCAGTATAAAGACAACCCCCAGTTGCTGAATACCAAAATGATGGAATTGTACCGCACCGAAAAAATCAATCCTCTGGGGGGATGTTTACCGATTTTGTTACAAATTCCGGTTTTCTTCGCTTTGTATGCCACATTGGATGGAGCCGTTGAACTGCGCCAGGTTTCCTTCCTGTGGGCACACGATCTGGCGGCAGCAGATACGGTGGCGCGGGTCTTCGGACTGCCGATTAACCCGCTGGTACTGGCAATGACGGGCTTAATGGTCCTGCAGCAGCGTTTGACGCCGAGCGCCATGGATCCGATGCAGCAGAAAATGATGCTGGCCATGCCGATCGTAATGCTGTTTTTCCTCTACGATCTTCCATCCGGGCTGACGTTGTATTGGACGGTCAGCCAGATTTTCAGTATTCTTCAGCTGCTGCTGCAGCAGAAGTTCAACCCCAAGACAGCGGCGCCGACAGCCAGTCCGTCCAGATAGGCGCCGTGACATCTCCAAGGAGTGAGTGAGAAAAATGTCAGAAAGTTCCAAAATTGAAGAACAGAAAAACAAAGCCACAAAAACCCTGATGACCATGCTGGATTATCTGGGTTTGGAAGCCACACTGCGTATTGAAGAAAAAGGTTCGAAGCTTGCCATCAAGATTGCCTCGGAAGACGCGGGGCGGATCATTGGACGCAAAGGCCAGACTTTGGAAAGCCTGCAGCTGCTGCTGAATCGGATCATGTTCCGCGGTGAAGAAGACTGTCCGCATCTGCTTCTGGATATTGACGGTTATGCCAAAGGAAACAACCGGGGCGGCGATCATGCGGAGCGCTCGGAAAATAGAGCTGACAACGCAGATGAGCGGCCGCGCCGGGATAACGGTCGACGTCGCGAAGGGGGACGTCGCCGCCGTGAAGAAGGAGAAGGCGGACGTGAACGCAGTGGTTTGAGTGAAGAACAGTTGCAGGCCCAGGCGCTGGACGCTGCCAAAGAAGTAAAACGCTGGGGGGAACCGGTAACGCTGCCGAAGATGAATGCCCACGATCGCCGGATTATTCATGTAACATTGCAGGAAGATGCGGAAATCACGACCTGCAGTGAAGGCGAAGGAGCCCTGAAAAAAGTGGTAATATCTCTGAAAAAAGATTAAATTGCAGCTTGCAATCCCAGTCACTGTTGCTATATTAATAAAACAGTGATTGGGATGGTCAAAATCCAGTGTTGTTTTATTAAACGTTTTTATTCGGGGTGTGGCTCAGTCTGGCTAGAGCGCTGCGTTCGGGACGCAGAGGCCGGAGGTTCAAATCCTCTCACCCCGACCATTTTCTTGATTCTCCGCCGACCGGTCTTCTGGTCGGTTTTTTCGTTTC
>CALXOD010000056.1 GCA_944389925.1 uncultured Victivallaceae bacterium | reverse complement strand
ATGCTGCTCCCGGCTCTGGGACGGGCCAGGGAAACGGCCAAATCCATCCATTGCGTCAACAATCTCAAGCAGATCGGCGTGGCGGTGCATATTTATACCTCGGAATCAGATGGATACTGTCACTTCGCTTATGCCGTGCCGAAGAACTCTCCTTATCGTGATCGACTCTGGCTGTTTGGTCTGGATCCCTACAAAGCGCTGAATGATGTGCGGAAGTGCCCCGTGTTTTATGGCGAGGATCTGCTTTATGGCTACTCCTGGCTGACCCCCTCCGGACGTATGTACGAACCGGAATCGGCCACGAAGCCGGACTCGGTACCGATGTTTCGCGGACTGAAACAGGAAAAGGTGGTAAATCCCTCCTCGAAGGTATGTGCCATTGATTCCTCCATCAGTGTGATCTATTTCAAATCCATCGGCAAGGACAATACGTACATCAACAACAACAGCTTCTGGCTGCACATCTGGAAGTCGCCGCGCGCCTATGCCGATGCGGATGCGCATGTCAGGGAGTTTTTCAATCGCCCCGGCATCGGCGTCCATAATGGCAATGTCAACATGCTCCATCATGACGGTCATGTAACTACCGTGTTGCCGCGAAGCGTCACTGACTGTCTGCGTTTCTGGCCTTTAATCAAGGAGTTGCCGTAATGAAAAAACATCTTTTCGTATGGGGCTGTTGCGGATTTGCCCTTTGGGCCGCGGCGGCGGTCGCCGCGGAACCTTCCCCGTGGGACAAGGGGCAGGAGGAATTGACCGGAGAAGCGGCGTTGCCGGTGCGTTATCCGGCTATTTTCGAACGGGAACGGGAGACGCTCGGTTATTGCCCGCGATTCATGCCGGGCATGCTGACCTTCACTGCCGACGGGCGGCCGGTCATGCGGGTGGGACTCGAACGCAAGGCGGACGCGGGACTCAACCGGCATCGCGTCAAGCCGCGCTCCTACGGGGAACTCAACTGGATTCAATATCTGGACCGGGACGGTAAATGGCGCGTGACCGACGGCCATGTGCAGGCGGTCCGGAAGTATTTGCAACTCCGGCCGGACGATCCGTTGCGGGTTCTGTACGGAGAACGTACCCCGGACGCGGTGGAATTCGACGCGCAGGGCGGCGCCCATACGCTGGTGTCGGTGGAATACACGCGGGACGGCAAAAAACGGAAGGAATGGTTTCTGGTCTATTCGCCGGATGAATTTCAGACTTTCGCCGTCACCCGATTGGCCGATGTGATCGCCGCTCGACTGGAACCGCACCGGGTGCACGCCGCGCGCGACAAGACCCCGTGGATTCTGGCATTGATACGCGGGAACCGGAATCAGTATTCCTTGATCAGAAGCTATTTCCGTGAAAAGGACGGAAAACTGGTCGTCAGTCGTCCGATGGTGCTGGTGCCGGACATGGGGGCAAGGCCGGAGGCTGCGCTCAGCACGATGGCCGGAGACGGCGCGCAGATGGTGACGGCGGGGGGCAAAACCTTTTGCGTCTTTGCCCTCCTGAAGGCGCTCCCCGGTATGCCTGGAACGCCGCAGTATGTGGTGGAATACGACCACGCTTCGGGAAAAGTTTCCGAGCCGCTTCTCCTCGGGACGACCGGACATCGGGTGGACGGGCACAACGTGCCGGTCATCGACATCGATTCCCGGGGATTTCTTCACGTGGTGGGCGGTTCGCACTGGCACTCCTTCAAGCACTGGACTTCGAAGAAACCCTTTTCCACTCTGAACGGCTGGACCGACCCGGAACCCATCGGGGCGAAGCTGGACAACCTCTGGAGCCGGGACGGACTGAGCTACCCCGGTATGCTGATCGATCGGAAAGATACGATTCACGTCGTTGCCCGCGGGCGCAACCGCTTGATCTGCGACCGGGATCAGGATGATCCGCATGATGCGAAATTCACTCCGGATGAATTAAATTACGCCCTGGTGTACCTCCGGAAGAAAGCCGGCGGCGACTGGGAAAAGCGTGTCGATCTGGCGATTCCGGCCTGGCCGCATTACAGCAACTGGTATCACAAGGTCGCCATTGACGGGAAAGACCGGATTTACTGCACATATTATTATTATGCCTCCTGGCTGGCACAGGTGCCCGGAGCGGCAGAGGAATACCGGAAGCGCTGGCCGGAAGACATTGCTGCGGACGGGACGCTGCCGGGCAGCAATTTGTCCGCGCATGATCCGGTGCTGATCGGCAGCGATGACGGCGGCGATCACTGGCGCCTGATCCGGACCGCGGACTTCCGCTGAGCGAAGCGGAAGAGAGGAGGGGAAAAGAAAGGGAGAGCCACTTCCATTCTGGAAGGGGCTCTCCCTTTTTGACAGGGGCGGCAGCCGTTATTCCGCAATGGCGCCGCGCAGGGAGGCTACCGCCGAGGCCGCTTCCGCCGGAGCCTTGTCCAGTTCCGACAGGAGCGGTTTCATAGTTTTCGGCAGGGGCCATTTCTCACTTTGATTCAGCAGCAGTGCTTCTGCCGCTGCCGCGGTAGTTTCCGGATACTGGGCGTTTCGCAGGTGGATGAAGGCGCGGACGATGGCGCTTCCGGCGGTCGCAGGCCGATCCTTCAGCGCGGCGAGCGCCTCGTCGTTCTGCCCGCGCAGCAGCCGATAGGCCGCCAGTTTTTCAGCAAAGAGACCGGATTCCGGAGCCATGTCGCGCAGCTGGCCGTAATACCACAATGCGGAATGGATATCACCATGGTTTTCCGCTTCCCGGGCGGCTTCGGCGAGGAAGTCAATGAGGTCACTGCGTTCATTGAGGAGCTGCCCCAGCGTTTTTTCCAGAGCGGCGTCCGGGGCTGCACCGAGTTTTTTCGCCTGTCCGTAAAACCGGGCCGCCTCATCGCGCCGGTCGGGAAGATCGGCAAGCAGCCGGGCCAGGGCAAGTTGTGGTGCCGGCTTTTCCGGCTGGACGGCCATGGCGGCGCGGAAAGACTGTTCCGCTTTCTGGAACTGCCTTGCTCCGGCGTAGGCGCGCCCGAGTGTCAGTTGAAAATCACCGTCGTTTTTCCGATCTTTTGCCACCGGTTCCAGAAGGGCAAGGGCGTTGCCGTATTTTTTCAGCCCCAGGAGACATTGCGCGTAAGCCAGGCGGGCGGGGAGGGCGGCGGGATCGGCCAGATGCGCCTGGTGCAGGGGATTTTCAGCATCTTCATACTGCTCTTGCTGCAGCAGAATTCTGCCGAATCCCAGATTTGCTTCAGCATGGTTCGGGCGACTGTCGAGAATGGTGCGGTAATTCCACAGGGCGACTTCCCGGGCATTTTCTTTTTCCGCCTTGCGGGCGTTCTGCAAGAGTTCGTTGAGCTGAGTCGGGGAGACGGCGGCAGCGGGAAGCTGCGAGGCTACACCGCCGGTGGCGACTGTACCGGGACGCTGCTTCAGCCGGGTGTTTTCATCCAGAAGCTGCTGATTGATCCGTTGTTGTTCCGCCAGTTGTTTGGCCGCGGTTTCTCCGGCGGCGGCCTGTTCCCGGGCGGCGGTCAAGGCTTTTTGCAGCTCTTCTACATCTTTGCGCAATTTGCGCGCGTCACGCAGTTCCAGCTGGGCGGCTGCGAGGTTGCGCTGTGCGGTTGCCAGTTCGGCAGCGACGGTTTTTGCTTTGGCGGATTCCTGTTCGGCGGAAAGCACAGCGGCTTTCTGCTTCAGCATTTCAGTACGGCTTTCGGTGGCAGCGGTTTCAGCTTTCCGGAGTTTCTCCGAGGTGCTTTCCAGTTGCAATTTCAGGTTGGTGGTTTCCAGCTTCAGTTTGGAGATGGCCTCGTCCTGTTTCCGGCGTTCGGCGTTTAATCCGGAAACCGTGGCATAATCGGACTGACTGCGTTGATTCAAACGCTGTTCGGCTTTTTCCAGTTTATCAGCCCACAATTTCAAGTCGTCTTCCAGCTGCTGATTGCGCTCACGAAGCTTTCTCAGCTCGGTGCTGTTCAGTTCCCGTGAAGCAAGTTCCTTTTCCAGCTGAGTGCGCAGGAGGCTGTTTTCATCCTCCGCCTGTTTGCGGCGGTCATCGACGCGCTGGAGAGCACCTCGTACATCCGTAAGTTCGAGCTTATTTTCCCGGAGCTGATTCTGCAGTTGACTGCGAGTGCGTACGGCCTCTTCCAGTTCGGTTCGGATTTTTCCGGCATCATCACGCAGTTTGCGGTTTTCCTCCGCAATTTCCTGATTCAGGGCGGCGCCGCCGTCGGGACGGGCAGCGGTCAGAAGACGTTTTTGCAGGGTTTCGAGTTCGGTCCGGTTGGCTGCCAATTGTTTTTCAGCACGTTCCAGCGATTGTTTCAGGGTTTCTTCCCGGGCAAGGATCAAGTTTTTCTCGCCTGTAGCGGAGTCGCGGATTTGACGCAGCGAAGCGAGCTCCTCCCGATTGGCGGCGGCGAGCAACTGGGCTTCTTTCAACTCTTTTTCCAACTGAAGACGGGTACGCTGCAGTTCAGCCAGATCGTGTTCCATCGCCAGATTCCGATCCGTTGCCAGCTTCAGTTTGCGCTCTGTTGTTTCAAGATTGATCCGCAGTTCAATCATCTGCCGCCGAGCGGCTTCGGCAGCGGCGTCCGGTTCGGAGGATTTTTTCTCCAGCTCCTGATAGCGGGATTCCAGAAGCTGATATTTTTCCTGCATGATGCGGCGCTCCCGCATCAGATTCTCCAGTTCGGTGGTGGTGGCGCTGCGCTGAGCGGCTGATTTGCGCAGGTCCTCCAGCTCGACCAGAGCGGAGAACAGTTTTTGTTTATACTGTTCCAGTTCTGCTTGCAGCCGTGCGGTGTTTTCCGGAACGACAGATGCCGGCGTTCCGGATGCCGGGGCGGATGTCAAGGCAGGATCTCTGGAATCTGCACTTCCGGTTCCCGTCGGTCGTCCCATCAGCCGGCGGATGGCGGCGATTTCCTGTTCACACAGGGAAATCCGGGTGTCGATCACTGTTTGATTCCAGTCCGGGCGGGCACGTTTGACCTCGCGATAGCAGCGCAGTGATTCCCGAAAGGATTGCAGCGCCTGCACATAGTCACCCCGATCCCGTGCCTGTTCTCCGCGTTCGAAATGCGTATATCCCTGGCGCCAGCCGTCCCAGGGGGAAAAATCGTCGCTGTCCGCTGCTGACGCCATCGGATAGAAAAGAAAAAGGCCATACGACAGAATTGCCGCGGCAAAGATCAGACGCGGAAAAATCATCATCAGGACTCCTTTCTAGCGCAGCCGGATCCGGCCGCGAGATAATCGGCAAATTTATGGTGATACTGCTGATCGATACTGAAAATCAGATTCAGATTACCGTTGTTTTCATAATGTTCCTCCAAAACATGACCGCGGGCATGGGCAAATGCGACAAGGTCATGCCGTTCCGGCGGAAGTTGTACCCGCAGCAGGCGCCGGTGTTTTCCTGCAAAAGCAGACAACCGTTCCCGGAGTTGGTCCAGACCTTCTCCAGTGCGGGTGGAGAGCCAGACGCCATCCGGAAACAGCATCCGGGTACGAGCCAGCAGCAGAGTGTCCGCCTGCCGGTCGATTTTGTCCAGTTTATTGAAAACCACCAGAATGTTCTTGTCCTCCGCCCCCAGTTCCCGCAGGACAGACAACGTGGTTTCCCACTGCGCCTCCAGCTGAGGGCTGGAGAGATCCAGTACCAGGATCAGAAAGTCAGCCAGCACTGCTTCCTCCAGCGTGGATTTGAACGCTTCCACCAGCGAATGCGGCAGTTTGCGCACGAAACCCACCGTGTCGGTCAGCAACAGTTCCTGACGATCGGGCAATGTGATCTTGCGGGTGGTCGGGTCCAGGGTGGCGAACAGCTGGTCCGCTACCAGAATTTCCGAACCGGAGAGCGCCCGCAGCAGCGACGATTTCCCGACATTGGTATAACCAACGATTGCAGCATGGGCAATGGCATGGCGTTCCCGGCGTTTACGGCCGACGGCGCGCTGCCGGCGGACTTCCGTCAGTTCTTCTTCCAGTACGGCGATACGGCGTTTCAATAGTCGCCGGTCATTTTCAATCTGAGTTTCGCCCTGGCCGCGTGCGCCGGTTACGCCGCCCCGCTGGCGGGACAGATGGGTCCATGCCCGGGTCAGGCGTGGCAGAATATAACGCAGTCGTGCCAGTTCCACCTGAAGGACCGCTTCGCGGGTGGAAGCACGCCCGGCGAAAATGTCGAGAATGACCTCTTCCCGGTCAATCACACAGCAGTGGGTGAGTTTCTCCCAGTTTCGCTGCTGCGAGGGAGACAGCGGCGTATCGAAAATCAGGCAGTCGGCCTCCAGTTTCCGGCGACGTTCTTCAATTTCGGCAGCCTTGCCGCTGCCGATATAGTATTCCGGCTGAGGGGTGCGCAAATGAACGACGATGCGGTCGATGACGCCTATGTCCAGGTTGGCGGTCAATTCGGCCAGTTCTTCCAGGTGTTCGACAGCGTCAGCGGGAGGTTCATCTGGGGAGCGGACACCGATGAGAATGGCGCGTTCCACAACGCGGCGATTGTCTTTTTCCGTATCAATCATGATGTTATCGGGACGGCTCCGCCGTCCGTTTTCCCGTTCGTTTCGCCGGTTTTTTCCTGTCTCGGCGCGCGGGAGCGACGCGAGAATGCCGGAGTCTGGTGCGCGGCGTGGGACTTGAACCCACAAGCCTTTCGGCGTCGGGACCTAAACCCGGTGCGTTTGCCAATTTCGCCAGCCGCGCAAACCATAGTTTTACAAACTATACACCGCCGGAGGCGGAAAATCAAACGGTCCCTTCTTATTCTTTTCCGGGGAAAAGAATGGTGAAAATCCGTGTTCTCCGGTTGAACTCTGCGGGTTCCGGCCTATATTGTACGAATCGAAAGATGCCCCGGACCGGCGAAGCGCCGACCGGACTGGAGGAAATGGAAAATATGTGGAAGCTGCTTCAGGATATACGGATGCTGTTGACGCCGGCGGACAAGGGACGCATGGCTTTGTTGACGGTTCTGATGGTGATCGCCGCGGGGTTGGAGCTGATTGGTATCAGTATTCTGATGCCGGTGGTAGCGGTGCTGACAAAACCGGAACTGCTGGAGCAGAACCGATATCTTGCTGTACTTTATCGCTGGATTGCTCCGGAAAATCCAGCGGCTTTTCTGCTGATTCTCTGTGGTGCTGTGGGAGGTTTTTTTCTGCTCAAAAACGGATTTGTGCTGGTCATGACCTACTGGCAGTCAAAATTTATTTACGATCGGGCGTATGAATGGTCGGTCCGGCTTTTCGACAATTATCTGGGGACCGATTACGGGTTTCATCTGCGGCATAACTCCTCGGAGCTGCTTAACAACATCAACCTGCTTTGTACGGTGGTCATCGGTGTGCTGCTGCCATTGATGATGTTGGTGTCGGAAGCTATCGTCATTCTGGCGATTGTCGGGATGTTGATGGTTTTTGTACCGCTGACCACGCTGGCCGCATTTCTGGTTGTAATCGTGCTTGGCGGAGCATTGTACTGGCCTTTTTCCCGGTACAATTACCGGCTCGGACGGAAACAGATGGAACAGTCCCGGGCAGTTTTTCAGGATATGCTGCAGGGATTTGGGGGGGTGAAGGAAATAAAAATCGCCAATCTGGAATCGCATTTCTGTAAAGTTTACGCAGACCACCAGCGGGACCGGTATCATACGGAAATGATGCTCTATTTTTCCGGACAGTTCCCACGTCTGGCGTTTGAGACGCTGGTGGTGCTGCTGGCCATGGGACTACTCGCGGTGTTGACGGCTGTCGGTGTTGCTGCCGGAACGATTCTGTTGACCGCGGCGTTGTTGGCGATGGCGATGTTTCGTCTCTTGCCGGCGGTGTCACGGGTACAGTACAATCTGGTGCGTATTCGACAGGGGGTATGTTCGTTTGATACGGTATTTCATGATTTGACAGAGCTGGCACCGGAACGCAAGATGGAAATGGCACCGCCGCTTACCTTTGGTCGGGTACTGACGGTAGAGCATTTGACCTTCCGGTATGAACCGGGGCTGGTGCCGGTGCTGCAGGATTTTCAGGCTGAAATTCCCTATCGTGCCAGCGTTGCGCTGGTCGGCGCTACCGGTTGCGGAAAAACGACATTGGCAGATCTGATTCTCGGGCTATTGCGGCCGGAGTCCGGCCGGATTGCGGTCGATGGGCGTGATATTCAGGAGAATCTTTCTTCCTGGCAACGACTGGTCGGTTATGTGCCGCAGAGCGTTTATCTGGTGGACGGCACCATCCGGGAGAATATCGCATTCGGTCTGCTTCCGGAAGAAATCGATGATCAACGGGTCGCCGAATGTCTGAAACTGGCACAGCTGGAAACGTTCATCGCGTCTCTGCCGGAGGGAACTCGTACCATGGTGGGGGAACAGGGCGTCCGGCTTTCCGGCGGACAACGGCAGCGGATTGGTATTGCCCGGGCGTTGTACCGGCATCCGGAGGTACTGGTTTTGGATGAGGCAACCAGCGCACTGGACGTGGATACGGAACAGGCATTCATTGATGCTCTGCGGATGCTGAAGGGCAAAATGACCATTCTGATGATCGCCCATCGTCTGAGTACGATTGAGCATTGTGACCAGGTGATCCGACTATGAGAAAGCTCATTTCCGTGGCTCTCGCAGCGTGGCGCGGCGAACAATGGATCGGTATGCAGCTGGAGAGTCTCCTCCACCAGAGCCGGAGACCGGATGAGATTGTTATTTGCGACGACTCTCCTGACGATGCTACGGAGCGGGCCGTCGCGCCTTTTCTGCAGACCGGCGGCGTCATCCGATATGTACGAAATGAAAGACAGCTGGGCATTGTGCGCAACTTTCAAAAAGCCCTGCAGCTGTGTACCGGCGATCTGTTGTTTCTGGCCGACCAGGATGATGTCTGGGATTCTGACAAAGTGGCGATTCTGGCGGAATTTCTGGAGCGGGAGGAGGCGTGCGATCTGGTTTTCTGCGACAGCCGAGTGGTGGATGCGGGATTGCGGGAGATGGGGCATACTGCCTGGGAGCTGCAGGGATTCGATCGGAGATGGCTGGAGGAAACTCCGGAGAAATGGGCTGCCCGGATGTTGATACGGCCGACGGCGTATGCACATGATATGGCGTTCCGGCGGGAAATTCTGGCCTGGAGTCTGCCTTTTCCGGAAATGGAGACGGGGGCTTGCCACGATTTCTGGTTGTCGTCCCTGGCGGCGGTCCGTGGACGACTTCAGGCGCTGCCGCGGTGTCTGACTTCCTACCGCTGTCATGGCGGCAATTTTACGGTTGTGAAGCGCAGCGGTTGGCTGGAGCGATGGCGGTACTTGCGGCGTAACGGACGCGAAGAACTGCGTCGAAGTGCAATGCGGTATGAAGCCTTGGTCCAGCATCTGGATGCTGTTCCGGAAGTTCTGCCCGGATTGCGGAAGCTTTGTGAAGAGCTGGCCGAGTATTACCGGCTTCGGGCGGAGGGGGGCGTGCCGTCTGCTGCCGCCTATCGACGTTTTGGGGCCGGATGGAAGAGCCGATGGCGCGACTGTCTGCTGCCGCGCTGAAGAATGGCCAACCGTCCGGTGCCCTGCCGGGGGAGGGGGGCACGCGGACGGTTCAATGGGGATAAGAAGGCGTTATTTTTTCAGCCATTCTCCCTGAGCATTTTGATACCAGAGCCCGGCCGGAGCCCGTTCCGCAATACGTGTGGCGCAGCGGGTGGCAACGAAATCCGCAGTAGTATTCTGTTCCCGGGCAATGATTTCATACATGCGGGTCCGGGCGGCATTTTCCGCAGTCAGCAGCAGAGCCGCTTCTGCGGTGGCTTCGTTTGCGGGAATGCGCAGCTCAAGCAGGCCCTTGTTATTTTCTCCGAGGACACCCTGTGTTTTCAGCTTTTTGAGGGCCTCTCTGCGTTCCCGGAAAGAAGCGATCAGACGACCCTTTTCGGTACTGGTGTCAAGAGTAGTGGCGGACGGGGCGGTACCGAGGGCGCTGTCCAGCTCCTTATCTACTTTGACATTCAGATCGATGGTGATCTGCATCGGTTTGATTTCGATGGGTTTGATTTCTACTTCATTCTGAGTTTTGAGGCATCCTGCGGTCAACAGGACGAGGCTTGCCGCGGCGGTGAAGACAGGCGGTTTCATGGTTGAGTGCTCCTGAGTTGGTTGAGACGTTCATTGAATTGCAGCAGGCGGTTCAGCGGAAGTGTCAGATTGACATTCAGCTGCAACCCCTGAAAGGTTGCTTTCCCCTGATTGCTCCGTACCAGGCGTGAACTTGCCGGATCCAGAGTGAACGGCAATGGTTCCAGCGGTTTCCCGTCAAATTGCAAATGCAATGTCAGACCGCCGGGCGTGGTGTCGAAGTTGAGTTTTGCCCATTCATAGGAAAAATTTTTCAGGGCTTCTGAAGCCAGGTCAAGTTCGGAAAGATTGGCTGCTCCCGCCATCGCCAGCAGTTCGCGGGCGTTGCGCAACCGGATAATGCCGTTTGCACCGGGTTCCGAATACAAGTAGGCGTTTTCAAAAAAGATCCCGCTGCGACGGAGTTTTACCGGAATCTTTCCAGTCAACTTGCCTTCTCCCTCCGTCTGGGCAACTCCCAGTTCCCGCAGGGCCTGAGCAAGGCTGACACCATCGCAGTAGATCATGGTGCTCAGATTGCTTCGCCCACTGCGCAGCCGGGTCGCCTGCAAATGGATATTGCCACCGCACCAGTTCGTTTCGGCGGACTCCAGCAAAATGTCGTCGGGAGTGTAAAGCTGAAAGGTGATGCGACTCTGGGTCAGTTTCAAGTTTCCGAATTTTGCTTCTTCCAGTGTCAACACCTGACCCGGCCGGGTCTGCGGATGCAGCAGGTCGGCAAATTGGATTTCGCCCCGTCCTCCCTTCAGGAACAAGTCGAGTTCCGGAGCTTCCAGAGAGGCGTCCCTCACCATCAGAGAGCCGCCGGAGGTCAATTGGAAATTCTGCAGGGCAAAACGGAGCCCGGCGCTGATGGTTGCATTCACTCGGAATCCATCCCCCAGTTTGGGGACGTAGCGGCCGGGATTGATGGGCTCCGGGCTGCGCCAGGGGGGGAGATCCAGCGTCAATTCTCCGCTTCCCGAGGCATCCAGTCGTGCATTCCAATGGAGCTGCAGCCCCTGCAGGGTGGACGCCCGATAACTTCCGGTCAATCGAAGTTCCCGGTTTTTCAGCGTCAATTCATTTTCCGCCTCTCCCAGCGCTGTGGCGCCGCAATACAGATCCTGGAGGGTCAGCCGGATTCCGTTGGGGATTGTTTCCGCCAGAATTTTTCCCAGGGTAAAGGCCGGCAGACCGGGACAATGCAGTTCAAGACTGCTTTGTACGCTCCAGGGGGATTGACCGTCACCGGTGAGGCGGATTTCCGGGATTTGCAACTGCATGTCTCCACTGCGCAAGGAGACAGGCATCCATTTGAGGTCGCCGGATATTTGAGGGGGAAGCCCGGCGTGGCTGTTTGCCGTTCCCTGATAGTGGAGAGTTCCGAGTTGAAGGTCAAAGTTTTTGTTCGGGGAGATGCGGGGCAGGGCGATCTCTCCCTGCAGATCAAGCGTCCATGCCGCGTTTTCAGCTTGCCAGTTGGCGCTGATACGGTTCCGGGAGGCGAGCGCCGGGGTGGAGAACCAACCCGTTTCCCAAGCCGCCTCCACATCGGCAGTCAGCCGTTTTCCCGGGACTTCCTGGAGATAAAAGGTTCCCTGACCGGTGAGACGGAGTTTCCCCGCGAGTGGTGGCAGGCCGGGTAAAAGAGCAGGAGAGATTTTGCCGGAGAACTGAAAATCCAGACACTGTACCTTGGGATCATAAGTCAACCGAGTTTCCAGAAGTTGGCCGCCGGGACGCAACGAAAGATTCAACCGGGACCCGTCGCGCAATTCGGCTTCAAATGGGATGGTCATGACAGCCTCCCCCGGTAATTGCACTCGAACGCGACTGTTACGAAATTCCAGAAGTTCCAGCCAGTCCGGAGGATAGGGGAGAGACACCGCGGACGTGGAGACTGCGGACGCGTTATCCTCTGGGGGGGCAGAAGAAACCGGATAGCCATTGAGCAGCCACTTGTTCTGGTCGGTTTTCTCCACGCTGATTTCCATTCCACTGATGGTGAGGCGTGAAATCCGCAGCCAGGGTTTGCGCGGCATAAAAGTGTAATCGATACGCAGAGAATCGATTTTCAACGGTTTCCTTTCGGAAAGTCGCACCTCCACATCGCTGAAGTCTGTCCCGGTTATTCCGAAATTGCGCACCCCGGCATTCAAAGCAATGCCATATTGCCGCGCCAGTTGCGGCAACAGGGTCTGTTCCAGAAAACGAGGCAGCCAAAGACACCAGATCATGCTTCCCAGGCAAAGCAGAAAAAGGAGCACGATCAAACCGATCAGCCCCCATTTTTTCAGGCCGACTCTGCTCTTGTCTTTTTTTTCGGGATCATCCATGGTACAACACCGGCGTTTGCCGTTAGAGAATTTCCCGCACGTCAATCAAATTGAGTTGAGGGGTCTCTGTATTGTATCGGACATTGATCTGTGGTGTCGCCAGTACATCAATTCTCCGGTTGCGCAGGGGTGCTGGCTGACGGTTGAACGCGATGAATTCCATTTGCCCCCCGGAGCCGCGCAGCAGGCCGCGGGCATGGGATTCGCCGGCCGGAAAACATTTGACGACTTCCAGGTCATTGAACCGAAAGATCGGTTTGGTATTGCTGTGGCCGAAGGGCGACAGTTTGGCCAGATACTGGAAAAATTCCGGCGTCAACTCATGCAGGGAAACTTCGCCGTCATAATACAGATGGTCTTCCAGTTGTTCCGCGGAGAGCTGATTGCGTACTTCACGCTCCATGGCTTCGAAAAAGGCGGCGATCCGTTCTGCCTTGAGCCCGATTCCCACCGCCATGGGATGGCCCCCGAAACGATCCAGCAGCCCCGAGGTTTTGCTCAGAACCTCCACCAAATTCAGACAGGGAACACTGCGGCCGGAGCCATACGCCTCGTCCCCCTGAATGGTCAGCACAATGGTCGGTCGGTTGTAATCCCGTGCCAGACGCGAGGCCACAATACCGATCACCCCCTGATGCCAGTTGCGTCCGGCCACCAGCAGGGCGTAATCACTCTGCCAGGCAAGATTGCGGGTGATCTGCTCGCAGGCCTCCTGGTAGATCTCCTGTTCCTTGTCCTGACGGGAGCGATTGAAAGATTCCAGCTGGGAGGCAAATCGATAAGCGTCCACGATATGTTCCGACTCAAGCAGGTGCAGGGCGACATTGGCATCGCCGACCCGGCCGGCGGCATTGATGCGCGGCGCCAGTTTAAATGTGATGTCCGAAGGCGTCAATTCGTTTTTCAACCGGGAACTTTCGATCAGGGCGCGCACCCCGGGACGCAATTGTTTGCGGAGGATTTCGATACCGGATTTGACCATGATTCGGTTTTCGCCGAGCAATGGGACGATGTCCGCGACCGTGCCGAGCGCGACATAATCAAGAACTTCTTCGAGCCGCGTCTGAAATCCCCCCAGATTATTTTCCCGCCCATATTTAATGAACGCGTGCGCGAGTTTGAAAGCAGTTCCGGCACCGGAAAGCAGATGCAGATCTTCCAGTTCCGGATAAATCTTGGGATTGATGACGGCCAATGCCTGCGGCAGCTCCGGACCGGCTTCGTGGTGGTCGGTAATAATCACGTCGATACCGAGCGCGACAGCTTCCGCTACCGCATCGCAACTGGTGATTCCGCAATCGACGGTTACCAGAACCCGACATTGCCCGAATGCGGTCAGGGCCTTGTGGAGGGATTCCGGCGTAAATCCGTAACCATCGTCGAAGCGATGCGGGATGAAGGAATGGACAGTGGCTCCGTTACTGCGCAGCACCAGGGCCAGCAATGCGCTGGCGGTAATGCCGTCGGTATCATAGTCACCGTGGATCAGGATGGATTCCTTATTGAGAACAGCATCCCAGAGTCTTTTCGCGGCATCTTTGATGCCGGGAAAACGGTACGGATCGGACAATTGTCCCAATTTTGGGGAGAGAAAAGACGGAACCTCGTCATTGCGGATGCCACGTGCCGCAAGAAATACGGCAACAGGACGCGGCAACGCGTGGCTTTTTCGGATCTCTTCTACCTCAGAATCATGATACTGTCCGACAATTTTCCAATTTTTAACACCCATTGTTTCTCTTTCTTTGATAAAACCTCATATATTAAGATAGGACCGTACCCATGAAAAGCAAGGTTTTTTGAAAAAAAATCACAAAAAAGCACAAAGTGACTTGCAAACTCAAAAAACTGAGGTAATGTAATGGCACAAGCGGCGAACATGAGTTCGCAAAGCAGTGCCGACGTGGCGGAATGGCAGACGCGCTACGTTCAGGTCGTAGTTCACCTCGTGAGTGTGGGTTCAACTCCCACCGTCGGCACCATTTTTTCAACTCTTATGCGATAAGCGGGGGGAGAAAGAATGGAGTTTTGCGCAACCATGTGGAGTGGTTTGTAAGAAGCGGGTATAGCGTAGCGGCCACGCCGCAGCCTTCCAAGCTGCTTACACGGGTTCGACTCCCGTTACCCGCTCCAATTTTGTTCGTGGTGGGATTCCCGAGCGGCCAAAGGGGGCAGACTGTAAATCTGCTGTCACCGACTTCGATGGTTCGAATCCATCTCCCACCACCATCTTGATTATGAACGAGTTACGAGTAAAAATCGTAGCTCGTTTTTTTGTGTCTGGTTTCCTGATTTCACTCCATTTCACCTCGTGTCATCATGAATTCCCGGATAATTCCCGGATAAAAATTTGAGGGGAATAGATGGGCTGCTGCGTTCTATTCTGCATATCGCCAATAGGGGGCGCCTGATGTGTCAGGAGAAACTTTTGCCAGGTCAGGATATCTGCGATTTGCTGCTGATCCTCTCTAACGTTCCGGCATCATAAATATCTTGGTGATCAATCAGTCAAATGCTGCGCATTTGAAATGCTGAGGCCCTAAGCCCGGGAATTTCCGGGGAAATTAAGAATATAAACAGAGTATCGACATTGCTTTTTATATCGATATTATCCTATTCACCCTCGTTTCCCTGTTATTTTTCCTTAAAAACAGCCGTTTTTGCGGCACAATATGTTGGAGGAGAAAACTACCATTCATAACCCCCCAACAGGAGGCTCCATGACTTCAGCTACCCTTAACCGTTTCGGATTCGGCATTGTCATTGCCGGATTGCTCGCCGCGCTCGTGCTTGCGGGCGCATCACTCATTCCCCGGCATCCGCCGGAAGAGAAACAACGGCAGCCATCCCCGGAAGAACTGGACCGGCTGGCGAAGCCGTACTTCGACCGGGCCGCCGCGAACGTCCCGGCGGCGGCGAAGGAACTTTCCAGCGCAGGGAATCTGGCTTTCCTCGCTTACCTCATGGTATGGCGGCCCGACTCGGTGCAGCCGTATCTGGAAACGGTACTGGAGAGGCCCATCCTTCAGCCCTGCCGGGCCGGTGCGCAGGTCTACGGCTTCGACCTCAATACGGCAGCGTTTCTGACCGGCCTGAAAAACTCCGGGGCAGAATATGCGGACGCCTCGCTGCAGGCTGCCGGAGGGCTGGTTCTAGAATCACTGTTTCTGAAA
>CALXOD010000055.1 GCA_944389925.1 uncultured Victivallaceae bacterium | reverse complement strand
CCATCCGCCGGTTCCGGCAGGACCGTTTCCTCCGGGAAGAAAAGATCGTAAACAGCTCCGCATTTCCGGCATTTGCAATGCCCGTGACGTCGAAGATCAGCATCAAAGCGCATTTCTCCGTCCTCAATCAGAACCGGCTGGATAACACCTTCGGCAATAAATAGTTTCAAGGTATTGTATACCGTGGTGCGCGACAGCATCGGAAAATCCGGAGCCAACGCCTGATAAATCATCTCCGCAGTAGGATGATTCCGCTGTCCATACAGCCAGGAGTAGACTGCGATGCGCTGCGCGGAGGGACGGATACCGGATTCCCGCAGCCGTTCGGCAAAATTCCGGGTCAGACTCATCCTCATTCTCCTTTTTCCTCTTTACTGCGCCGCAGAAACAGCAGGGTGCGGCACCGCCCTCCGGCGATTCCGCCCCCCCACCGATCATACTTACTTATTGAAATACCGTTTCAGAAGGCCGGCGAATGCAGCGCCATGCCGGGCTTCATCCTTGCACATTTCATGAACGGTGTCATGAATGGCATCATAACCAAGCGCCTTGGCTTTTTTGGCAATCCCCAATTTCCCTTCACAGGCGCCATGTTCGGCCTCAACCCGCATCGAGAGGTTGGTCTTGGTACAGGGAACCACCACTTCACCGAGAAGCTCGGCGAACTTGGCCGCATGTTCCGCTTCTTCAAAAGCGATGCGTTTGTAGGCTTCCGCCACTTCCGGATACCCTTCCCGGTCCGCCTGGCGGCTCATCGCCAGATACATGCCGACCTCCGTGCATTCCCCCATGAAGTTGGCACGCAAACCTTCGAGCACTTCCGGATCCACATCCTTGGCAACACCGATTCGATGTTCATCCGCCCAGGAGAGCGCGGCATTTTCCTGCTTTTCAACGAATTTCGAGGCAGGCGCCTTGCACTGCGGGCACTGTGCCGGAGCTTCATTTCCTTCATGAACATAACCACAGACGGTGCAGACAAACTTCTTCATCTTCTTTTTCCCTTCTTGAGTTACTGGAAGAAATTAAAATCCTTCCATTTTTGTAATGATTACAATTATATAATAGTCTTTCCAGAAAAAAAAACAAGGAGGTTTCGTAATTTTTTCGAAAAAAAAGATTCTCTCCCGGATTTTTATCTCCGTTGAAACAAGGTGATACGGGCTCAGTGGTGGCTTCGCCGCAGGGGGGTGGGCGGAATACGCATCTCCTCCCGGTATTTGGCGACCGTGCGTCGGGCCACTTCCAGTCCCTCTTTCCGGAGCAGTTGGGAAATCTTCTCGTCCGACAAAGGTTTCCGGGCATCTTCTCCGTCGATCAAATGCCGGATTGCCTCCTGAACGGAACGGCTGGAAACTGCCGTCCCGTCGGCAGCGTGAAAGCCGCTGGAGAAAAAATAGCGGAATTCAAAAAAACCGCGCGGTGTCTGCAGGTATTTTCCCGCGATGGCGCGGCTGACTGTGGTTTCGTGCAGGCTCAGCTTTTCCGCTACATCGCGCATCGTCATCGGGTGGAGAAAGGCCACCCCTTTCTCGAAAAAATCATGTTGCTCGTCGGCAATCACTGCAGCAATCCGGCGAATGGTACTCTCCCGCATTTCCAATGCCCGGATCAACTCCCGGGCCGCTGCGATTTTATCCCGGATATAGGCGCGGTCGGCGGCGGAAAGCGCCGGATCCTCCAGCATTTTCCAGTAACGCTCCGGAATGCGCAGCCGCATGGATCTTCCGGAAGGTTTGACCACATATCTCTCCCCTTCCCGGACGATCTCCAGCTCCGGGGCGACAAAAACCGCGCCAGACGGAGACAGTACCGAACCGGGATAAGGATGAAGAGTACGCAATTTTTCCAGCAACCGCTCCAGCTCCGGCAATGAAATTTTCATAGCCCTGGCGATCTGCGGCAGACGGTTATTGCCAATGTCATCCAGATATCGGTCGATCAGTTCAAAAAGCCGCGGATCCTTCTCCCCCCGACGCTCCAGTTGCAGCCGCAGACACTCCCCCGGCGTAAAAGCCCCAACGCCCGGAGGGTCAAAAGACTGAATCAGCCGCACCACCTGTTCTACTTCTTCCAGGGAGGCATCCGCAGCCATGGCAATGTCCGCCGGATGGGTACGCAGATATCCGCTGTCGTCGATGCTGCCGATCACCAGTTCACCGATTCGATGCTGCCGTTCGTCGACGTTTGACAAGCGCAATTCATCCAGCAGAAGCTCCTGCAACGTAGTTTCTCCGGTAAGGGAATCGAAAAAAAAGTCCCGATCCGACGCATCTGCACCTCCCCCCCCATCGCCCTCTCCTGCGCCGCTGAAAGCCCCCGCCGGCAACGGCAGTTCATCGTGCCAGTTTTCCGCCTCCCGCACCAGTTGTTCCGAAGCCAGCGACTCATCGCCCGCATCGTGCGGTTCCTCCTCTCCGGCACCGACACTCAACGGATCTCCGACCTGCAGATCCGTATCGGAAGGGACTTCCTCCAGCACCGGATTAGCAGCCAGTTCCTGGCTCAATCGCTCCTGAAGCTCCAGAATCGGTGCGTGCAAAAGCTCCAGCGATTGCAGCTGCCGTGCCGAGAGCGTCTGTTCCTGACGCAAGCTCTGGGATTGTGAAAATGAGTGATCCACATCGCCCTTTCCGGGAAAAATCTAAAAGAAAGCAGCAAAGGCGCTTGCTTTCCATTTTGAAAAAATTTAGATTTTGAAATGTTTTTTTCCAGTCAATCTCTGCTATATTATCACAAAAAACGGATTTTTCAATTGTTATGAGCGTTCTGATTCATCTGGCGGCCCTCGGGAGCGGCAGCAGGGGCAATGCATTCGCCCTGATCTGCGGCGATAACGCGATCCTGATTGACGCCGGTTTTTCCCGCCGGGAACTGTGTGGACGTCTGGCCGCGGCGGGAGTCGCGCCGGAATCTATCCGAGCCGTCCTGCTGACTCACGAGCACGAAGACCATGTCAAGGGCGGACGGGTTTTCTGCGATGCGCTGGATATTCCGCTGTATGCAAGTTGCCTTACCGCGGATCGACTGCGGCGGCTGGGAAAATTGCCGCGTCGGGTTGTCGAATTTGAGCCGGGAAGTTGTTTTGAGACGGCCGGCTTTGAAATCCGCCCCTTTTCCGTACCGCACGACGCGGTCGATCCGGTCGGTTTTGTCATCCGCCATGGTGCCTGCCGGATCGGTATGGCAACCGACCTCGGACGACTCACGCCGCTGGTCAGGACGCACCTTGCAAACTGTGATGCTCTGGTGCTGGAGAGCAACTATGACGACACCATGCTGATGAATTCCGATCGGACGCTGCACTTGAAGCGACGCATCCGCGGGCGATTCGGTCATATGGACAACGCCGATGCCGCAGCAGCGCTGCCGGAACTGATCGGCACCCGGACCCGTCTGCTGCTGTATGTCCATATAAGTGGCGAGTGCAACACGTATGACCGTGCCTACGAGGAAGGGCGCACGGTCCTGGGCAAGCTCAACCGCAGCGATATTCACTTTCAGGTGGTACGGCAGGATATGCCGCTGCCGCTGCTGCCCCTGGAGGCGGGAGAGTAAAACATGGCAACGTCCCAGACCCCCATCAAAGTCTTCTGCCGGGGATGCGGCGAGAAGCTGGATGTCTCTTTGCTGGAACCCTTCAGCCGGGTTCCCTGCCCCAACTGCGGTCTCTCCATCCGGGTTCCCCGGCGTTTCGACCGTTATCTGCTGGAGAAAGTCTGCGGTATCGGCGGCATGTCCAAGGTCTACCGGGCCATTGATCCCGAACTGGCCCGGCGCGTGGCGGTCAAGATCCTCAACCGGGAATTCGCCGAAGAATGCCGCGGCTGCGACCAGTTTATCCACGAAGCCAAGCTGGTGGCCCGAATCAATCATCCGGGAGTCATTCCGATTTATGATTGCGGGATTTTCGAAGAAGAACCTTTTCTGGTAATGCGTTATATGGAACGCGGCAGCCTGGAGGCAATGCAGAAGGCCGGGCAGCTGCCGGAGCTGCCGGAACTCTGCCGCTGGCTGCACACCATCGCCGAAGGTCTGCACGCAGCCCTGCAATATCAAGTCGTACACCATGACATCAAACCCGGCAATATCCTCATTTCCGCAGACGGCACCGCTGGGCTGGGGGACTTTGATCTTGCCGACATCCGGGAAGCGCCGGAGTCTCTCCTGACCGCCACCGGCTGGGCGAGCCCGGCTTACGTCAGTCCGGAGCGGCTGTATGAGGGGCATGAAGACTGGCAGGGGGATGTTTTCAGCTTCGGGGTTTCGGCTTATGAACTGTTCACCGGGCAGCTGCCGTTCGGCCATTCGGGCGAAACGGAGGAGCTGCTGGAACGGCGGCGGCATCCCGTCTATCTGCCGGCGATCGATCTGAATCCGGCCGTTGGCCAGGAACTCTCCGATCTGCTGAACCGCATGATGACTTTCGAACCGCTCCGGCGACCGGATTATCCGGAAATCATCGCGGTCTTCCATCGGGCGACTCACCCCCGGAAGCCGGGCTTTGCCGACAAGCTCAAGACGTTTTTCCATAAAAAATCCTGATGGTCCGCCCCGGGGAACGACATTGAAAAATTCTGATTCCGGCGCTACATTACCACTCATTCGCTTCATACACATCAATTCTTTTCAGGAGTTTCAACATGCCATTTGACAACGGTACCATTACCTTGACGATATTCGATCTGCGTTCTCCGCTGCCGGAAAACGCGGTAGACCTTTTCGCCGCCCGCAAAGCGGGCACTCTCGACAGCGTCAGCACCGAACCGGACGCCGGTCCGCAACTCGGCTGGGTCACAGGACGTCATCTTCTCGATACCCAGATCGATGAAGGAACCGCCTACCGCGGACCTTTTCTGAACCTGACGCTGCGCCGCGCCGAGCGGAAATTACCGGCCGCGCTGCTGAATGCCATCTGCAAACGGGAAGAATTCGCCTATCAGCAGACGCACAATGCTGAATTCGTCCCATCCAAAGTCCGCAAATCCATCAAGGAAGAGGTCATTGCCAAACACCTTCCGAAAATGCCCCCCGTCCTCGCCGCCGTGCCGCTGGTGCTCGATCCGCGCAGCAATACACTGTATCTCGGGACAGCTTCCACGGCGCAGATTGATCTTTTCATCGAAAACTTTTATCAGGCGGTGAAAGTAGAACCGGTGCAGCTGACTCCCGGTACCATGCTGGAGAAATTCTTTCAAACCACCGAAAGCAGTTTCCCGGCACTCTCCTTCTGCGACGCGGTGGAGGACCAGCCGGTAATCGGCCGTGATTTCCTGACCTGGCTCTGGTACTACAGTGAAAACGAAGGTAAAATCGACTGCGGGCAGGACGGTGAATTTGATCTGCTGATCGAAGGCCCCCTCACCTTCGCCTACGCCGCCGAAGCCAACGGTGCGGAAGAAACCGTGATCAAGAAAGGCAACAGCCCTCAGCGCAGTGCAGAGGCCAAAGCGGCTCTGGCCGTCGGCAAAAAACTGAAAAAGGCGAAATTCTCCCTGACCCGCGGCGAAGAAGTCTGGAGCGGCACTTTTGATGCCGACCATTTTTCCTTCGGTTCGCTGAAACTGCCGGATGGAGAAGCAATGTCCCCGGACGAGCGCTTTATAGAACGCATGGAATCGCTCACGGTATTCAAAACCGCCATAGAAGGGTATTTCCGAAAATTTGCGGAAACCATGCTGGCTATGAATTACCCTGAAACAGAAAAAGAACTGCGCCGCTGGGCTGCCGAGCGCGACGGCATCTGATTTCGTCCTCATGATTTTCCAGCCGGGCGGAAAACTGTCCGGCTTTTCCCTCTCCTGGTCTTCCGGCATGTGAAGATCAGGAATTTTTTTCGCCATGGCTCTCGGCAAAATGGCCACACTGACTTTTCTTCCAATTGACTTGGTCCGCCACTTGTTTTTTTCTCCTATTTTTTCAAGACGGCTTGACACATCGGTAAATTTTTGCTATAATTATCATAGAGATTCAAAATTTTGAATGACTTTGAATGATAAAAAATGCGTCATAACCATCTCCAGTCCGAAAAACTCTCCCGGTATGTGGAGGCCCAGATTGCAGCCGGAGTCTTCCGCCCCGGCATGCAGCTGCCACCACTGAAAGAATGGGCCGATACTTTTGGATTAAGCGAAAGCTCGGCCAGACGCAGTCTGCTGAAACTATGCGAATCCGGCTTGCTGGAGCTACGCCACGGCCAGGGAACATTCGTTCGGCGGCGCCGGAAAGACAATGAGGAGAACAACGTCCAGAGACGTATTGCTGTAGTTACCACCCGCTCCACCGATTCCGACGGCGGGACCTACTGCGGCCGAATCATCCGCGGCATCCAGCAACGGGCGGAAACACAACATACGCAACTGCTGTTGAACTTCATTCCCTACGAAACCTGTACCGTACAAAAGCTGATACAGAGCTCCACCGGCTGCGATGGACTCATTCTGGTCGGCTGTTACGACTGCCACCTGGACGATGTCCCCGAAGGCATTCCGGTCGTAGGGGCCAATATGCACTGTACCTATGGCGGCAAAGTCAGCACGGTGGATCTGGATCCCTACCGGGCGGCGGAACTGGCGGCAGACTATTTCCGTAAACATGGTAAAAAACGCGTACATGTTTTTTCTCATGATGAAACCAGCCGCTATTTCCGAACGGTTTTCCGATTGCGCGCAACGACGTTTCTGGAATGCTGGCGGGAATACGGCGAAGGCATTCTGCATACGCTGCAACCCTCCACACCGGACGATCTGAAAGAACTCCGTTCGCCGGAAGACGGCTATCTGTGGGATTCCGGAGCCCGCACCCGCGACTGCCAGGAGGCATACCACCGGGAAACCGGTCGAATTTTGACCGATGATTACTGTATTTTCTCCATCGACGGGCGGCAGCTGGGGGATCCAGACTTCGTACCGGTGGCGACGGCGGCTACGGACTATTTCGCCATGGGGGAAGCCGCCTTTGACGAATGTCTGGAACGGGTTCGGAATCCCGGACGCGGCATGCGCCGGATTTTTACTCATGTATTCTCCAGCATTCCGTAGTTTCCCGGATTCGGCAATCATCACAACCAAGGGCAAGGCATCAGAAAATGGAAAAGACATTCACGCTGACCAAACATCCGGAGGACATCACGTCTCCCGCATTCCTTGCTGTCATGATTCTGTCCGAACTCAAGCATGGCCGCAACCACGCCGTCCGAAAAAATCAAGTCCCTCCTTGCAACTATTATGGCAGAGAAATGCAGCGCCCCACACACCGATTCCCGGTAACCATTGGAAGTAAACGGCATAGGGATGCGGGGCGGCATCTGTCCCGGTTGTGGATTTTTTCGACATTGTTTTTCGGCCTGGCCGCAGGATCGCTTCATGCCGACGTAACGCTCTTCGTCGCGCCGGAGAAAACCGGCAGCGGCAGCGGCCAAGCCGCTGCTGACGCCGCGCTGTGGACCGCGCCCGAATTCTGGAATACCGTCGCCGTTGCGCTGAAACAGGAACCAGTGACCGTACAGTTCGTTCCAGGCGTATACAATGTCCGCCACAATCCCGCCTCCCGCAAGGGTACCGGACTTGACATCACCCGCCCCGGTCATGAGAAAAATCTCCTGACACTTCAGGGGGCCCCGGATTCCACCACTATCATCCAGCGCGATCCGAAAGATCCCCGCGACGCAGGGACCGCCAATTTCGCAACCCTGATGCAGATTCGCCACCCCCGCAACCTGCGCATTACCGGGTTGCGGTTCGCCGGCAAGCCTCCCATCGGCTACGGCCTGCAACTGCGTGAAGCGCAGGACGTCGCCATCGATCACTGCCGCTTCGTCGACATGCCCGGCGTCTGCTACAGCGCCACCGGCGTAAGCGGCAGCACTTCCCGCAACGTCACCTGGGAAGACTGTTATTTCGAAAACATCGGAACGGGAGGCACCGCCCACATGATCTACAACGGCAACGGAGCAAGTAATATCACCATCCGCAACTGCACGTTCATCAATGTGTCGGGAGACTTTATCCGCTTCCGCAATGGCGGTCGAAACATGCTGATCGAAAACTGCACCTTCTTCATGCCGGAAGTCAAGACTCCTATCGATTATCCGTTCATCAGCATGCCGCTCTTCAACTCCCGCGATCCACACAGCACTGATCCGGCAATGGCCAGACGACAGTTCGAATACTTCGCGAACCACATTACCATCCGCAACAACACCTTCACGCGAAAATCCGCGCCCAAGGCGGGCGGACGCGCCGTCGTACTGATGTTCCATAACTCCAATTTCAGTCCACCGGGAGTGGAACTGCTGTTCAACCGGGAAGACATCGCAAAATTCCAGGCCATGCCCGACGCGGAAGCCCGGGAATGGCTTTACCGACGTACCGGTATCGACATCGCCTCCGTCACGCTGGAAAACAACCGGGTCGACCACAACACCTTGGATCAGGTCGTTTACGAATGCTGGCCCAACGGCAAGGCTCCGCAGCGTTATCCGGATGCAGAATACAAAAACCTTTTTGATCTGACCCGACTCGTTCACAGACGTTAAGAAACATTTCAGGCTGATATGAAGAGAAAAAAATTTAACGCATTCACTATCCCGTTACCATTATAAAAACCATTCATTTGCAGGAGCCACGACTATGAAGAAAACATTCACGCTGATTGAACTCCTGGTCGTCATCGCGATCATCGCCATCCTCGCCTCCATGCTGCTGCCCGCTTTGAATCGGGCCCGCGAAACCGCCAAAAAGTCCCGGTGCCTCTCCAACCTCAAGCAGCTCGGCACCGCCACCCACATGTATAATGCCGACAACAACGACTACATGCCGATCGTACAGGTCACCATTCCCAATGTCGTGAATATCGGTGCCGCCAGCTGGAAGGCGCAGATACTGCCTTATACCTCCAAAACAGCCCCGGCGGTCTCACAGGGGCAGGTCTCTCGACGGTTGTTCTGTACCGGTGTCTTCGCCTGTCCGTCCTGGCTCCCTTCCATGATGCTGTTCAGTGACCAGGTGGCGGCCGATCTGAATCCCGACAACGGTTATGCGGCCCAGTACGGCGGCGGATACGGTTATAACTACGGAAACGGCTACGGCATCCTCCCCCGTCTCGGCTATCGGGGTGGCAGTGGTAAATGGTTCGTCTGCAAAGCCGGTCAGATTCAGATTCCATCCAAAACCCTGGTCGTCGGAGAATCCGCGGACACCGTTTCCAACGGCACCCAGGCCTGCCTGGTCTATGATACCGACCGCAGCTGGATCGACGGCCGCCATGATGGCCGCACCGCCATGCCGATCGTCTGGGCGGACGGTCATGCCGCCACCATGAAAAACGATGAACTGTACGCCGGAGCCCCCCGCATCGCCACGCCTTCGGCTGCTAATCGAACCTATTATTTCGCTGTAAAGAAGTGAGGTTTTTATGATCCGTCTGCTCCTGTCGCTACTGACCGCCGCCGAAATCGGCTACGCCCCGCTCGATCAATGGCTGCAATCCCGGGAGGATTTCCGTACGGGTGCCACCCCGGAAATCCGGGCACAGGCAGCCTTGCGCGGAGCCCGGATCGCCCTGCATCAGCTGTACTATGAAAATGAAGCCGTCCGGGATCTGGACCGGGTGCTGGCGAAGGATTCCGGCGCCACTCCGGCCATGCGTCGCGAAGCACAGGCGCTCCGGGAAGAATGGCGCGATCGTCGTACCGGACGAACGGTGCTTCCGCAGGATCAGGCAGCAGCTCGGCGCCTGTCGAAACGGATCCGACCCGATCACCCGCGCATGTATCTTACGCCGGAAACCCTCCCTCTTCTGAAAGCCCGCCTGGAGCAACCGCGCTGGCGGCAGTACTTTGAGGAAAACATCCGCCGTCCCGCCGCCGATATTCCGGAAAATCCCTCCGTATGGAACGGCGAAAAAGGTCAGGGCCGCAAACCGGACGGCAGTCGCGCCACTCTCCCCAAACCCACCGTCTGGGGTACGCAGGCAGCCCGTTGTGCCCTTCTCTGGCTGATCGACGGCGACCAGGCCCAGCTTCAACGTGCCGTGCGGCTGCTGGAACTGGCCGGAGAAGCAGCCCTGCTGAGTTTCGAATGCGGCGTAATGGCCGGAGACTATTATAATACGGAAATGTTGAATGCCCTCTGTGCTATCGACTGGATTTATGAAGATATCGATCCGGAAACGCGCCGGAAACTCCTGCGCCCATTCCTCGAATACGTGTTCCGCTGCAAGACGGAGAGCCATAAATTCGTCTCCGGCGAAAGCCTTGCCCATGAAGGTGGCTTCTACGGCACGCAGATGCTCAAATGGTTCGTCGGACTCGCCGCCCTCGGCAGCGGTGCCGACGATGCGCTTGCCGAAAAACTCCTGTGGGAGGGGCATTGCGAACATGAGGTCATGCTCGACATCCGTGAAGCCATGGCGGGAAATGACGGCGGCTTTCTTTCGCCGGCCAACAACTACCTCATGTCCACCTACCCGTGGGCCAGTTTCAACTATTTCGGCACCTGGGAATCAGCCACCGGCACGGTGTCGCCCAAGCGGAAACACCTGAAAACCTTTCCGGCATGGTGTGCCTGGAATCTGATCCGTGGCGAAGCTCGTCCCTTTTTCGGGCGCACACGGGAATTGTATGATTTCGGCGTCGGTGACACCGGCAATACCGACAAGTTCGCTCCCGCTCCGGACGCCAATTTGTATTTGTGCACGCATTACATCTCCGATGATCCGGAGGCGGTGCGCCTGGCGGCGGAACTCATCAACGAAGATCCGTTGCGGAGAGGCTGGCCGAACAATTATTATATTTTCGCCCCGCTGCTCGCCCTCCGGGCGATTCCGCCCGAAGTGCCGGAAGCGGTCCGACTGCCGGAACTGGGAACGCACGCCAAACTCTTTGAACGCATGGGAATCGCCTTTTTCCGTTCCGGTTCGACGGCGCAAGATACCTACGCCTGTTTCGTCACCAACAAGATTTCCCCGGCACATCGGCATTTTGACGCCAACAGTTTCATGATCTTCAAATATGATTTTCTCGCGCTCGACACCGGTACCCGTCTCGGATTCCCCTTCAAGGAAAATCAGCATCTGGATAATTATTACGCGCAAACCGTCGCGCACAACGCCATTCTTATCCATATGCCGGAGGAACCGCTTCCCGCTTACTGGGTGGTGCGAAAAAGCCGTCTGCCTTACCATCACGGGGGCCAGAACCGGAGCACCGGAGACCGCTGCGTCGCCTTTGCCACCAACGACCTGTTTTCCTATGTTGCCGGAGACGCGACGCCGGTGTACGCGGCGGAGAAATGCCGGCTGGCTCTGCGTCAGTTTCTGTTCATTCCGCCGGATATTTTCGTCATTGCGGACCGGGTGTCGTCCACCCGGCCGGAATACCGCAAGGAATGGCTGCTGCACGTTCAGAACGAACCGGAAATGATTGACAACAGCACGTTCAGCGCCGCTGACGGCGGCGGGCGGCTGTTCTGCCGGACACTGCTCCCGCAGCATTTTGAACGCCGGGTTGTCGGCGGTCCCGGACACGAATTTGAAGCCTCCGGGCGCAACTGGGAACTGCCGGAAAGTGCCCGCGAGGCCGCGGAAAAAAAGAATTATCTCGGCCGCTATCGGGTGGAAATTTCCCCCGCGTCCCCTGCGCAGGATGACCTGTTTTTGCACGTCATTCAGGTCGGCAGAGACGGCGAGCTGAAAACCATGATACCAACCCGTCCGCTGGATTTCGGCGTCGACTTCACCACGGTAAAAGGCGATTGGGAAATCCGTTTCAACCAGACCGGCCCCGCAGGCGGTTCCGTCCGGCTCGTCAAAGACGGCCGCGTGCTGTATGATGCCCCGCTGCGTACCGGCATTGAACATCCCCAGACCGTTTTATCCACCCCGGCAGAGGAGAAACCATGATGAAACAGAAACTGGTCCCCGCCATAGCCGCTTTGCTGGCCACCTCGACCGGCGCAGCAGACGTTTCCGCGCCCACGCCACTGATCAGGGAAATGCCGTACCGTCCTGATTCCCGGCCGCAGGCAGTTCTGAAAAAAACAAACGGCGCCTATCAGGTTCGTCTCGGAGAAAACGACAGCACCTTTGCCAAATGGCAACTGACCTACCAGCTGAACGATGACGTGACGGCCTGCCGGTTTGCGGTGCGCCACGACGCGCCGGAAACGGTGGTACGCGCCGGCTTGCTGACGGTCCGGGCCGCCTGGTTGGACGCAGAGGGGAAAAATCTGCGCAGCGCGTATCTGGAAGCGGATTCGCCCGCCAGCTTTTCCCGTTCCCTGCCGCGCCCGAAAGGTGCGCGGTTTGCAGAACTGCATCTGGGCGTGCGTTATCTGCCGGGCAGGACCATTACCTTCCGCGACGCACAATGTGTCGCCGTCACTCTGCCGGAACGCCGGGTCCGAATCATCGTCGCCAAATGTACGCCGCGCCCGGAGGGGCTTGCCACCTGCGAAGACAACCAGAAACGCATGGAGAGCGTCTTCGACGCCATCGCCGCGGACGGTGAAAAACCTGACCTCGTGGTCTTTCCGGAAACCCTCCTCACCCGTTGGGTGCCGGACCTCGGTACGGACATGGGAGCACAGCCGATTCCCGGACCACATACGCAATGGGCCAGCGCCTTCGCCCGAAAACTGCATACCAATGTCGTCGTCTCGCTGCGGGAGAAAACGAACGGTCGTTATTACAACAGTGCCGTGGTCATCGACCGCGCCGGAAACATCGTCGGGGTGTATCGGAAAACTCAGTTGACAGTGGGAGAATATGAGAGCGGCTATGACTGGGGCGACAACCTGCCGGTTTTCGATCTGGATTTCGGCAAAGTCGGCGTTCTGATCTGCTGGGATCTGTGGTTCCCGGAAGCGATCCGGGCGTTACGGCTCAAAGGTGCGGAAATCATCGCCTATCCGATCGCCGAAACTTCTGTTGAGCATTTCGACTGGATGTGGAAAACCCGCGCCATGGAAAACGGCATCTATCTGGCAGCCGCCATTTCCGGAAAAAGCGGCCGATGCCCGTCGCGGATCGTCTCTCCCGCCGGAGAAGTCCTGGCCGAAACCTGGCAGGAACAGACCTATGCCGCAACCACCATTGATCTGCGTGACCCTCCGGTAAACCTGCCGTGGCTCTCAGTCTCCGACGGCGAAGGCGAAACCCGGACCTTTTACATTCATGAACGGCATCCTCAGCTCTATCAGGAGCTGACCGTGCCGGAAGTCGAGTCGGCTTCGGAAAGACCTTGATGGTTCACACCGTTCCATTATCAACCTGAGGATGCGGATCATGAAAAAAACTTTTACGCTGATTGAACTGCTGGTGGTCATCGCGATCATTGCTATTCTTGCCTCGATGCTGCTGCCCAGCCTGAACAAGGCCCGCGCCGCCGCCCAGAACACCAATTGCAAAAGCAATCTCAAACAGGTCGGGAACAATTCTCTCTTCTATAATGCCGATTTCGACGATTACATGGTTCCATATGCCCAGATCCGGGATGGGCTGACCTACTACTGGCCGGGCACCTTCGGTGTCTGCGGCTACTACCAGCTGCGCAGCAAATCCCTGGTCACACTCTACTGTCCTTCCAACAAAAACGACAGTGCCGATGACTACCGGAACATCCGTATCAACGGCGCCTGGACCGGTTCCGCCACCATGTTGATCGATTATGGATACAATTACCGCCATCTCGGTTCCAGCAGTCGTTACGGCGGCACCGGCGGCATCACCTCGATCGCCGGCAATCCGGCTAAAATCGGCAGCATCAAACGACCGTCCCAGACCATCGCCTTCGTTGATTGTGCTCCGGCCAATATCACCACTCGTGGTTACGCCATGGTCGAAGACGTCATCTCCACCAACAAGGGAGCGCCGATGATGCGTCACAGCGGCCAGGCCAACGTTTCCTGGGCAGACGGCCATGTCTCCATCGCCCACGGCCAGCCGATCGACGCAGGCACGGCAATCACCGGTATTTACAATCCATATCTGCGCGCGCCCTTTTACAATCCCGGTATCGGGAAACCGGAGTGTTACTGGGATCGCTATTGAAAAAGTATTTCCGGCATCTTATCGCCGCGTCCGGACGGTATGATGCTGTTTTTCTGAACATTCCGCACACGATCATTTGAAGGAGAATCATGAACATATTACTTGCCGCCGCGTTGACACTCTTCACGGCTCCCATCCTCTCTGCCGAAGAGCCGAGAGCCTTTGAAATATCCCCCCGGGCCGATCATCGCTATCAGATACAGGCCCCTGCTCCCGGCCATTACCGGCTGTATCTGCGTGCCTCGACGCCCAAGGCGGGCACCACGCATTTCGCCCGTCTGATTCTCGATAATGGCGTCCCGATGCGCCGCCGGATCATTCTGCCGACCCAGCGTCAATCCCAGTTGGAAGTCGAACGGATCGCCTTCAACCGGGAACCGCGGGAACTGCGCCTGACCGACATCCCACCGGATGTAACCATTGAAAAACTGATTTTCCAACCGGTCGTTTTCCCGCTGCCGGAAGCTGCCCGGCAATACCGTCCTGATTTGACACCTCCGCAGCACCATCCACGACTGCTGATCAATCCGGCCTCACTGGAAAAGGTGCGTGCCCATCTGGAGCTCGGTGACCATGCCGCCGTCTGGAACGCGGTGCGTACCGTGGCGGAAAAACCGTTTCCCTTCACGCCTTCGACCACTCAGGAAACCGGTTACGACGCGTCCCTGCTGGCTGCTCTCCGCGCCAAAGCCTTCCATTATCTGGTCCGGAACGACCGGAAAATCGGCCGGGAAGCCGTCGAGCTCGCCCACCGTTACCTGACCTCCGTCAACCTGGGAAACGGCCAGGATATCTGCCGCGCCACCGGAGAAACGATCTACACCGGTGCACTCGTCTATGACTGGTGCTACCCGCTGATGACCGATGCGGAACGCGATGATTTTCGGGAACGTTTTCTTTTTCTTGCTGAAGGCATGGAAACCGGCTGGCCGCCGTTTCTGGAACCGGTCACCGTCGGTCATGCCAATGAAGCCCAGATGAGTCGGGACCTGCTGGCCATGGCCATCGCCGTTTATGATGAAGACCCGTTGCCGTGGCAGTACCTGGCCTATGCCTTCCGGGAAATTTTCGCTCCGGCCAAGACGCAGCCGGCCCGGGCCGGACGCCATCACCAGGGATCGGGATACGGCAGTTACCGTTTCAGCTGGGACCTGTTTGCGGCGGCCCACTTCCGTCGGACATTCGGTCTGGAACTGTTGCCGGAAGCGACCGGCAAAATCCCCTATTACTGGATTTACCTGCGCACTCCCGTCGGCGGTATTCTGACTGAGGGAGACGCTACTTTCACAGAACGCTATTACGGCAACACCCAGATGAATCTGCTGTCCGCCGCTCTCTGGCCGGATGCGAAACTCCAGGCGGAATTCGCCAGCCTCTGCCCGAATCCGGAGAAATTCTCCGATCCGGTATTGTATCTGCTCTTTCACGATCCGGAGCTGGCACCGGATTTCCGCAGGGACGACCTGCCCCTGATAAAGTTCTTCGACCATCCGCGTCCCGGCATGATCGTTCGAACCGGTTGGAATACCGGCCGGAACGCCGATGACGTGGTCGTCATGGTCAACGGCGGCGGCGTCCATTACCGCAACCATCAGCATCTGGACGCGGGCGCTTTTCAGATCTACTATCGGGGGCTGCTGGCAGTCGATCTCGGACAATATAATTATTACGGGACCGCCTATGACTGGAATTTTGCCAAAAGTTCCCTCTCGCACTCTGTTCTGCGCCTGATCGATCCGGAGCAGAAAAAACGCGCCATGGGCAGCCAGTTTACCGTCAACAGCGGCACCCAGGAGGTTTCCGGCTGGGACGGCCCCGCCACCCTGGAAGAAGAACTCCATGATCCGCGCCATCAGATCGGCCGTACGCTCCGGCAGGGAGCCGGACCGGAACCGGACCGGCCGCTCTGGGCATTCCTCGAAAGTGACCTTGCCGCCGCCTATCCCGGGCGGGCCGTTCATTACACCAGAAGCGCGGTTTTTCTCAATTTCGGTACGCCGGATACTCCGGCCGCGCTGCTGATTTTCGATCGTCTGGCAACTGCAGCGCCCCGCATCCGTCCGGTTTTTCCGCTGACCACCCTGAGCCGGCCGGAACAACAGGACGGTGTTCTGGCAGTCCGCCAGAAGCCTTACGCACGTAGTGGCAAACTGGCCATCCTGCCGTTGCTGCCGCAGCGGGCGCAGATAGCTGTTTTCTCTGGGAAAGACGCCCATACCTTTGACGGCGCGGAGCTTACGCCCCCCTATCCCGCCTCCGTCGGAGCTGACGGCAGCCGCACGGAAATCACCGCCGCGGACGGTGAGGACGCTTCACGCTTC
>CALXOD010000054.1 GCA_944389925.1 uncultured Victivallaceae bacterium | reverse complement strand
TATTCAAGATAGCATCAAGGCACTTCCATTCAAACTGTAGATGCCCGGCGCGTGTAATCATTATACGTACGCATGCACGCTGTGAAATTGTCGATATTACCGCTTAAGTAGCAGCGCTGACGCCGTCGGATTTTTCCTGCGGCGTCTGCCATGTCTTCTCGCAGCATACCACGGCAGGACTGACCGTCAATGAGAATGCCGATCCGGATGTCCGGCACGATCTGCTGGCCAAACTGGAGCGGCTGGTACCGGAACGGGAATCGTTTTACCAGCATGGGGAAGGCAACAGTGCTGCCCATTTGAAGGGGACGTTGACCGGCTTTTCCGTGACGGTGCCGGTGGTGAACGGTCGGTTGGCGCTGGGGACCTGGCAGGGAATTTATCTATGTGAATTTGACGGTCCCCGCTCGCGCCGGGTCCGGGTCTGCTTTGTGCGCGCGGAATAATTTCCGTTTCCCATGCTCTTCTGGAGAATATGGATTTCTGCGACTGAAATTTCCGGAAAATCAAGAGGCTGAAAACAAAAATGGCAGCCCCGTAAGGATTCGAACCTCAACAAAATGAACCAGAATCACTTGTGCTACCATTACACCACGGGGCTGCGTCTGAATCGCATCACATTTTTTACTATAGCCGGTCCGGGCTCAAAAGACAAGCGGAAATAGAGAAAAAAACGACTTTTTTTGCAAAAAAAGGAAAATCCAGTGCCGTATTTTATGAAGGAGATTCCGGCTTGTTTCGGAAATGTGGATTTATTCGGGCAATCGATAATTTTTTATCTTGACTTTTTCGGAATCAACGGTATATTTTTATCCGTATGGATCCCGATAACCCCAAATCTCAATAAAAAGAGGACAGACAAATGATTAAAGTCGGCATCAATGGTTTCGGACGCATCGGCCGGATGGTTTTCCGCGCCGCCGTCAAGAATTTCAGCAACGACATCGAAATCGTCGGAATCAACGACCTGCTGGATCCCGAATATCTTGCCTATATGCTGAAATATGACTCGGTGCACGGCCAGTTCTGCGGTGACGTCTCCGTGGATGGCAACTACCTCGTGGTCAATGGCAAAAAGATTCGTCTGACCCAGGAAAAAGAACCGGCCAACCTGAAGTGGAACGAAGTCGGCGCCGATGTGGTTGTCGAATCCACCGGTCTTTTCCTGACCCGCGAAAAAGCCGAAGCGCATCTGGCCGCCGGCGCCAAGAAAGTGATCATGTCCGCGCCGTCCAAGGACGATACCCCGATGTTCGTCTATGGCGTCAATGACAAGACCTATGCCGGCCAGGACATCATCTCCAACGCCAGCTGCACGACCAACTGCCTGGCTCCGATCGCCAAGGTGCTCAATGACAACTTCGGCATCAAGCGCGGTCTGATGACGACCGTCCATGCCGCCACTGCGACCCAGAAGACGGTGGACGGCCCCTCCAAGAAGGACTGGCGCGGCGGCCGCGGCATTCTCGAAAACATCATTCCGAGCTCCACCGGCGCTGCCAAGGCTGTCGGCAAGGTTCTGCCGGCTCTGAACGGCAAGCTGACCGGGATGTCGATGCGCGTGCCGACTTCGGACGTCTCCGTCGTCGACCTGACCGTCGAACTGGACAAGGCTGCCAGCTATGATGATATCTGCGCGGCGATGAAGAAAGCCAGCGAAGGCGAACTCAAAGGTATTCTCGGCTATACCGATGAATGCGTGGTTTCGACCGATTTCCGCGGCGATGCCCGGACTTCGATCTTCGATGCCAAGGCCGGTATCCAGCTGGATCCGACCTTTGTCAAGATCGTTTCCTGGTATGACAACGAATGGGGCTACTCCAACAAGGTTCTGGAAATGGCGCGCGTCATTTCCAAGTAATCTTCAGTAGCAAGATAAATCGCCGCGGGGCGGGTGGTTCTGCCGCCCGCCCCGTTTGATGTACGGCCTAGGGAAAGAAAGAGAGAATCCGATTATGAACAAGAAGACCATTCGCGACGTTGACCTGAAGGGAAAACGTGTGGTGATGCGCGTTGACTTCAACGTGCCGATCAAGGAAGGGCAGATTAAAGACGATACCCGGATCCGCGGGGCACTCCCGACCATCCGTTATGTGCTTGATCAGGGTGCAAGCCTGGTGCTGATGAGCCACCTCGGTCGTCCCTCCGGCAAAGGCTATGAAGCTGATTTCAGTCTGAAGCCGGTGGCGGATTATCTGGCGAAAATGCTGGGGCGTCCGGTTGCTTTTGCTCCCGACTGCGCGGCAGCGGATGCGGCCGTCGCCGCTTTGAAACCCGGCGACGTGCTGATGTTGGAAAATACCCGCTTCTATAAGGAAGAAGAAGGCAAGGTCAAGAAGGTGGATGGCATGACCGATGAGGAATATGCCGCCAAGAAAGCCGATATGAAGGCGAAACAGGCGAAATTGGCCGAAAAGCTCGCCTCTTATGGAGATCTCTTCTGCAATGACGCTTTTGGGACGGCGCACCGCGCCCATGCGTCGACGGCGGTGATCTGCAAATACATCAAGGAAAGCGTGGCCGGTTTCCTGCTGGAAAAGGAAATCGAATATCTCGGCAGTGCGGTGGAACATCCGGTGCGTCCCTTCGTCGCCATTCTCGGCGGTGCGAAGGTGTCCGACAAGCTCGCCGTGGTGCAGAATCTTCTGACCAAAGTCGATACTCTGATTATCGGTGGCGGCATGGCCTACACCTTCCTGAAGGCGCAGGGACATGAAATCGGAGCTTCTCTGTGCGAGCCGGATCAGCTGGACTATGCCCGGGATATGATTGCCAAGGCCGGTGAACGTGGTGTGAAACTGCTGCTGCCGATTGACAACGTGGCGGCGGACAAGTTTGATGCCGAAGCCAATACGCAGATCGTCGGCGACGATATTCCGGCGGGCTGGATGGCGCTGGATATCGGTCCGAAGACTGCTGCGCTCTATGCCGATGCGATCAAGGGCGCCAAGACTGTGGTCTGGAACGGGCCGATGGGCTGTTTCGAAATGGCGAAATTCGCTAACGGTACGATGGATGTCTGCAAGGCGGTGGCGGAAGTCAAAGCCGCCGGCGGTGTGTCGGTGATCGGCGGCGGAGATTCCGTTGCGGCGGTGAACAAGTCCGGTCTTGCGGACAAGATGAGCCACATTTCCACTGGCGGCGGTGCGTCTCTCGAGTTCCTCGAAGGCAAGGCGTTGCCCGGTGTCGTAGCTCTGAGCGATAAATAAGCCTTTCTGCCGCCGTTCAAAGGTGGCAGGGAAGCATTTCCGGGAGAGAGATCCATCCTTCATGCGGGAGGAGCGATGCTCTCTCCTGTTTTTTTTGCAGGAATGCCGAGAAAAAGGGATTGGGAAGCAACGGCTGCTTCTGGACGCCCGGCTGGCGAAGGTGATGGTAAGTGCCCGAACAAAGAGTATCCTGAAAGCTGGAAAATACCTTGCTTGAACCAGTTTCGGGGGTTGAAAAAATGCCCCGGAAGATATATATTAAAGTTCGCAGTGGAGGAACGAAGTTTCTGTGGAAGAGTAGGTTTTTGCTTGATTGATCGCCGTTTTTCCGACCGGCGTGATTGAGATTGCCGTGTCATCACTGGAATGTTCGTTGTTTTTCAAGTCGAACCAGTTAAAGCAGGAGAAAGTTCATGGCCAGGAAATCGAACGTAGTGCCGCAATTTGAAGGCATAGATAAAATTCGTTACGAACGTTTGCTTCATGCCCGTGAAATGGTTCTCGGCCGCATGCAGTATCATGCTGAAGATGCTTTGGACTGCAGCAATGCCGATAAACGCGGCGTCACGACGCATATGGCGGATGTGAGTAGCGATAACTCCCGTCATGAAATGGAGTTGCGTCTGTTGACCGAGGAAGGCAATGTGCTGGAGCTGATTGAAGGAGCCATTCAGCGGCTGATCGACGGGGAATATGGGAAATGTCTGGATTGCGGCGGCGATATCGGCGAAGCCCGTCTGGAAGCTCGCCCGTATGCGATTTATTGTGTGAAATGCAAGTCTGCGCATGAACAGCGCAACCGGTTCTGACCGGAAGCATGCCAGCATGAAAGGTGCCTGGCTGCGGAAAGTACGTCCCGGATCCGCCCGGGAACACCACTGGATCGGTTGGTCGCTCGGTTGGGCCGGGCTGTTGCTGGTGCTGGATCAGGTCAGCAAGGTGGCAGTGGAGCACTCTTTTGTCAAATATGAGAGCCGTCCGTTGATAGACGGCTTTTTCTCTTTGACTTATGTGACGAACCGGGGGGCGGCCTGGAGCACGTTCGAAGGGCAGGGGGGGCTGTTGTTATCGGTGGCTGCGGTGGTGTTTGTGGCCGCCTTATGGTTTCTGCGCACGCTGGCGGATGGTTGGCCGGAGCGTTACTGGGCGATTTTCACTGTTCTGTCCGGTGTGCTGGGCAATTCCATCGACCGGATCTGGCGCGGCGAAGTGGTCGATTTTTTTGACGTTTACTACAAAAGCTATCATTACCCGGTATTCAATATAGCCGACTGCGCGATCTGCATTGGCGTCGGCGTTTTTCTACTGTCCAGCCTGTTGCGGCCGGAATCGAAGAAGGTGGAAAAAAAGGAAGCTCCGGAACTTTCCGGGAAAGGGGAAACAGAATGAAGGCCTGGCATTGGTTGGGTTGTGCAGGGGTGTTGGCAATCGCGCTTCTGGCTGGATGTGGACGTGCTGAAGATGAGGGGAAAACAATCCGGATCGGCGTTTCCATTCCCGCGGCGACTCACGGCTGGACCGGTGGGGTGGTATGGAATGCCGAAGAGGCGGCAAAGTCGCTGGAAGCCGGTAATCCGGATGTGAAGGTGCTTATCGCCACCAGTGCGGACAGTGCTGATCAGGTCAACCGGATTGAAAATCTCCTTTCCCGCGATTTGCAGGCGCTGGTAGTGATGAGTCAGGAGCCGGGACCGGTGACGGCGATCTGTGAGGAGGCGGCGCGGCGCGGAGTGTATCTGGTGGTGGTCTCCAACCCGTTGGATCGGCCGGTACAGAATCTTTTCGTCAATGGCGATAACCGCAGTTTTGGTGCAGCGGCGGCGGAGGCGATGGGAAAACTGTTGCCGGAGGGAGGAGATATTGTGGTTATGGAAGGGATTCCGTGTCCGATCAATACCGACCGGGTGGAAGGATTCCGGCAGGTTTTGACCGAAAAATACCCGAAGATTCGCATTCTGGCCAGCCAGAGCGCCGGTTGGAATACCGAAAAAGGCTTGGCGCTGATGGAAAATTACCTGCAGAAATATCCGAAAATCGATGCTGTCTGGGCCGGAGATGACGATGTACTGATTGGTGCCGTCAAGGCTTATGAGGAATCCGGCCGACAGGATATCAAAGCGATGGTCGGCGGCGGTGGCAGCAAAGATACGGTGCGTAAAGTGCGGGACGGAGACCCGCTGGTACGGGCGACCGTCACCTATTCTCCACGCATGATCCGGACTGCAATGGAACAGGCACTGACAGGAGTACGCAACGGTGGGAAACCCGTCGACGACCAGGCGGAAATTCTTATTCCGTCGCAGGTGGTGACGCAGGAGAACGCGGCGCAGCACTATTACCCGGATTCGGTGTACTGATTTCCTCGTCCGGGTAATCGTCGGCGATGGAGCGCAGCAGAAGTTCGGTATCGGCCATGTGTTCGCCGAGGCGGCAGGCGATTTCCTGAACCGCGGCAAGATTTTTGTCGATAACTTCCCGGGCGCGCGCGGCGATTTCAGAGCGATGCAGTTCGGTGTGGGTTACGTCGAAAATGACTGCACCGGCCACCGCTCCTGCCTCAATCGGGAAGATGGTGAGGTTAAACAGATGCTCGCCGACTTTGAGGTAATCCCGTTTTAATTCCCGACCGGATTCGATCACTTCCTGAAAGAGTGGAGCGAAAGAGGCCATTCGTCGCAGATCCGCTCCTGCCATGCCGGGACAGGCCTCGAAGGCGTCCAGACAGTCCGGTCCGAGCAGCTCAGCGAACATCCGGTTGCATTCCACAATGGCGAGATTTTTGTCCACTACCGCAACGCCGGCGGGCATGCAGCGGAGGAGGGCGTTCGCTTTTTTCTGTGCAAGTTTCCGCATATAGGAAACACACATGGCGTTTTCTCCGTTTCCGGCGATCAGGGCGCGGGCGAATTCCCGGCAACTGTCATAGCCACATCCGCCGCAGTTCAATTCATCTTCGGGGCGGAACTTGCCGATACGGTGCAGTGCTTCCCGGAGTTTTGCATCATCAACGGTTTCCGTCGCCACCGGATCCGGGGAAAATTCGCCGGAGAAATCTCCCGGTGTACTGCGCGGCGGAATTTCCGGGAGCGTCACGGCGGATTCCAGAATGCGCAGCCGTTCCAGCAGTCCCGGCGACCGGTGTTCCGATTGTGGACCGTGTACGCATCCGCCGCCACAGGCGAGTGTTTCCAGGAAAACCGGCACATCGACTTCATCCGGGGACAGACCTTCCAGTGCCAGCGCCAGACTGCCGATGCCGCTGATGGAGGCGTAGCGAACCCGCGGGTTGTGACACAGCGGGCGGATGGTTTCGATCATGCCGCCCTCGATGGGGTACAGGGCGCCTTCGGCGGCGTTTCCCGGCACGAAATGGTCTTCCGGGCCGGGTGTCAGGCGGAGCGGATCGATATCATGTTCCTGGAGCAGTTGATTGAGTTCCGGATAGGTAAGGGCCAGCGTCAGGAGTGCTTCATGGCGATCGGCTTCATTTTTCTTGGCAATGCAGGGGCCGACGAACACCACGGCAATTCCGTCACCGAAATGGTCGCGCAGATACCGGGCATGAGCCATGACCGGAGAAAGTACCGGTGTGATGGCACTGGCGAACTGAGGCAGATATTTGCGTATAAAGTCCGCTGCTGCCGGGCAGGCGGAAGAGATCATTACCCCTCGTGCCATCCGGTTCAGTTCAGCGGCGACCGCCGCGCTGACCAGCTGTGCGCCGACGGCGGTTTCTCCGACCCCGGTAAAGCCCAGTTTTCTCAGGGCGGCGATTAATTGACCTGGCTGATACCGCTGATATTCACTGACATGGGAGGGGGCCAGAGAGACGTAGACCGGACGCTCGGAACGCAACAGCATCCGGACCCGGGCGAGATCAGAGCGGACGCGTTTGGCATGAACCGGGCAGACTTCGACGCAACGGCCGCAGCCGATGCAGTTTTCCGGCATGACGGCGGCGCGACCGTCCCGGACCCGGATGGCCTTGACCGGGCAACGGCGGACGCACTTGTAGCAATCCTGACACTCGGCATCTTCGGTATAAATGGGGTATCGGTTGTTCATGAGGCGTTTCTCCGCGTGAAATCATTTACCTTTTCCGGAGAAACTGTATCATGGATCAGGTACTTTTCAAACGGTTTTTACACTGGAAGGTTGCAACTGGGTGGAAAAAGGTGTATTTTGAACAGATATGAGAGACCTAAAAAAGTATTTTGGAAGCAATCTATGAATAGAATCTTTTACCGGTGGACGATTGCCGGTCTGTTGCTGTTGACGATGATCTGCACCGCTGTCGGGGCGGAAGATGACCGGACATTGTTCCCCCGTTTCAAACGGGCCCGGATTACCGCCGCCGCGGTGCGGGGGGGGAAGCCGGCACTGATGAAACTGGATCAGGATTTTTATGAGCTGACGGAGAGTTTGCTGTCGGATCTTCGGGTGTTCACGCTGGAACATCGGGAAGTGCCGTTTTTGGTGGAACGCGTGGTAGAATCTCGTCAGACGCGCCCTTCCGGGCCGGCAGAACTGAAGGTGGTTTCAAGAACGCGCCATCCACAGCGGGATGAAGAACGATTCTTGCTGGAGGTCAGCGGCGATTATCGGGAAATCCGTGAGTTTGAAGTGGTAACCGCCTCCCATGATTTCGAGCGGCTGGTCCGGGTGGAAGGGGGGCCGGATGGAGAGGTTTGGGAACTGCTGGGCGAACAGGTGATATTCGGCTGTTCTGCACGGGAGGGGTTGCAGAAAAACACCATTGCGATACGGCCGTCTCTGCACCGTTTTTTCCGTTTGACTATCCGGAAAGTGGATGCCAGCCGTCCGACGCCTCTGGGGCAGTTCTGGCAGGATTATCCCGGGGCGGATCCCGCCCGGTTGCGGGAGATTCGTTCCGGAGCTCTGAATGTGGATGATGTACGGGCGGTCGGACTTTCCCGGGAATCCGCTCCGGAAGTTGTGCCGGTGTGTGAACCGTATCCGGTTTCCATTACACGTGTGGAGGAGCTGCCGGGCGAGACGGTGATTGGGTTTGAGGCCAAACGGGCGCCGTTGACGCAGTTGGAGCTGTTGGCGGAGACCCCGTTTTTTTATCGTCGCATCGCGTTGTATGGCGCCGGAAAAGATGGTGTCATGCGGATGCTGGCGGAAGGGACAGCTATGAAGCTGGCGGAGACGGACAGCGCGATCCTTACCTTTCCGGAACAGCGTTGCAGCGCCTATGAATTGCGGATTTTCAACGGGGCTCAGCTGCCGCTGCAGGGGCCGGGAGTCCGGCTTTCCGGACCGGTTTATCAGGTAGTGCTTCCTTTCCCTGCCGCGGAGACATTGCGGCTCTATTTTGGAGCCGCGGCATCCCTGCCGGAATATGACATTCAGGAGTTGTTGAATCGAAAACGCGGTAACGAAGTTGCTTATACGCTGGAGGCGCGACAGAACAATCCGGATTTTCGGCCGCCGCCGTCGGGATGGGACCATCGGCAGGGGTTGATCATTGCCGCCGGAGTGCTGATGTTGAGCGGACTGGTTCTGGGGTGGCGGCTGTTCCGCAGAGGATAACGCATTGCCTGGAAAACCCGGAAATCCACCGGGGGGCGGTCTTGACAGAAGGGCATTGCGGGAGTATATTACATTCCGGTTTCGTCGGAGGGCGCTTCTCCCGGCGAAGCCTTTTCCATATAGAAAATCAGCAGATTGTGATATTTACGCAGAAAGGACCCGCCCATGCCGCAACGTACCGACATTAAAAAAATTCTGATCATCGGTTCCGGGCCGATTGTGATCGGACAAGCCTGTGAATTTGACTATTCCGGAACCCAGGCCTGCAAGGCCCTTCGGGAAGAGGGATATGAAATCGTTCTTGCCAACAGCAATCCGGCTACCATCATGACCGACCCCGGCATGGCGGATCATACCTATATCGAACCGTTGACTGTGGACAGTCTGGAAGGCATTATCGCCAAAGAACGGCCGGATGCGCTGTTGCCGAATCTCGGCGGTCAGACGGCACTCAATCTGGCCATTGCACTGGAAGACGGCGGCATCCTGAAGAAATACGGTGTGCAGGTAATCGGTGTCGATCTCGAAGCGATCAAGCGGGGCGAGGACCGGATCGAATTCAAGGAAACCATGACGCGGATCGGCGTGCCGGTGGCGAAGTCGGAACCCTGCTATTCGGTGGAAGAGGCGGAAAAAGTGGCGCATGAGCTGGGCTTCCCGGTCGTGGTGCGTCCGGCCTATACCATGGGGGGGACCGGCGGCGGGATCGTCTACAACGTTGAGGAGTTGCGTCAGATTGTGTCACGCGGGATCAGCGCCAGTCTGATCGGCCAGGTGTTGATCGAAGAGTGTGTACTGGGCTGGGAAGAACTGGAGTTGGAAGTTGTCCGCGATGCCAAAAGCCAGAAGATCACGGTGTGTTTCATCGAAAACGTCGATCCGATGGGGGTGCATACCGGGGACAGTTTCTGTGTGGCGCCGATGCTGACCGTGCCGAAAGAAGTGATGGATCTTCTGCAGGATTATTCCTACCGGATCATGGATGCAATCGGGGTGATCGGCGGCTGCAACGTCCAGTTCGCTCACAACCGGGAAGATAACCGGGTGATCGTTATTGAAATCAACCCGCGGACCTCCCGCTCCAGTGCGCTGGCTTCCAAGGCGACGGGGTTCCCGATTGCCAGCGTTTCCACCAAACTGGCTTCCGGAATGACTCTGGATGAGATGCCCTACTGGCGGGATGGTTCGCTGGAAAAATACACGCCGTCCGGCGATTATGTCGTGGTCAAGTTCGCCCGCTGGGCGTTTGAAAAATTCCCTCAGGCCCGGGATGTGCTCGGTACTCAGATGAAGGCCGTGGGCGAAGTCATGTCCATCGGTAAAACCTTCAAGGAGGCGTTTCAGAAAGCCATCCGCTCGCTTGAAACCGGCCGTTATGGTCTCGGCATGGTCAAGAAATTCGAAAAGCTGACGCTTGAAGAATTGCGGGAAAAGTTGACCATGCCTTCCAGCGAACGCTTCTTCCTCATTTATGAAGCCATGAAAAAAGGCATGAGCGTCGAAGAGGTGCTGAAGATGACCCGGATTACCGGTTATTTCATCGAACAGATGAAGGAACTCGTTGATCTGGAACTGGAATTGAGCCGCTGTAACTGGATGTCTCTGCCGGATGAACTGCTGAAGAAGGCCAAGGCGGACGGTTTCTCCGACCGATATCTGGCTCGTTTGTTCAACGTGGCGGAAAAAGACATCCGTTCCCGGCGCATCAAGGCGGGCATTGTCGCCACTTTCTGCCGGGTTCCGGTCAGTGGCGTGGAAGACGCTGATTACTATTATTCCACCTATGCCGGTGTACCGGATGAAGTGCCGGTGAGCGACCGGCGCAAGATCATGATTCTCGGTGGTGGTCCGAACCGGATCGGGCAGGGGATCGAATTCGACTATACGTGCGTACATGCGGCTTTTGCGCTTCGGGACGCCGGATATGAAACGGTGCTGGTCAACTGCAATCCGGAAACGGTTTCCACGGACTACGATACCAGTGACAAACTGTATTTCGAACCGTTGACGGTGGAAGATGTGCTGGCTATTTACAGCAAGGAAAAACCCGATGGGGTGATTGTCCAGTTCGGCGGTCAGACCCCGCTGAATATCGCGCAGGAACTCAAGGATCTGGGGGTGCACATTATCGGCACCCAGCCGGAAGGAATCCGACTGGCGGAAGACCGCGAATACTTCCGCGAACGGATGATCGCACTCGGCATCCGGCAGCCGGAAAGCGGGACCGCCCGTTCGCTGGACGAAGCGATCGCGTTGGGACGCAGCATCGGTTATCCGGTGATGGTACGCCCCTCTTTTGTGTTGGGCGGTCGTGGCATGGCGGTGTTGTACGATGAAGCCATGCTGACCCGTTATGCGGTGGAAGCCATTCAGGTCAGTCCGGAATACCCGATGCTGATCGACCGTTTCCTTGACAATGCAATCGAAGCGGAAGTGGACGCGCTTTCCGATGGTGAGAATACGTTCGTGGCTACGGTGATGGAACATATTGAACTGGCCGGGATCCATTCCGGAGACTCTGCCTGTACGATTCCTCCGGTCAGCCTGCCTGAAAAACACATCCGGACGATTGAGGAACAGGCTGCGGCGATTGCTCGTGACTTCAAGGTGATCGGTATCCTGAATGTACAGTTTGCCGTGTGTGACGATGAGGTGTACATCATCGAAGCCAATCCTCGGGCCTCCCGGACGGTGCCGCTGGTGGCGAAGATCACCGGTGTGCCGCTGGCGCGCATTGCCACCAACTTGATGCTCGGCATGAAACTTTCGGATCACAAGGATATGCTGGTCAAGAAAGATCGCAGTTACGTCGGAGTCAAAGAAGCGGTCTTCCCGTTCAACATGTTCCCGGAAGTGGACCCGGTACTGGGCCCGGAAATGCGGGCGACCGGCGAAGTGATGGGAATTGCCGAATGTTTCGGGCTGGCTTATTACAAGGCACAGCTGGCGGCGGGCAGCCGTCTGCCGCTTACTGGTACGGCGCTGATTTCGGTTAATGAGCGGGAACGCAAGTATCTCCTTCCGGTGGCGACCGGATTGCAGGAGCTTGGGTTCAAACTGATGGCGACCGATGGCACGGCGGCATTTCTTGCGGAGCATGGTGTGGAAGCCACTGTGGTTAAAAAATTGAATGAAGGCCGTCCGAATATTGGCGACTTGATTAAGAATAAGACGGTACAGCTGATCATCAATACTCCGATCGGACGTTCCGGAAAGATCGATGACAGCTATATCCGGATGATGGCCATCCAGTACAAGGTGCCGTATGTGACGACCATGGCCGCCGCCCGGGCGACGGTCGCCGGTATCAAAGCCGCCAAGAGCGGTAAAGCGGTGCCGAAATCTCTGCAGGAATATCAAGCCGGCAGATAAGGAACGATCCCGGTAGCAACCGGGCGTTGCGTGAAGAAAATATCATCCCCGGCGGGTTGTGCCGCCGGGATGGCAGCCTCCGGAAGATTGACTTCTTCCGGAGGCTGTCCGTTATTATACCCGGGAAGGGGCGCAAGAGTGCGTGGAGACGATCATGCCGGGGAAGATACATGGAAAAACGATGATCTGGGGGTGAAAGTCACCGCTGGATCAGTCTCGGTCCGCCGCGACGAGTTTGGCCACCTGCGGGGCGACTTTTCGCAACAGAGCACGGGAGATGGCCAGGGCTTCTTCCGCACTGCCTGCATTGAGGGCGGCGCGGGCGGCGGCTTCCGCTTCGTGCAGATAGAGACCGCGAACCACACGGCGTACTGCACCGATGGCGTTGGCTTCCATGCTGAGCTCATGGACACCGAGCCCCACCAGCAGCGGCGTATAAACCGGATCCGCCGCCATCTGGCCGCAGACACTGACCCAGATATTATGACGACGGGCGGCGCGGACCGTCCGCGCGATCAGCCCCAGAATAGCCGGGTGCGACGGTTGATACAGATAAGCTACCCGTTCGTTGCTGCGGTCGATTGCCATGGTATATTGTACCAGGTCATTCGTCCCGATGCTGAAGAAATCCACGATTTCCGCCAGACGATCGGTCTGCAGGGCCGCTGCCGGTGTTTCGATCATGGCGCCGATGGACAGCCGTGAAACGTATTCTTTTTTCTCCCGTTTCAACTCTTTCTGGAGTTCTGTAACCAGAAAACGGACTTCCATGACTTCCGCCACGCAGGAAACCATCGGCAACATGACTTTCAGGTTGCCGAAAACACCGGCGCGGAGCAACGCCCGCAATTGAGTCCGCAGCAGATCGGAACGTTCCCGCAGGCATAACCGGATGCCGCGCAACCCCAGAAACGGATTCTGCTCCGGCGTGCGGTCGAAATGTGAAACGATCTTATCGCCTCCGGCATCCAGAGTACGAACCACAATGGGGCGGCCTTCCGTGGCGGCGAGCATTTTCTTGTAAATCTCGAATTGTTCTTCTTCCGAGGGAGAGGTCCGACGGTTCAGAAACAGGTATTCCGTACGGAACAGCCCGATGCCGCAGGCGCCGGCCTGTGTCAATTCCTTCAGACCGTTATCGGTGTCGAGATTGCCCGCCAGCTGCACCAGAAATCCATCTGCGGTTTCCGGCATGAGCATGCTTTCGCGGCGGAGATTAGAATAGAATCGACCGGCTTCTTCCGCCTTCAACCGGTAGGTATCCGCAGTACGGGGATCCGGGTTGAGAATGAGTTTCCCAGTGAAACCGTCAATGATGAGAGTGTCATCGGCCGACAGCCCGTCGAGCAGGCCCGGTGGAATGCCGGTCAGGGCTGGCAGTTCCATGGAGCGCGCCAGAATGGCGGTGTGGCTGGTGGCGCTGCCGCTTTCGATGGCAAAGCCAAGAACTTTATCTCGATCCAGCAGCGCGGTTTCCGACGGCGCAAGGTCCGTGGCCACGATGATTCTCCGGTCACTCAGCCGGTCAAGATGGTCGGTCTTCTCGTGGCATAGGTGCGCTTTGATACGGGTCGCGACGTCGCGAATGTCCAGCGCCCGTTCCCGCAGGTATTCATCCGGCATGGAAGACAGCACGGAAATATAATTGGTAATGACTTTGTGAAACGCGAAATCCGCGCTTTTATGTTCATTTCGGATGCAGTTTTCCACCTCATTGACCAAGGTATGGTCATCGACGATGAGCAGATGTGCATCGAAAATCTCAGCTTCTCCGCTGTTGAGCTGTTCCCGAAGCTGCAGTTGCAGTTGCGTCAACTCTTCCCGGGTGTCACTGCGTGCCTGACGAAAACGGGCCAGTTCCCCGTCCACTTCCTCCTGGGTGATCGTCCGTTCTTCCGGTGCATCATTGCAGTCCTTGCTGTGCCGGAACGGCCAGGCGCGACCGATGGCAATCCCGGGCGAAACCGGCGTTGCCGCAAAAGTCTGTTCCCTGCCGAGTTCGTCCATGGTGTTCGGATCTACTCCTCTCCGAATTTATCGAGAAACAACTTTTCCACGGCTCCGGCCGCTTCTTCAGCATCTTCGCCTTCCGCAATAATCTGTAACGGTGTTCCCATACCGGCGGATAGCATCATCAGCGCCAGGACACTTTTACAGTTGACAGGCTCGCCGTCCTTGACCAGGCTGACATCCGAGTGAAAACGGGATGCCGTACGGACCAGCAAGGAGGCCGGACGGGCATGCAGCCCCATGGCATTGGAAACGGTAACGTCAATTACAGCGCGTTTCACGATCGATATTCTTCCCGCATGAATCGGAATCCGCTGCGAATCCGCGCGGGCACCGGTGTTCTTTTCGCCGATCAATCATGGAGTCATGACTTCGGTTTAATTAATATAGCACTCCGGGGGATGGTTTTCAACCGATTGGCGCGTCATGGGTTTGAAATAACTGCGGAACGGCGTTACTGTATCAGACGATTGAAAAAGAAACGCTCTCCGGATGTTCCGGCTTTCCGGATGAGATCAGAAAAAGGCGGAAACGCAGAAGCCGGAGGAGTCTGTTAGGAGGATTCAGAAATGGATGAGTGGAAAAAATGGCGGCCGGAGACGCTGGCCGTACAGGCCGGCTATGTGCCCGGCAACGGTGAGGCACGGGTGCTGCCCCTGTATCAGAGCACGACGTTCAAATATAACGACGCTCAGAGTGTTGCGGATTTGTTTGACCTGAAGACGAATGGTTTTTTCTACAGCCGGCTGGCGAATCCGACAGTGGCGGCTTTCGAAGAGAAGATTGCCGCATTGGAAGGTGGCGTCGCTGCGGTTGCCACCAGTTCCGGACAGGCGGCCAACGCCATGGCGATCATGAATTTGGCGCAGGCCGGGGATCATGTGGTGGCGGCGTCCAGTTTGTATGGGGGGACGGTATCGCTGTTTTCCAATACGTTGAAGAAATCGGGGATTTCCTTCACCTTTATTTCACCAGAGGCGTCCGAGGCGGAGATTGCTGCGGCGATCCGTCCGGAAACCCGTGCGATTTTTGCGGAAGTGCTGGCCAATCCGGCTTTGATCGTGCTGGATATTGAGCGTTTTGCCGCGGCGGCCCATCGGCATGGTCTGCCGTTGATTGTGGATAATACTTTCCCGACTCCGGTGCTCTGCAATCCGTTCCGGTTCGGTGCGGACATTGTGACCCATTCGACGACGAAATACATAGACGGACATGCCTCCAGCCTTGGGGGGATCGTGGTGGAAAAAGGCGGTTTTGACTGGGGCTGCGGACGTTTTCCGGGATTGACGGAGCCGGACGAAAGTTATCACGGTGTGGTTTATACCCGGGATTTTCCGGCTTGTCCTTATTCGGTGAAACTGCGGGCACAGCTGATCCGTGATTTCGGAGTACCGCAGGCTCCATTCAATGCTTATTTATCCAACATGGGGTGCGAAACCCTGCATCTCCGGATGGAGCGGCACAGCGCCAACGCTCTGGCGCTGGCGGAGTTCTTGAAGCGCCATCCGAAGGTCGGCTGGGTGAACTATCCGGGGCTGGCGGACAGCCCGCAGCGGGATTTGTGTCAGAAATATCTCCCGAAAGGCGCTTCCGGTGTGCTTTGCTTCGGGGTGCGCGGCGGCAAGGCGGCGGGTGAAGTGGTGATGAATTCCCTCCGGCTGGCAGCGATTGTGGTACATGTGGCGGATGTGCGGACCTGCGTGCTCCATCCGGCGTCGATGACCCATCGGCAGCTTTCCGAGGCAGAACAGATTGCGGCGGGCGTGTCGCCGGATCTGATTCGGGTGTCGGTCGGTATCGAACACATCGACGACATTGTCGCGGATTTTGACCAGGCTTTGAATCGGGTCGGTTGATTGCGGACTCCCGCCGATTGCGGAGAAAATGGAAAAACGCGAAAAGGAAGAGATGCTCCTCCTTTTCGCGTTTTTTTTAGTTTGGCGGGAAGACGGCGAGGCGCCGTCCCCGGCCGGAATCAATATCGATAGCTTTCCGGTTTGTAGGGGCCTTCCACCGGAACATTGATGTACCGGGCCTGAGCAGGGGTGAGGACGGTGAGCCGGGCTCCGAGTTTTTCCAGATGGAGCCGGGCGACTTCCTCATCGAGTTTTTTGCTCAGCAGGTAGACACCGATTTTCCGGTCTGCGTTGCGCGCGATGTCGATCTGGGCCAGCGTCTGGTTGGTGAAGCTGTTGGACATGACGAACGACGGGTGACCGGTGGCGCAACCGAGGTTGACCAGGCGTCCTTCGGCCAGCAGATAGATGGAATGGCCGTCCGGGAAGGTATAACGGTGTACCGGACATTCACTGCCTTTGATTTCCATTTTGACCACACCGGGCATTTTTTCCAGGCGGCTGACCTGGATTTCATTGTCAAAATGGCCGATATTGCAGACGATGGCCTGATCCTTCATGGCGGCCATGTGTTCGGCAGTGATGATGTCGCAATTGCCGGTGGTGGTAACGAAAAGATCCGCTTCCGGCAGCGCATCCTCCACCGTGCAGACCCGGTAACCGGCCATGCAGGCCTGGAGGGCGCAGATCGGGTCGACTTCACTGACCAGGACCCGGGCGCGTTCGTTGCGCAGGGCTTCGGCAGATCCTTTGCCGACGTCGCCATAGCCGCAGACCATAACCGTTTTGCCGGCGAGCATGACGTCCAGCGCCCGCTTAATGCCGTCGGTCAGCGAGTGGCGGCAACCGTAGATGTTGTCGAACTTGCTTTTGGTGACGGAGTCGTTGACGTTGATCGCCTGGAACAGCAGTTCGCCGCGTTCTTCCATCTGCAGCAGCCGGTGGACTCCCGTAGTGGTTTCTTCGGAAACGCCGCGCACCCGTTCGGCAACCTTGTGCCAATGCCGGTTGTCCTGCTGCTGCACCCGCTTGAGCAGCTGATTGATGACCTGCAGTTCGTGTACATCGGTAGGTTCGTCCAGAATGGCCGGATTGATTTCCGCCATGCGTCCACGATGGATCAGCAGCGTTGCATCACCGCCGTCGTCCACGATCTGGTCCGGACCGCTGCCGTCCGGCCAGGTCAGGGCGCGGTACGTGCATTCCCAGTATTCCTCCAGGGTTTCTCCTTTCCAGGCGAAGACAGGGACACCGGCCGCAGCGATGGCCGCCGCTGCATGGTCCTGGGTGGAGAAGATATTGCAGGAGGCCCAGCGTACGTCGGCGCCCAGCGCCTTGAGCGTTTCGATCAGGACGGCGGTCTGGATGGTCATGTGCAAACTGCCGGAGATCCGGACCCCTTTCAACGGCTGTTCCGGACCATATTTAGCCCGGGTGGCCATGAGACCGGGCATTTCGTGTTCGGCGATTTCGATTTCCTTGCGCCCGAAGGCGGCAAGCTGGATGTCTTTGACTTGGTATTCCATGATGATGTTACGCTTTCATTGTTTGTATTTCCATCCGGATCATGTCCCAGCGTTCCGGAGGAAGTTCCGAGCCCATGACCTGTACAACTTCCGCTGCGACCAGCGAACCGAGACGGCCACAGGAAGCATCCGGCAACCCGTGCAGATAGCCGTAGAGAAATCCTGCCGCCCAGCTGTCTCCGGCCGCGGTTGTGTCTACCGCCTGTGCCGGTACGGCCGCCACCGGAGTGAGGACCCCATTATGGACGATCAGCGAACCGCGACTGCCCAGCTTGACCGCTGCTACGTCGCAGAGTTCGCCCAGACGGAATGCCATCTCCTGCTCGGAGAAGCCGTCTCCCAGCAGTGCCGCGGCCTCTTCCTCGTTGGCGAAAACCAGATCCACATCGTGTTCCAGCAATTCGAGCAGCTGTTCCCGGAAAATCCGGACGACTTCGAATGACGCCAGATCCACAGCCGTCCGGCAACCGGCCTTTCGCGCACAGCGCAGGACAGTCGGCACTACATCCGGAAGAAAGAGAAGATAACCTTCCATATAGACCAGATCATAACGGGAATAGTCCACCGCTGCCGCTTCTGCCGCAGTCAGCAGCTGGGATGCTCCGAGATATGAACGCATGGTTCGTTCGGAGTCCGGAGTGATCAATGACAGACACCGGCCGGTCTGGGCTGCATTGGTTTCCAGAAATTCTGCATCCGTGCCACCCGCCTCCAGGAGACGTTTCCGGTAAAAGGCGCTGCAGTCATCCTGGCCCAGTTTTGAAAGCATGGCAACCGGCATTCCCATTCGTGCCAGGGCGAAGATCGTATTCCCCGCCGCGCCTCCGGGAGCCATGGCGGGAGGGTAGGGGAGCGCCGCGATCCATTCATCCTGGCGCTCGCTTTCGACCATGACCATGCCGCCTTTTTCTCCCCCGACCCGGGGAAGAAACGCATCATCAACCCGGGCCAGCACATCTACCAGTGCCGACCCGACACCCAGTATTCCGCGGGACGGCATGGTCAGATCAGCTGATGCCGTTTGGCTGCGGCGATGAGGGCTTCGGCTTTGTCGGTCTTTTCCCACGGGAACCGGTTGCGGCCGAAATGTCCGTAGGCGGCGGTGTCACGGTAGCACCAAACGTTTCCGGGGTGTTTGAGGCCGAGTTCCCGCACAATGGAGGCCGGTTTCAGACAGAAGACTTCCCGGATCAGCTGTTCGAGTTTGGCATCATCAGCGATGACGCCGGTTCCGTAAGTGTCAACGTTGATCGAAAGCGGATCCGCAACACCGATGGCGTAGGAAACCTGTACTTCACATTTCCCGGCGAGACCGGCGGCGACGATGTTTTTGGCGATATAGCGGCACATATAGGCAGCCGAACGGTCTACTTTGGAGGGGTCCTTTCCGGAGAAGGCACCGCCGCCGTGAGAGCCGACGCCACCGTAGGTGTCAACGATGATTTTGCGTCCGGTCAGTCCGGTATCGCCATGGGGACCGCCGATTTCGAACCGTCCGGTGGGGTTGATGTAATACTGGACTTCGTGCGTAATCAGTTCGGCGGGGATGACCCGGGCCACGACTTCACGGACAAGCTGTTCGAGCTGTTCGTTTTTCATGTCGGGCGCGTGCTGATGCGAGACGACGACCGTTTCAAGCGAAACCGGTTTGCCGTTCTGATAACGGATCGACACCTGGCTTTTGGAGTCGGGGCGCAGGAAGGCGTATTTTTCCGGTTCCGTTTTGCGGAGCCGGGCGAGTTCTTCCACGATTTTGTGCGCATAAAGAATAGTGGCCGGCATCAGTTCCGCCGTTTCATTGCTGGCATAGCCGAACATCATGCCCTGGTCGCCCGCACCCTGTTCGGTGTAAGCGCCTTCGCCTTCGGTAACGCCCTGAGAAATATCCGGAGACTGTTTATGGATGCAGATCATCACTTTGGCATCGTCGGCAGAGAAGCCGACATCGGGATCGTTGTACCCGATGTCACGCACGACGTTGAGGGCGATTTCCTGCCAGTTGACTTTCGCCTTGGTGGTGATTTCTCCGGAGACAACCACCAGATTGGTGGTGGCCAGTGTTTCGCAGGCCACGCGACTGTCGGGGTCCTGCATCAGGCAGGCGTCGAGAATCGCATCAGAAATCTGGTCGCAAACCTTATCGGGATGCCCTTCGGAAACGGATTCCGAAGTGAAAATGTGATCAGCGTGAATCTTGCTCATCGGTAGATCGTTCCTTCTAAAGTCGTTAAGTGTTTTTATGCTGTGAAAATCAGAATTTATTAAGGACGAAAGGCCGTCCGATTTCTCCGAACCGGACGGCCCCGCAAGGCATCGGGTGGCAGCCGACGGCTCAGTTCATACGTGCCGGAACCAGGACGCCGCGGCGGTTTTTGCTCCAGGCGGCTTCGCCGCTTCCTTCCACAGCCGGATGGTCTTCGCCATAGCTGATGGTTTTGATGCGCGCATCCGAAAGCCCCAGTCCGGTCAGATAAGCACGGATGGCATTGGCACGGCGGTCACCCAGCGCCCGGTTGTATTCTTCCGTACCGCGCTGGTCGCAATGGCCTTCGATGATCAGGCCGAGATCGCTCTGCTGGGCGAGATAGTCGTTGACGCGATCCAGCTTGGCGGTTTCGGACGGCACGAGTTCATCGGTGTCATACGCGAAGTAGATGATCGGGAAGCCGAGGTTGCCTTCCGGATCCACGGGAGTCCATTCTCCGGCGGCCGGATCGCCAAGAGAGCCTTCATTGGAGCCTTCGCCCCAGGCACCGCCATCCGTCAACCCCATATGGTTACCGGCGAGGGGATCACCGTAAGCCGGCGGCAGCGGTTCGGTATTGTCAGCGGGGATGTCGTTGCTGAACCAGGAACAACCTGCGGTCAGCATCAGTGTCAGAGCCATCATTCCGCCCGTGAGAGTACGAATCATCGACATGATTGAAGTCCTCCAATAAAAATATCGGCTTTTATAATATAACAGTCTTTCAGACATTACTCATTAACATAGACCACCCTGCTGAAAATTCCACACCGGAATCGTTTTTTTAAAGGTTTTTTCCGGATATTGGCAGAGAATCGGGGGGAACGGGCCGGTTTTTCTTGTTCCGGGGGTTGCTATTGGCATCGATAGCGGTATATTATTGATCGGAAACATTGATATTGATCAGAGTTGTGTTTTTCTGAAGGCGGGTGTTTTATGAACATTGAATGGGAAAAGCTGGGATTTGAGTTCCGTCCCACCAAATCCAACCTGCGGTATACTTACCGCGACGGCAAATGGGACGATGGCGAACTGTTCGAAACTTATGATCTGACGTTGTCGGTGGCTTCCAATTGCCTGCATTACGGGCAGGCGATCTTCGAGGGGCTGAAGGCTTTCCGCTGCCAGGATGGTGCGGTTCGGGTGTTTCGGCCGGACGCCAACGGCGAGCGGCTGAACAGTTCCGCTCGTCATCTGTTGATGCCGGAGTTTCCGGTGGAACGCTTCGTGGAGGCGGTCCGGCGGGTCGTGGCGGACAATGTGGAATATGTGCCGCCTTTCGGAACCGGTGGTTCGTTGTATATCCGACCGGTGATGATCGGTACCACGCCGCAGATCGGGATTTCTTCCAGTCTGACCTATCAGCTGATCTTCATCGTAGTGCCGGTTGGTCCTTATTATAAGGGAGGTATCAAGCCGGTCGATGCGATGATTTCGCTGGATTACGACCGCGCGGCGCCGCATGGCACCGGGCACATCAAAGCTGCCGGCAATTATGCCGCCAGCCTTTATCCCAGTCGGATCGCCAAGGAACATCATTGTTCCGTGGCGCTGTTCATGGATCCGAAAACTCATGAATTCATTGACGAATTCGGGACCAGCAACTTTCTGGCCATCACTGCCGATGGGGTGTATGTCACGCCCAAGTCGCCTTCGGTGCTGCCCAGCGTGACCAACCGTTCGCTGATGCAGATTGCCCGGGATCTGGGGATGAAGGTGGAACAGCGTCCGGTACGCAAGACGGAATTGCCTGGATTCAAGGAAGTGGCAGCCTGCGGTACGGCAGTGGTTCTGACGCCGGTCGGGCGGATTTTCGACGGTGACAAAGTGTATGAATATGGTACCGAAATCGGACCGGTTCTTAAGTCGCTGTACGAGGAAATGACCGGTATTCAGCACGGAATCCGGCCGGATCGACACGGCTGGCTGGTTACAGTGTAAGCCATTCCGGAGGAAATACTGCAAGGTGTTTCCGATCATGATGACGGCCCGGAATGTTCCGGGCCTTTTTTTATAAACGGGCAATCCTGGCGGATGCCCGGAGGAGAATGCAGAAGATGATGAAAGTCATACAGAATCCCCGTGAGATGCAGGAATTCGCGCTGGCAGCCCGCCGCGAAGGAAAACGTATCGGGGTGGTTCCCACTATGGGATTTCTCCATGCGGGACATTTGTCGCTGATTGATGCGGCGCGCAAACGGGCTGATATTGTAGTAGTTACCATTTTTGTGAATCCGATTCAGTTCGGACCTCAGGAGGATCTGGAACAGTATCCGCGGGATTTCGAACATGATCGGCGTGCCTGCGAAGCGCATGGCGCGGATGTGGTGTTCGCGCCGCGTCCGGAGGATATGTATGCGCCGGATCGGAGTACATGGGTGGAGGAAACCCGGTTGTCACAGGGATTGTGCGGCGCTTTGCGTCCCGGCCATTTCCGCGGAGTGACGACGGTGGTCGCGAAACTGTTTCTGCTGACCCAGGCCGAGGTAGCGGTATTCGGGCAGAAAGATGCGCAGCAGGCTCTGGTGATCCGGCGCATGGTGCGGGATTTGAATTTTCCGGTGGAGATCGTGGTATCGCCGCTGGTACGGGACGAGGATGGCGTAGCCCTGAGTTCGCGCAACAGTTATCTCTCCGCTGAGGAGCGGGAACGGGCCCGGGTGCTGTCCCGTACGCTGCGTGCTGCCGCTCCCGCACTGCGTACCGCGGGGCTGGATGCAGTGGAGGCCATTCGTGAAGCGATGGCCCTCGAAATCGGGAAATGTGCCGACCGAGTGGATTATGTGGAAATTCTGGATGCCGATACGTTGGAAAAACCGACTGCTGACACCCATGAAGTGCTGGCACTCCTGGCTGCGTATTTCGGAAAGACCCGGCTGATTGACAACACCCTGGTGCAAGTAAATTGGAGAGAGGCAGGCTCATGCGTAAATTAATCTGGAATGACCCCGGCTTTGAGGATGCCCTGGATCGGCTGTATCAGCGTCCCGGATATCCGCCGGAAATTGAAGCCGGCGTGGCCCGGATCATTGCGGACGTGCGGGAAAACGGCGATGAGGCATTGGCCCGGTACGCTTTGCAGTTTGACCGGATGAAGTTGACGGCGGCGGAGTTTGCCGTGACAGCGGCGGAAGTGGAAGCCGCTGCAGCCGCTCTGGACCGGGGAGCAAAGCGTTCCATTCGGGAAGCACTGCGGGCCGTGCAATCTTTCGCCCGGCGCTGCCGTCCGCGGAACTGGCGCTATTCACCCCGTCCCGGTGTGATGCTGGGAGAGAAGTTCGAACCGATGGAGCGGGTGGGTGTCTATATCCCCGGCGGTACTGCACCGCTGGTGTCTACGGTGGTGCACACTGCCGGGATCGCCGCCGCCGCCGGGGTGAAAGAGATTGTCGCAGTCACGCCTCCCGGCCCTGACGGGAAAGTACATCCCGCAGTATTATTCGCCATGCGGGAGGCCGGGGTGACGGAAATTTATCGCCTCGGAGGCGTATACGGTATTGCGGCGATGGCCTATGGGACGCCGACGGTACGCCGTGTGGAGAAAATCGTCGGTCCCGGCAACGCGTATGTTACTGCCGCCAAGAAACTGGTATATGGACAAGTGGCTATCGATATGGTGGCTGGTCCTTCGGAAATCATGGTGATTGCCGATGATACCGCCCGGGCGGATTTCATTGCCGCGGATTTGCTCAGTCAGGCTGAGCACGGCAGTGGTCTGGAGCAGGCGGTGCTGGTGACGACCGATCCGGAGCTGGCGGAGCAGGTGGAACTGGAAGTTCTGCGTCAGAAAGCGGCTTTGCCGCGTTTGGCGACTGTGGACAAGGTGCTGGAACACGGGACATTTCTGATCGTGGTGCAAGACTTGGAACAGGCTGCCGCGATTGCCGGTAAATATGCCCCGGAACATCTGGAAATCATGACCCGTACTCCGGAGCAGATCGGCCGAAAAGTGAAGGCTGCCGGGGCGATCTTTCTGGGGCCGTGGACGCCGGAACCGGTGGGGGATTTCTGTGCGGGACCGAGTCATGTGCTGCCGACGGCGGGGAGTGGCCGGTTTTTCCGGGGATTGTCGGTGGAGGGCTTCTACCGGCGTTCCAGTCTGGTGCGTTATTCTGAAGCCGCGCTGCGGCGTGAGGTGGGGATTGTGGAAACCTTTGCTTCACTGGAAGGTTTGGCGGCGCACGGCCGTGCCGGTTCCATCCGGGTACGAAAAGCCGGAGAAAACAGTGAAAAAGGGGGCGTGCAGCAATGAAATCCTATTTCCGCAGCGAGATTGAGGCGATGAGCGGTTATGTGCCCGGCGAGCAGCCGAAGCTGAACCGGCTCGTTAAACTCAATACCAATGAAAATCCCTATCCGCCTTCGATACGTATTCGGAAACTTCTGGCTGATTTCGATCTGGATCGGCTTCGGCGGTACCCGGATCCGACGGCAGACGAGTTTCGGGACGCCGTGGCCTCCCGCTGGGGAATTACCCGGGACCAGGTGATCGCCGGGAACGGGTCGGATGATATTTTGACAATGGTGTTCCGCGCGTTTGCCGCACCTGATCTGCCGGTGGCCTGTCCCGAGCCGACCTATTCGCTTTATCCGGTGCTGGCGGCGATGCAGGGGGCGCCGGTACGGCGGATTGCCCTGCAGCCGGGGACGTTCGCCTTGCCGGATGATTTTCTGGAGCAGGTCCGGGGGGCGAACCTGCTGGCGATTGCCCGTCCCAATGCGCCGACTGGAAACAGTTTTCCCCTGTCGGTGATGGCGGAAATCTGTGATCGGTTTGATGGTATGGTGCTGATTGATGAAGCTTATGCCGATTTTGCGGAGGACCACTGCGCCGAATTGGCGGTGAGCCGGCCCAATGTGATTGTCAGCAGAACTTTTTCCAAGAGTTATTCACTGGCAGGGCTGCGGCTCGGTTATGCCGTAGCGCATCCGCAGGTGATTGCAGGGCTGATGAAGTTGAAGGATTCCTACAATCTGGATGCTCTGACGCAGGCAGTCGGGCTTGCCGCTTATGAGGATACGGATTACCATGAAGAGTGTGTGACGCGGGTGAAGGAAGTTCGGGCCGGACTTCTGAAGGAACTGCTGAATCTGGGATTTGAAGTAGTTCCTTCCGAGACAAATTTTCTGTTTGCCGCTCCACCCGGAGGAGATGGGGAAGGGTATTTCCGTTATTTGCGGGAGCAGGCGGTGATCGTCCGTTACTTCCCCGGCCCGGTAACCGGGCGCTATGTGCGTATCACCATCGGAACGCCGGAGCAGATGCAGGAATTGCTGACGGTGACCCGGCACTGGTTGTCCGGCCGTTGATCCGGCGGATCCGGCATTGGCGTGCTGCCGTGCCTGTAACGACACGGCAGCACGTGGTCACTGTTGGAGGACTTCCGACCAGGGGCGTTTAAAGCTCTGCTCGTCGGAAGTGAAAAGATTGAAGTGTAGAATGTGAAAAAGCGCAGCGACGCCATCACGCCAGCCGATTTTTTTCCCTTCTCCATAGCGTCTCGGGTTATAGGAGATGGGAACCTCCCAGATGCGCAGCTGCCGGGAACGGGCGACCTTGGCAGTGATTTCCACTTCGATGCCGAACCGTTCTGATTCCAGTCGCAGATTCTGAACCACTTCCCGCCGGAAGCCTTTGTCGCAGGTCTCCATATCCGAATGGTGAATGTCGGAAAAAAGATTGGAAAGAAACGTCAGAAATTTATTGCCTATTTCATGGCGGAAATACCGTACCTGCCCTGGCGTTCCCATAAAACGGGATCCGTAGACCACGTCCGCCCGTCCATTCAGCAGCGGTCCCAGCACGACAGGATAATCCTCCGGCGTGTATTCAAAATCCGCATCCTGAATCAGGACAAAATCCCGGGTGGCTTCTTTAAACCCCCCGGATCAGAGCTGCCTCTTTTCCCCGATTGACCGGTTTGATTCAGCAGTTTGACCCGGGGATCCGCAGAAAACTGCTGCAGATGTTCCCGCGTGTCGTCGGTTGAGGCGTCGTTCACAATGACCAGTAGGCCGGTCTCCGGGCGGGCCAACACTTTCTGGACGATGGTCTCAATAGTGGCGGCTTCATTGTAGCCGGGCATAATGACACTGAGGCGCCCTTCGGAGCCGGGATGGGGGGTGCCCGGTGTTCAGATTCATAATCAAGCCTGTCCCAATTCAGTAGAGCGTGCGGTAGCGGCGCGGACCGCAGCCATAACGGCCGCGTGCAGACCGCCTTCGCTGAGTTTTTCCAAGCCACGGCTGGTGGTGCCGGCAGGACTGTTCACCTGGTCACACAGTACCGCCGGATGTTGCCCGGTTGCAGTTACCATGGCGGCGGCTCCGGCAACGGTACGGGCGGCCAGTTCCAGGGCCAGATCGCGAGGCAGGCCTTCCGCTACGCCCCCGTCGGCCAGTGCCCGGATGAATTCGAAGACATAGGCCGGACCGCTACCGGCAAGGCCGGTGACGGCATCCAGTTGTTTTTCTTCCAGTTCGGCGAAACTGCCGACTGAGCTGAAAATCCGGCGTACCAGTTCCCGTTCCGGAGCTGTGACTTCATCAGTCAGGGCAGCCACAGCGCATCCTTGGCCGATCAGGGCGGGGGTGTTGGGCATGACCCGGACGATCCGGGCACTGTCCGTCAGGTCGTATAACCGGGCCAGAGAGATACCGGCGGCGATGGAGATGATGAGTTTGGATTCCAGAATGCTTTTCAAGCCATTCAACGCGTCTGCCAGATATTGCGGTTTCACTGCGAGCAGAACTGCGGGGACGTTTTCCAGCTCTTCTTCCCGGAATTCTCCGCTCCGGCAGGCGACACCGGTGTTTTCCGTAAATTTTGCAGCAGCCTTTTCGCTGATGTCATAGGCCAGCAGCTCTTCCGGAGTGAATGCGCCGGTTCGGACCAGACCGGCGGCGATGGCGGTCGCCATTTTGCCGGCGCCGATGAAGAACAATTGTTTCATATGCAATTTCCTCAATCAATGGTTGTGATAGTTATAATCCTTTGTACAGCTGCCAGATCAGCACACAGAGGCCGACTGCGTACAAATACCATGAAAAAAGGGCCAGCTTGCCCCGACTCAGCATTTTCACCAGCAAAGCCAGCGCAGCGTAACCGACAACAGCAGAAACACCAAACCCCACGCCGAGCTGCCATGGTGCTATTCCTTCCAACGGCATGCCGTTCCGAGCCAGTTTCAACAGCTCCAGCAAGGCGGCGCCGCCGATAGCGGGGATGGCCAACAGGAATGAGAATTCCGCACAGGCAGCGGAGCGAACTCCGGTGAATAACCCTGTGGCAATCGTCGAGCCGGAGCGGGAAATTCCCGGCAGAATGGCGATGGCCTGAGCCAGACCGATGAGCACCGCCTGTCGGGGAGTGATTTTTTCAATCGGGGTTGTGTTTTCCTCTTCGGAAAGATTCCTCCGTTTCCGCTCGGACCACAGCAACAGGGTGGCCGTGAACAGAAAGCCGCATCCCACCAGCAGCAGATTGCTGAAAATCGCCTCGTCCAGACCGCATTGTTTGAGCGTGACTCCAATGATTCCCGCAGGGACGCTTCCCAGTATGACCATCAGCGCCAGCCGAAATCGCTCCGGACGGAGAAAACGCAGCAATTCCCGGAAATAAAAGACGACGATTGCAACCAGGGTGCCTGCATGCAGGACAATTCCCAGTGCCAGATTCTCTTCCGGATTGAATTGGAACAGCGTTCCCAGCACGGACAGGTGTCCGGAGGAGCTGATCGGTAGAAATTCTGCGATTCCCTGCACGACAGCCAGAATCAATACATATAAAAAATCCATTTTGCTTCCATTATTCTTCTTTCCCGTTCCGCAACCTGTTCTGATGGGGCGGAATTTCTGTTCCGGGAAGATCGATTTCTGCAATTTCTTTTGCAGGGATCTTGCTACCGGTAACACCGATACGCACGGCGGGAAAATATACCGCAATACGCAACGATGCCGGAAAAAACTGTTCTATAAAATCCACCCGATTGTGTTCTTTTTCAAGTGGAATTCTATGGGAAAGACGGTTTTTTGTCGGTTTCTGACAGGGGTGTCCCGGAAACAGTCGAGGGCGCAGAAGACGTCTGGCGGGGGGCGGTTTTTTCAGGCAGGGCCTGAAGATCGGAATCCAGCAGCGGTTCAGGCGGAACCGCGGAATCCGTCGCAGCTTCCCATACCGAATCCTTCAGATCAGTCACTTTGTTCCCGACATGGTCACGCGCTTCCCGGGAGAGGTTGGATACCCTTTGTTCCATGGTAGCTGCCGCCTGATCCGGGGTGTACCCTTCCCGTGTCAGGCGGGGAATCAGCAGCCACACGGTTAACGCGCCCAGAATGAGCCCGATGATCAGGCACCCGAGCGATCCCAGACAGCACCCCGATCTTCCCACGTCAGTCCTCCGGAGAGCCTCCCGGACGTACCGGACGGATAATCAGTTCGAGAACCGGCAGCGACCAGAGCGCGTACCCGGCGGAAGTGGTCACGGGAGGCAGCTGAAATACCTTCCAGCAACCGCGTCGCCGTTCCCGCAGACGATACTGCCCGTTACGATCACGGAAAAGCTCAATTTCCCGGAATCCCTGCGGTCGTTCCGACGCAACCAGAATCAGCACCTCGCCGCCGGCTCCGATTTTCAGCTCCCGGCAGTCAGCGGAGATCGCCACTGCCGGCACCGGCAGATCAGCTCCGTAAGCTGTCTGTCGCAGGGCTTTGCTGGCGGCATAATTGAGCAGCGATTCACCCGGCCGGCAATCGGCCAGCTGGGCCAGCTCCAGGACCGGCAGCATTTTTTGTGAAGGGAATTGATAATCAACAGTCGGTTCACTTAACTGCACGTTGCCGTCCTGAATGACAGGGCGTCCCATACCGGCAGCGAGCAGCATGTCTTCCGGGGCGCAGGAGAGAACCGGGGCCAGGCGGTTGATTTCCTCCAGCGTCGGAGTGGCATCGAAACAGTTTTCCAGCAATTGAAGACGGGAACAGGATACTCCGGTCAGGTTGGCCAGTTGTTGAGCATCCACACCGCGTTCCCTGCGTGCTGCCGCGAACAGCTGATTGAATTTAGAGCGTAACGTTTTCTGGCCGTTGCGGATGTTGGTCAGCATGGCGGTCAGTTCCAGCATCTGATCTCTCGTCAGGGAGAGCTGATCACAGATGATATCCAGCTGTTCCTGCTGGGGCACGATTTTTCCACTGATCATCTGCGATACGGCGGAACAGGAAATACCGAGCGCACCGGCCAGGTCACGTTGCTTTAATTTACTGCTGATAAGGTATTTTCTGATTTTTTCTCCGAGCTTCAGTCTAAGCGGTGTAACTGCCATATATCTCCCTCGGAAATGCTGTTTGATTTTTCGGCGTTATTTCTCCGGCAGGAAACACCGGAGAATGTTTGCTTCGCCGACTCTTTATTGATTTATGTAATATATTTCTTCTTTTTGAGCAATACAACTTTTTTATCCGGAATCAGATCATTTTTCTATTATAAAGTTTACAGGTTCATAAAAAAATCCGGACAATGCCGAGGTTTGAAAGAAAGAAGATGCGAAAATGTGCTTAATTTTATGCGATAAATAGACTGTCTGATAGCCTGGGGAGCGACAGACGGCTCCGGATAGAGGCCGGAGCACCCCATTTTCAAACCTGAGTCAGCGTTCCAGTATTTTGAAAATTTCCGCAAAGGCCCGCCGCATTTCATCTGCACTCATTGGTTGTACCAGATCTTCCGGACGGGCTGTTTTCGTCTCATTTTCCGGCAGCAGCGTCAGAAATGGGGACGGCAGCTGAACACGGGAAAGTCCACGCTGCATCCGGGTGGCTGCCCGGATTAGAAAGAGTTTCTCCCGTGCCCGGGTGATGGCAACGTAAAAGAGTCGCAGTTCTTCCTCGAGCGAACCTTCCTCCACCGCCCGCTCATGAGGGAAAAGTCCGTTTTCCATTGCGACGACAAACACCGTCGGGAACTCCAGGCCTTTGGCTGCATGCACTGTGGTGAGAGTGACCGCATCGGCGTTATCATCTCCAGCAGTACGGTCATTTTCCTCCAGCAGAGCGAAACTTTCCAGATATTCACTCAGCATTGCCGGCTTTTCCGCACGCTGTTCGTATTGGGCCACCGCGTTGATGAATTCGTCGACATTTTCACGACGCTTGACGGCATCGTCATAATCCTTGTACATGCGCTGCAACCCATCAAGGTAACCGGTTGCCCGGAGAAATTCCCCGATTTTCCGGGCGAGCGCCCCAGGTTCGGCGAAGGATTCCCGGTATTGCTGAAAAACGGCGTGAAGCTCTCGGGCTGCAGTTGCACCTTTTCCCCCCAGACCCGTCGTGAATTCCGGCAGTCCGAGAATTTCCACCATCGGCTTCCGGGTGGATGTGTGGAGACGTTTGAGACCATCGACTGCCTTCTGGGCCAGGCCGCGCGGCGGTGTGGCGAGAATGCGCAGCAGACTCTGATCCTCATGCGGATTGACCAGCAGCTTCAGATAGGCGACGGCGTCTTTAATCTCTTTGCGTTTATAGAATTCCTGGCCGCCGACCAGCCGATAGGGAACCCCCTGGCGGCGGAATGTCTGCTCCAGCTGCCGGGACAGGTGGTTCGAGCGATACAGTATGGCAAAATCCTGGTACCGTCGATTCGGCGCGGCCGACATCTCCTGTTTGATGTAGTTGCCGATGAATTCCGCTTCCGCTTCCCCGCTGTCAACGGGAACGATCGTTACCGGATCGCCTTCACCCAGCCGGGACCAGAGGGCCTTGGCATGGCGGCGGGAATTACTACCGATGACGGCGTTGGCCGCATCAAGAATACGGTTGGTGGAGCGGTAGTTCTGTTCCAGTTTGATGACCTTTGCTCCGGGAAAATACTGGGGGAAATCCAGAATGTTGCTGATATTCGCTCCCCGCCACGAATAGATGCTCTGGTCATCGTCTCCGACGACACAGAGGTTGCAGCGTTCTCCAGCCAGCATTTTCACCAGGGTGAACTGGGCGTCATTGGTATCCTGATATTCGTCTACCAGGAGATACTGGTACTGTTCACGATATTGTTCGAGCACCTCCGGAAATTCAGAAAAAAGCCGGTACACCAGCAGCAACATGTCATCAAAGTCGATCATGTTCTGCATTTCCAGCATCGACTGGTATTCTTCGTACAGTTGGCCGACGGTGAGCTCGAAATCAAATTCCGCTGCATTCCGGGCTTCTCTGGGGGTGAGCAGACGGTTTTTCCAGCGACTGATCATGGCTCCCGCCTCGGCAAGAGGAAAACCTTCCCGGCTCAATCCCTGTGCCGCCGCCGCCTGTTTCAGCAATCCCTGCTGGTCGGATTCATCAGCGATGGTGAATCCCGGCAGGTAGCCCAACCGGACGATTTCCCGGCGCAGCAGACGCACACAGAAGGCGTGAAAGGTTCCAAGGGTTACATGGCGCGCCGCTTCCGGTGTTACCAGCTGCGCCAGGCGTTCACGCATTTCCCTCGCCGCCTTGTTGGTGAAGGTCAATCCGAGAATTTGTTCTGCTGGAATGCCCGAGGCCAGCATGCCCGCAATCCGGTAGGTGATCACCCGGGTTTTTCCAGTGCCGGCGCCGGCGAGGACCAGCACCGGCCCCTGATGGGTGGCCGCAGCCTCCCGTTGTTCGGGGTTAAGCTGGGCCAGAATCTCCTCCAGTGTCATATTACCAGAGAGGCCAGCTCAAATTGTCCATTGCCAGCCAGTGCCGCCGCCGCGGTGACCGGGTGTTCAAATTCAGCGAACACGCCACCGTCAACTACATAGCGGGCTGCCGCAGCTGCATCGGCGGCATCGAATGCAGGATCCTGGAAGCGCAGGTTGGGAGCATTATGTCCATAAGTAGACAGATAGAACGCCTTGCCTGGTTCCAGCGCAAATTCCCGCACCAGTACGGCATCTTTGCGGATGATGCCGAGGTACCCGACCGGATCGGTCAGGTGTACGGCGGCGACAATGCGCGGCGTATCAAGTTCGTCTTTTTCGTAATCCATGGCAAGGAGGCCGAGCGTCATGGCGTCTCGTACCGGCATATTCATGGCAATTTTTTCCGCGATCGGATCGGTATGGGAACCGTTGCTTACCACGGCAAACGCTCCGGCAATCCGGACACAATGATAGGTGATGTAGGGATTTTTCTGCAGATCCGATTCAAATCCACTCCGGGGCATGATGGAAACCTGTCGGTCGCGCAACACCGCTTCCCGGTTCGGGAAGGAGCGGGAAGATACCCGGTACATCGCCGCATTGACACCGGCCGGCGTGCGGCCGATGGCCACGATTCGTCCTAAATACATAATATGAACCACCTTTCCTGGTCGTTATTTCAAATGATCATCCCGTATACATAATGTACACCGGATTCCGTTAAAAATCAATCGGCAGGCAGGATGCTTGTCCCTCGTTTTAACGGCTATCGGATAAAGTTCTTCCATTCGCACAGCAGAACCGGCAGCGGTTCTCCCGGGAGAGATATCGGCAGCGCTTCCGGGTGTTGGTGCCGAAACCAGGTCCGCTGCCGGCGCGCAAGCTGGCAAGTGCGGTTGATGATGCGTTCCGTTGTTTCCACCAGCGTCAGTTTTCCTGCAAGGTATTCCGCTATAACGGCATATCCCAATGCCTGATGAGCAGTGGGGGAACTGGCCAGACCGGCAGCCAGAGCGGTTGCGGTTTCCTCGATCCAGCCGTTGTGGAGCATGAGCCGGGTACGTTCGGCAATTCGCTGCCGCAGCAGTTCCGGCGGCCACTGCAGGGTACGGGCGAAGGTATGGTACCGCAGAGGCTGAGGGCCCTTTTGAAGCTCCAGCAGGGAACGGCCGGTCAACAAGCGGACTTCCAGGGCACGGATCAGTTTGCGACGACAGTTGTGCCAGCGGGCCTCTGCCGCAGGATCGAGGTCGCGCATACGCATGCGCAAGGCATCGAAGCGATCGTCACGGTCATAGGCCAGATCCAGTTCCCGGCGCAGTTCCGGGTCGGCCGGCAGGTCATCCAGCCCATAGAGCAACGCCTTGACGTAAAAGCCGGTTCCACCGGCAATGATCGGTATCCGGCCGCGGGCGCGTATATCCGCAATGGCCGCATCGGCCAGTCGTACGAACCGGGTAACGTCAATTCGCTCAGACAAATCAAAACAGCCGACCAGATGGTGTGGAATCAGTGCTTTTTCCTCTGCTGTTGGCTGAGCGGTCCCGATTTCCAGTCCGCGATACAGCTGCATGGAATCGGCGGAGACGATTTCTCCGTTCAATTCCCGTGCCAGTTGCAGTGCCAGAGCACTTTTACCGGAGGCGGTTGGTCCGGTGATGCAGAGCAGGGGGATTTCGGAATTCATACTGCATTTTGCTTTCATTGGAGATATTCGAGGAGGTTCAGAACGGGGGGAAACACACCAGGCTGTCTTTCCGCAAAGGTATAAAATACTGCTGAGGTTCAGGATTTTCAATCTTGATTTACTGAAAAAAAGCGTCGGAAGTACTTGTTTTTTATATAAGGTTATAGTATAATAAGCATAGTATAATAAGCAGTATATTTTACCCTGATTCAGGAAGGGGCAGCAGGTGGAGGGGCAATGGGAACGTTCTCAGGGAAAGAGATATTTTATTTACTGAAGCGGAACCAGAATGTCCTCACAGATGGAGTACGAAGGCGGCATTATGCTTGTTTTCATTCAGAAATACATCGGACTTTTCATTTATCCCACTGTTGCTGTTGTTCTGTCTGCCTTTTTTACGTATCTTTGCATTCGACTGTTGCCGCGTCTCGGTTATCTGGATAAACCGGGTGGAAGACATATTCATAATCGGTTGGTTCCCCGTGGTGGTGGAATTGCCATTATCCTGGCGTTCTTTCTATCCCTGGCTTTTTATGTGCTGGAGAGCAGGAGCGGAGCAGGCGGCGGAGAGGTGTTCTGGCGGCTGCTGTTGCCGGCCATTCCGCTGGGGGGGCTCGGCCTGATAGATGACCGTTGGGAATTGAAATCCTGGGTCAAACTGTTGGTACAGCTGGGAGTGGTTCTGGTGGTCTGGTGGACCGGCCCGGAAGACTATGTATTTTTCGGGCATGTGCTGCCCTGGTTTATTTCCCTGCCGCTGACCGCCGGCTGGGTGATTATCATTATCAATGCCTTCAATCTGATTGATGGGTTGGATGGATTGGCTGCCGGGCTGGCAGTGGTGTCGTCCGGTTGTATGGTGATCTGGTTTCTGATGGCAGGAAGGCATGCGCCGGAAGCCGTGGCAATGATGATTCTTGCGGGTGCGTGTCTTGGGTTTCTCCGTTATAATTTCTATCCGGCGAAGATTTTTCTTGGAGATACAGGCAGTACGTTTCTCGGGTTGATTTTTGCCATCATCGGTTTGTCGGCGATTGACCGGGCGGTGACGATCACCAGTTTGCTGCTGCCGGTATTGGCTATCGGGGTGCCGATTTTCGATGTGGTACTGGCGATCTGGCGACGGAGTACACGCAAGCTGCTGGATCCCAATGCCGGCGGGATCATGGATGGGGACCAGGATCATCTGCACCATCGGATGCTGCGGGTGACAAAGAAACAGACCACCACAGCCTGGCGGATGTATATGCTGGCGTCCTTTTTCGCGGTGGTGGCGCTGCTGGTGATTCTGGTGCGGGATTCAGCACCGGCGGTGGCTTATATCATTCTGCTGCTGGCGGTACTGATTGCCTTGCGGCAACTGGCGGTGGTGGAGCTGTTCGACTCTGCCCAGTTGATCCGCAACGGGCTGGCCAAGCCGAAGCGTGGGATTCTGGTCAACATGGTACATCCGTTTATTGATTTCGGACTGATTGGCCTGGCGTATATGATTGCAGCGTCATTGGCGTTGGGCAGTTTTCATTATTTCAATGTTTTTGTTCTGGCATTTGCTCCGCCGGTGCTGCTGCTCTGTTTTTCCGGTGTTTACCGGGTCTACTGGCTGCGGGCGGGGTTAAACAATTATTGGCATCTGGCATCGATGGTGTTATTGGGAACGTTGGTTTCCAATTCTTTGATCATGTTGTTCTGTTTTCCGGAGATGGACCAGATGCCCCCGGATGCGATGCAGCGTCTGTTTGCAGGTTCATTGTTGTTTTCACTGTTGGCGACGACGTTGATTTCGCTGGAGCGTTTTCTGCTGCATTACGCGGAGGGGTTCTGGTTCCGGAAGTTGTCGCTGCAGTATCAGGCACCGGAAAAATTACAGCGCACCGCCATTTTCGGCGGCGGGTTGAATTGCCGTCTTTTCATTAATTCTCTGTATTGCTGTACCCGGAGTGAATGCCGGGAGAAGATTGTCGGCATCATCGACGATGACAGCGCTCTACACGGTCTTCGCGTGTATGGATTCAAGGTTCTGGGAGGCGCGGAGGATATAGAGGAGATTTATCGACGTCAACCTTTTTCCAAATTGGTGGTGACTGCCGGTAACACTCCGGTGGATTCTCTGCATCGGCTGGAGTTTTTCTGTCGGGCGCACAACATCCGTTTTTCGGTCTTTCGGATATGTGAAACCACTTTGCCGCAGTTTCCGGTAAACGACTCTGAGGAATTGGAGTCGGATGAGGGTGCCAGCGATTCCTGACAGAACAATTTTGGTTGATGCGGTGTTGTTCATCATGAAAAAAAAGAAAATTGCTGTCATCGGCGCCGGATATCTGCAACTGCCTCTGGTTCGGAAAATCCGGGAGATGGGATATTCGCCGCTCTGTTTTGCCTGGCGGGACGGGGCGGTGGCGGCGGCTGAGGCGGATGCCTTCTTTCCGGTTTCGATTCTGGAGAAGGAGGAGATTCTGCGGCTTTGTCGGGAACAGCGGATTTCCGGTGTGCTGACAGCTGCTTCCGATGCCGCCGTGCCGACGGTGGCGCATGTGGCGGCGGGCATGGGGCTGCCGGGACCGGATCCGGCGATGGTACGGATGTGGACACACAAATTCGAGATGCGCAAGGTGTTGGCCGCCGCCGGGTTGCCCTGTCCCCGTTTTCGGCTGTTGCGTGATGCCGCGGATGATGCGCATGCCGTTGCCACTTTGTCTTTTCCGATGATCGTCAAACCCTGCGACCGCTCCGGTAGTTTAGGGGTGAGACGGGTGGATACGGCGGCTGAATTACGGGAGGCTGCCGTGGCGGCGCGGGAGGCCGCGTTCAGTCACGAAGCGATCGCTGAAGAGTTCGTCGTCGGGCGGGAAGTGAGTGTGGAGAGCATTTCCTGGGAAGGGCGGCATTATATTCTGGCCGTGACGGATAAGGTGACATCCGGGCCGCCGCATTTTGTCGAGCTGGCCCATCACCAGCCATCGCAGCTGCCCGAAGCGTGTTTGCAGGTGCTGCAGAGGGGAACGGTGGCGGCGTTGACGGCTTTGGGAATATGCTCCGGAGCGGCTCATACGGAATGGCTGCTCGGAGCCGATGGGTTATGGACGTTGACGGAAACCGGCGCGCGGATGGGAGGGGATTTCATCGGATCCCATCTGGTGCCGCTTTCCTGTGGGTATGATTATCTACGCGGAATCGTGGAGTGTGCACTGGGGAAATTTACGCCGCCGGAGGAAGGTCGTGGCGTTCGGGGGTGTGCCGGGGTCTGGTTTTTGAGCTCCGCAACACCGGCGGTGCGGGAATATCTGACGGGAGAGCGTTGCGAAGACTGGATTGTCGAAACAAAGATTCTGCGGGAAACGGACAGTGTGGAGCTTGGTTCCAGCGCGGATCGGACGGGGTATCTGATTTACGCCTCGGATCGGCGGCGGGATCTGCCCGGAACGGTGTGAGGCGGGTGTCGCGCAGGAGGAGCGGAGGGGGACCATATGGTTGGAATGAAAAAAACGGCCTTTTCAGAAGTTCCTGATGGATTTCTGAAAAGGCCGTTGCTTTTCCCGTTACAGAGGGACTCTCTGTTCGCAGTGTTTCTTACTGGTACGAAAAGGCATTCAGATGGCCCTTGTCCGTACCGACGATCAGCCGGTCGCCGACCGTGGTCAGCAGGGTCGGACGCCCTTCCACCCGCCCCCGGGCCGTCAAATTACCGCTGCCGTCGATGAGATAGACATCGCCGTTGTAACAGGCCGTCGCCAGCAGGTCGCCGCCGGGACGACGGACGGTGGTCAGCAGCACCGGATTGTCGGGAAGCGGACAGAAGAAACGAGACTTCAGGTTGCCGTCAAAGGCGCTGACGAAGCGGCGTTCGAATGCCACGGCGATCGAGCGTTTGCCGTTTCCGTCGAAATCCGGTGTTTCCAGGCCGCGCACGTTGGTATTTCGGGTCATGACTCTGGCGTAGGGAATGCCGCCGAAGGCCCGGATGCCGAATCCGAGGTCGGCTTCATGCAGAACATTGCCGTCCAGATCCCAGACCATTACCCGGTTGACCGAACCGTTGAAGTCACCGACCAGCCGGACCGGGCCGCCGGGTTCCATCTGCGCGGTTTTCAGGTGGTTCCGGCCGATGTAGCCGAAGCCGAAGTGGCCCATGAAGGTACCGTCCTTGGCCTTGTCCAGTGAAATGTAGCCGCGTTTGAGGTTCTTTTCATACTGATAGACCGTCGGGTGGCCGACCATGAAACCCCAGCTCAGGACGGATTTCGGGGTTTTGCCGTGGGCCGGGAGTTCGGTCATGCCTTCAAAGGTGCCCCACTCCTGGAACTGGCGCTTGAGCAGTTTGCCGTTTTCGTCGAGAATTTCGAGCGTGCCGGCGCCGCCGACGAAAATCCGTTCCTTGCCCGGTTCCAGTTCGAAGACGCCGATTTTGCAGACGCCGGGCATTTCTCCCTTGGCCCACCACATGCGTTCATGCTTGATGCCGTCCGGCATGCGGGAGGTAAATTCCCAGACGGTTTTCCCATCCAGCGTGAAGGCCCGGAGTTTTTCATCGATCGAGCCGACCAGCAGCTCTTTTCGACTCGGCCGCCAGCACAATGCGCCGACCGTGGAGTCCATCGGAAATTCCCGGATGATGTTGCCGTCGGTGTCCATCAGCACGGCGCGGTTGCCGATCGCCACGGCCAGCACCTCTTTGCCGTCCAGCTCAAAAGTGATGTGTTCGCCGATGAAATCGCCCGGTTTCTTCGACCAGGCCGGAGCCAGTTCCGGTAATGTGGCCGGGGTCGCTGTCGCCGGCGCCGGTTTGGCGGCGAGAATTGTTTCCACCGTGGGGGCCGGATCGGTCCATTCCGGTGTTGCGGCAACGGAAAGAACCAGTTCCTTGCCGGCGGGCGCCGTCACTTTTCTGCCGTCGGCGCTGAGAATGACTTCCGTGTCGCGGTCGGCGGTCAGGGCGAGTCGGCCGGTTTTCCGGTCAAAATCGGCGGAGATCGGAGCGGCTGCGGTCAGCACGCCTGGCAGTTCATGAACCTGAAACCCGAACAGGTGATCTTTCTCGGTCAACAGGAATCCAGAATCCCCGGACGTCAGGAGGGCCGGCTGCGGCAGCTTCAGCGCGATGACGCCATCCTGCTCCGCCGCGGACGGTTCTTTGCCGGGGGCGCCGGGACGCAGGATGGTGGCGAAGCGAACCGGTTGCCCTGCCTTGCCTTCACCGAGAATAGTAAGCTGGGAGTCGACGCCGGTGGTTTTCAGATAAGCTCCGCCGGCCACCCGTTTCTGGCTGGTTTCGCCTGGGGCGGAGCAGGCGACGGTCCAGCGGGTATTGCTGCTGGCAAGTTCGAATTCATGCTGTGCCGTCGGCGTCATTTTCGTGCCGTGGGGCGTTTCCCAGTTGGCGATGATCTGCGACGTGCGGCAGTCTGCAAGCGGGGTCACTTCATCGAAGGTCAACAGAAAACCGTTTTCCCGGATGACGAACGTCCGGATCCAGTCATGGCCGTTGAAGGCGGCGAGTTTTCCCTGCATGAAGGCGGTCTTGCCGACGCGACCGTAGTGGAGCGGTTCGGTGTACTGGCTGATTTTCGGATCGCCGAGACCGTCCCGGTAGATGTGCAATTGATTATGATAGCCGCGTAACAGGGGGACTCCGCGCAGGTACAGGCTGATCAGGGCGAAGTTGTGGAAGGGGTTCCGGCCCGATTCATATTTCGCGTCGAGCAGCGCGAAATCCTCTCCTGATTTGCCGTGGCGGCGGTAGCTCATCCATTCGACGACTCTGCTCTTGTCGAAAGGCGGATTCCACTCGTCCATGCCCCGGGCGTCGAAGCTGGCGATCCGCCATTTCCCATCCGTATCGGCAAAGAAGTTATGCTCATACGGATGAGCCGGATAATAGGATTGGCCCACCCGGAACCGGTCGGGATCGAAGTTCGGCTGCAGGTTTGCCAGCTCCACCGGTGCCTGGTCCTGGGTAAGATAGGCCATCTGGTACAGCAGTTCTGGACTGGAATAATCATGTGCCCAGTCCCCCGGACGTCGTTCGGAGAGCATGACCAGGGCCTCCACGTAACTGCTGATGACCGGATTGCCGACATACTTCCGGCCACCGTCCAGGAGGGCGAAGCGGATTGCCGGTCGAATAAAGGTGTTGTACCAGAAGAGGCTGCCAGCCACGACCGCCGGATACTGATCAAGCGTGGCAAAGAGGCGGCGCGCGACCTTCTCGCCGTCGCGGCCGTCGCGGGAGGGATAATATTTCCGGAAATAGCGCGCGGTACAGTAGACGGTAACCGCTTCCGAGATATAATGACGGTCAAGTAGCATCCGGGGAGTCTCTTTGATATGATAAATCTTATAAATTCCCTTGTCGCCGTTTTTCCGCCGGTTATTGAGCTGTTCATAGAATTTCTCTGTAATCCGGACCCGGTCCGCGTCGGAGAAAAAGGGATCTTCTTCGATAAGATCCCAGTACAGAATGAGCATATGGGCGTTGTAATGGTACGGTTCTCCCAGCGGATTTTTCAAATTGGAGTAGACAAATTCTCCGTCCAGCTGATTGAGATCTTCCGACGCACGTTCGTCGGGAAATGCCAGACGCATGAACTCGCGGGCATAGCGGGCGTCGCCGGTCATGTAGAAGAGCGCCATGTTCTTGCTGATCAGATTCCAGCCGAATTCCGCCGGACCGCCGCCTTCCGGAGAAAGGTCCCAGGAGACCGCGTCACCGGCATTTGCCGGTGGCTGTTTGCCCTGTCCCAGGACGATGTCGGCCAGATACCCGAGCCGGAGGTCGTTGCCGGCGGGGCATTCATTCAGCATGTTCACAAAACGGTCAACAGCCTGCCGGTCGCCTGCGGGATCGCTGCCGCCGACGGTGAGGACATTGCAGCCGTCTCCGAAGGGATTATGCAGACTGCGCACCAGCGAACCGCCCTTTCCGGGGTAGCGGGAATCCAGCAACGTATAATAACGGTTGTAGAGATTTTCCACGGTCTGGTTGCGGTCACGGCTGCCGATGGTGATGAGGTTGTGTTTGAGCGTCTCCGTGTCGGCGAAGTTTTGGTCACTGAGGATGGGGAGCCGGACACCGGTTTTCGCCAGGACGACAGCGTTGATTTTTTCGGCGAGTTGCCGGTATTCGGGCGTTTCCGGAATGACGATCGCCGTATAGGGAACTTTATCCTTCACCAGGTCGGTATTGAGATACAGGTTGCGCGGCGTGATTTTCAACGCACCCGGTACCCGCTGCGGATCGGCTGGGAGGGGGGCGAGTTCCGTGGGCGAGGATTCCAGCTTGAAATCCAGCAGCCGAACCGCGGGGGCCGCGCCCGCAGTGACGATGTAAACCGCCACGGCGTTGGTTCCCTCCGGCGCACGCAGCGTGACGCTGGTCAGGTTGGAGTTTTCGTCGAAGTCATTCAGCGGTACCTGGTACAGATATTCGGAATTGCGGAAGGTTCGCAACGGATAGGGGTAGAAGCGCAGTTGCAGATACGCGCCTTCCTGGGTTCTACCCGGAATCGGCGCGCTTTCAAGTATGGCGCGGTACCATACCCCTGGTGTGGCGGGAAATTTCCGGCTTAGTCCCAGGCCCTGTTTCGGATCGTTCACCGTCAGGGCCGTGACGCGGCGCCCGGAGGGCAGCAAGGTCCGGGTGATAGTACCGGCGCTGCCGGTGTCATACTTGCTCCAGCCCTTAGGCAGGCCGTCGGCGAATTCGGAGAAGTTGTCGGAGAACACGACATCCGGTGCCGCTGGAGCGGTGAACGCCCCGGTCAACAGGATGGCCAGCAATGAAATCAATTTTTTCATCATCGTCAACACTGGAGGTTAAAGCGTACCGGTTTCCATCGGTTTGAAGAAGGTGTTATACATATCCGTCGTACGGGGCTGGAATGCGAAGTTGGCAACATGTCCGTCGACGAATTGCGCGTTCACATAGGTACCGCGATTATCATGACGACTCCATGCGACAGAACCGCTGACTTGATCTTCCCAACCGGTCTGTCCGTTGAACATGCAATAGAAATAATATCCATCCATTGTGGTGATTTTCTTCGACGGCTGCCGGACCTGGTTGCGTTTGACATAGGGATAATATTCCGTATAGCCTTTACAGCCAAGCATGTAACTGCGCATGTAGCCGCCGCACTGAAAGGTGTATTCCCAGCTCAGGTCCATCGGGGTCCAGGGAGAAATGGAGCCGCCGTGACTGGTGATGATTTTTCCCTGTTCGCGTTCGGACGCCGGGCACATCGGGACTGCTTCTTTGGATTTATCCTTGTAGCCTTTGCGATAGAAGAGGTCGTTGGCATAAGGTTTCATTAACTTGTACCAGGGGGAACCATCTTCCATGATCGCGGCCGTAAGGTAATCGTTGTAATCATTGGCGTACAGCGTGTCGCAGATGCCAATCTGTTTGGAAATGTTGATGCAGGCAGCCTTCCAGGCGGTGGCGCGTGCTTTATTAAGACTGGGCAGCAGCATGGAGGCGAGAATGGCAATGATGGCGATCACGACCAGCAGTTCGATCAGGGTGAAGACTCGTTTGTTCATAATGCGTTCTCCTGTATGATGGATAGAGTGGAATTTGCATGTAAAGTCTGTCGAGTGGGCGGCACAGTTTCCGGTTCCATTTCCACAAGGGTGCCGCTGACGAGAATGCGTCGTGGACGTGCCCCGGGATTTTCAATGCGCCGCAGACATTCAGAGAGGGCCAGCTCTCCGATTTCCGTATAATCCGGGGTGATGGTATTAACCGGCAGATACTCCGGGATCAACAGGGATTTTCCGTCGATTGCAAGCATGCAGCGCTCCTGAGAAAGGATACGCCCGGTCTGGCGCTGGTATTCCAGCTGGGTACGGTTGCATTCCGTGCCGCTGACGAAAAGATAGCCGCAGTCAGGGTCTTGCATTTCCCGGATGATGCCGGCATATACCTCCGGAGTCGCGAAATCAGCGCGGAATTTCATAATCGGCAGGTAGTTTTCCACACAACCCCGGGCCCTCCAGAGCCGGGCAAACGTTTCCGCCCGATGGGTATAGAGCGGTATCGGGAAGCCGATGACTTTTACTTTTGAAATATGACGGGCCAGAAAAAAACCTTCCGCAAGTTCCGCACAATGCAACGGATCCAGCCCGATTACCGAAGCAAATCCATAGGAGTGAAGCATGTCGATCCCCACTCCGGGACGGATGCGCGGCAGCCGGTCCAGAAAAATATCGTAATGCCCCACCAGCAGCAGCGCGTCAGCCGCACGGGCCGCCTGATCCAGGACCTCGTAAGTGGTCATGCCGTATTTGCGCAGATGCAGGTTGATGGTTGTTCCCGTTGCCGCCGCCTGACGCTGGATGCCGAGAATGATGTGGGCGCAATAGCTTTCCTTGATGTCAATATGCTCGGAGAATACCGCAATCCGGCGCCCGAGCTGCCCGGCATCGACGCCGTTTACGCGGCGGACATAGGCGCCGGAACCACGACGCAATTCCAGAATCCCCTGCGTTTGAAGAAATTCCAGGCCCCGGGCGGCAGTCCCCCGGGATAGTTTGAATTTTTCACACAATTCCCGCAGAGGAGGAATCCTGGAACCGGCGGGGTACTGGCCGCCGGCAATCATGGCCTCAATGTGATCGGTCAGCGCTTGAAAACGGTTACCGGGTTTGCTCTTCATAGAAATCCTGATTGAATATCAAAAAAAATTGTCCCAAAGTGTCCATTTGTGTGCATTAATTATAGGACATTGGTTTGTGGATGTCAATATCGGTTTGAAAATTTTTAAAAAAAAAGAAAAAGATTCGGGGGATTTTTGCAAAGACTCCAGGGCGGCGTTATAGTTCCCGGTCAGGAGTTCCGGAGGAATGAGGCAATGATGTGGAAAAAATGGAAAAATTATCTGTATGACGGTACCACCCCTTATAACCGGCTGAGTTATTCCGGAAAATTTGCCCGGGTGCTGGTGCTCAGTGCGAAGCTGTTCGGACATGGCGGGTCCGGAAGACAGGCGACGGCACTGACATATTATACGTTGTTTTCGCTGGTACCGCTGGCGGCGTTATTTTTCGGGATTGCCAAAGGCTTTTCCCTGGAGGGACGGCTGATGCTGTTTCTTAATACACGCTTTGCGCAGCACCAGGAGACGTTGTCCTGGATTTACCGATTTGCGGAAACCACGCTTCAGGAAGCGCGCGGTGGCGTCGTGGCGGGGGTAGGGGTGATTTTTCTCTTCGGGACGGTGATTATGCTGGCCTCCGGGATCGAAGATACTTTCAATACCCTCTGGCATCTGCCGCGGCGGCGGAATTTGCTGCGAAAAGTGAGTGATTATCTGGCGATTCTGGTAGTGACGCCGATTCTGATCATCATCGCCGGGAGTACTACGGTGGTCACCCGGGCGTTGCTCAGTGATCTGGCACGGAGCAGTCCGGTTCTGTTTCGGGAGGGGTTGCCGCTGCTGGTGACTGCTTCTGAGCTGGTGCCGCTGATCATGGCGTGGCTGCTATTTACGATCATTTACTTTTTCGTACCGAATACCAGAGTGCGTTTTAGCTCTGCTTTGTTGGCTGCGCTGGTGGCGGGGACGCTGTTTCAGGGGCTTCAAAGTTCCTTGATCTATTTGCAGGTGGCGTTGTCGCGTTACAATACGATTTACGGAAGTTTCGCTGCCGTGCCGTTGCTGCTGTTGTTTCTGCAGTGGTCGTGGAAAATCATTCTGTTCGGAGCGGAGTTGGCTTTCGTGCATCAGAACATTACCAGCGGTCGGTTTGAATGCGCGGAGGCGGTGCTCAGTGCACGGTTGCGGCGGTTATATCTATTTGCGGTGGCGCGGTTGGTGATTCGCCATTATGATTCGGGGCGCGGAGGCCTGTCGGAGACGGAGGTGGCGGATAATCTTCAGATCACGCCTTTTCAGGTACGGGAATATTTGACACAGCTGCAGGAGGCGGGGGTGCTGCTGCGGGTTGTGGATGCTGCGGGAACGGAGTCTTTCGTACCTGCGGTTCCGACGGCGGCACTGACGGTGATGCAGGTTTGGAAAATGCTGGAAATACAGGGGGTGGATCAGCCGGAACCGGCTACGGCGGTGATGCTGTCCAGCCTGACTGGCGCCTGTGAACGGTTGGAGGCCGCCGCCGTCAGCGATGCGGCCAACCGGCCGCTGCGCGATTTTTAACCGGAGACAGGAGGGGGTTATGACAGGATTTTGCGGTCGTGGAGTGGGGATGTTGGTATTGCTGGGCGTGGTATTGATGGGGGGCGGATGCCGGAGTGGGGAGTCCACGGCATCAATTCCGGCAGTGGAGGGGCTGGAGCCGGCCCGTTACATGGGGCAGTGGTATGAGATTGCCCGGCTGCCACATTCCTTTGAGCGGGGACTGCAGCGGGTTCGAGCAGAATACCGGCTGCGGGAAGACGGACGCATTGACGTGCATAATCGGGGAATGCGGGGGACGGAATTGCGGGAAGTGCGGGGAATCGCTTTTCTGAAAGACGATCAGCCGCCCTATCGTGGAGAATTGCGCGTTTCATTTTTCCGGCCGTTTTACGGAGATTACCGGATTATTGCGCTCTCTCCGGATTACCGCTGGTCGGTGGTGACGTCCGGGACGCGGGATTATCTGTGGATTCTGGCACGGACGCCGACTTTGCCGGAAGAGGAGCTGAACGCCTTGCTGAAACGTTGCCGGGAATGGGGATTCGACGTAGACCGGCTGGAATTTCCGGAGCCTGCGGAGCCGGAATCATGAGCGGCCGGGAGGTAGTGGTCTTCGATCTGATGCAGCAAAACTACCGTTACCGTCTGACGGCGGAACTGGGAAGTGATTTTGCTCCGGACTTTCATCCGGAATTGACTCCTGCTGAAATGCTGGCGCTTGGGGTCTTCGGCGGTCGCTATATGACCGATTGCCGGGAAGAGTTTCCCGCTTCGTGGTTTCGACATGCGCGGTTGTGCCACGAGGCACATCGGCCGGAGTTGAATTATTTCGGAGTCAATGCATCTCAGCCGCTGTCCCTCTGGCGGGAACGGGGTTGGATTCATCCTGACGATCCGCGCGGCTGGTTCCAATGGTATTGCCGTTACTATCTTGGACGCCGGGGGGAGGACGATCGGCGGCAGATCCAGCGATGGAAGGCAATGGCCCGGCACCTGGCCCAGTTGCGACGGCACTGTGCTCCGGGGGATGCCGCCTGCCGGCCGCGGCAGCGTCAGGCATTGCTGCATTGGGCTTACGATACCCGTTGATGTTTTGTGAAAAACCGGAGGGGGAGAACTGGCAATTGCGGGGGTTTTGCAGTATATTGTTTAAAATACATTTAATCCGGGAACGGCGGTCGGCATTCCGCCGGGGAGAGAGGCATGTTCCAATCCAGAGACATCGTCAGCGCCATTGAGTTCGGCAGCAGCAAAATCTGTGTGCTGGTCGGGGAGTCGCGGGAAGACGGCCGGGTGGACGTCATCGGTCGCGGCGAGGTGGCTGCCGAAGGGGTGGTGAAGGGGGAAATTGCCAATATGGAGGCCGTGTTCGACCAGTTGTCCGTCGCGCTGGAGGAGGCGGATTCCTCCTCCGGTGGGGAATTGAACAACAGCCGGATGATTGTGATTCCGGTAACCGGTTGCGGGATCGGTTCCTATCAGGGAGTGGGGACGGTGTTCGTGAAGAACGAGGATCAGCGCATTACCGAAGTGGAACGGGCCGAAGCCCATCAGAATGCCCGTGTGCATCCGCTGGAAACGGGGCGGACGATTCTGAATAGTTCGGAATCGTATTTCATGATCGACGACCGGTTGCGATTGCGGAATCCGATCAATCAGACGGCTTACAAACTGGACGCTTATGTGCATATTGTGCATGGGATTACCAACCGATTGGAGAATTTTCGGACAGCGGTGCGGGAGTCGGGATACGAAGATAATGTGGAGATGGTGTTTGCCCCGCTGGCTTCGGGAGTGGGGATTCTTTCCGAAGAGGAACGCGAGGGCGGGGTGTTGCTGATCGACTTCGGTGCGGGGGTCACGGAATATGTGATCGAATTCAATACCGGTATCCTGGCCAGTGGCATGATTCAGGTAGGATTCAACCATGTGCTGAATGACCTTGCCATCGGATTGGAATTACCGTTGGAGAGCTGCCGGAAACTGCTGGAGGATGGTACGCTGGTTCGTTTCATGCGCGAGCGGAGTGATTATGTGGATTTTCCGAGTGCGACCGGCAAGGTGAGACGGATTCCCCTGACTTCTTTTGAAACGATTATAGAGCATCGGCTGCGGGAACTTTTTGAAATCATCCGTGCGCGCATCGGCGACCGGATGACTCCTTCCGGATTGAATGGCGGGGTGGTTTTGACGGGCGGCGGTGCGTTATTTGAGCCGGTCAGCCGGATTTGCCGGGAAATTTTTGACATGTCGGTCCGCGTCGGTCAACCGTTAGACGTGGGAGGGGCGGCGACCGGGCTTGAGAATCCCCGTTACAGTACGGTTTGGGGAGCGTTGAAGATAGCGGATTATTATCAGCGGCTCGGTGGCGAAGGTGCGGGAAATCCATTCCGCCGGCTTCTTGACGGTGTGGATGGCGTTATGAGCCGGATGCGCCGGGCGGTGGGGGAATTCCGTGGATCGTTTCGCATTTGAAGAGAGAAAGGCTGAGCGGTTATGACCATGGAACAGGCTCCGATTACAGTATTGGGACTGGGGGGGGCCGGCTGTCGGGCGGTGGGGGCGTTGGAGAAACTGGCGCCGGGACGATTGCGCCTGCTGGCGGTGGATACCGATCGGGCGGCGCTGGAGAATTGTCCCATTCCAGAGGCGAACCGTCTGCTTGCCGCTGCCGACTGGCGCGGCGGTCGCGGCTGTGGCGGCAATGTGCTGGACGGGCAGCGGGCATTGGCCCGGGAACGATCGGCTCTGGAATCACTGCTGACAGGGACGCCGTTGCTGCGGGTGGGGGGGGGGTTAGGGGGGGGGACGGCTTCCGGGGGCGCGGGGATTGTATTGAGTGTCTGTCGGAAACTGGATTTGCCGACGTTGTTTCTGTTGACGCTGCCGTTTACCCTGGAAGGGCACAGCAAGCGGCGGGTGGCGGAAGAGACCTTGCGCAATGAATTGCTGGAAATGGCGGATGCAGTGTTGACGTTGCCGAACGATTTGTTGTTTTCCGTTTTACCGGGCACGACGCCGCTGTCGGAGGCGTTTGCACTGGCGGATCGGGAGATTGCCGGTACGGCGCTGGCGTTGACGGCAGTGTTGCGGCAGGGAAATCTGCTGGCGGTGAATTTTACCGATCTGGTGGCGGTCCTGCGGCGGCGGAAAAGTTTTTGCAGTCTCGGAGTGGGCATTGCTGCGTCCGGGGAGGCCGCGGACGGAACCGGGCGTTGTCAATTGGCACTGGAGCGTATGCTGCAGTCGCCTCTGCTGGGAGGAGTGGATAAGCTGACCGGGGCAGATGCCGTGATTTTTTCGCTGATCGGCGGCGATTCTCTGGCATTGGGGGAGACCCGTCAGGTGCTGGAGCAGGCGGGGACTTTTGTCCGTCCGGAGGCGAAGCTGTTTGCCGGAGCATCGACGGAATCCGGATTCGGTGAAAATGTGCAGCTGTGCGCCTTGACCATCAAATTTGACGCTGCGGAAGAGGTGGAAAGTACGCTTGCCGGAGGACCGGTGCGGAAAAATCGTCCGGCACGCAAGGCGGCGGCCCCTGCAGTGGAGGTGGAACAGTTGAAGTTTGCATTGGATACGTTGTCCAAGGGGATGATGGATAAGACCACGCCGGTTATTTGGAACGGCGAGGATCTGGATTTTCCGACGTTCCAGCGCCGGAATGTCATGATCGATACCGGCAAGACCGTGTCGGCATCGGAGTTGAAGAAGCAATCATGAGGCCGTTCCGGCCTCCGGGGAGTGTCAGTTTCAGAGATGAAAGCAGGGGAAATTGTTGTTAATCGGGAATTACAGCCTGGTTACCATATGATCGGGTTTCATGCACCGGAGATTTGCCGGTCGGCCCGTGCCGGACAGTTTGTACACGTGCGTATTGAAGAAGGTACGCAGCAGATTTTGCGTCGTCCTTTCAGCATTCATGAGGCGGGAGAAGACGGGATTCTGCAAGTGGTGTACAAAGTGGTCGGCGCCGGTACGGCACGGCTGGCCGGATTGAAGCCGGGGGCGGTCTGTGATTTGCTCGGTCCTCTGGGGACGCCGTTTACGCCGCCGGAGCCGGAGGTGGTGCCGATCCTGATGGTGGGGGGATACGGTGCCGCTGCGACGTTCATGCTGGCGCAGCAGGCGCAGTCGCCGGGGTATGTACTGCTGGGAGCCCGCAGCGTTGCCGATGTACTGTTGACCGACCGGTACCGGGAGGTGGGATTTGAGGTGCGAGTCAGTACCAACGACGGATCGGTCGGGCATCGGGGATTGGTAACGGAACTTCTGGGACCGCTTCTGGAGGAATTGCAGGGGAGAAGAGTGAAGATATACGGCTGTGGACCGCATCCGATGCTGATGGCGCTGGCGAAGATCTTGCAGCGAGACGGGATTCCGGGGGAACTCAGTCTGGATCATTTGATGTGCTGTGGCGTCGGAGCCTGCTTTGCCTGCGTGGTCAAAGTAAAGGCGGATACGCCGGAGGGCTGGATGTACGCGCGGACCTGTTCTGACGGGCCGGTCTTCCCGGCGGATCGGGTGTATGTGGAATAGCTTTCGCCCGCAAGGAGATGAAGAGCAGACTACCGGCGCACGACGCAATGCTGGAAGGAAAATGGATGGAGGTGGAGCATGGGTGATATTTCGACGGACATTCTTTTAATTGTGCTTGCCGGACTGCTGGGAGGGGTGCTGGCCAGTTTTCTTCGCATGCCGTTGCTGATCGGATATCTGCTTGCCGGGTTGCTGGTGGGGCCGCATACGATGGGGCCGCGGGTGACGGACCTGGATGCTGTGGGAAAACTGGCGGATATCGGGGCGGCTCTGCTGTTGTTTTCGCTGGGGTTGGAATTTCCGCTGAAGAGTTTGAAGCAGATTCGCAATGTGGCATTTTTCGGCTCGGCGATTCAGGTGGTGCTGACGTTTTTGTTCTGCTGGTTTCTGGGACGGCAGCTGGGATTGGATACGGCGCCTTCGATGTGGTTTGCAGCGGCATTTCTGAGCAGCAGTACCGCGGTGATTTTAAAGACGCTGGCCAATCAGGGGTATGCGGGCGCGCTTTCCGGGCGGATCATGCTGGGCATGTCGATTGTACAGGATCTGACGGTGATTCCGGTCATGATTCTGCTGACGAATTACAGCCGGGCCTCGGGCAGTACCCTGGAATTCCTGTTGCCGCTGATTTATGCGGGCATTTTTGTATTGCTGATGGGGGTGCTCGGCTCGAAACTGATGCCGCGACTGCTGCAGTTTGTAGCGAAACTGCATTCCCGGGAGTTGTTTCTCCTGGTGGTGACGGCGTTGGCGCTGGGGATTGGGTACCTGACCAGCCGGTTTGGTTTGTCACTGGCGTTCGGGGCGTTTGTGGCAGGAATGGTGCTGAGCGAGTCGGATTACAGTCTGAAGGCGCAGAGTGAGCTGGGGCCGCTTCGTGACTTGTTTGTATTGATCTTTTTCGTTTCAGTGGGGATGCTGTGCGACCCTGTCTTTTTATGGGAGAATTTTGGTACGGTACTGGGGGTATTGCTGGCGGCGACGTTGATGCGGGGAGTGTTGCTGTTCGGCGTGACCTATGCATTCGGGTACCGGCGGGTGATTCCGTTTGCGGCGTTTTTCGGAATGCTTCCGGTGTCGGAAATTGCATTTGTGTTGATTCGTCAGGGCATCGAATTGCAGACGATTGACCATTATGTGTATTCGCTGCTGCTCAATGTCACGGTGCTGTCGATGCTGATCGGGCCGCCGCTGTCGCGTCTGACGACGCCGTGTTTCAAGCTGATGCGGCGTTTTCATCCGGAGAAGCGTACGTTGCCGCGCCGGGTGAATTTCGAGGATGGCGATGTTCCCCGGGAGGTGGTGCTGACCGGAGATCCGGCGGTGGCGAATCTGGCGGCTCTGCTGCAGCAGCTGGGACGTCCGTTCATACTGGTGGAACCGCAATATAAGAATTTTGTTCAGTACAAGCGGCTGGGTTTCCCGGCGATTTTCGGGGATCCGGCGCAGGAGATGATTCTGGACTCAGCGGGGATTCGCAGCGCCCGGGTGTTGGTGGTGGTGTCTTCATCGTCGCCGGAAACCCGGGGGGTGGTGCAGATGGCCCGTCAGATGAATCCGGATTTGCCGATCATTCTGCAGTTGGAGAACGGCGCTGCTCCTGCTGTCTGGGCAAAGGAATCCGGCATTACGGTGGTGGAAGTAGATCGGGCAGCCGGAGTGGAAACGGTTCGGATGACATTGCTGGCATTGGGATGGAGCATGTCGGAAATTTTCCGCTGTTTGCAGAAAGCGAGTTCGGAGGTCATCGGTAAGGGGGCGGAGTTGCGGGATCGGCACGGGGTGCCGTTTCTTTCGCAGTTTTTCGGTACGGCCGAATTGACGGTGAAGGCGGGAAGTCGCTGGGACGGCTGCCCGATCGCGGCGAGCGGATTTCGGGAGGAATATGGGTTGCTGGTGTTGGGAGTGGCCCGAAGCGGAAAATTTTCGGCTTTTCCGGATCGGGATTTTGTTTTGCACCCGGACGACCGGGTGATGTTGATCGGCGAGCCGCATGCCTGTGATGAATTTTGCGCCGAGGGCGCTTGAAATGATGAGGGGGGGGAGGAGAGAAAATGACTTTGAGAACCCGGACGATGTATCAACGTGATTTTTCCGGCAAACTGGAAATGCACTGCCCTGCCTGTGGAGAGGAATTGCAGGCAGCGGATGTGGAGATTTTCCCATATTGTCCTTTCTGTAATCAGGCATTGCCCCGGGACAGCCGGCTGGAAGACTTTATCCTGGAGCCGGTAGTCCGGCATTGGATCGGCAAGAATCAGTCGCTTTTCAATCATTGAGAAGGAGATGGCCGTGTCGAAGACTCTGCCGTACAAGATTGTCGCCGATGACCGGATCCCTTTTTTACGGGGCGTGCTGGAACCTTACTTCCGGGAGGTGGTGTATCTGCCGGGGGGAGCGATTTCGCAGTCGGATTTGAGCGATGCCGCAGTCTTGCTCACCCGGACGAGAACCCGGTGTGATGCCGCCTTGTTGAGCGGGACTCCGGTACGGCTGATATTGACCGCAACCATTGGATTTGATCATCTGGATCTGACCTACCTGAAAAAGGCTCATATTGATTGGTGCAATGCGCCCGGCTGCAATGCCGGTTCGGTGCGGCAGTATGTGGTATCGGCATTGCTGCGGCTGGCACTCCGCTACGATCTGTCTCTTGCCGGGAAAGTGTTGGGGGTCGTAGGCGTGGGACACGTGGGAACGCTGGTGGCGGCGGCGGGGCGCGCCCTGGGAATGACGGTGCTGTTGAACGATCCCCCACGGGCACAACGGGAAGGAAACGAGCATTTCGTTACGCTGGAAGAAATCCGTGAACAGGCCGATTTTTTGACTTTTCATGTTCCTTTGACCGAGGACGGCCCGTGGCGGACCCGGCATCTGGTGGATGAAGCATTTCTGGGGAAGATGCGGAGAACTGCGTTTCTTTTGAATACTTCGCGGGGAGAGGTTTGTGACAATGCCGCCTTGCTTGCTGCGCTGGCGCAGCGCTCGTTGGCAGGAGCGGTTCTGGACGTGTGGGAGGGGGAACCGGCGATCAGCCGGGAACTCTTGCGGCGGGTGGAGATCGGGACGCCTCATATTGCCGGGTATTCCGCCGATGGGAAAGCGAACGGTACGGCCCAGTGTGTGCGGAAGCTGGCGAGTTACTTTGGGATCGACGATCTGCTGACTTGGTATCCGCAGACTCTGCCGGATCCGGTACCGGATTCAGCGGAACCGTTTTCCGGGCGGTCGGATCTTCGGGAGATTTTCCTGAACAACGGGGCCTATGATGTCGTGCGTGATGATGGCACGTTGCGCGAACATCCGGAAGCTTTTGAGGCGATTCGCAATCATTATCCTGTGCGTCGGGAGGGACAGGAGGCTCCCGGTACGGAAGCATGAGTATTGCCATGCCCGCTATGAAAACGCGGTGATACGGGAGTAATTTTAATCATATAGACGCATGATCCATTCCCCATCGATGGGGTTCGGTGCACCGGAACGTCCATAGTTGCGCTGCCGATCGAAAAGCAGGGCAGGTGTTCCCTGTACCGTATCGACGGAAAAGCGGATTTCACCATGGCGAACCGGCAGTTGGAGCCGTACTTTTTCCAGCCCCGGTTTGTGGAAGATATGATGCAGCGGGACGTCGTTAATCCGGCCGGCAATTGCGGCGGGAACTTCCGGTACGAAGAATGTGATCTCCAGCTCTGCTTCACACTGGTCCGGCATGGCGGAGAATTTCTTGGTCAGCAATGTTCCAGGTTGCAGCGAATATGAGTTCCAGTCGCCGAAGGTGAAAGGGCCGTGGTCCAGTCGCAGATTTTTTCCGGAGAGCAACGATACGACAATCCCGTTCGGCCGGACCTGACGGTGAATCGCGCTTTCAAGGGAGCTGCGATACAAATCGTAAGCAGGTACAGCAATGAAAATCCCCCCCAACAACGCGGGAACCGCTCCCCGGTAGAGCGCCTGCCTTCCTCCTGCACGATATTGACGCAGGGCGCGGTCCAGAAAGATTCCGGCGAAAATCAGCCCCAGCGGTAGAATCGGCGCCCGGAATCGGGAAAGAATGTAGAACAGTGCCGTCGCCCCCCAGTAAATGAGGACAAATCCATAGAGCAGCCACCATGCGATTCGTCGTCTGCGTATCGCCGCGGCAGCCAGCCAGAACATGCCCGCCAGAATCAGCGGCAGCAACACGGTACTGCGTCCGGGCAGCAGGAGGCGCAGGAGGATACTTTGCGTCCCTTCTCCATACAGGGAAACGTTGTTGGGGATTTCCCGGGAGTCCCAGAATAACAGCAGTTTGCGCGCTTGCAATTCCAGAAAGGCCCCCGGTTCCCGGCACAGAAAATCCCACATTTGCAGCGGTACGGAACGGTTTGCCGCACGAGCCATAAAATCCGCATAGGTTTCTGGATATTCCATCGGTCCCGCCGGCAGACCCGGATTGCGCCCTCCCGGTGGTGCTTCCGGGGTATTGCCCAGGGCCAGAACCGCGTTGGCGGCGGTGGAGGGACCGGTCCACGTGCCGCGGGCGCGGCTATTGTACAGGATAAAAGGCAGCTGTACCGCCCAACAGCTGGCCAGCAGAATCATCAGGGAAAGAACCGTACTGGGGGCGGCGGCCCGGAAACTCCCGGCATGCCGGCGGCAGTTCCAGATTTGTGCGGCGACAATTACCGGCAGAAACAACAGGGCGTTGCCCCGGGTCAGGATCGCCGCTCCCGCCGTTACGCCGACGCCGGCCCAGTCGCGCAGTTTTCTGGTCCGCATGGCACGAAGCGAGAGATAGAACAGGCAGGTCAGCAGGAAAGCCTGCAAGGTCTCGTTCTGGGCAAACGGCGTATAAAGCAACAACGGCGTGGAAATGGCCGTCATTCCCGCTGCCAGCAATCCAGCCCGGCGACTCCACACCCGGGCTCCGATCAGTCCGCAAAGCCAGACGGTGACGGCGCCGAGCAGAGATTGGGCAAACAGAATGATCCAGGCGGGATTACCGCTTGAAAACAGCCGGAGCAACGGTAGAAATACCGCATAGTAAAACGGCTGATAGTAAAATTCTTCCGGGAAAACACCACGTGAAATCTCTTCAGACAGGCGCAGATAAGTGGCAAGATCAGTAAACCGCGACGGGCGCAGCACGCTGTTGAAGCCGTTGTTGGCTGCGGCCAGTTCAAAGGAGACAATCAAACGCAGAACCAGCGCCCCCAGACTGATCCAGGCGAGATTCCGTAGAAAATGCAACCGTCCCGACCGGGCAGGGGGGACGGTGCGAGTTTTCTTTTTTCCGGCGCGCATGTGGGTCGCGGTTTCCGGGACGATTAAACGGTCATCAATTCTTTTTCTTTGGTCGCGAGTTTCTTATCCAGTTCAGCGATGTAACGATCTGTCAGTTTCTGAATGTCGTCGAGCATCTTCTTTTGTTCGTCTTCGGTCAGGTCGCCGTCTTTCTGGGCTTTTTTAACGGCGTCGTTGCCATCACGGCGGATATTACGAAGAGCGACTTTCGCTTCTTCCGTAATGGCTTTGGCCTGTTTGCTCAGGGCGGAACGGCGTTCAGTGCTGAGTTCCGGAATCGGCAGCTTAAGCGTGCGTCCATCACTCATCGGAGTAATGCCGATATTGGATGCCAGCAATGCCTTTTCCACTGCGGCCACTGCGCTGGTATCCCAGGGCTGAATGACCAGAAGGCGCGGTTCAGGGGCGGTAATTCCCGCCAGCTCCTTGAGTCGGGTGGGGGTGCCGTAATATTCCACCATGACGTTTTCCACCAGTGCCGGCGAGGCTTTGCCGGTCCGGATGGCGGAGAACTGGTGCTGCAGCGCCTCTTCGGTTTTCATCATATGTTCTTCCAGATTGTCCAACAGATCGGCGATGTTGCTCATGCGATTCTCCTTCTCCTCGGATTTTCCGGGAAATCCGTTTGCTTGGTTCCATGCCTGGATATGGCTACTCGCACTCAATGTAATGCATTCTGGTGTCATTTTCAAGTGTTTTGTTCGGTAAATGTGCGGGGAAATGGTTGACTTCCGGAGAAATCGGGATATCATATCCGCCATGAAAAGTACAGAAAGTCATCTCTGCTTTGAGGGTGTGCCGGTACGGGTGCGTTTTTCGGCACGCCGCCGCCGGATCGGTTTGGCGGTGGAGCGGCAAACTGTTCTGCTGCTGCTGCCCGAAGGATTTTCCATGCGGAATGCGGAGATTTTACTTCATGACCATCAGAATTTGATTCAGAGACTGCTCCGACAGGATCGGCAGGTCAGCGTCATGGAGTCGCCGCTGGATTTCCGTATCGGCGGCCGACTGCCCCTGCTGGGGGAAGAATATGAAATCCGACTGGAGACAACCCCTGGAAAACGCCCGCGCTTCGATGGGGTCTGTTTTCGTGTGACTGCCGCGGATCCGGCGGGGATCCGGCGGCAGATCCTGCTGATTTACCGACAGTTGGCGGCGGATGTGATCAACGATCGAGTGGAAGCGCTGGCTGCCCGGCATGGAATTTCTTATGGAACAGTAAAAATCAACTCCGCGTCCAGCCGCTGGGGTTCGTGTTCGGCTGCCGGAAATTTGAATTTTTCCTGGAAGCTGGTTCTTTGCCCGGAACCGTTGCTGGAATATGTGGTGGCACATGAACTCGCCCACCGACGACAGATGAACCATTCTTCCCGGTTTTGGCAGGAGGTGGAACAGCTTTGCCCCGCCTACCGGCTTCGGCGTAAACTCATCCGGGAGGAGGCGCGTCGATTGCGGTCCTGGCGGGAGCTTTCATGAATTTCTTTCCCCGAGAGGGGAGGGCGATTTACTGCGCCCGGTCAAAAACTGCCAGACGGCGCTGCCCCTGGAACAAAGTCAGTTTGCCCGCCTCAATTTCCCAGCGATCGGCGCTATTCAAAGCCGCAGTGAAGTCCCGTTCCAGCTGCATGGCGCTTTCCGGTCCGGCCATCATGGTCATCCCTAAAGGCCCGAGTTGAATGGCATCACCACTGAGTCGATAGGCACCGAAAAAGCGATTGACACCGGCGAATCCGTTCACCTGCTCACCGGTAAAGTTCAGCGTCAGTTTCGCCAGCTCCGGTTCCTGAGTGCTGGAGCGTTCGCCGAGAAGGCGCAGTTTCCAGGCACCGGGAAGCGCCTGTGCGGATTCTTTGAAGATGTTTTCCAGATGAGAATCTTCCGAACTGTCTGCCGGATTCATCCAGGCGCATCCGGCGGCGGCGAGTAAACATCCGGTCAGCAAGGCGGCATAACAGAAATAACGGTTCATGATTATTTTTCCTCCCGGGCCGCGGTAAATACGGCTACTTCTTCCGTTCCGGCGAAGAGGCGCAAGCTCCCGTCGGCCAGTTCGAAACGGTCAACCCGCTCCAGTTGTTTGAGAAAATTCTGTTCATACGGCAGGTCGGGACCGGCCATTCTGGTGGTGGACAGTCTGCTGAGTTTCAAGCCGTTTTCACCGGAGCGTTCAAAAATTCCGAAGAAACAGTTGACTCCGGCGAAACCGGTTGCTCTGCCATCTTCGGAGAGCAGCAGCAGTACCTGATCCGGGGTCTTGTCCGAAGTTCCGGCAATGCGTACCGGATGCCATTTGATTCCGATGGGGGAAGGGAGAGCAGGGCGTTCCGCCGGGGAAACTGCCTGCTGGGAAATGGCATTCTGCCCGTTGCAGCCACACAAAAACGATGTGAGGGCGAGCCCGACTGACAGAGCGGAAAAAATTATGAAACGATGATTTTTTTTCATGTAAAAACCTCACTTTTTACGGGTATGCCGTGGAATATACTCCGGAAGCGGAAGAGATGCAAGTTTCCGGAAGCACTACAGAAACTTGAAAAAGGGAATCAGATGAGTTTTCTCCCAGTGGTTCTTCCGGTAAAAATCCAATGCGGGTTGATTAAGATCATCGCAATGAAGCTGCACTCGCCGAATGCCGCGTGCACGGGCCCAGCGTTCCGCTTCGGCCAGCAGGCGTGACCCCAGGCCTTTTCGGCGGAACTCCGGAAACAGTACCAGGTCTTCGATAACAGCCGCTTCAGCTCCTTGCGCGGTGGAGATGATGCATTGCACGCCGCACAGCCCTGCGATTTGTCCGTTGACCTTCGCCACCAGTACGACCGCCCGTGGGGAGTTCAACATCAGCCGGAGCCCCGCAATCTGGCGCTCCGGATCGGGCCGGAAATCCTGCTCCAGTTCAAAAAGAAGAGTCAACAACCGGCTCAATACCGGAAGATCCCGCTCTTCTGCGGCACGGATCACGGTCTCATCGTTCCAGGAGGTTCTCATGGGCCCGCTCCAGGCGCTGATTCAGAACAAACCGGGCAGATTCAACCCGCCGGTCAGTTCGGACATTTTGCTCTGAGCCGCCTTTTTAGCCGCGTCCAGTGCGTTGTTGACCGCGGTGAGAATCTGTTCTTCGAGCAATTCCTGATCCGCGGTTGCCGCCGGCAGCACGGTAATGCGTTTCAGTCGGAAATCGCCGGTGGCAACGGCGACGACCTGACCGCCGGGGGCGGCGGCGGAGTACTCGGAATTGGCCAGTTCCTCTTTCAACCGGGCAACATTGTTTTTCATTTCCTTGGCCTTTTGAACGAGTTTGGCCATTTCTCCAAGATTACTGAACATGGGATCTCCTTTATATCGTATGAGTTTCAGAAAAAATCAATTTTTTGCGTGAATGTCCACCACTTCTCCGCCGAAAAGATCGAGAATATCGCGGATGACCGGTCGTTTCCCCGCCCGTTCGATGGCCAGGGGATCGTCATTGATGATGCTGTGACGTCGCCCGGAAAGCTGAGAAGGTACCGCCGCTGTCGTTTCCGAAGGCGGTTCCGCCGCAACCACGTCAACGGCGGGCGCCGCTGTCATTTCCTCTGGTTCCGGAACGGCATCCGGAATGGGCGTTTCTTCAGACAGCGCGTCCACCGGGTCAACCGGTTCCGGCGCATAGACTGATTCATCTGCGGGGGGATTGGGGGCGGAGACCGGAATCAGCGGTTCAACGGCCGGCGGCGCATCGGTCGGAACCGGTTCCGGTTCGGCGAAACGCCGGAAGATCACATTACTTGTCCAGTCTCCGGTCAATTCCTGAAAAATTTTCTGATAAGACGGCAACTCTGCATGGAGCCGTTCGTAATTTTCCGCAGATACATTCAACCCGAATCCCACGGCCAGGATTGATTCCCGCATACTTTCCGGTGTACCCATGCGAAAATAGGTGGCGCTGGAGAGTCCGGAGGCGGCAGCCGCCAGCCGGTCAAACCATTTCCGGGGAGCGTCCGGTGTTTCCTGCACTTCGGGGGACGCCGTTAAAACGTGTTCCTCGGGCTCGGTATGAGACGAGGATGGGGGCGTCGGCGGGGGATCCGGCATGGTCGGAGAGGCGGGTACTACCGAATCAGCCGTTTTTTTTTCCACCGGGGGAAGTGACGCCGGGAGCGCCGCCGGTTTTTCCGTCGGCAGCCGGTCAAGGAACTGCAATTCTCCAGCCGTGCGCAGCTGATTCAAGCGGGCCAGAATGTCGTTGATCCGCACGGCATGGGCTTCGCGCATGGCTTTCAGCAGGATGGTTTCCAAATAGACCTGTTTGTTCAATGCGTCATGCAGAACCCGTCCGACCGGGGCGAGATTTTCCAGCAGTATCGGGACAATGTCTCCGGGCGTGGCCGCCGCAAAATTCCGGTAGGTTTCCACGGTTTCCGGATCTTCATCCAGAATGTCTCCCGGATTTTTCAGAACCAGGGCAATGCGGATTCCACGCAGTGCGGCGAGAACGTCATCGAACAAAGTTTCCAGATTTTTCCCTTTGCGTGCCAGTCGGTGGATCAGGGCGACCACGTCGCCGGGGCGATTCTCCAGCAGGGCGGACAGTATGGCGTCCAGATCACTCCGGTCGGTCAGGCCGAAAAGGGCCAGCACCTGCTCACCGGTGATCGGCTGTCCGTCATCCGTGGCGAAGAACGCAATCATTTGATCCAGCAGAGACTGGGCATCACGCATGCCGCCTTCGGCAGCACGGGCAATGGCGTTGATGGCCGCCGGTTCGATTTTAACGTTTTCAGTGTCTGTGATCAGCTGCAGCCGCCCGGCAATCAGCCGGGTGGGTATCGGCAGCAGATCAAAACGCTGGCATCGGGAAATGATGGTCGGCAGTACCTGATGAACTTCTGTGGTGGCAAAAATGAACTTGACGTGTGCCGGCGGTTCTTCAACGGTTTTGAGCAGTGCGTTCCATGCCTGTTTGGTGAGCATGTGCACTTCGTCGATGATGTAGATTTTGTAACGACCGGCGACCGGGGCATGCAGGACTTCCTCGGCAAGTTCGCGCATTTCCGCTGCGGAATTGTGGCTTGCTGCGTCGATTTCGATGACATCCAGGTTGTTGTCAGCCGCCACGGCAAGGCAGGAGCGACATTCGCAGCAGGGTTCTCCGTCGCGAGGATGTTCGCAGTTCATGGCTTTGGCGAAAATTCGGGCCAGTGTGGTTTTGCCCACGCCGCGCGGACCGACGAACAAATAGGCATGTGCCGTCCGGTTCTGGCGGATGGCATTTTTCAGAGTCCGGACTACATGTTCCTGACCGACGACGTCGGCAAAGCGTTGCGGACGCCATTTGCGGGCGATCACCTGGTATTCGGCCATCCTACACCCCCAGTCTGTTCAGTGCATCGCCCAGTCCGGCAAGATCTTCCCCACGCTTGAGCCGGTCCGGTTTTCCGGCATCGGCCTGTGCCAGAATCAGGCGCTGCTGTTCTGCAAAAATCTGTTTCAGCCCATGTTCCGCCAGCTCCAGCAGAGTCTGGAGCTGTTTCCGGTCGAACGGCTGTTTTTCAGCGGTGCCCTGGATTTCCACGAACCGGCCTGATTCGGTCATGACCACATTCATGTCCACCTCTGCCCGGGAATCCTCCTCGTAGCAGAGATCCAGCATCGGGACGCCATCGATGATGCCGACACTGACCGCGGCGACGCTTTCGCGCATGGCCAGCGGTTTGAAAAGTTTCCGCCCGGTCCGGCTCAGCAGTGCCAGCCGCAGCGCCGTCGCTGCGCCGCTGATACCGGCACAACGGGTGCCGCCGTCGGCATCCAGTACGTCACAATCCAGATAAAGAGTGTTTTCGCCCAGGTTTTCCAAGGTGACCACCGACCGCAGCGATCGGCCGATCAGACGCTGGATTTCCATGGTGCGGCCGCCCTGCTTACCGGCGGACGATTCCCTTTTCATGCGTTCGTGGGTGGAAGCGGGCAGCATACCGTATTCACAGGTGATCCAGCCGCCGGGGACTTTCTGGGCTTTCATCCAGGGCGGAACTTTGTTTTCCACGCTGGCCGCGCAGACCACCCGCGTACCACCACATTCGACCAGTACGGAGGCGAGGGGGTGTGAAAGAAAATTACCGGTGATTTTGAATGGCCGCATCTCATCGGCCACGCGTCCGTCGATCCGCTTCATAAAAAACATCCTCCATCTGAGAATCGCTCCGGAAAACGGTCAGGATTCCGCTCCGTTGAAGCCGGCGGAAATTCCTGCCTGGCAATGCCGGCCGTCTCTTCCGGGTTCTGAAAAAAAGAGCCGGACCAGAACACCCGCGGCGCCTGCCGTAATCTGCGTAGAGCTGCTTGGTTCCCCACCTGACTCGATTGGCATAACGACAACGCACGGGGTCCGACCCGGCAAAACCGTATTTTTATGTGCAACCCGCCGAAATCGTTTTCCGGCTTCAGGAAACGATGCTACAATACACTATTTCCCGAAATATTCAAGCAATAAACTGAGTTCCCGACGAAGATTTTTCCGTTCGACGACCCGGTCGATCAACCCTTTTTCCAGCAGAAATTCCGCAGTTTGAAAGCCTTCCGGCAATTTCGAATTGGTGGTTTCCTGAATGACCCGCGGTCCCGCAAATCCGATCATCGCCCCCGGCTCCGCCAGAATCACGTCGGCCACTGTCGCAAAACTGGCCGTGACACCACCATAAGTGGGATTGGTCAGGATGGCAAAGTACGGCAGATTCGCCTCCGCGTGGCGCTCCAGCGCCCCGCAGGTTTTGGCCATCTGCATCAGGCTCAGAATCCCTTCCTGCATCCGGGCACCGCCGGAAGCTGTAACCAGCACCACCGGAAGTTTTTCTGCCGTAGCCTGTTCCACCAGCCGAACGATCTTTTCGCCGACTACGGAGCCCATGCTCGCTCCCATGAAACGGAAATCCATGACGCCGAGCGCATACCGATGTCCGTTCAACGTGGCTGTGCCGCATACGACGGCATCGCGCAGGGAGGTTTTCCGGACACTGTCACTCAAGCGGGAGGTGTAACTTTTCAAATCAGAAAAATGCAGCGGATCGGTGGCGCTCATGGCGGCATCGCGTTCCTCGAAACTGTCGGGGTCGGTCAATGAGCGGATCCGGTCGTTTGCATTCATGGGCAAATGACAGTTGCAATACCAGCAGACCAGAAGATTATCCTCCAGCCGGTCAAAATAAAGCGTCTGTCCGCAGTTGCGGCACTTGATCCAGGATCCGTCGGGAATCACCATCCGCCGTTCGGTCCCCGGCACGGGAATACGCAGTGTGGAATATTTGCCGCTGCTGAACAATGACATAGGTTTCAACTCCGTTGTTTCCATAAGCGCTCCTTTGAACCTGATTGCTGGAGCGCGGCTCCGGATGATTCAGAAAACGCCGGACTCTTGCCGGACATTTCAGGAAATACACCGGAAACCGTCTGCTAATATAGCATCATCTTTGTGTTTTTCAATCCGGCGGGCCGACTGAAACGTGGACCCGCCGTTTTTTTCTGGAGGCTTCCGGTCAGATTTTCAGGATGCCGCCGCTGTCGGCGCTGGTGGCCAATGCGGCATATTTTGCCAGATAGCCGGTCTTGATTTTGGGTTCGCGTGGTTTCCAGTGTTTCCGCCGTTCGGCGATCACGTCGTCCGGAACGTCAAGCCGGATGCTCCGATTCGGAATGTCGATTTCGATGATGTCACCGGGTTCGACCAGGCCGATCAGCCCGCCGGCGGCAGCTTCCGGACTGACGTGTCCGATGCAGGCACCGCGGGTGCCGCCGGAGAAACGGCCGTCCGTTACCAGCGCGACGCTTTCTCCCAGGCCGCGGCCCATGATATAGCTGGTCGGTGCGAGCATTTCCTGCATGCCCGGGCCGCCTTTCGGCCCTTCATAACGGATCACCACCACGTCTCCCGCCTTGACCTTGCCTGCCAGAATGCCTTCTCCAGCCTCTTCTTCGCTGTCGAAGATCACCGCCGGGCCTCTATGCGTCAGCATGGCCGGCGCGACGCCCGCCGCCTTGACTACGCAGCCTTTTTCGGCGAGGTTGCCGAAAAGAATTGCCAGACCGCCTTTTTCGCTGTAAGGATTGGCAAGCGGCCGGATGATCGTACCGTCCGGGTCGGGGGCGTCGGCGTATTCTTCCGCCAGCGTCTTGCCGGAGACCGTCGGCGCGCTGCCGTCCAGCAGGCCGGGGATTTTGCTGATTTCCTTCAGAATCGCCATGATGCCGCCGACGCGACCGCAATCCTCGACGATATGGTACTGAACCGACGGCGCCAGTTTGCAGATATTCGGCGTGCGGGCAGAGATCTCATCGAGTTTACGCAGGTCGAGTTTGGTGCCGGCTTCGTTGGCAACGGCGAGTGTGTGCAGGACCGTGTTGGACGAACCGCCCATTGCCATGTCGAGGACCAGGGCATTCTGAAAGGCGGTCGGCGTAGCGAAATCTCTTGCCGTCGGCGGATTTTCCATTTTGGCCAATTCGACGGCGCGGCGTGCGGCGCGTTTCCAGAATTCGACTCGTTCAGGCGAATCCGCCGCAATGGTGCCGTTTCCGGGCAGTGCAATGCCGAGAGCTTCGCACAGGCAGTTCATGCTGTTGGCCGTGAACATGCCGGAACAGGAACCGGGACCGGGACAGGCGGTGCACTCCAGTTCCTCCAGACCTTCGTCACTGAGTTTGCCGATCCGATTGGCCGCCACACCTTCAAAAATAGAGATGAGGTCAGTGCCGGGACCGCCTTCGGTCTGCGGTTTTCCGGCCCGCATCGGGCCGCCGGAGGCGAAGATGGTCGGAATGTTTAACCGCATGGCGCCCATCAGCATGCCCGGTACGACCTTGTCGCAGTTCGGGATGCAGATCATGGCGTCAAACGGATGGGCGGATCCCATGGTTTCAACACTGTCGGCGATGATTTCGCGGCTGGCGAGGGAGTATTTCATTCCCTTGTGGCCCATGGCGATACCGTCACAGACGGCGATGGTGTTAAATTCGTACGGCACGCCGCCGGCTTCCCGGATGGCGTCGCAGATGATCTGTCCGACCCGCTGCAGGTGGCAGTGACCGGGGACGATATTGGTGTAGGAGTTGCAGACGCCGATGAACGGCCGGTTGATTTCTTCGCTCTTGATGCCGGTGGCCCGCATCAGGCCGCGGTGCGGCGCCCGTTCGGGACCGGTTTTCATGATGTCGCTTCTCATGTCGGAAATCCTTCCTTCCTTGATGAATGTAAAGTTTGAAACGAAATGTACTGTATATAATTTACCTGTGCGACGGCTTAAAAGCAACCGCGCGGACAAAGAAAAAATGCGATTGAACTTGAAGTATCGGATGCCGGAAGTTATATTAGAAAATGTAAATATGAATCATTTTTAAGATCAGGGAACACCATGTTTGAATCACTGAGCGACAAGCTGCACGACGTTTTCCGCAAGTTGCGCGGACAAAGCACGTTGACGGAGAGCAACATCGCCGATGCCATGCGGGAGATCCGCCTGGCGCTGCTGGAGGCCGACGTCAATTTGCAGGTGGTCAACGAATTTATCGAAGCGGTCCGTTCCGACTGCGCCGGACAGGAGGTGATCCGCAGCGTCACCCCCGGGCAGCAGGTAGTCAAAATCGTCAACGATAAATTGATCGAGCTGCTTGGTGGCGGCGCCGCCGAGCTGAACCTTGCCCGGAAGCCCGCAGTCATTATGCTCGTGGGGTTGCACGGCAGCGGGAAAACCACTACCGCCGGGAAACTGGCGCGTTATCTTACCCGGGAGGCCCGCAAGAGCGTATTGCTGGTGGCCGGAGACGTGTATCGTCCCGCCGCCATTGACCAGCTGGAATTTCTCGGACGCGAACTGGATGTGCCGGTACATGTGGAACGTACCAGCATCAATGTTCCCGCCATTGCCGCCGATGCGATCGCCGAAGCAACGGCGAATCAGACGGATGTGGTGATTATCGACACCGCCGGGCGGCTGCAGATCGATGAAACCATGGTACAGGAACTGGTGCGCATTCGCCAGGCCGTGCAGGCGGATGAAGTGCTGCTGGTGGCGGACGCTGCGCTGGGACAGGAGGCGGTTTCGGTGGCCAGCCACTTCCATGAAGCATTGGGATTGACTGGTTTTATTCTGACCAAGCTGGACGGGGATGCTCGCGGCGGGGCGGCACTGTCGATTCGCAAGGTGACCGGCTGTCCGGTGAAGTTCGTCGGTACCGGGGAAAAGCTGGAGGCGCTGGAGGTATTCCACCCCGAACGGATGGCAAGCCGGATCCTCGGAATGGGCGATGTGGTTTCTCTGGTGGAGAAAGCCGCAGCGACGATTGATGAAGAAGAGGCGCGGGCTTTGCAGGAAAAGTTGCGCAAGTCCCAGTTTGACTTCAATGATTTTCTGGTGCAGTTGCGGCAGCTCTCCCGCCTGGGGGGGCTGGAATCGGTTTTAAAATTTCTGCCCGGAGGACGGCAGATCAGCGAAGCGATGAGCGGTGTGGATCCGAAACATTTTGCCCGGATGGAGGCGATCGTGCTGTCCATGACCAAAGAGGAACGGGCCAATCCGGATCTGCTGGATTTTTCACGCAAAAAGCGGATTGCACGCGGGAGCGGGGTGCCGGTGGAACAGGTCAGCGCCCTGGTCAAGCAATTCAGCACCATGCGCAAGATGATGAAACACAACGGGGTGCTTGGACGGTTGATGGCCGGCGGGCAGCTGCCGGAATCATCTTCTTCGAGCTCGCTGGGGTCGTGGTTGAGTGCGCCGCCGCCGCTTAGCCGCAAAGAACAGGACCGGAAAAAACGTCTGGCGAAACTGCAGAAAAAGGAACGCCAGAAGCAGCGCCGTAAGAAACGCTGAAGAAGAGGGGGAGTAGATTATGCTCAGTCTGCTGATTGCTGTGGCGGTCGGAACGGGGGTGATGATGATCACTTCCCGTGATCTCGGCACGGCCTGGGGGGTAGTTTGCGGGCTTTTCATGGTGATGCTGGTACAGTTGCTGATCGGTCTGGCGATTCGCCGGAGAATCAACCGGATCAACGATGCCATTCAGAAAATCATGGAAACGGCTCAGGCGAAGATCAATCGGAAGATTCAGATGTTTCAGCAGCGCCCCGGAGGCAACCTCAGGGCGGCGCAGCAGCAGCTGGAGAAGGAACAGGCTGCGGCCGTCCGGGAGGCGATTGCCGCCACGGATGCCGCCCGCCCCTATTATAAGTGGAATTTCATGTTGAAGAAACAGATTTCCACGATGCGCATGCTGCTTTATTATCAAATCAGGGATTTTGCCGAAGTGGATCGGCTGATGCCGGACTGCGTGTTTTTTGACGCGCGTTCCATGGCGTTCAAACTGGCCCGGATGTACAAGACGAACGATCCCGGACTGGATCGGTTTTTTCAGAAAAAAGCTCGACGTCTGAAAGGGGAGGATTGTGCGCTGGTCTGGAGCCTTTATGCCTATATTCAGGTGCGGCGCGGTGATGTCGACGGCGCTCTGAAGACGCTGGTGGAGGCCAAGAAACGCACCGACAATCCTGTGGTGCTGGAAAACTGGGAGCGTTTGGCCAACGGTAAGGTCAAGCATTTTTCCAATGCGGGGCTGGGGGATCTCTGGTATTCGCTGTATCTGGAGGAACCCAAAATCAAACCGCAGCGGGTTCAGCAGCGGCCATATTAAAGATCAGCGGAACCGTTCCGGTTCGCCGCCGCCTCGTGTTGACAGAAAAAGGTACCGGAATTACCTCAACGGGAAATCATCAACCTATGAATGAACTGTTGCAGGACATCGGACGGGAATTGCGCCGGGGGCGGCGTCTGGTCGAATTTATCGGCGCCATCAGTGTGGAATTGTGGCATGAATTGCGTCATTGGAGAAAATTCCGACGGCGCGAGTGCTGGTATTATCTGGATCTCTGCGGGCGCCAGTCATTGCCGATCGTGTTGCTGATTTGCGGTTTGATGGGGATGATCCTCGGTCTTCAGGCCGCCATTCAAATGCGCCAGTTCGGTACGGAGCTGTATGTCGCGGATTTGGTCGGATTTTCTCTGCTCAAGGAACTGGGACCGCTGATGGTGGCGATGATTGCCACCGGACGCGCCGGTTCCGCCTTTGCTGCGGAAATCGGAACAATGAAGGTGGACGAGGAAATCAGCGCCCTCTCTACCATGGGTATGAGTCCCGAACGTTTTCTGGTGATTCCCAAGCTGGTGGCGATGCTGGTGGCGTTGCCGTTGCTGACTGTATTCGGCGATGTGGCCGGTCTGCTGGGGGGGATGGCGGTAGGCGTGGGATGGCTGGAGATTCCTGCCGCCGCATACTGGAGCCGGACGATGGAGGAGCTGACGCCTCTGACTTTTCTGCTGGGCGTGGTGAAAAGTTTTTTCTTTGCACTGTTGATCACGCTGGCCGGCTGCTGGCGTGGTTTCGAGTCTTCAGCCGATGCCCAGGGGGTGGGCAGGAGTGCTACGGGAGCGGTGGTTGATTCGATTCTGCTGATCGTGGTGGCGGATGTGATTCTTACCATGTTTTATTCAATTTTCGGATATTGAGGATGCCATGAACCAGGAAGCGATCATTGAAGTGGAACAATTGACCATCGGTTACGGTGATAATGTGGTGCTTCGGGATCTCAATTTTTCTGTACGACCGGGAGAAGTGTTCTGCATTATGGGCGGGTCCGGATGCGGTAAGAGTACGCTGCTGAAACATATGATCGGCCTTTATCCCCCGAAGCAGGGGGATATCCGGTTGTTTGGATGCAGCATGGTTCATGCCGATGAGGAATCGCGCCGGGCTTTGATGCGGCGCTTTGGGGTGACTTATCAGGGCGGGGCGCTGTTCGGTTCCATGACGCTGGCGGAAAACGTCGCAATGCCACTGGAGGAGTATACGGACAAAACCCCGGAAGAGATCGCCGCGGTGGTACATGAAAAATTGCGGCAGGTGGATCTTGCCGGATTCGAAGATTATATGCCTGCCGCCCTTTCCGGGGGGATGCGTAAACGGGCGGGGTTGGCCCGGGCGCTGGCGTTGGAGCCGAGTCTGCTGTTTTTCGACGAGCCGTCCGCGGGATTGGATCCGATTACCTCGGCAGAGCTGGACCGGCTGATTCTGCGGTTACGCGATGAATTGGGGACGACCATTGTGGTGGTGACGCACGAGCTGGACAGCGTATTTACGATTGCCGACCGGGTCATCATGCTGGATAAAGAGACCAGGACCATCGTGGCGGAGGGAGCGCCGACAGAGCTCCGGGATCATTGCGAAAACCTCTGGGTTCGGAAATTTCTGACCCGGGACGGATACAAGCGCGGCAACTGTCCGGACGGTTCCTGCCGGGACCGGGCAGAGCGGGCTGCGGGAAAAGGAGATGCATCATGAGCGGAGTCAGTAAATTCCGAGTGGGACTGTTCATGATTAGTGCGGTGGCACTGCTGATAGCCATGTTGTTTTTTCTGGGCATGTCCGATTTGTTTGTGCACAAGGCGCATCTGGCGACGCTGTTCGGGGAGTCGGTTCAGGGGTTGGCGGTCGGTTCCGCAGTCAAATATAAAGGCGTGGCGGTGGGGACGGTTGACGATATTGTCATACAGGTGGACGATAAACGGATTCGGGTAAACATGAGCGTGGAGCTGAATACCTTCCGGAAATCACATGCTTCCGGTTCGCTTTTCCGTAATCAGGCGGAATTTGATCGTTTTCTGGAAAAAGAGATTAACGAAGGGTTGCGCTGTCGTCTGGAATACGCGGGCATTACCGGTTTGCGTTATGTGGATTTCGATTATTACGCTCCGCCGGGACCGCCGGCGGAAAAGGCGGGGGAACTCAATGATCCGTCGACTTTTTTCATTCCTTCCAGCCCGTCGGCATTCAAGGATATTGCGAAGTCGCTCAATACATCGCTGGAACGGATTTCCAAAATTCGTTTTGAGGAGATTTCCGACAATCTGGTGAACAGTTTGTCCGACATCAACCGGTTGCTGGCGGCGCCGGAAATCAAGGATACGCTTCGCCATCTGAACAGCATGTCCATCAATCTGGATCGGACGACTGGCTCGATTAACCAGGTGGTAACTGAGGAACGGCTTCAGAACATTGCAGAACAGACGGAACAGACGCTGCAGGCGATCCGGTCGCTGTCAGATCGAATTTCCGCGGATGCCGACCGGGTCGACCTTCCCGCCTGCGCCGTGGCATTCCGTGATGCCGCGAGTGTGATTCAGGATGCTGCGGAAGCCATAGCCTCCCGGCGGCAGGATCTGGCGGTCACCATGGAGAAACTGGGACGGGCACTGGATTCGCTGCGGGAACTGACGGACATGTTGAATCAGGATCCCAGTGCGTTGGTGCGGGGGAGAAGGCAGCCTGGTTCGGAAGGGCATTGATACGGACTGTCCGATGACGGGGGGAGACAGGGAAATAGGGGAAATAATAAAAAATTCCGGCAGGAGCGTTGCCCGGCCGGAATTTTTTTTGTAAGGCTCTGTCACAACAAATGGTTGATTTTTGACGAGAAATAGCGTATAATAATAGTAAGAAACAGTACCACCGAAGGAGGTAATTGGATATGCCTACTATCAAAGACGCATTAGATATTATC
>CALXOD010000053.1 GCA_944389925.1 uncultured Victivallaceae bacterium | reverse complement strand
GTTATCGGTGAGATCTGTACCGTTTACCAGATTTTTCAATTCGACTCCGGCGCTGTCTGCGGCTTCCAGCAAGGCCACCGAAGGATAACTGTCGGGGCGTTGTGTTTGACGTTTTCGGGCGTCTTCGATCAAAGCTGCGGCCGTCGGGTCGTCAGCGTTTTTAAGCGTTTCCCGGAACGTTTGGTAAAAGTCGCGCGGGGTCAACGGATAAATAGACAGGCCGAATATTGCAATCACTATGATCACAATGGCCGTGCGCAGTTTCAAATATTGTTGATTCATGTTGAAAATTCCTTGAAAAATTTCGAAAAGAAGATATTGCCAGAGCGGCATTTCCGGAATCTTGGCAGTCAGGACCGTTTACTTCGCTGTAATTTAGTGCCGCCGCGCCAGCAGTTCGATTCCGACGGTAATTCCGGCTCCCACCGCCATCAGCAGCAGACAGCTCCAGAATTCCATCCCGTACTGTTCCGGAAAAACCATCCGGCTGGCCAATACTCGGAGTTCGCCCCCCACCGTGACCGAGTCGACGGCCTGCTGCCATGGCCACAGCCGGATCAACGATCCGAGCATGAAGCCGATCATCACAGCCGTCGTCATATCCCGAAAGCGGCGGAACAGCCAGCTGAGCAGATGCGCAATGGAGCCCAGTCCGGCCAGACAGCCCAGGCCGAACCAGAAGATCACCCGAAGGTCAAATCCCTCCCAGGTGATCGCCCGCAGCACCGTGTAATACTGGCCGAGCAGAAGCAGGACGAAGGAACCGGAAATGCCCGGCAGAATCATGGCCGAGATGGCAATGGCGCCACACAGCATCAGGCACCACCAACTGTCCGGCGTCGAAGTCGGCACCAGCCGGATGACCAGATAGCCGACCCCGGTACCGAGCAGCAGACCGACGACCGCGTCCGCATGCCAGCGTGACACCATCCGGATACATAGCAGCACCGAGGCGAGAATCAGCCCGATAAAAAAAGCGAAGGTATAACTTTCATAGGCAGTGAGAAGTTTTTCCATTACCCGTGCCAGGGTCAGCACGGCCAGTACCATGCCCCCCCCCAGAGCCGCGAGAAAATGCCATGACACCCGATCGAAGAACTCCCTGAATTTTCCGGAAAAGAACAACTGCCAGGTGTTTTTTTCCGCCAGCGTTTTCAGCGCTTCGATCAGTTTCTGATAAAAACCCAGTACGAAGGCTACCGTTCCGCCGGATACTCCGGGAATCACATTGGCCGTCCCCATCAGAAAACCGAAGACAGCATAACGCAGCGCCGGGCGAATGCCCCGATCATTAGAGGTATTCATTTCACCCCTCCCGGATGAACCAGTGTCATGGCCGCGGCAATGGTGATTTGGGTTTCTGCCCGATCGACCGGTACCGGGATTGTGCGGTGTTTTCGTGCAACCGCTGTGGACAACGCTCCTGCCGCCATCGCGACCGCGACGGCAATCGGGGCGAACAACAAAAAGAGATCAGTCAAAGCTCCTGGCTCCTCATAAGAATATTCTGCACATCGTGGACTTCACCACCGCAGAGCTAACCGCGATGGTACAAAAAGTGTGTCGCTTGACACCATGGAAAGAGGACAAGGAAAAGCCGGTTTCTGATAAAAAAAGCCTGGGGGGCAAAGACTTTTCTCTTGCGAGAGTCGCGTATTGGCGAGTCGCGTGTTGGCTTCCGCTTTTACGGCGTCAGGCGCAGCGGGAATACGGGCCGGCCCGCACGATGTGGTGGTCTTTCAGAAATTCTTTCAGATAAGCAGGTATGCCATAGTCCTGTGCGTAGTTGCGGAAACACTTCCATTGGCACCGCAGTTGCGGAGTTTCCACCACCACCGCGACCGCGGAGGATCGGGATTGCAGCCGTGGAGGTTTGCCGGAGCCGGACGTGCCGGAAAAACGCTGATGCCAGGACGAATTGCTGCGGTGGGGGCTGCGCTCCAGTCGAGTATGTCCGGCGAAAGTTTCCGCAGCCTGCGGCTGTTCCTCGGGAGCCGTGACATGCAATTCGGTCGAGGCTGGACCGGTTGCTGTGGTGGGAAATTCCGTGTGAGAATTGAACAGGGAGACTGAAAACACAGACAACGCTGCCATACCCCCGAGCAGCATGATCAGCAGCAACATCGGGAGTCCGATGGTTTTCAGAATGGTTCGATTCATGAGTTTCATTATGGTAATATAGGCGGCCATGTGGGGATTTGCAATATCCCGCAAGAACAACAACGTTGAATTTTTTATTTCCCGTTTTTTTCGAGGCGTATTTGACAGGGATGGTCTTGCGGGAGCGACTGTGGTGGCTCCACTTGATCCCAGATCAGGGGGCAGGCGTCCAGACGGACTATTGCCAGCAGGCCCGCCGTCAGTTGTGATTGGCGTGGTGCCAGTCCCGGAGCGTACCATCCACGTTTTCGCAATTCCCGCAACAGGTAGAAAAAATGGAGCGTCTCCTGTTCCGGTGGCAGCGGCGGCAGTCGTAGTGAAAGCAGAAAATCATCTCCGCGCAGTCGACGGACTTGATTGCGGAACCGGCCGGCGCGGCGGAGTATTTCCGCATAACAGTTGATGCAGAGAGTCGTTGTTTCTTCGGAAAAATGTAATACCGCACCATCCAGAATGAATCGCTGTCCGGCATATTCTTCCCATAAATCACCACGAGGTTCCGATGGGGTATGCGAAAGTGACGGCACTTGAACTTCCCATACAAAACGGGAGGCACAGGAGGCAAGGGCCGCCTCAGGATCCGGCCCCCGGTATTCTGTGGCAAATCGAATGGGGCGGTGGTTTTGGAATTGTGCCTGATTCCATCGGTTTAAGCAGGAAGCAGCCTCTTCCGGGGAGGCGGGGAGCCGCAATACCGGCGGGCCAGAAAGGGGGCCGCACTCTGCGTATTCCGGAGAGACGCTCCATACCATTGGTTCATCCCGGAGCGATACCGGTACGGCCCAGGGAAAAATCCGGCGCATGACAGTGATATTTTCCGGGGAATATGGCATGACCAGAAGAAAGCCGAGGCGGGAACTGTGCAGTTCTCCCTTTAATCCTTCCGGAAAGTGGCGGCGCATGGCGGCGGCCGCGATCCAGACATCTGTCTGGTGCAGGGTGGCGGCGGCAAATACACAGTGGCCATATGTGACGATGGACTTGGGGATCGGGACAAGATCCAGTGATTTTGCCATGAGTTCGAGTTTTCTCTTCATGATTCTTGTGTAACTTTGCCGTCGTCTATCTTGAGTGAAGGGTGATTTTATGGGGGAATATTGTATGAGAATAGGAAAAAATCAAGGCTGTGTGGTGATTTTTTGGACATCATAAGGAAGATAACAGGAAAAGGGAAGGGGGTAAGGAGGTATTGCCGGGGGACGATGCCTGCGATCTGTTCTCGGAAATTCTGGAAAAACCCTGATGAATCGCTTGCGAAAGCCGGAAATCGTGCTACATTAAAAATAATCTGACCACTGCTGGAGAGATGGCCGAGTGGACGAAGGCGCAACATTGGAAATGTTGTGTGGGGGTAACTTCACCGTGGGTTCGAATCCCACTCTCTCCGCCATTTTTTTTGTACCCTCAAGATTCTTTAAATCAGAGTCAGTTTGTCCCGTAATCGCTAAAACCCGCTTAGTCAAAGGGTTTTACAAAATATATCCCCGTGTGCTTGAAACACACTCAGACCGCAAAATCAGAGTGTTTTCTCCAGTTTTTTGCCCTCTTTCAGTCTGAATTCTGAGAATTCCTGCCGCCCCCTCAAAAACTGGTGCTTTTATGTAAGTTGTTCATAATCAACAATAATTCTGTTTTGAATTATACCTAGCCGGGTGGCGGTTAAAAACTCGCCCGCGAGGGATTCGAACTCGGGGTTGGATGCGGCCGAGTTTTGAGGTCAGCAATCCTACCCAGTTGCGCGGAAATTGGCGGGGTGCGGTTTGAAACACGGTCGTGTTTGGAACCGCCACCCACGGTCTAACTGGTGATAATAGCGCCCCGCTGACCTCAAAATCGGCTGTATTATCACTACCCAAAGGGTGGCAGGAAAAAACTCTCCTAC
>CALXOD010000052.1 GCA_944389925.1 uncultured Victivallaceae bacterium | reverse complement strand
GCCAGCATATGCAGGGCGGCTTCGGCTGGTGATGTACAGGCCGATGACGCCGGGCATTCGGCACGGCGTCGATGCCGGAAACAGGGGCGACAGGTGCATTCTCCCAGGAAAATGAAAGGGGATCGCGCCTGACGGCCCCGGATATTTCAGCAATCCGCGGGAGAGTTTTCGTCCTCTGTTTCGGTGTGCATGGGCGTTTCTACGGGAAGATCAATGGGATCGTCCAGCAGACGCAGCGCTTCGGCGGGGGGGAGCTCCTGCACGGATTTGAGTTTGCGTTGAATGGCCCGGCTGCGGACCTGCGCCTGATCGATGACGTTGGCGGCCTGCGTCAGTTTGGTTCGGGTTTTTTCCAGAATGTCGCCGAATTTGCCGAATTCGGTTTTGATCGCGCCCAGAACGCTCCAGACTTCACTGGAGCGCTTTTCAATTGCCAGCGTCCGAAAGCCCATTTGCAGACTGTTCAGAAACGCCATCAGATTGGCGGGGCCGACAACCGCCACCTTGTATTCCCGGTTCAGAGCTTCGAAAAGTCCCCGACGCCGCAGAATTTCCGCATGCAGTCCTTCCGTCGGTACGAACATCAGCGCGAAGTCTGTGGTGTTAGGCGGGTTGATATATTTGTCATGAATGTTGCGCGCATTCCGGCGCACAGCCGTTTCAAAAGACTTCAGAATGGATTCCAGTTCGGTTGCGGACACTTCTCCGGCCCGGTCATAGGCATCGAGCAACCGTTGATAATCCTCCAGCGGGAACTTGGCATCGATCGGCAGATAAACCGGCTGTGCCGCTTCCTGACCGCCGGGCATGCGAATAGCGAACTCCACCCGTTCCGCTGAATGAGGTTTGACTGCTACGTTGACGGCATACTGGTCCGGCGCCAGGCATTGCTCCAGAATGGCACCGAGCTGGACTTCGCCGAGGCCGCCGCGGGTTTTGACATTGACCAATACTTTTTTCAGATCCCCGACTCCATGGGCGAGCGTCTGCATTTCGCCCAGCCCCTTGTGTACCTGATCAAGTCGTTCGCTGATCAAGCGAAAGGATTCGTTGAAGCGTTTTTCCACCGACTGCTGGAGTTTTTCGTCGACGACCTGCCGCATTTCCTCCAGTTTGTTGGTGTTTTCCTGGCGGAGGGTGCGGAGGTTGTCTTCCAGGCTGGTACGGATTTTTTCCAATCCGTCGGCGGAAGTTTTTGTCAGATTTTCCAGGCGGCCGGCGAAGTCATTCAACTGCTGGCACTGCATTTCGCCCAGCCTTTTGAAAGACTCCGCCAGCTCCTGCCGGTTGTCCCGCAGCGCTTCGCTCAATTCCCGCCGGTTGCGCGCAATCTCTTCGCGGACAGTATTTTCCTGACGTTCAAGATCGCGTTCCAGATTTTCCAGTTGAAGACGGTTGTCGCGATCGGCGCGGGAACGGCAGGCAGTCTGAAACAACAGAAAAATCTGGATAGCCAGAATTGCGCAGCCGATCAGGAACAGCAGGGGTAAACTCATCGGTCGGTTCCTTCCATAAAAAACAGTCACATGAGTCTTGAGCAGGATTTCAGATACTATATCACGGTCCGGGGTGGCTTGCAATTCCATACCATACGGGAATGAGCGGATTCTTTTTTCCGTAAAACGGAGCCGTAGCAGTATTTGCTTTTTTGCATAGGCGGGGTATATTACCGGAATTGTGGAATTTTAACTGAGAGTGGAACTATGAGCAGCGAAAAAATCAAAATGTGGAAGGGTAGTGAAGTTGTCGTCCGTTGTCTGGAAAGACAGGGCGTAGAACTCGTATTTGCCTACCCCGGCGGCATGGCGATCGAGCTGCATCAGGCGCTTTTGAATTCCAAGATCCGGGTGGTTCTGCCCCGGCATGAGCAGGGGGGCGCCTTCGCCGCCGGCGGCTATGCCCGGGCCAGCGGCAAGGTTGGGGTCTGCATGGCGACCAGCGGACCAGGAGCCACCAATCTGGTAAGCGGCATTGCCGATGCCTACATGGACTCGATTCCGACTGTGTTCATTACCGGTCAGGTGCCGAGTACGGCGATTGGGAAGAATGTATTTCAGGAAACCGACATCATCGGCGTGACCCGGCCGATCGTCAAGCACAGTTTCCTGGTGCTGGATGCGGCAGATCTGTCGCGGATTTTTGCAGAGGCCTTTCAGCTTGCAGCCGGGGGGCGTCCCGGGCCGGTGGTGATTGATATTCCTAAAAACATTCAGCAGCAGAGCTGTTGTCCTGATTTTGATCAGATGGAGCTGCCTCCGGTGATCCGGCCGGAAGTGCATGCCGATGATATTGCCGCTATCCGTGCAATGATTCTGGCTTCCAATCGGCCGTGTGTATACGCCGGAGGCGGAATTGTGACGGCCGGTGCATCGGAGGCATTGCGGAAATTTGCGGAAAGCTGGAATCTGCCGGTTACAACAACCTTGATGGGGATCGGGACGTTTCCGGAAAGTCACCCGCTCAGTTTAAGCTGGCTGGGGATGCACGGGACGGTCTATGCCAATTATGCGGCGAACGAATGCGACCTGTTGCTGGCTTTGGGGGCACGGTTTGATGACCGGGTGACTGGTGATCCGGCCACTTTTGCCCGGCGCGCCCGGATTGTTCATGTGGATATTGATGATTCGGAGATCAACAAGAACAAGCGGGCAGATCTCGGTATTGTGGCTGATGTCAAGGATGTGCTGGATGCGCTCAATGTTGAGCCCGTGCGCCGGGATTACAGTGACTGGTTCCGTCGCATCGCGGAATGGAAGGCCCGGTATCCGAAACGTTACCGGGTGGTGCCGGAACGGGTTCAGCCGCAATTTGCGGTGGAGACGTTGTCCCGGTTGACCGGAGGGAAGGCAGTGATCGTCCCCGGGGTGGGGCAGCATCAGATGTGGGCGGCTCAGTTCTATGATTATTCCTATCCGCGTCAGCTGCTGACTTCCGGTGGTCTGGGGGCGATGGGCTTCGGACTTCCGGCGGCAATGGGGGCGAAACTTGCTTGTCCCGAAAAGACGGTGGTCAATATCGATGGCGACGGCAGTTTCCAGATGAACATCCAGGAGCTGGGTACGCTGCATGTGGAGCAGATTCCGGTCAAGATGATGGTGTTCAACAATCAGCATCTTGGCATGGTGGCGCAGTGGGAGGATCGTTTCTACGGCAGTCGTCGTGGTAATACGGTGCTGGGGGATTGTCGCGGCAGTCGCGGAATGCCGCAACATGACTGTGCGCATTGTGACGGAAGTTTCTGCACGGGGCGGCCCTATCCGGACTTCGTGATGATTGCCCGGGGATTCGGCATTCCGGGACGCGAAGTGTATCATCGGGAAGAACTGGAGCCGGCGATCGAAGAGATGTTGGCGGCGGAAGGACCGTTTTTGCTGGATATTCATACCGGCTATGACGACCATGTTCTGCCGATGATTCCGCCGGGGAAGGATTATCGGTCTATTCTAACGGAATGAAGTTGTTTTTTCGGGATTTTTCCGGTTTTAGGATTGGGAAAACGCCGAAAAGGCATTAAAGTATTAAGATCAACTGTCAGAGTCAGATCAAGAACAGGAATGGTAAAATGGGGAACCTCAAAAAGAAACGGCGCAAGAAAATTGCCAAGCACAAGCGGAAAAAGCAGCTCAAACTGATGCGGCATAAGAAGAAATAACCGCTTGCACGGCATTACTGCCGTACACCGTACAAATCCTCCGTTTTCTTTCTTCAGGAAGAGGACGGAGGGTTTTTTTATGCAGAGTTTTTGTCGCCAGTCCTTTTTGTCCCTTGAAAAGTAACCTTGGTGGTGATATATAATTCTTCAGACTTCAGACTGATACGACATTACAAGGAGAGAAGTTTATGTATAAATGGATGTTGTGGTCTTTGGCCGCCATCGCTCCGCTGGCTCTGCCGGCGGCCGACGGCATCGGTAGCGATTCCGAACGGGACACGGCGGCGGAGGTGCCGGCAGCTGCCGAACAGCAGACTGACACGCCGGCGGTGCGACGGAGCCGTGCACTTGAAAATTTTATCCGCGCTTCCATGAAACGGGGAACTGATGAGCAATGTATCGACTGGCTGCTGGCCGCGTTGATGGATGATCCCGATTCCGGCGCCGCTTGCGCGTTACTGAATACCTATGCGGAAAATCCTGCTTATCTGGAAAAAATCATACCAGGGCTTTTAAAAGTTGCCGAATCTCATCCGGATCATCCGGTGTTGACCGAGCAGGTGTTGGCGCTTTCTTTCCGTTCTCCGCTGTCGCCGGAACAGGTGGAGAAGCTGATCGCACGCGTCATTGCCGCTCAACAGGAGCCGGAAAAACTGGCGCCGCGTGCGCAACAGGCATTTTGCCGGATATTGGAAATTTATGTGGGCGGTCTGCTGAGCGATGACAAACTGGAGCAGGCAGATGCTTTGTTTCAACGATTGAGCTCCCGTGAAGGGTTTGCCGCTCGCCCGCGGGTATTGGAGCTGGCGGCGGAATTTTATAATCTGGCGGCGCGGCAGGCGGATCGGAATCGCCGCTGGCTCGGACTTCTGCCCAGTGATCGGGAAAAACTGGAAGAGCGCCGGGATGAATTTGTTCAGTCCTTGCGGGAAACCGATGACCGGGTGCGCAGTCTTCCGGAATTGGAGCGGCGTGCAGTTACCTACCTGCGGCTACAGCTGGCGGATGATGCGATTCGGGTGGTGGAGCAGGCAGTGAAAAAGGCGCCGTCGGATATGAATTCCCGACATCTGCTGGCGCGGGTATTGTTCATGGCCCGGCGTTACAAAGCCGTACTGCCGGTTGTGGCGGAGTTATTGAAAGAGTCGCCGGATGACCGCGATTTTCTGGAACTGCAGGCGGATTCGGCATTGCGCTGCGGGCGTTATGATCTGGTGGCGGAGGCTACCGGAAAAATGCTGAAGATGATGCCGGATGATCCTGCGGCCGAGTTTTTACGGATTTCCGGGTTGCTTGCAGAAGGAAAACTGCAGGAGGCGGAAGCGGCGATCCAGGCGGTCAAGGATGAGGAGTTTCGTGAAAACCTCCATATCGCTTTGCAGTTGAAGGCACGGAACTTTGATCAGATGCTCGCGGCGCTGAAACGCCATGAGAAACGGCAGGGCGATCAGGTGGCCGATACGGTTTATACCATGATGCTGGTCCCGGCGGAAAAGACTGGAGATGTGGAATTGCTGAATTACTGCTGGAGCAAGCTTGCCGCTATGAATGCCCTGGAGGATCCGGAAAACGCCAATAGTGTGGGATATGTGGCTGCTGTGCTCAATGTCCGCCTGGATGAGGCGGAGAAACTGATCCGTTATGCGCTTGAAGCCGAGCCGGAGTGCGGTGCCTACCTGGACAGTATGGCCTGGTTGCTGTACCGACAGGGGGAATATGATGAGGCTGCTGACTACATTCGCCGGGCCCTTTCTGCTCCAGACACAGATACTGCTGCCGGGCGCGGGGTGTTGCTGGATCATGCTGGTGATATCATGATGAAGCTGGGAGACCGGGAAGCTGCCCGTGCTTATTATGAAGAAGCCGTGGCGGAAACAGGAGATCCCGATCTTGACTTGGCGGCCGTCCGTCGGAAACTGGCTGAGCTGCGCAAACAGAAATAATGATGCCCGGTGCGGAGACTGACAGCCTGCGGAGACAAGATGAATGGTGAAGGTAAAAGTCGGCATCAGCGCCTGTTTACTGGGACAGCCGGTTCGTTATAACGGAAGTCATAAGCTGGATGTATATCTGCGGGAGGTTCTGGGGCCTTACGTGGCATGGGTGCCGGTTTGTCCAGAAACAGAGTGCGGGTTACCGACTCCACGGGAGCCTATGGAGCTCTGGGAGGGGGCGGGACAGCAACGGCTGGTGACAAACAGTACGGGAATAGATCTTACCTTGCAGATGACCAGCTGGTGCGGGCGGCGTCTGAAGAAACTGGAGGACGAAGGAGTTGGCGGCTTTATCCTGAAGCAGGATTCTCCCAGTTGCGGATTGCAACAGGTGCGTCTTCACTGTGAAAATCATCGGGTAAATCGAAAGGGACGAGGTCTCTTCGCACAGTCGTTGCTGGTGCATTTCCCGAAATTACCGGTTGTGGAAGCTGAAAAATTGCGGAACCGTTGGGAAAGGGAATGTTTTCTGGACCGGATTTTCACGGCAGAGCGCTGGCGGACAATGGGGCAGGCGGACGGAGGGACGTTGGTGGATTTTTATAATCGGCATCGGCTGATGGTGTTGAGTCATTCGGCCGAAGGAGAGGCTGATCTGGCACACTGGGCGCGGGCGGGGGCTGTGGAAGCTTGCAGGGCGGTTTGGGAGCAGGCCCTTTCAGCTCCTTCCGGGAAGAACGGACATTGCCGCATGATGGGCCGGATGTTGTGTGACCTGAAGCCGGTTCTTTCTGCCTGGGAGAGTGAAAAATTAGAGGAAGCAATATCCAGATATCAGACCGGGCATACGGGAATGTCTGCTGCGTTATCGCTTTTTTTTTATTATGCAGAAAAATATGAGAATCATGATTTGATGACACAAACCTGTCGGGATTGGCTTCTGCCGGTATATGAAGGGGGATAAGATATTCGCGGAAAAAAAACGGTGAAAATATCTTAAGGTGTTGACATTCCTGATTTTTTTTGATATAATATAGGCAATCAGTAAACACTTCACCTGGGAGTTCTCACCATGTCTGGAAATCCCGATGGGGAGCTAGTTCGCTACGCTCGCGCTGTAGGGAGGCGATTGACGTTCTGCTATATTCTTTTTTTCGTCTTTCTGATTGGCGGCGCGGTGATGTGGAGCGTTCTGAAGGGATGGGGGTATGGTTATTGGTTCCTGCCGTTCTATCTGCTGGGAGGGGCAGGGGGATTGTGCTATCTGACCGGGCCGATCCGTCTGGGACGCTGCTGTCCGGTGTGCGGAGCTCATCTGATTGCGGAATACTGGCCGGGAGGTAGAAAACCGGAAGGCGGGGCAGAGGCTTCGGAATGGGTGGTGCATTGTCCGCAGTGTGAGGTTTCTTCCGCCGCAGTATTTCATCGGGAAACTACTGAGAACTCACTGGATGGCTGACTTCTCCCGGCTGGTGGTCTGATTTTTGAGCAGTTTGTAACGCGAAGGCAGTGCATCAGCTCCCGGCAATGGACTCGAAACGTAAATCCAGAGTCAAAGGCCCGCTTTCCGGGAAAGGAAACCGGTAAATCCGGTAAATGCCGTTTCGATTGGTAGCGGTTTCGCCCGGAGTTGCAGAGGTGTTGCTCTGAATGCAAAGCTTTTTCCCTGCCATGAAGAGTTCCATTTTTGTCCCCCGGATCAGAATGTCCGGTTGATGCCTCCCGTCATCCAGCAGAATCGGAAATGTCAGCATCGCATGGCAACAGGGCCCGGCAAGGTTGTATTGCAGCCGGATTCGTCCGGATTCCACCAGGCACTCTTCTCTGCTTGTCACGGTGTCCATTTTGCGGTGCACCTGCAGCCGGACTCGGTCGGGAGTCGCTTCCAGTTCTTTCACTTCCAGCTGAATTTCATCATCAAGATCCGCCATTCGGACAACTTGACCCCGAATATTTTGGAATTCCGGCGCGATGGCGTGACAGGCGGAGTTTCCGGGCAGTCCCGTTGCGATACGATACCGGGGATGGGCGGCGAAAGGCATGGCCGGGAGCAGACCGAACGGTATGGCTGCCGGCAGTATCCGCCCCAGTCCGGTCGCGTCGTACCAGTGGTCGGCCGCAGTGTCGTATTGCAGATAACTGCCCGCCGCATTGAGAAAGATTTTATGGAAAGGTCCCTGCAGATACAGCGAATATCCACCACGTTCCGCAGGCGTCGGTGATTCGGGAATTGTGTCATCCGCAAACAGCGCCGCCAATCCGAGCACCGAGGCGGCAAACAGGCTGTAAACGGAATATTGCCCATAGCTGTCGCAGCCATGCAGGGCTGCCGGATTGAAAAAATTCTTGATGTGAAGCGGCGGGGCGGCCTCCTGCAAATAGGGACGCAACACTTCGGCACACCGGCGGGCCTGGCGTTTGAATGCTCCTGCCAGAGCCGGACAGCTGTCCCGATAACAACGCGCTTCGTATTCGCACAGGGCTGCGGCGATGGCTTCCTGAAATTGAAACTGCGAAGAGCGTCCGCCATAAGGAACCCACCCAGCAGGCGCCAGATACAGCAACATGGAAAGATCACCGCGCCGGAGCAGTTCCCGCAGGATCGATGCCAGCCTGCCGTTATATCCCCAGGCCAGAGCGGTCGTCAGCTGCAGGCGGGTGGTCATGTCATAGGTGATCGGATCGCCCGGATCCCGGTACATGCCATATTCGGTATAATGCACCAGCTGCGCCTCCACATAACGTTCAAAAAAGGCCGTGCCGTGCAGGGTGTCCGCCATACCGCCGATTCCGGCAGAAGCGCGCATGCTTTCCCCGGCTGCACTGTATAAACACCAGTTGTTGAAATCCGCGATCTTACGACCGGTTGGATCCACATCACGGTAATGCTTTTCCGGAATGACCCGGGACAGACCGGCACGCCATGCCTGCCATCTTTCCCGCGGTGCGATGTCTGTCAATACGGTACAGGCAGTGACCAGTTCGCGCATCCAGAAGTCAGGACTGTAATGCAGTGTCTCCGGGGCCGTTAATTTTTCACAGGCACGGTCCATAACCCGGAATACCGTTTCTTGATGTTCAGCAATCCGGCCTGCTGCCAGCAGGATGGCTGCCGCGGCGGCAAAGCGCGGCGAGGTCTGTCCCCATTCTGTTTGCAGCACCGGGTCAATGACTGCGCCGTCGGTATTGACCCAATGAACAGCGAGGCGTACAATCGGTTCCATCAGGTCCAGGTAAGTCTCGCAGGTTTGAGACGGGGTTTTTCTGGTATCCGGGACTGTGCCATCCAGCAGCTGTTCCACTTTGCCTTCCAGCGGGAAGGGGGGCAGCGCAATCTTATCGGGTGGAACGGGTGGAAATGCGGAAACAAAACTGAGTCGTATTGACTGAAGGCAGGGGACTGTCATCCGGAGCTCCCGTTATTTTTTTATGGTGCTGGATTCAATTATAGAAGAAAATAACCGCAGGGATGGAGAATTTCAACAGGAAGAGTTTCATGAATTCTGTTTTTTTATGGGGACTGTTCTTTTATAGCGCCGCCTGTACCGCTAGAGAAGCGGGTGGAACACTTGCTTTTTTATGAAAATCATGCTATAGTACCTTGACCGGGTGCTGTGCGAAATGGAGAGCGCGCAGTGTGGTGCCCCGGAAGGCTGTATCCTGTCTAACCCGTCAGTATCGGAGGTAACATGAAAACGCATTCGTTCCTTATGCTGCTGGCGGCGTGCGCGCCGCCGTTGTTGTCCGTTCATGCTGGAGAGGAGGAGATCCGGCTGGAATATGCCACCGCGCCGATTGCCGGGGTGCAGAGTGAATTTGCCCGTGCTATTCGCAAAGCCATGCCCGGGGTTGTGCTGATCACAGCGGAAAAGCGAGTGGGCGTGGTGTCCTTTGACGGATGGGGGACATCCCGTCAACTCGGTTATATGGATGTGCCGTCCGGCCAGGGGTCCGGTTTCTTTATTCATGACTCCGGTTATATCCTGACCAATTATCATGTGGTCAAGGGACAGGATTCTTTCTGGATCACGCTTCACGACGGCAGTGAACATCCGGCACGGGTAGTCGGCGTGGACCCCGCATCGGATCTGGCAGTACTTAAGGTGGAAAATGCTGGAGAACAGCGTTTTCCGGCTCTTCGTTTTGCTGCGCCGGAAAGCGTGGAACCCGGCCACTGGGCGATCGCCATCGGTGCACCATTCAGCCTGAACCGGACTGTTACCGTCGGCATTGTTTCCAATAAAAACCGTTCCGGCGTCGGCGTCAATGCCTATGAAGATTATATTCAGACCGATGCATCGATCAATCCGGGCAATTCCGGTGGCCCGCTGTTGAATTCCGCCGGTGACGTGATCGGTGTCAATGACTTTATCATGTCGCCGTCCGGCGGCAACATTGGATTGAGTTTCGCCATTTCCTCCGGCATCGCCCGGTCGATTGCCGAGGAATTGATCGCTCATGGTAGAGTGGTGCGCGGGTATCTGGGCGCAATTTTTTCGCCGCTGCCGCATCGTCGCGGCAACGACAGCGGGCACGGGGTTCTGGTCGAGCGGGTTTACCGGAATTCTCCCGCTGCCGGAAAGCTTTTTCCCGATGATGTGGTGATTGCGGTCAACGATCGGAAAATTCTGAACGGCAGCGAATTATCCAATGCCCTGTTCGCCTCCAGACCGGGAGATTCCCTGAAATTGACGCTGGTGCGCGAAGGTCGGCAGTTGGAACAGGTTATCCGGCTGACGCATGCTCCGGAAACATCCGGCAGCCATCCGCGCCGGATGCTGCTGCGGCCGATCTTCCGGGAATAACGGCGGACCACGAAGAGGAAGAGGTGGGGCTTTCTTTATGGAAAGAGTATCGGCGGTCCGAATTTTTTCCGGGGCGGTCTTTTTCTGTAAAAAATCATTTATTGTTGCTTGCATCCCGCTGTTCCGCAGGTATGGTATGTCAGTTTCCCTGAAAATTCGGAAAATTCGGTGACGGAAGAAGGAGCGTGATTATGAGATGCCGACATATCATTTTCCTGCTGGCGGTATTCACGGGAATGCTGTTGCAGGCTTCAGAAACATCGGAAAAGGAGATTCCCATGAAAAGCCGGAGACGCATCGTCATCAGTTCTCTCGGGCCTCGTCCTCTGCCGGACCGGCCGACCGATAATCAGGAAGCGCTTGACATTATGATCAAACATTGGAGCCGCGAATTGGCCGGCGTTCTTCCGGATCGGCCGGATCTGATCGTGTTACCGGAGGCATGTGACCGGTTTCCGATGCATACGATGGAGGAACGTTTCAGCTGGTATGAGTTCCGGGGAAACAAGATGCTGGATTTTTTCCGGAAGGTTGCGCGCGACAACCAGTGTTATATTGCGTATTCGGCGGCGCGCAAACTGCCTGACGGTACCTGGCGCAATTCCACGCAGCTGATTGACCGCAAGGGGGAGGTTGTCGGGATTTACAATAAGAATTATCCCACGGTCGGCGAACATGATAAATGGGGAATTGTGCCGGGCAAGGATGCTCCGGTTTTCCAAACCGATTTCGGCCGGGTGACCATGGCAATTTGCTTTGATCTCAATTTCCACGAAATGTTGGAACGGGTGGCGCCGCAGCGGCCGGATCTCATTATTTTCTCCTCCATGTATCACGGCGGGCTGATGCAGGGGTACTGGGCCTATCACTGCCGCAGTTATTTCGTCGGCGCCATCGCCGGTCTGGAAAACAACATTCTCAACCCGCTCGGAGAGCGTGTGGCCCATTCCACCAATTATTTTCCGCGGGTTACGACATCGATCAATTTGGATTATCAGGTTGTGCATCTGGATGAAAATTGGGAAAAACTGGACGCGGTCAAAGCCAAGTACGGCCGCGGTGTCACTATTTCTGATCCGGGTTATGTGGGCGCGGTGCTGTTGACCAGCGAACGGGACGACGTGACCAGTGCCGACATGGTCAAGGAATTCCAGATAGAACTCTGGGATGAGTATTACAAGCGCAGTGTCGACAACCGCAACCGGTATGTCGAAAAGTAATCGGGGGCAGCAGTCATGTCTTATACACCGGAATCCGGACGCTACGACGGGCGCATGCAATACGTCCGCTGCGGCAACAGCGGTTTAAAGCTGCCGGCGGTCTCACTGGGACTGTGGCAGAATTTCGGTGGGGTCAATGTGCCGGAGAATGCCGCGAAAATGGTGTATACGGCCTTTGATCTCGGCATCACGCATTTTGATCTGGCCAATCTTTACGGCCCGCCGCCGGGGTCGGCCGAGAAGATTTTTGCGGATATCCTGCACCGGGATCTGGCCCGTTACCGGGATGAGCTGGTGATTTCCACCAAGGCCGGTTCCCTGATGCACGAAGGCCCCTACGGCAGCGGTGGTTCACGAAAAACCCTGATTGCCGGTTGCGAAGCCAGTTTGAAACGGCTCCGGCTGGATTATGTGGATATTTTCTATCATCACATCGAGGATCCCGATACGCCGCTGGAAGAGAGCATGGCGGCGCTGGATCAGCTGGTGCGCGACGGCAAGGCGCTGTATGTGGGGGTATCCAACTACCGGGCGGATCGATTGGCCCGGGCGGTGGAGATTCTGCGGGAACTGGGAACCCCGTGTCTGATTAATCAATTCCGTTACAATCTCTTGACCCGTGGACCGGAAGGAGACGGTTCCTTTGAAACCATGCGGCAGGCTGGCATGGGCGCGATCGTATTTTCACCGCTGGCTCAAGGGGTGTTGACCGGTCATTATCTGAACGGCGTACCGGAAGGTTCCCGGGCTTCACGCATGCCGGCCCTGCGGGAATTCGTGGAACGGGCCGACGTACAGGGAAAACTGCGGGAGCTCCAGGCATTGGCTGCGGCACGCGGACAATCTCTGCCGCAGATGGCCATCGCCTGGTTGCTGCGGGATCGGACGATTACGTCGACGCTGATCGGGGCGAGTTCGCCGGAGCAGATTACAGAATTGGCGGGAGCGCAGAAAAACACGGTATTTTCCGCGGAAGAACTGGCCGCCATTGACCGTATTACGGGAGATGCAAAAGATAAATTTCACTTCCTGACATTCCGCTGAGCGATTTCAGGAGAGAAGAGAAGGCCGATACCGTCAGATGCCGGTATCGGCCATTTATTTTTTTTCGGAAGAACGAGGTTATTCTCCGCCCTCGTAAGGGGTATGGGCCCATGGAGAGAAAAGTGTTGTATCTGGAGCGGAGAGTTTTCCGTTTTCACACCAGCCGCAATGTCGTGCCGCCAGAATCTCAATCAGCTGATTCCGTGCTTCCGCAATGCGATCGGTGCAGGCGGAGTCGTGAATTAAGTTATGGCATTCTCCCGGATCTTCCGTCAGATCGAAGAATTGTTCGGTACCGACTCGAGGCAGCCAGATGAATTTTCCTTTGCCATCGGTAATGAATTGCATTTCCTGTTCCGGTGCGTAACAGGTACAGTGTTCTCCCTGCAGCCATTGCCGCCATGGTACGGCTTCTCCGCGCATGAGGGGCAGCAGACTGGAGCCGTCCAGGTAGTCCGGCGTCTCAAGTCCGGCGATTTCCAGGATGGTGGGCATGATGTCACGCAGTTCTGCCACATGTCGGGTATCCCGGCGTACGGCAAGAGAGAATCCGGGGGGCGGCACAATGAACAGCGGTATGTGAGTGCTGCCTTCATAAGCATAGGTTTTCCGCCATAAGTGGTGGTCACCGAGCATGTCGCCGTGGTCGGAAGTAAAGACGATCCAGCAGTTGCGCCAGAAGTCCGGCTCATAAAGCCGCAGATAGGTGAGCAGATGTCCGATCCGGCTGTCAATGAAAGATACTTCTCCATAATATCCGGCCCGGCCGCGGCGTACCCGGTCAAGGCGGATATCTCCCTGCCAGGCTTCGGTATGCAGTCCGGCTTCCGGTACGCAGTGACAGGCGCTCCAGTCACCAATCCAGGGGTCCGGAAGCAGGGGATTTTGCCGGTGAAGATCAAAAAAATATGCCGGTGGCACATAGGGAGAGTGGGGCCTGGCAAAAGAGACGTGGAGAAAGAGAGGGCGTTTCGGATCACGGCTTTTGACTGCATCCAGCGCCTGCATGACGGTCCAGGCTGTGGGATGAAGTTCTTCGGCGAGATGCCACGGCCGGGACATCCAGGAGTTCCATTCGATGCCATGGTCATCCGGCGTTGTGCCGGAGGGAGCATGGCTGCCAAACCAGGCGCGGTAGTCACTGACAAAATCGGGAGTGTCTTTTCGACCGGATTCATCAAGCCAGGTTTTTTCAAAGCCCATGGATTCGCGATGCGGATGAAAATGGGCTTTCCCGATCAGCATGGTCTGATAGCCTCCCCGGGTCAATTCTCCGGCAAGAGTATGGCGGAAGGTATTGCATAATGGCGGCTGCCCTGATCCCATACCGAGGATGCCTGCATGATACTGATTCAATCCGGTCCAGAGGGACGCTCGGGCCGGCAGGCATGAAGGGCAGGCGGAGTAGGCGCGTTCAAATACTGTCCCACGCGATGCAAGATAATCAAGATGCGGCGTTTCCGCCGCCGGATTTCCCGAACTGCCGAGGGCGTCGCCGCGCAGCTGGTCACACATCAGGAAGAGAATATTGGGTTTCATCGGGACCTCGTTGGAAGTTTCCATGGATTCTTCTTACAGAGAATCTATGACTGCGGTAAAAAAATGCAAATGACATCTGCAGTTTTTACTGAAAAATCAACATTCCGCGGCACGATGGGATTTCCAACCTGGCGGATGCGGCAGAGCGTTGTTTTTTTTATTTTCCGAGATATATTATCCGAAATCTGCGGCAATAATCCAACACGAACCAGGTTCAGAAGAGGATGGTGGGATTCCATGGGACAGCATTCCGGTGAAGCACCTTGGAAAGTGGTTTCCAGCGAATACCTGAACCGGGCACCATGGTTGACGGTGCGCCGCGAATGCCTGGAATTACCGGATGGACGTCGGATTCCGGAATATTTCGTTCTGGAATATCCGGATTGGGTCAATGTTATTGCCATGAATACCGAAGGGTATTTCGTGCTGGTGCGTCAGTATCGACATGCGCTGAGGAGGACCTCCATTGAACTGCCTGCCGGGGTCGTGGAGCAGGAAGATACGTCCCTCCTCGCCGCAGCTCAACGGGAACTCCTGGAGGAGACAGGTTACGGCGGCGGTGAATGGAGCGAATTCATGGTGCTCTCCGCCAATCCTGCGACCCACAACAATCTTACTCATACCTTTCTGGCGCGTGGCGTTCATCTTCTGGGGGAACAGCATCTGGATGCTACCGAGGAACTCAGTGTGATACTGCTGACCGCGGCAGAGTTGCATGATCTGCTCGAAAGTGGCGAAATCGTGCAGGCGCTGATGGCTGCGCCGCTCTGGAAATTTTTCGCAACAACAGGGGGCTGTGTAAACCGCGGATTCGAGAGACTTTGTCCGATCGATCGCCCCGTCCGGAGCATTCCGATGATTGCTCACTGAACGGGGCGCGTCAGACGGTGTCAGGATTCCCGGAAATCATCCGCGGAGAATGAATAGCTCTTTCGACAAAACTGACAGCTCACGGTTACGGACGGTTTTTCCGAAAAAAGCTGCTTCCTTTCTTCGGGAGACAAGGTCAGCAGTGCCCTTTTCATACTGTCCCGGCAACAGGAGCAGCGGAAGCCCGGCGTAGCGGCGAACTGATAAGTGACATTGGCCGTATTTTCCGCAGCAAGCCCCAGCAAAGCCAGCAACTTCCGCAGTTTTTTCTCCAGAGGCAGTTCCTGATCCAGCAGCGTTTTCCGGAAGTCCGTCGCATGAAGGATTTCACGGATTTTAGAAAATTCTTCCAGATCGCATCCCGGCATGGCCTGCAGCATGAAGCCTGCCGCTGCGGCCACCGGATCCGAAGGATCGGGACGGAATCGAGTTTCCACGGCGAATTCCGTTTCGATCTGATCGCTCATGGAAAAAAACATCGAGGCATCTCCGGTTGGGGATGCCATGCCACAGGCGATCTGGCCGGAGTTGAGCACTCGGCCGTTTTCCGATTTGACCACGGATATGAGCGCATCTTCTTTGCCGAAACAGGTGTCTGGATCATGGGCATATTCAGCGAGGTGGGGATTCGAGGGCAGGGCACGCACATCACACCGGGCGTTTACATCCGCCAGAAGAACACCGGCCGCTCCCCGATATCCGTATCGAAATGAATATCGCTCATCGCCTTCAAGCAGAACTGCGGTCAGTGCCGCTACCGTCAATACTTCCGACAGCACCGTTCCGCCGGCGGGGTCCGCATCATGCGCAATAATGCCATCGCGACACAATGCAGTGGTATCTGCAAAAGCAAAACGAAGGGGGGGCTGATGGCTCAGCCCACGGATCAAAGTGTCGTTCATCATCAGAATTTAGTATCCTTGAGTTGGCAGATAAGTTCCAGCGCTTCCAGACAGACGACGGAGGGCAGGGGGCCGAGATCATCCTCCGGAGTATCCCCGGGGACTGCGCGCAGAAAAAAATCCTCCTCGTGCACCAGAAGGCGTACCGGAGTCAGGCAATCTTTTTCTCCTCCCTGTTCTGCGAAGACATATACGCCGTCATCGGGCCAGCCTTCCACAAGATCATCTTTGGAAATGATGTCCATAACGGCTTCCTTTTCATCCCAGAAATAGACCTGAAGGCGGCGGATGGTATGATTCTCGTAATCGGCGCCGGAAATCAGAACCGCATTGTTTTTCATCACCTGCCGGGCGCGGGCGCAAAGTTGTCGGGCTGTAGCCATAAGATTCGGTTCCCTCCATGAGTGCATGCGTAATGATGGATATTCAAATTATATTCCATCATTTTCACGATGCAACCTGAAAATGTATTTTTCCTGATTTTTCCGGAACTGTCCGGATGATTTGAAAGCTTTTCCAATAGTTGACGACAAAAGAAAAACCGTTTCCGAAAAATGGAAACGGTTCAGGCGCAACGAGATTACCGGAATTCAGTATTTCTCTTCATCAAAGTCTTCGAAGTCTTCGTCGAATTCTTCATCGTCAAAGATTTCGTCGTCATAAACCTCGTCATCCATGAAATCGTCGTCATCGTCGTCGATATCAGAATAACCGTCGAGTTCATCATCAAATTCCGAATCGTCGTCGTCCTCCATGAATTGAGAGGGCGCACTAATCACCGAGCCGCATTCCGGACAGCAACCGTCTTCCGCCTCGATGGAGCTTTCACTGACCTCAATATCGCAGTAGGGACAGCGGGTTGTCATAGCATCTTCCTCCTTGAAAAAACCGGGTTACAGGCCACAGGCCTCTGGTTCCGGTACTATATTGACCCTTTCCGATTTTTCAACGTCTCTTTATTAAAAAAAAGGAAAAAATCCTTCCGGAAACAACATCCGGAAGGATTTTTTCTTGCTCTCCTCAACCAGGCAGCAGCCCGGTTTCGACAGCTTAAAGCACCGCCTGGCAGGCAGTAATAGCGATCTCTGCCACGATATCGTCGGCTGAGCAGCCACGGGACAGGTCGTTCAACGGCTTGGCCAGCCCCTGAAGTACCGGACCATAGGCACCGGCACCGGCAAGGCGCTGGACCAGCTTGTAAGCAATGTTTCCCGCATTCAAGTCCGGGAAAATCAAGACGTTGGCTCCGCCGGCGAGCGGACTGCCGGGGGCTTTGGACGCAGCCACGGCGGGGACCAGAGCGGCATCGGCCTGCAACTCGCCGTCGGTCAGGATGTCGAGACCTTCAGCTTCCACGCGCTTCTTGAATTCAGCCGCTGCTTCCCGGACCTTGACCAGAATTTCATGTTCGGCACTGCCTTTGGTCGAGAACGACAGAAAGGCGACTTTCGGCTGTTTGCCGAAAAGGGCCTGATAACTGCGGCTGGTCGCCATGGCGATATCCACCAGTTGGGCAGCGTCCGGATTCGGATTCACGCCGCAGTCCGCGAAGAGCAGCACATCATCTCCGGATGCGGTCGGTGTCTTAAGATCCATGACGAAATTGCTGCTGGCGCTTTTGATCCCCTTGGCCGTTCCGATGCAGTGGAAGGCGGCGCGCAGCATATCCGCCGTGGACGCGATGCTGCCCGCAACCAGACCGTCAGCCATGTCATGGCGAGTCATCATCGCTCCGAAATAAATGCGGTTGGTCATGGTGGCCCGGGCCTTTTCCGGGGTCATACCTTTGGCTTTACGCATTTCATAAAATTCTTCGCTGAATTGCTCCATTTCCCGGCTGTGGAGATAATCGAAGGATTCGAAAAGCCGTTCCTTGACTTCTCCCTTTGCGCAGGCAGCGGCGATCTCCTCTTCTGTACCGAGGACGATGATTTTTTTCGCGATTCCTTCCCGGATGGCTTTGTTCGCGGCGACGACTACCCGGTAGTCCTGGCCTTCGGGCAGCACGATGGTTTTTGCGGCGCTGCGGGCGCGCGCGGTCAATACTTCAATGGCAGACATCTTTCATTTCCTTCTGCGTTTCCAGCGATTATTCCGCGTGGCTGTTAAGAGTTTCCACCACGCTGCGGGCAATCATGAGCTCTTCGTCGGTCGGCATGACCAGCACTTTGCATTTGCTTTCGGGCAGAGAAATGAGGCCCGGCTTACCCAGCGCCTTGTCATTGGCTTCTTTGTCCAGCAAAATTCCCAGACCGGTGAGTTTGACCAGGATTTTTTCCCGTGCAAAAGAGCTCCATTCGCCAATGCCTCCGGTGAAAACCACCGCATCTGCACCACCGAGCAGGGCGTAGTAACCGCCGATATATTTGACTACCCGGCGGGTGAACATGCGACGGGCGCGCAGTGCCTGTTGGTCACCACGTTTTTCGGCGGCGATGATGTCGCGCATGTCGAAACTGTTGATGCCGCCGACGCCGAGCAGACCGCTTTCCTTGTTGAGCAGATGATCGATTTCCTTCGGCGTTTTGCCGATTTCGAGGAGGCGCAGCACCACGGCCGGATCGAGGTCACCGCAGCGGGTGCCCATGACCAGGCCTTCCAGCGGTGTCATACCCATGGTGGTGTCAATAACATTTCCGTTATCGATAGCGGCCATGCTGCAGCCATTGCCGAGGTGGCAGGTAATCAGCTTGAGCTTTTCAAAGGGGGTGCCGAGAAAAGCGCCCGTGGCACGGGCCACGAAATTATGGCTGGTTCCGTGGAAACCGTAACGGCGGATTCCGTATTTCGTATAAAGTTCATAGGGCAGGGCGTACAAATACGCCTGCGGCGGCATCGTCTGATGGAAAGCCGTATCGAAAACCGCTACGTTCGGCACGCCCGGGAAATTGACCTCGCAGGCTTCGATTCCGGCGAGGTTGGCCGGATTGTGCAGCGGCGCCAGGGCGAAGCAGTCCCGGATGATTTCTTTGACAGAATCGCTGACCAGCACCGGGCGGGTGGCGCGTTCGCCGCCATGAACGACCCGATGGCCGAAGGCTTCGATTTCGCTCATTTTCTGGATGACGCCGGTTTGCGGATCCACCAGTTTTTCACAAATGGCCTTGAGGGCTTCAACGTGATTGGCCACCTTGATAACGCCTTCGGAGGAGTAGCCGTCCGGTCGTTTATAAATCATATTGGGCTTGTCGGTGCCGAGTCGTTCAATCAGGCCCTTGGCCAGTACCTGCTCTTTCTCCATGGAAAACAAAGTGAATTTCATGGACGAGCTTCCGGCATTTACTACCAGAATCTTCATGTTGGTCTCTTTCCTGCTTTTTATAGTTGTTCCGGAAACCAGCCGGAGGGAAGGCCCTTGGCGATCTCTCTCGTTTCCGGAGGCGGGTTTGCAAAAAATGAGCGGACAGTACCAGAACGAGTGCTCCTTCCTGTTCCTCGGTTTTCCGCCGTGAATTTCTGTTTACTTTTTGCGGAAAACGATTCTTCCCTTGGTCAAGTCATACGGTGACATTTCCAGCGTCACCGCGTCCCCGGGCAGAATGCGGATGAAATTCAAACGCATTTTCCCGCTGATGTGGGCATTGACCAGGTGTCCGGTTTGAAGCGCCACCTTGAACATGGTATTCGGCAGCAATTCCTTCACCACGCCTTCCACTCTGATTACGTCGTCTTTGGCCACGTTAAAATCTCCGGTTCCTGTTCTGTTATTAAAACCATGTGTTCGAAATGCGCGGAAACTGCACCGTCCTGGGTGCGTACCGTCCAGCCGTCATGACGGTCAATATTTACCCGATAGGTGCCGAGATTGAACATCGGTTCAATCGCCAGCACCATTCCCGGGACCAGGCGTGGCCCCCGGGAGGCGGTTGCAAAATTCGGAACTTCCGGCGGTTCGTGCAGCCGGATGCCACATCCGTGTCCGACAAAATCACGCACTACTCCAACGCCAGCCTTGCGACCTACTGCTTCAATGGCGGCACTGATGTCCCGGATATAATTTCCGGGAACGGCGCGGGCAATGCCTGCAGCAAGGGCTCTGCGGGTCACCTCAATCAGCTGAGCTACATCCGGTGACAAGGGAGCTCCCAGCCCGAAGGTGATAGCCGTATCGCCGCAGGCTCCGTTGATTTCGATGCCGAGGTCGATGCTGACAATGTCTTCCGGCTGCATGATCCGGTCAGCTCGGCCAATGCCGTGTACAACTTCTTCATTTAGAGAAATGCAGATATTGCCGGGATAACCTTGATAGCCCAGAAAAGCGCTTTTCCCTCCGGTTTCGGCAATCAAACTGCCGGCGAGCTGATCAAATTCCAACGTGGTCATGCCGGGACGGGCCAGTTCGGCCAGACGATCCCGGACTATGGCCGTCAGTTGGGCCGCATGGCGGATACGGGCGATTTCGTCCGGAGTATGAATGATCACTTTGCGCTGGTTCAGCATGATCAGCGGTTCAACTCCTCAATCAGGAGCGCCAGGGCTTTCTCCTTGTCGGTTTCCGTGATTTCGAACAGCAAATTCGCATTTCGGTAATAATCAATCAGAGGACTGGTCTGGTCGTAAAAAACTTTCAACCGGGCCCGAGCCGTGTCCAGAGAGTCATCCGGGCGTTGGAACAGGGCGCCGCCGCAATGATCGCAGATACCTTCCTGTTTCGGCGGCAGAAAGAGTTTATTGAAAATAGCACCGCACTGGCGGCACCCGATCCGGGCGGTGAGCCGCTGTAAAATCACGTCGTCGGGAACCTTGAAGTAGATTACTCGATCCAGGGTGCGGTTCAGGTCGGCAAGAACTTCCCCCAGAAGTTCCGCCTGGCGGATGGTACGGGGATAGCCGTCAAGAATGAAACCGTTGGCGCAATCCGGCTGCTGTAGCCGGGAACGAACCATGTCGGCAACGGTCTGGTCCGGCACGAGTTTCCCTTCTTTCATCAGGCCGGCGGCAGAACGGCCAAGCGGCGTATCGCGTTTGATTTCGTCACGGAGAAGGTCTCCGGTAGAGATGTGGGCAACCGGGTATTCCGCGCGCAGCGCGCCGGCAAACGTGCCTTTCCCAGCGCCGGGGGCGCCGATGAAAATGAGGTTTTTCTTTTTCAATACTTTCATTTTATCGAGATTCCGTCTTGTTTCGGGCGTTCCACAGAGCGGCCAGCCGTCCGGGAAGCTCATTAATGGGATATTCCTGCTGTTCCTGTTCGCCGTTCATCGGCTTCAGAATGGCTGCATTGCGTGCAAGCTCCTCCTCGCCCCGGATGACGGCAAAAACGGCACCAACCCGATTGGCAGTACGCATTTGCGACTTCATGGATTTGTTTTCCACCTCCAATACCACCGGCAAGCCGGCGCCTCGGAGTTCTCCCGCCAATTTCAAGTTGGCCAGCCGGGCACGATCCCCCAGACTGATCAGGCAGATCGGAGCGGGAGCCGCGACCGGTATTGGCACGCCGAGTGCATCCTGCACCAGCATCAAGCGTTCAACCCCCGCTGCGAATCCAACGCCTTGAACCGGTTTGGATTGATCCGGCAGAAACAGTTCATATCGTCCACCGCCGGCAACGGCATTTTGTGCACCGAGTCCGGGATGAGTGATTTCAAAAACGGTATGCACATAATAATCCAGCCCCCGTACCAGCTCCCGGTCCACCTGGTAGGAGATTCCGAGCGCCTCCAGTGCTTCCAGTACACGGTCGAAATAGGCCCTGGATTCTGCACTGAAGCAGCTGAGATAATCCGGAGCCTGGGCCACCACCTGGCGGCAGGCCTCCTGCTTACAGTCCAGAATACGCCAGATATTGCGTTCGTAACGGGTGCGACAATCGGGGCACATGGCATCCAGATGGGGAGCAAAATAGCTGCGCAGCATCTCGGCTGCCGGCCCCCGGTCCGCCATGACACCGCGGGTGTTGAGTCGCAATTCCGCGCCGGTAATGCCGATCTCTTCCAGAAAATGCATCAACATGGCGATGCATTCCGCATCCAGTTCCGGGGCAACCCGACCGACATTTTCCACCCCGATCTGGTGAAATTGCCGCCGTCGTCCTGCTGCAGGACGTTCCCCGCGGAACATCGGACCGTGATAGAAAACCCGCTGTTCGACGCCGTTCAATACATCTGTATTAAGCAGTGCCCGCATGACGCCGGCGGTTCCCTCCGGGCGCAGCGTGAGACTGCGTCCGCCCCGATCGTGAAAGGTGTACATCTCCTTTTGAACCACTTCGGTTTCATTGCCGAGTCCGCGTTGAAACACTTCTGTGTATTCAAAAATCGGAGTACGGAGCTCTCCATAATGATAGCGGCTGAAAACATCGGCTGCAGTTTGTTCGATCCACTGCCAGCGTCGGGCTTCTTCCGGGAAAATGTCCGCCGTTCCCGGCGGTGGTGCTGAATTAGCCATAATTTCCTGTCTGGGTTCTGTTCGTCCTGTGGCCGAAAACGAATAGATGGTTTCCGGTCGGGAAAAAGAGAACAACGCCCGGCGAAGTTTTTCACCAGGCGTTTATTCGATCCATGCAACGGCGCTTATTTGAACCGGTTGGGATTGAGCTTTTCCACCGCTTCCTTGAGTTCTTTGCCGGCACGGAACTTGACCACCGCGCGTTCGGGAATGACCACTTCATGTTTCGGCTGATTGGGATTCCGGCCCTTGCGGCTCTTGCGGACCTTGATTTCAAAGACGCCGAAGTTGCGCAGTTCGATCGTATTGCCTTCGATCAAGTCAGCGGCGATATGGTCAAGCGTCTTCTGTACGACGACGGCGACATCGTTCTGAATGAATCCGGTTTCTTTTGCAATCTTGACGACAAGGTCACGTTTGGTCATTTTGGCTATATTCCTTATAGTTGAATTAGGTATGTCCATCAAGCATGCCATGGTGCATTTCAATGGCTGTCCTTTAATGTACTCCCAATTTTGGCATAGTCAACGTTTTTCCCTGATAAAAAACGTTTTTTTTTCTGTCGTAACCCCTTTGTTCTCAATTCTGAATCTCTCAAGCAAAAGAAAAACACCTTCACTCCGATACGAAGTGAAGGTGTTTTCTTTACGGTTCAATGAAACGGCAGACTCAATCAATCGCCACTTCTTTGCCGCCCACGGCGGCGGAGCGATAGATCCCGTCCAGAATTTTCTGAACCATCAATCCCGCTTCTCCGGGCGCGGTCAGTTCCGTTCCCTTGAGGCAGGCGTCAACCCAGTTCTGAAGTTTTACCTTGAACATGCTCTGGAAATCGCAGTCCGGCAGGAAATTGGGGGCCACATCGACCATGGTGCCCGCACGGTCAGTGTAGATCCGCGGCGGATCCCAGGTGCCGCCCGCTTTGTCGCCGATCACGGTGAAACTGAAGACATTCTTTTCGATATGGGCGGCAAACGAGGATTCAATCTGCATGATCGAACCGTCTTCAAACCGGATTTGTCCGATAGCAAGGTCTTCAACCGTGTAGGTTTTGAAATCCCAGTTCGGCCAGGGACAGACCACTTCGCTCGGTTTGTCACCGAGATACGTCCAGATATTTCCCGAGGCGGCTACCGGGCGCGGGGAGCCGATAAAATAGTGGGAGGCTTCCACAATATGCACACCGATATCGATCATCGGACCACCGCCCTGGAGTGCCTTCTGACCGAATACCCCCCAGTTCGGAATTCCCCGACGGCGCAACGCCTGTGCTTTGACGAACATGATTTTACCGAACTGACCTTCGTCCTTCGCACGCTTCAGGAACTGGGTATATTCGTGATAGCGGTTCTGAAAGCCGACGGCGAGTTTGACGTTGTTCTTTTTGGCTGCGGCAATCATCTGTTCGCATTCTGCGGGATTCATGGCCATGGGTTTTTCCACCATGACATGGCAGCCGGCATTGGCGGCATCCACGGCCGGGGCGCAGTGCACACCGTTCGGCGTACAAATATCAACGGCATCGGGCTTGACTTCCGCAAGCATGACTTTCCAGTCGGCGTATCCGGCGGTTACGCCCCACTTTTCCGCCATGACTTTCAGGCGTTCCGGCAGGATATCACAGGCGGCAACGATTTCCACCTCGGGAATGCTTTTGTAAGCGGTCATGTGAGTCTGGCAGATACCGCCGCAGCCGATGATGGCCACGCGAAGTTTCTTGCCACTGTACTCCTGCTTGCCGGTGTCCATGGCCAGCGAATCATTGGAAATCGCCTTGTTGCTTCCCATTTTCTGGAGAACCTCTCTTTTTTGGATTGTCTATAAAGCCCGGAACAGATTTCTACCGAAGATGGAAATCTTCCGCGTCTCAATACATTGATAGTTAAGATAACTGTGCTTTGCCGCCTTTCAAGCCCGGAAAGGCTAAAAAAGCCTTCTCAGTTGCTGCTGGAGGCACTGGCTACACCGATCTGGCGTACGCCGCAGATCAGATCCGCGGCAGAACGTCGGAAAAAATACACCATCGGGATCATGAGAACTCCCAGCAGCACCAGCAGTACCGAATAGATCAGCGCCCGGAGAAAATAAACTTCCTGAATGTCATGTCGCGTCAGGAAAATTCCCCAGTACCACATGCCGACCGTCTGGGCGAAGATGGCCAGCGACAGTGCATAATACAACAGCACGACCAACGTCATAAGAATGGACGGCGCCCAAAATATCGAACGGAATGTTCGGGCATCAATATGAAATTCACGATCCGGAGCGGTTTGAACGATCAGCAGATCTCCTTCCTGTCGGACCGGTGCGATCCGGACGGCGGGCAGCTGCTGCGGCAGAAACTTTTTTGCCAGCGTTTTTGCCTCCTGTCCTTCGGGAGTCTGTTCCAGAGCGGAATCCTCCGGAGCGTTGTTCTTTGCGGTAGCGGATTGCGAGGCACGGGTAGGGGCGCCGGTTTCGCGTTCGATCGCGGCGTTGCGATCGGCATTCATCTGCTCGACTTTGACCAGTGTCTTGGAAATGCGGCGTGCCAGGTTGGCCGCAGGGGTGGAGCTGGATTCGGTGGCGGCCGTTTTCGCAACCGGAACGTCGGAAGCTGCGGGGGGGGATTCCCGGTCAGAATCCGATGACCTTGTTGCCGTTGAGAGTTTGCTGCCCTTTACTTCCACCCATTTCCCCTGGCGCGCTGCGGAACGCATGGCGGGGAAATAGATGATCAATGCCACGACCAGCAAGACCAGAAAGTCAAACAACGCGGACATCAGCCGCCGGGAGGCGGAGGCACTCGCAGGGCGAAATTTATTGACAAAAGCGGTGCTGGTCGGTTTTTTTGTTTTTGCGGCAGCCAGGAGCCGGGCGAAAGCGCCGCTGGGTAGAGCCGGTTCTCCATCATTGTCCGAAGCTCCGGGGGCCTCTTTCAGGGCGGCGGCAAAGCATTCAAATTCCGCGATGGTACGGAAATCCTTCAACAGCGAATTACGGACGGCGGACTGGGCGGTTAACTCTCCATTGCGGATGGCTCGTTCGATGATCACCTGGTCCACCGGCCCCTGCTGATTGCCTTCGGCATCTATATAAATGAATTTCATGGTTCTGGTTCCTCTGATACTTTCCTATAATGATACCATTATTTTCCTGGAAACGCAAATTCCAATTTGATTTTTTCCATCGGAACGTGTATTTTTGCACAATGAATTGAGCCGGATAACTCCGGAGATATTGACTTTTTTTTAAAAAAAACTCCCGGGGGGTACGGGAGGGTAAGTTTTATACAGGGAAGGAGTACTTCAACATGAGTCAGGTAAAAGAGTTGGGGCAGGATACCTTTGCCGAAGCCACCGCCAAGGGAGTGGTGCTGGTGGATTTCTGGGCGCCGTGGTGCGGTCCGTGCAAGATGCTGCTGCCGATTCTGGATCAGGTGGCAGCCGAACTTGAAGGGGAAGCGTTGGTCTGCAAGGTAAATGTGGATGAATCCAAGGAGCTGGCCGCTCAGTTTGCGGTGCGCAATATCCCTGCGTTGTTCGTGCTGAAGGACGGGGAAATCGTCAATCAGTTTGTCGGCGTTCAGACCAAGGCGAAGCTGCTGGATGCGGTTCGCAACGCCTGAGGCTTCTGCAACCATTGAAAGAACCGGAAGCCGGTGTCTGCCGGTTTTTCCGGTTTTTTTGCAATCAGAAAAATAGGAACTTCAATGTTTGAACTTGAGATTGATCGTGTGATCGCCACAGCGCATCGACTGCGCGGTTATGACGGCGCCTGCTGTAATCTACACGGGCACAACTATAAGATTACCGCAGTGCTGCGGGCGGAAAAACTTGATGAAATCGGCATTGCCGTCGATTTCAAAAAATTGAAGGCGGAGCTGGATGCGTTGCTTAATCCCTATGATCACGCCTGCCTCAATGATTTGCCGGATTTCAGGGAACTGAATCCGACCAGTGAAAATATTGCGAAGACGCTTTATAAAAAGTTAGCCGCAAAGATGAACGACGGCAATGTCCGGGTGCGAGCCATCCGGGTCAGTGAGTCGGACAGCAGTCGTGCTACCTATTTTGAAGGCGACGGCGATGGCAGCGGCGCTACGGGTTTTTGAGACGTTTCTAAGTCTGCAGGGAGAATCTACCCATGCCGGAAGATTGTGCTGGTTCATCCGGCTGGCCGGCTGTAATCTGAATTGTTCCTACTGTGATACCCGCTGTGCCCGTTCATTTGAGGCGGGACGGGAGATGTCGGTGGCGGATCTGATCACAGCAGCGCTTGATTCCGGTGCTCCATTGGTGGAGGTTACCGGGGGCGAACCTCTGGCACAGACCGGTACTCCCGAACTGCTGGCGCAGTTGCTGGCAACCGGTGTGGATGTGGCGCTTGAGACGAACGGGGCTGTGGATATTACCAGCGTACCGCCCGGCGTTTGCCGGATTGTCGATTACAAGTTGCCGTCCAGTGGAATGACGGACCGGATGTTGGAGGGGAATTTCCGTTGTCTGACACCGCGGGACGAAGTGAAGTTTGTGGTCGGATCACGGGAAGATTATGAGGTTGCCGGAGAGGTTCTTCGCCGGTTTCGGCTGCCGGAGCAGACCCCGAATCTTTTAATGAGTCCGGTATGGGGCGCGGTGTCGTGGGAAACACTGGCGGAGTGGATCATAGCGGACCGGCTTCCGGTGCGCATGCAGCTGCAACTGCATAAATTGATCTGGGGCGCCGACCGGCAGGGAGTGTGAGAGGAATGACCAAGAAAAAAGCAGTGGTTCTGGTGAGTGGCGGATTGGATTCCGCAACCGTTCTGGCGCTGGCGAAGCGGGACGGATTTGAATTGTATGCGTTGAGTTTCGATTACGGTCAACGGCACCGTTGCGAACTGGCGGCGGCCGCCGCCGTCGCCGCCGCTGCCGGGGCGAAGCACCTGACGATGAAGATTGATCTGCGTGCCTGGGGTGGTTCGGCTTTGACGGATGACGCAGTGGCGGTGCCTGAAGCCGGGACGGCGGAGGGGGTGCCGGCGACTTATGTGCCGGCGCGTAACCTGATTTTCCTTTCGTTCGCCACTGCTTGGGCGGAGGTGTTGGGGGCGCGTGATATTTTCATTGGCGTCAACAGTGTGGATTATTCGGGATATCCGGATTGTCGGCCGGCGTTTATTGCGGCGTTTGCCGAGGCTGCCCGGCTTGGTACCTGTGCCGTAGATGAAAACTGGTCATATCGGATTCAAGCCCCTCTGCAATATCTGAGCAAGGCGGAGATCATCCGGACCGGAACGGAGCTCGGAGTAGACTATTCACTGACGACGAGTTGTTACAATCCGGATGCAGCAGGACGTGCCTGCGGGCATTGTGACAGCTGCGCCTTGCGGAAAGAAGGGTTTGCCGCGGCAGGTGTGGCGGATCCTACCCGGTATGCAGAAAAATGAGAGGCCTGCTGACAGCGCTGTTGTTGCTGCTGTCGGCGGTCTGGAGCGCCGGCGCGACCGCGACGGATACGGTGAAGCTGACGCGGGGAATGCCGCTTTTTGCCGAACCTCGGTTTGACGCGCCGGTGCGCGGGGTAATGACGGGGCCGGGGCGGGCGGAATTGCTGGATGAAACGCCGGTGCTGGTTTCGCGGCATCCGTTGGCCCGTTATTATACGTTTGCGCATATCCGGTTGGCCGATGGCGTGGAAGGGTATGTGGAGCCGTCTACGACGGTGGAGCCGCGCGCGGAGAGGCGATATGGGGTGCACCATGCGCCATACCGGCCATGGTGGCGGTACGGACTGGGGGGGCTGCTGCTGGCGGCGCTGGCGGGATTGGGGGGGGAATATCTGGTGCGACGTCGCCGGGAGCGACCCTATACATTCCGGGAGCGGGGCTGGCGGTTGGCGGCGGTGCTGCTGCTGGCGCGGCAGTTGCTGCTGTTGACGGTGGTGCAGGGGGGCGGCAATCTCCTGACGTCGCCGGCGGATGATGTGGGATATTTCCAGAATGCGCTGGATTTTTTGCGGGGGGATTTTTCCCGACCGTGGCATTTCACGGTGGGGCTGAGCATACTCTATTTGCCGTTCATACTGGTGACGGGGGCACAGGAGGTGACGGAAATAATGGTGCCGTTTTCCTGGTTTTCCGGGATGATTCTGGCGCCGCTGCTGCCGGTTCTGGGATTTTTTATCGGCCGCCGACTGACGGGGAGGGATCGAGCGGCGTTCACCGCCATGGCAATCTGGGTTGTGCTGCCTTTTTTCTTTCACCATTTGGCGGATTTTTCTTCCAAAGTCTTTGTTCCGGATTGGGGCTGGCCATCCTTTGAGTTCACTTTTCGACATTATATCACGCTGATCGGGACGGGGTTCAACGCGATGAGTGATACTCCTTCCTGTTTTGTGGTGCTGTTGACGATTCTGCTGGCATTGCGATGGAAGCCATCGCCGGGACATTACCTGCTGCTGGGAATGCTTTTCGGATTCGGGTGCATGATCCGGATTAACAATATTTTCTTTTTGCCGGTGATAGCCCTGCTGGTCTGGCGGCGGGGAGGAGACCGTTGGCGCGATATTCCGTTTACCGGAGCGGCTTTGATAACGGGGGCGGGCGGATTTCTGCTGGGATTTCTGCCGCAGATGGTGGTAAACGCCTTTTTCTACGGTCATCCTCTGCTGTTCTCCTATACCCGTTATGCAGCGGGAGCGCATACGTATTTCTCGCCGATTTTTTTCAATCTCAATACCGCCTATTACGGTGCGGTCAATCAGATTGCCTGGATCGGCGGCGGATGTGGGTTGCTGCTGATGCGGAGCGTCCGACTGCGAACGGTATTGGCGCTTTGGGCAGTGCCGGTGATTTTGTTTTTCTGTGGTTACAGCCATGGGACGGATGATCCGATCCGCTTCATCATGACCGCAACTCCGGCGCTGCTGTTGGCGGCGGTCGGCGGAGAATGCTGGCGCGGTTTGTCACGTCGGGAATGGGGATTTGCGGCGCTGGCGTTGACTGTGTTCCTGGCCGCACCCAATGCGACGGTGGGGGACTGGAGCTGGTATCTGGAGGTGGGACATGCGCTGAGCCGACCGTTTCGGGAAGGCATAACGATTTATCCGGCGTTGGCGGGGCTGTTGGCAGCGGCGTGGGGATTACGCCGGAAAAGGCGTTGCTGTGTCTTTGTAACTCTTTGCGGATTCTTGTATTTATTCGGGAACGCCTATGTGCTGGCGGGGTTGTTGACGGTAGCTCTTTTGCGGGCATTGATGGATCTCTTTCGCCTGGTGCGCTTCCGGACCGTGCAGGAAGGTGAAAAAGCGTAACCGGAAGCTTGCCAAGCGCGAGGATCGGTGTTATATTACCCTTTCATGATAAAGGAAATGAATTTTTGCTGAACGGAATGATATGACGGAGAGAACTCTGATACGGAATTTCTGCATCATCGCCCACATCGACCACGGAAAATCCACTCTGGCCGACCGATTGCTGGAGTACACCCACACCGTGGCGCAGCGCGATCTGCAGGAGCAACTGCTGGATGATATGGATCTGGAGCGGGAACGCGGAATTACCATCAAGTCCCATCCGGTCCGGATGCGGTATGCTGCCGCAGACGGTAGCGTTTATGAATTGAATCTGATTGATACCCCGGGACATGTGGATTTTACTTACGAGGTCAGTCGTTCCCTGGGGGCCTGTGAAGGCGCGCTGCTGCTGATTGATGCGACGCAGGGCGTGCAGGCACAGACGGTGGCCAATGTATCGCTGGCGTTTCGCCAGAATCTGCGGATTATTCCGGTGATCAACAAGATTGACTTGCCGGCGGCGAATCTGGATCTGTGCTACGAACAGATGGAAGAGGTTCTGGCGATTCCCCGGGAAGAGGCTTTGCTGGTCAGCGGGAAAACCGGGGAGGGGGTACCGGCGCTTCTGGAAGCGGTAGTGCAGCGGTTTGCTCCGCCGGAAGAGCCGGAACAGCCGGGATCCTGCGCGCTGATTTTTGATTCCACCTACGACGCCTACCGGGGGGTGGTGACCTATGTCCGGGTCCGCAAAGGGGTGTTCCGGCGCGGATCACGGGTGCGGTTGTTCAGTAATCGGCTGGAGAGTGAGGTCAAGGAAGTCGGTTTTTTCGGGCCGCAGATGCAGGCGGCTGCGGAATTGACTGCCGGTCAGGTGGGATACCTGATTCCGAATATCAAAAGCCCCTCGGATACGCGAATCGGGGATACCGTGACCAATGTCAGTGATCCCTGTGACGAACCACTGCCGGGTTTTCAGGAGGTACGGCCGATGGTGTTCAGCGGGATTTACCCGATTGACACCGCCGACTACGATCAGCTCAAGGCGAGCATGGGCAAACTGCAACTCAATGACGCGGCATTTTTCTATCAGGCCGAGACATCGGCCGCACTGGGCTTCGGATTCCGCTGCGGTTTCCTGGGGCTGCTGCATATGGAAATCATTCAGGAACGGCTGCGGCGGGAATATGCCATGGACATTATCGCCACCTATCCGAGCGTGATTTATCATGTGTATCTCAAATCCGGAGAAATGGTGGAGGTGGACAATCCGGTACATTTGCCGGATCCGGCGGCGATCGAAAGAATCGAGGAGCCGATTATTCAGGCCCGGATTATGACACCGACTGATTATATCGGAGATGTGATGAATCTGGTAATGAACAAGCGTGGCTATTGCACGCAGACCGATTCGGTGGATGCCCGCCATGTGATCATTACCGCGGAAATGCCGATGCATGAAATTCTCATTGACTTTCACGATAAGCTCAAATCCATTACCCGGGGATACGGCAGTATGGATTATGAACCATGCGGCTACCGGGCGGATAAACTGGTGAAGCTGGATATTCTGGTGAACGGTGATCCGGTGGATGCATTTTCCTCGATCGTACACGTGGATGCCGCTCCGATACGGGGACGGCAGTTGGCGGAACGGCTGAAAGAGGTGATTCCGCCGCAGATGTTTCAGATTGCGATCCAGGCGGCGGTGGGCGGCAAGGTTGTGGCGCGCGAAACCATCCGGCAGCTGCGCAAGAACGTTCTGGCCAAATGTTACGGCGGCGACATCACGCGTAAACGCAAATTGCTGGAAAAGCAGAAGGAAGGCAAGAAGCGCATGAAGTTGATCGGCCAGGTCAATATTCCGCAGGAAGCGTTTGTAGCTGTGCTGCGGGCCGGAGAAAACGACAAGTAAAAAACGGAACGATCCGTTCCGGTGACAGGAGCGGTGGATGACGGAAAGAGTGGCGAGATGTTCCATTTCAAAGAATGGCGGACCCGGCGGGAGTTGCGGAAATTTCGCGATGCCCTGGCAACCATGCGGCACGCGGATGACGATATTCTGAATGAGCGTCAGAAGAGTGGGCTGGATGAATTGATCGGGGAGGGGAAAGCGCTGAAGCAGGCCCCCATGGCGGAAGTGGCCGCTTATCTTGCCGCGGCGCCGGGACGGGTGGCCCGGCTCGTTCCGCCGAAACGCTTTCCGGCGCTGCGCGAATGGCTGGACATTATCGCGGTGGCGATGGCGGTGGCGTTTGGCGTGCGTGGTTTGTTTCTGCAGCCGTTCAAGATTCCAACCAGCAGCATGCAGCCGACGTTGTACGGTATTCATTTTATGGAAAAAAAGGGCAGCGCCAATTCCTGGCTGGAGAAGCTGCCGTCGGCACTCAATCTGATTTTGTTCAGCGCCCGGCCGGCGACGCTGGTACTGCCGGAGGGGGGACATGTGGACCCGAGCAGCTTGAAACGTTCCGGGAATGCACTCTTTGACTTTACCTCGTTTCGGCTGGGAGGACAGGAGTATCGGCTGCCCGGGGATCCGCGCAAGGTGTTGGAATATTCCGGTATTGATCCCTATACCGAATACCGGGCCGGTGATGTAATTTGTGATGGATACCTGTCACTTGGGGATCACCTGTTCGTGGACCGGGTGTCGCATAACCTGACCGGCTTGCGGCGGGGAGACGTGGTGGTGTTCAATACGGAAGGTATCCGTTCTCCGGATGGCCGTTCGCTGACGGCGGTTTCCGGGTATTACTATATCAAGCGTCTGGTCGGTTTGCCCGGTGACACGTTGAAGATCGTCGGGAATCAGTTGCTGGTTCGGCCCGCCGGCGCAGCGGAGTTCAAACCGATTCAGGAACTTGCGCCGGTGTTTCGCAAGCTGTACAGCGGTCAGGGCGGATATCAGGGACACACCAATACTCCGGGAGAGGGGGGCGGCGGTTATCTGCTCTCGCGACCGGAAGATGAATTCACGGTTCCTGCCGACAGTTATTTCATGCTGGGGGACAATACCCGGTTCAGTGCCGACAGTCGTCTCTGGGGGGTAGTGCCGCGCCGAAATATTGTCGGGCGGGCGCTGGTGGTATTCTGGCCGTTTTCCCGGCGCTGGGGATGGGTTGACCGTGCGGAGCCGCTGCCGGTGCCGACCGGGGAAGCGGTGCGGGGAACCTATCCTGCGATGTATCTGCAATGAAAAAAATCAACTTTTACAAGGAGTTTGATGGCAATATGCGCGAAGCAATTCTGCTGATTCAGACCGCCGACCGTAAGGGATTGCTGGCGGCGATTTCGACGTTTTTTTCCTCGCGGTCATTCAACATTCTGCAATGTCGCCAGTACACCGACGTGCGGGACGGGCGTTACTTCATGCGTATCCGGCTGGATCTTTCCGATATGGAGATCACCCGCAAGCAACTGGAAGATGAGTTCGGTGGTTTTGCCGCCACGCTGGGATTGGAGTATTCAATCTATTATGGAGAGGATAAGCCCAAGGTGGCATTGCTGGTTTCCAAGACCTCGCATTGCCTGTATGACTTGCTGGCACATGTGCGGGAAGGGGATCTTGGGTGTGAAATACCGTTGATTATCAGCAATCACCCGGATCTGGAACATGTTGCAGACATGTTCCGGGTACCCTTTTTCTGTTTTCCGGTCGAGCCTGGGTGCAAGGCGGAGCAGGAGGAACAGGTAATGGAGCTGCTGGACCGCTACCACATCGATCTGGTGGTGCTGGCTCGTTATATGCAGGTGCTCTCTGACCGGTTTATCGAACATTATCCATCCCGGATCATCAATATTCATCACGCCTTTCTTCCTGCCTTCCAGGGGGGGAATCCCTACCTTCGGGCCTGGGAGCGCGGCGTGAAAATGATCGGGGCCACCGCCCATTACGCGACGGCGGAACTGGATGAAGGGCCGATCATTGAACAGGACGTGGAGCGCATCACTCATGAAAGCGATCCGGACGAACTGAAACGCATCGGCAAGGATATCGAACGCCGGGTGCTGACCCGTGCAGTGCGGGCTCATCTGGAGCATCGGGTCATCATTTCCGGTCGGCGAACCATTGTATTTTCCCGGTGACGTCATGAAGAAGCAGGCTTCTCCTCTCCGGCAGAAATCGGCGATACAGCAGGTGCTGCGGCAGACGGCGGAGGGGGCGTTGCTGCTGTTGACGCTGCTGCTGCCACTCAAGTTCGGCGTATTCGGAGTGGTCCCGGAAGTAACTTCTTTTTTCCCGGATTCCCTGCTGGCGCTGCTGGTGGTCAACTGGCCAGCCGTCTCTTTCGGGATTGCCTCTGCTGTGGTACTGCTGCTGGTGTTGGTGGCCTGGCCGGAAGCGGCAGGGCAGACCGAGGCCCCGGCATGGCGTTTCGGGGCATTGTGGAGCATCGGCGTGTTGCTGGCGGCGTTGCCCGGGTGGTGGAATGCGACTACCTGGGATTTCCCCTATATGCAGATGGCGCATTTTGCCGGGATCGGAGCTTACGTCGCGGCGGCAGGACTCTATTGCCTGGGGGAACCGAAAGGTGCGCGACGGTTGTTGCTGACTCTGGCGGTGGGGACGCTGCTGCTGACCTGGAGCGGTCTGGAACAATATTTCTGGGGGTTTGAACGTTCCCGACAGTATCTTCTGGACCAGGAGGCCCAGGGGATTTCCATGGGACACGTGATCAAGGCCAGAACCTTCGACGACCGGGTGTTTGCAACCTTTACCAGCTGCAATTCTCTGGCCGGCTATCTGCTGCTGGTCTGGCCGCTTCTGCTGGCGGAATTATGGCGATGGGGCGGTCGGGTGGAACCGGTGAAATGGTCGCGACTGATCTTTCTGACGCTCGGCGGGGGCGGGGCATTGGCCGTATTGCTGCTGACCAAAAGCAGGGCCGCTTATCTGGCACTGTTGCTGACCGGGGCGCTTTTCGCACTGTGCTGGCCGATGCGGCGGCGTTGGAAAATGTTGCTGGTAATGGCGGCGGTGTTGACTGTGGCGGGTGGTGCATATTACATTCATTATTATGGTCGCGGATTCGAGTCCATGGCGGCACGGGCGGATTATCTGCGTAGTTCGCTGCTCCTCTGGTGGCGGCATCCGCTGGCGGGGTGTGGCTGGGGGGAATTCTTTTTCGGACATATGCGGCTCAAAGCGATTGTATCGGATGAGGCTGCACATGATCCGCACAACATTCTGATGACCGGTGCCCAGGCGGGAACTCTGCTGGTGGCAGTGCTGGCGGTTGGATTGTTGTATCCGGTGATGAATTTATTGCGCGGATTGCGGCGAGAAGCCAAGCAAGCGTTTCCGCTGGAGACGATTGCGGGGCTTTTCGGAATTACAGCCTTTATTCTTCACTCCATGATGGACCTCAATGTGCAGGTGCCGGGGATTATGGCGGCTTTTGGTGCCGTCGGCGCGGCTTTACTGGCCCGGGAATACCGGGAGGAACAAAAGTCTCTGCCGGACTCATCCGGCACCGCAACCAGGGAAGGGGGAGGGCACTGGAAAAACATTGCGGGGGTAAGCGTGCTCGTATTACTGGCGCTTTACTCCGGCTGGGCCGGCGTTCGATTGTTGCACTCTGAAAGAAGGTTTGATCGTCTGATTGCGCTGTGTTCCATGCGGAACAAGACACCGGAACAAGCGGCGGCCATTCATCCGGGAGTGGTGCAGGCGGCATTGGAAGAGGTGGTTCGGCTGCGTCCTCATTCGTCTTTCCCCTGGTCAACGGCAGCGGATTTCATGCTGGCACGCGGCCGGTGGGGAGAGGCCGAACGGATGATTGAGGAGGCTTTGCGGCGCGCCCCCGGGCGGGCGGCGCTGCATCAAAGAAAAGCGCTGATTGCACTTCATCGCGGCGATATGGAAACCGCACACCGGGAAATGCAACGCGCCCGGGAACTCTTTCCGCACAATCCGGCTTATCAAAGTCTGCCGGAAGAGACTTCCGGCGATGCCGGGGGCGGCGAAAACATCATGAATGGGGGCTGGCGGCAACATCCCCTCCTGCAGACGCCGAAGTCACTTGAGCTTCTGCCCCTTTCCCGTCAGCCGTAAAGCAGTGGGGAGGACTCATGCAATTGCGGCTGCTCCCACTCTCGCAGAAGCATAATCCGACAAAAATGTGACGCATGAGCATTGCTGTGCTTTAAGGGGCGCCGGGCGGCATCACATGGGCCATGGGTTGCGTGCCAGCGCGCCGTTGCCATAGGCGCTGTCGCCGCTGACTTCCTGTCCCAGCCATGCCGGGCGCGGAAATTCGACGGCGGCGTCCTCCAATTCCAACTCCGCCAGCACCAGTCCTTCATGACGACCGGAGAAAACGTCAACTTCCCAATCAAATCCAGCATAACGAACCGGGTAGCGGATTTTTTCAATCAGCCGGTCAGCACAGAATTCCTCCAGCAGTCGGCGGGCATCATCCGCCGGGATCGGATATTCGAATTCACTGCGGCAGAATCCTCGGCTCGGACCTTTTAAAGTTAGAAAGCCGCGTTCCCCGGCAAGCCGGATCCGCACGGTCACGGATGGCGCAGTGTCGAAATATCCCTGAAGAATCGGTATTCCCGGTCCGGCTGATTTCTGCCACTCGTCGGAAGTCACTAGGAATTTGCGTTCGATTTCCACTCCCATCGGGCCGTCAATCTCCGAAGGCAACACCGAGTTTGCGTGCCGATTCGATCCAGGGGTGGTCCAGCGGGACGGTTTTACGGACGCCCGCGACCTCGGCGATGGGAACCATAGCCGTTCCTTCTCCCCGGGCACTGATCATATAACCGTATTTCTGCTGGAAAACCGCCTTGGCGCATTCGGAGCCGAGCCGGGTTGCCAGTAACCGATCGGAGGCAGAGGGGGAACCGCCGCGCTGGAGATGGCCGAGAATGGTGACACGCGTTTGCAGTCCTGTGCGTTCCTCCAGTTGGGATGCCAGTTCGAAAATACGGGTGGAGCAGGCGGAATGAAAGGCCGCGATCTCCCGTTTGGCCGCCTCTTTTTCCGCCTTGTTTTTCGCCTGTTCTTTTTTCTTCTGCAGGGCGGCGAGTCGTGCCGCATCTTCCCGGGAGAGGGCGCCTTCGGCGATCGGCATGATGCTGAAAAGTTTTCCTTCGCGGGAACGTTGCAGCAACGCCTGCGCGACCTTGTCCAGACGATAGGGGATTTCCGGAATGAGAATGACGTCCGCGCCGCCGGCCAGTCCGCTGCCGAGCGCCAGCCAGCCGGTATTGTGGCCCATGATCTGCACCAGCATGATACGCTTATGACTGCTGGCGGTCGAATGCAGGCTGTCCAGAGCTCCGGTCGCGACAGACAAAGCCGTGTCGAATCCGATCGTGGTATCAGTGTGGGCGACATCATTGTCAATCGTTTTGGGCATGGTGAGGATGTTCAAGCCCGCCTTCTGGAGCAGGAGCGCGCTCTTGTGGGTACCGCCGCCACCGATGCAAATCAGGCATTCGAGCTGGTGTTTACGGTAATTTTCCACAATAGCGCCGGTCATGTCAATGCATTCTCCTCCCACCGGCATTTTATTCGGTTTGTGGCGGCTGGTACGCAGAATTGTACCGCCGACGGTCAGGATGCCGGAACAGGTAGTCTCTTCCAGTGGCATGGTTCGGTCGAAAGCCAGTCCCTCAAAGCCGTCCCGGAAACCGATCAGGCGATATCCGCCGCGAATCAGGGTTTTGCCGACGGCCCGGATGGCGGCGTTCAATCCGGGGCTGTCTCCACCGGCGGTGAGAATTCCGACGCATTTCATTTTTCTGTTCCTTCCTGGTTATGTTCACGCCTGCGGGGAAGTGTGCGGAGAATCCGTCTCCGGCGCGGCGAATACTTTTAAGATATTTTCCCCGGTTCCGGCGGCTTCTGTCGCCAGATTCCGAAAGTACCGGTAACTTCCCGCCTGACTGCGAGCCGGGGTATGATGTTCGGGTAATTTCCGGGTATAGCGTCCGGAACTCATCAGGCGCCGGCCTTTTTCTTCATCCTTCAACTGCATTCGCAGCAGATCAAACAGGATTTTTCGGATTTTCGGCGATTCCACCGGAAACATTAATTCAATCCGGCGGCTGAGATTCCGATACATCCAGTCCGCGCTGGAAAGATAAAATTCCTCTTCTCCTCCATTTTGGAAGTAAAAGACCCGTGAGTGTTCCAGATAACGGTCGACAATGCTGATGACCCGGATATTGCCATCCGCCGGTCCCGGTTTGAGACAGCAGATGCCCCGGACGATAAGATCAATCCGAACATGGGCGGCGGCTGCCTTGTGCAGATGATCGATCACTTCGGTATCGGACAGAGAATTCATTTTGGCAATGATCCGGCCCGGTCGCTCCGGAGTGGAGAGCCGCGCTTCGCGGTCGATTAATTCCAGAACCCTCTGTCGCAGGTCAAACGGGGCTGCAGCGATTTTCCGCCAGCGTTGCGGCGGCGCAGAGTAACCGGTCATGACATTGAACAGGTTGGCCACGTCGAAACAGAGGTCCGGATCACAGGTCATGATCCCGAGATCGGTGTATTGGGCGGCGGTTTTATCGTTATAATTTCCGGTAGCCAGATGAAGATAACGCCGGATATATCCATCCTCGCGCCGGACGATCAGCAGGGCCTTGCAATGGATCTTTAGATTACTGATTCCATATACCACATGTGCTCCGGATTCTTCCAGGCGGCGGGCCCATTGAATGTTGTTGCCTTCATCGAACCGTGCTTTCAGCTCGACGATGACTGTAACCTGTTTCCCGTTGCGGGCGGCACGCTGCAGTGCATGGACTACGGGAGAATTGCCGCTGACCCGGTAAAGCGTCTGTTTGATCGCCAGTACATCCGGATCATCCGCCGCTTCTTCCAGCAGCCGGATGATCGGACTGAATGCATGAAACGGCGGCGCAATCAAAATCTGTTCATGAGCGCTGAGTGCATCGAAAACAGAACCGCCGGCAGCGAATTCCGGTGGCATGATCGGCGGCCAGGCCGGTTCCAGCAAATCAGGTCGTTCTGCTTTGGCAGCCAGCTCGAAAAACTGTTTCAGATGCAACGGCACGCTGGTGCGGTAGCGAAACTGCGGTGACAGCTGGAATTCACCGCACAGCCAGTTGTACAGTTCGCCGGCAGGCACGGAACGCGGCATTTCCAGTCGAATCGGTTCGCGCTGACGACGCTGCAGGAGTTTCTTTTCAATCTGAGCAAGCAGATCCTCAACCCCTTCCTCCTCCACTGAAAAGTCCATGTCCCGGGTAATTCGGAAGGGAAAAAATTCCTGAATGCTACAGCCGGAGAAAAGTCCCTCCAAATTATCCATGATCAATTCTTCCAGCAGCACGAACGTTTTGCCCGGTTGTTCATCCCGGACCGCAATGAAGCGGGGCAGCACCTCCGGTACCTCGACGAAGGCAAATACCGTATCCTGCCGGTCCGCCGGTTTCATACTGACCGCCAGCTCAATGGCACCACTGTTCAGAATCGGAAACGGGTGCGAAGGATCTACCGCCAGCGGTGTCAGCACCGGCAGAATCTGGACTTGAAAAAAGCGTTTCAACTCCTTGCGCGCCGCTTCCGGAAGCTCATGGGGACGACGTAGACGAATATCCTGCTTTTCCAGTTCGGCCAGCAGGCTGTTCAACAGTTTCTGCTGCCGGTGCAGCAGCTTTTCCAGGCGGGTGCGGAGCAAAGCAAGCTGTTCTTCCGGACGGACGCCGGCAGGATCCGGTGCGTCTTTTCCCAGTTGCACAAGCTGTCGCAGTCCGGCGATGCGAACCATGAAGAATTCGTCGAGATTGCTGCTGAATATGGCAATGAATTTCAATCGTTCCAGCAGGGGGTTGGCGGTACAGGCCGCCTCGTCCAGAACCCGCGCATTGAAGTCCAGCCAGCTCAATTCCCGGCTGATATAACGGTCGCTCCGGTCGATGAACTCATTCATAATTTTTCCAATACCTCTTCCAGTTTGAGTTGAAGTCCGAAAACGTCCCGGAACATGTCACTTTTCATTTTCAAATATAACTCCTCCAGACGCCGGTCTTCTCCGGCCGTGGAGTGGATGATCAGTTCATCTCCGCGCAGCTTCAGTTTCAAATTCCGATAACGGCCGCAGTGGGCACGGTCCAGGGCATCGGCAACCCGGAGAATTGCGGCCAGCTTTAATACCGCGACTTTTTCATCGGCGCCGAGCGCCATGTATTCCGGATGGGAGGCCTTCGGAGGCGCTTTCCGGTGATAACGGGCAACGGTGGCGATGATACGCTGTTCCGCCGGCGAGAGTCCCGGGAGCTGGGCGTGGCTGATCAGATACCAGGAATGTTTATGATGCTGCCGGACATCGATGAAACGTCCTATGTCATGCAGCAGCGCGGCGATTTCCAGCCAGATTCTGCTGCGTGGCGGAAAATCATAATAACGCTTCAGTTTATCAAAAAGCGCCAGGGCATTCCGTCCGACACTCCGGGCATGGGCGACGTCAAAGCCGTATTTCTGGCCCACCCCTTCCGCTGCCGCCAGCATATCGGCGAGGAATGGCGTAGCGTCTGGTTTTTCCGTGCGCCGTACCAGATCATCCAGGAGCGCCGTTCGGGTGGTCGTGCTCGGACAAAGAAATTCCGAACAATTGAATTCGTTCAGAAAGTAGGAAATCAGGCTGCCGCACGGTGCCAGACTCATGGCCTGATGGTCCGGTATATTCAACTTGCGTCCCAGACGCTGGGGATCTTCCCGCATGGCCTGCCGGGCCAGATCGGCTACCGTATCAACCGAAAGTCGGACTGTTTGTTCTCCGGCAGTTTCGTGGCGGCGCACCAGCAAACGGACGCCGGCGCCGATGCCGATGAGTGCCAGCGGCTGATCCGGACGCAATCGGGCGCATTCGCGCAGACGCTGCTCAATGGCGGAAGAGATGAGAATGTCGACGATCTCTTTCGGGCGGATCCCCGAGCGTCCGAACTCGTCATAAAAACGAATCGTGCCCAATGGTGCTGATTCATAGAATTTCAGCAAGCCGTTTTCGAAGAAGATCACGATCAGCGATCCCGTACCGATGATAAAGGCGATACCGGTCATCCGGTCAAAATCACAGCAGCGGCGCAATTCTTCGCGGGTGGACAGAAAGGTGATCCGTGCCTCTTCCTGTGCCTCCAGAATTTCGATTTCCAACCCGGAATCATGACGAATCCGGCTGATAACCAGTTCCCGGTTGAAGGCTTCGCGGATGGCACTGGTTGCGACGACCCGACGGGCAGCGGCACCGTATTCGTCCAGTTTCCGGGCAAAGTCTCCCATGACGCTGGAAAGTTGATGGATGCTTTGGGATGAAACGGCACCATTCCGGAAGACGTCAAAACCGAGGTTGAGGGGGCGATCCAGACTTTCCAGCAGCCGAATCGTTCCATCCGGTGCGGCGGCAAAGAGGTCCAGCCGTGCAGAATGCGAGCCGATGTCAATGATACCGGCCGGAAAGGTGTCGGATATTTTTTTTCTCATCGGTCATTTCCTGAAAAATCTTTATGTTTCGTTCAACATATCGTCAGACGTTCCGGATTTCAAGCGGCAAGCCGTCAAAAACAGATGCCTGCTGACAGATGAAATGAAAAACTAATTGTTTTCTAATCATTCCGCTCTTGGAGGCCGGCAGGAGAAAAATATCGGACCGATCCCAGCAGGACCGGTCCGAAAGATTCAAAAAGTCCCTCTTCATGGGGTTCCCTCCTCAATCGAAGGAGGGAAAATTTCCCCCTTGTGCCCGGGGGATCAGTTTTCAAAACAGACTTGTGGGAGAGGGGTTGAAATGCTTATAGTTTTGCTTGGCGTACTTCTGCAGACCATGCGCGGTAACCTGGTCGAAGGGGTACTTGATGACTACCCAGCTTTCCTCATCGCTGTCGAGAGGCTGGGGATTGAAGGTGCACTGAAAATATTTGTCGATCATCATTGCCACCGGCTCGTCCCGGAACTGCAGCGACATCATAGTCCAGATCCGGCTTCCCCGCTCATCCAGCTGCAGGGCAATATCGTAGCAGTCGGGGCGGTCGGCACGCGGCAGCAGTTTGATGTCTTTGACCTGTTTGGAGCTGAAGAACTGGTTGGTGTTGATCCAGAGTTTTTTTCCGTCAAAGGTGGAGATTTCCGCTTCCAAGTCTCCGGCACGGGGATACTTGACTACCTGATATAAGGCGATGACATATTTGGGCTGATATTCTTCGCCGAAGGTACTCTTGGAGGGAGTCAGGGCTTCCTCCCAGGCTTCATTGAGTGTTTCGCAGCCGGTTACAGCCAGAAGTGCCGCCGCTGCGGCGAACAGGCGGAGTGTTTTTTTGACAGCCATAAAAGTTCCCTTCTCGTTGGATTTATACCGTCTCCTTTTTCTAAATATAGCCACATCTCGGAAAAATAGCAAATCGGCGTCTGGCAAAAAAATAAGGCAGGGTGTATATTGCTGGAATGGATCAAACGGGAGTGACATCAAGATGATGGATATGGATTCTGTTGCCGGCTGCCGGTATCTGGTGATCGGGGATCCGGTCGCCCACAGCCGGTCCCCGGAGATGCAGAATGCGGGATTTTCCGCGCTGGGTCTGGGACGCCCGTACGGAAAACTACGGGTAATGACATCGGAACTGGCCGCTTTTGCCGAATATGCCGCAAAACATCTGAGTGGATTCAACATTACCGTCCCGCACAAGGAGCATATTCTGCCGTATCTTGCCGGCATTTCCGAGACGGCAAGGCTGGCGGGGAGTGTTAATACCGTTTGTTGTCGGGATGGTGCGTTATATGGGGATTCCACGGACGGATATGGGTTGGAGGGAGCTCTGCGCGAAGCATTCGGATTGACGCCGGAGGGGATGGACTTGCTGTTTCTGGGAACCGGTGGTGCGGCTCGAGCGACGGCGTTTCATCTGGCGGCGCGGGGGGTGCGTTCGATATTTTTCGTGAACCGTACCCCGGAACGAGCGGAGACTCTGCGGCAGGAGGTCGCGGCGGCTTTCCCCGCTCTCCAGACAGCGACTGCACCCTTGCATGATGAGGAGGCGGTGAAGAGCCTGCTGCGTCGGGCGCAGGTTGTGATTCAGGCAACCAGTCTCGGTCTGAAGCCGGGAGATCCTTCGCCGGTTCCGCCGGAGCGGCTGGCATGCAATCCGCATTTGCGTTGTTTTGATACGATTTATCAGGAGACTCCATTTTTACAGGGGGCAGCAGCACTGGGGTTGCCGGTAAGTGACGGACGTGCCATGTTGCTGTATCAAGGAGCAAAATCATTGGAGATCTGGACCGGCCGTATCGCGCCGCTGGAGGCGATGCGGGCCGCATTGGAACGGAGTTTGCAAAAATGATCGGTCTTACCTCGGGGCTTAACGACTGGTGGATTCGCGCGGGGCTTTATGACCCGGGCTGGATCCGGGGATTCTGGCTGACGGCGGCTTTTGTTTACGGCAGCTGCATGGGGAGTTTTCTCAATGTCTGTGTGTGGCGGATTCCGTTGGGAGAGTCGATTGCGGACGCACCGTCGCATTGTCCGAAATGTGGTACATTGATTCGCTGGTACGATAATATTCCACTCTTCAGCTACCTGCGTTTGCGGGGGAAATGCCGCTATTGCGGCATGCCCATTTCGCCGCGGTACCTGATCGTGGAGGCGCTGACGGGGGTGTTGTTTGCGGTGGTGCTGGCAACGACGGGGTGGAGTGCGCAGCCACCGGGGAAGCTTTTGCTGTATTATCCGATGCTGATGCTGATCATCACCACAGCAATGATCGACTGGAAACATCGAATTATTCCTGATCTGACCACTTATCCGGCAATGATTGCCGGCGTAGCGATTTCGGCGGCGCTGCCGTCGGTCTGGGGGATGCAGAATCATGGGTGGTCCGGTGCATGGTCGTTCGGCTCCCTGCTGGTGGCAGGGGTGTTTCTGGGGGGATTTGCCTGGCTGGGGAGAAAGATGGCGGGCAGAGACGTCATGGGGTGGGGCGACGTAAAGTATCTGATGGCTGCGGGAGCGTTACTGGGAATTTACGGAGCTTTCTTTTCTTTGCTGGCAGGATCGTTTGCCGGAGCGGTTTTCGGTGTGGGAATGGCCTTGCGGCGGAAGCGGCGTCTGCGGCGGACGGCGATTCCGTTCGGTCCATTTCTGGCGGGAGGGTCTTTGATCTGGATTTTCTGCGGGGAATGGCTGGCCCGCGGATATTTCCGCCTGCTGGGGGGGCAATGAGATATCTGGGGATGCTGTTGCTGGCGGCCTTTGCGGTTCTGCCGAGTGAGGGGCAAGAATTCGGGGTGGCGCCGTCACATATTGCGGAATCTCCTGCGGAGTTGCTGAAATATCCGGAAAAATGGCGGCCGGTCTGGGAATCTCTTGCCTTGTTCAAAATTTATGATGCCCAGCTGTCCGGCAAGACCTGGGCGAAACCGGTGGAACCGAAACTGCTGGTAACATTTCTGCAGAAGACCGGGTTACGGCTGGGCGTAGAGTACGGGGATCGTTTCGGACATTTCCGAGAGGATGCCGGACGCCGGGTTGCCGAAGATATTCTTCGGGTTATTCAGCCGATTTATGAGGCGGGAGGCACGGTGTCGTCGCTGCATTTTGATGGCGCGGTGGTACGCATGTTGTCCGGCGTGCGAAGCGGACCGAACGGGGATTCCGGCGAAGGACGTTTCGACCTGAAAACCGCGGCGCATGTCGTGGCAGACGTTTTTGCCCATATTCGGCGGAGCCGCCCGGAAATCAGGATCGGCCTGATCGTCAATATCATGAATTACGACTGGTCGGCAACGGTGCCCGGGGCGCTGGGACGCTGGACCGCGGAAAGTGGCGTGTATTACCAGGAGGTGCTGGCCGCAGTCTGTGCCGAACTGAAAAAGAATGGAGATCGACTGGATTTTCTGGAAGTGGATGCACCATTCAATTATTATGAACTGAAAAAATCTCCGACAACGGGAAAGCCGTTCCATGGCGACCGGTTATTGAGAACAATCCGGGATTGGTGCCGCGTTCACGATGTTGCGTTTCATCTGGTTGTCAACTGTGAACCGCGGGAGCCTTTCGGCGATTATCCGCCCGCAATGTCGCCGGAAGAGGCGGCGGCAGGAGCCACCCGTTACCGCCAGGGGGGGCTGGCTTATCTGGCGGCGCTGGAGCAGGCGGCGATCCGGCCGGATCTGATTCTGTTTCAGTCCTGGTATCGGGCGCCGGCGCGGAATCTGCCGTTGTCCGATCCGGATTCTTTCATCGGGACGGTGCAGTGTTGCCTGCAATCGCCGGCGCTGCTTTCGGTGCCGCCACGGCATTGACGTTGACCGGATCGCCCGGATTGCCCGCCACCAGTACGGTGCTGGTCGGAAACGCCCATTGGATCCCGCTTTCGCGGAAGCGTTTGAGGATGGCCAGGTGCAGCTCGGTCTTCCATGCTTCCTCCACTTTGAATTCAATGGTTTTCAGCCACATGACCACTCGTACATTCATAGACCAGTCGGCAAACTCCGAAAAGTAAATACGCGGTTCATCCCCGGGGGCATCGGGGCCGTGAAAGTGATCCACAAGTTCATGCAGCAAAGCGATTGCCTGTTCCATTTGCACCCCGGTGGTGTCGTAGGTCATGGTCAGATCGAAAGCATACCGCAACTTGCCATTGGAGCTGATGTTTTCAATGGGACTGGTGACCATGATACTGTTGGGAATGCTGAATACGCTTTCGTCTTCGGTGCGAATTCTGGTACTGCGCATGCCGACATCGACCACCACGCCATCAATGGTATTGATTTTGACCCGGTCCCCCACCCGAAAAGGGCGATCCGCAAGAATGACGATGGTCCCGAAAAAGTTGGACAGGGTGTCCCGGGCGGCAAAGGCCACGGCCAAGCCGATAACGCCGGCGCCGGCAAGAAGGGTGGTAATGTTGATATCAAAAATGCTTTGTCCGATGAAAAGCACCGTCAACACAGCCAGCGTAATTTTAGTTGTTTTTCTGGCTACTTTGATTAACAGTCCATCCAGCTGGTTGCCGGAACGCCTGGCGCTTTCCTGAACGATTGTATCCACGACACCAATCAACCGGTAAACAGCGTGCACCGTCAGCAAGGTCAGAATGGTAAAGAAGATACGTAAATCGAACGGATAGATGTCAAAAGGCAGCGCGTTCAGTACCGGAAGCATGAAGAGAAAGGCCGCAATACATCCGACAATGCTCCAGAAAGTCCCGTTGACAGCTTGCAGCAAACGTACCGGGAAGCCGGTGCCATGACGTTTTTCATGGCGATGCAGTCTCCAGCAGATCAGCATTCGCAACAGCCAGGTGCAGAGGACGGATCCGGCAATTCCAATCCCCATACGCAGTAGTGCGGAACGTTCGCGGAAGAACCAGTTTTCAGTATGGTCCCAATCCTGTTTCAGCTGTTTTTCCAATTCCTGTGGCGTAGGGGGTAAAGGGAGGCGATCTGTTTGCGACGTTATTCGGGCAGGGGGGATCCGGGATGTTTTTTCCACATTGCCCGCCACGGGGAATGTACCAAGAAACAAGACGATGAACAGAAGAAAAGGCAGAAGGTGCATTTTCCGCATGAGCCAGGCTCCTTATATCAGGGGATTGTCTTTGCCGTTGGGGGCCGGTATGGGCCGTCTTTCATACAGTTCTGTGTTTTTTATGGAAAACGTAACATCAAATATTGTTTTCGCTCGGAGACAAGCGGGCCAGCAGGACCACAGCCATGGCGGCAATGCCTTCTTCGCGCCCGCAGAAGCCGAGTCGTTCGGTGGTTGTTGCTTTTACAGAAACCGCATTAACATCGCAATGGAGCACTGCGGCAAGATTGGCCCGCATCCGATCGCGCCGGGGGGCCAGTTTCGGAGCCTGGGCCAGAATGGTGATGTCACAATTGACGACGTGCCACGGAGCCACTTCCGGATGTTTGAGGACCGCTGCCAGCAGTTTCAGGCTGTCCGCATTGAGATAAGCCGGATCGTCGTCCGGAAAAAGGCGGCCGATATCACCCAGTGCCAATGCACCGAGGATCGCGTCCATGAGCGCATGAACGGCCACATCGGCGTCGCTGTGCCCCAGCAGGCCGCAGGGGTGATCGAATATTTCGCCGCAGAGAATCAATTTGCGTCCTGCCATCAAACGGTGTACGTCAAAACCTTGTCCGATTCGGATCGTCATTGCTGTGCTGCTCCTTGAAAAAGTCTTTTTCTGCGTTACTTTAGTGCAGGAAAGCATATAAAACAAGCAAAAAAGACAGAAGATGACTTTCCTGTACCGCCCCAGGACGCCAGATTGCCGTTCCTGCCGTTCTTCAAGGCGGCCAGCCGGCCCTCCATGTGCAGGTTCTCGGGAAGGGCCTGACCGATGCGAAGCGTATACAATGCGCAGCCGCCGGATAACATAACAGGAAATAACTTTTCTGGAATCACAGGAGAAAGAAACATGTCTGAAGCCATTGTAAAAATCCGGATGATGTCCGGCTGTGAAGATCTGATTCCTGCCAAGGCTCATGTCGACGATGCCGCGTATGATTTGCGGGCGCGGATTGATATGGAACTGCCGCCGGGTACCAGCGTACTGGTGCCGACGGGAATGTTTATGGAACTGCCATCCGGCTACGAGGCACAGGTCCGGCCTCGCAGCGGGTTGGCGCTCAAGCACAACCTCATGTTAACCAACTCTCCCGGCACCATCGATGCCGGATATCGGGGCGAGGTCGGAGTCATTATGTTCAATGCGGGCAGGACCCCATTCCCTGTCCGTCGGGGAGACCGGATTGCCCAGATGGTCATTTGCCGGCTGCCGGACGTCGAGCTTTCGGTGGTGGATTCGCTTGGCGAAAGTGATCGGGGAGAAGGCGGATTCGGCAGTACGGGGAGGGGGTGAGTGTATGCATATACCGTTATCATGGAGCCTGGGTGTGCTGCTGCTGGGGGGCGCGGTCGGAGCAGTGGGTGCAGAGGAGATCGTTGCCCGGGAGGGGGGATTGGGATTTCGCTTTGACGACAATCAGACGGCGGCAAAATGGCGGGAGATGGCGGCTGTATTTGAAAAACACGGGTTCCCGATGATGATGTCGCTGAATTACGGAACCTTGTTAAGTGCGCCGTCGGAACTGATAACGGAACTTCGCCGCTGCGCCGCCGCCGGTCATGAACTGATGGATCACACTCCTTATCATTCCTTATATCGTTATCGTCCCGTCGATGCGGATTCATTGGAGAAGCTGCGGAACCATCCCGCAGTGGATCATGTCGCCGGAGGGACGGTCTTTTTCCGTTATGTTGTCCGTCCGGAACATTCGACAGAGGATTTTACCGGAACAGTGGATGGGAAAATCTTGAAAGTTCCGTCGGAAACGGCAAAACTGCTGCAGAAGGAGTGGGTGATTTATTCGCCTGAGCAGAAAACGGCGTTCATGACGGCCAAAAACGGAGAGGATTTCGAGCTGCGCAGTTTCTGGGATGAACGGAATGTCGATCTGGGGAAGTGCGGCGAGTTTCGCTTTCGGATTCTTCGCCGGTTCTGGGACTTCGGGATTCACCCCGAGGCATTGCGGATTCTGGCGGAAGCTACACGCGATGCGGCGGATCGCCTGGATTTACCGAAGCCGGTTACCTGGATCCAGCCCGGCGGACGTGAACCGATCATTTTCGCAGAAGATGTGCGAGAGGTGTATGGCCGGGATTTTCAATATACCTCTGCTGCGACTTACCAGAATGCCGCGTACAAAGTCTATAACGAACCGGATCCGGAGCGCTGCCGCTATGCCATGCAGTGGGGAAATTTTTCGTTGGAGAAAAGTACTCCGGCAGAACTCAAAAAACGCATTGCCGACGAAGTTGCCAAACATTATGTTCTGTTCGGCTCCAGCCATATGATCGTCAGTCAGGTGCCCGGGGGATGGGAGGAGTACCTGCGGCGGCATGATGAGTTGCTGGAGTGGTGCCGACGTACTGGCATCCCGGTGCGTACTCAGCGGGAATGGACACGACGGCTTTACGATCCGGCAACGCAACTTGATCGGGAAACCAACGTAATGCCTTCTTTGTCTCTGGATCGTGACGAAGATGGCAACCCGGACGGGTATGTGCTCGGGGAGGGCGTTTCCGTACACGACGGAGAGTTGGAGCGGCGGACTCCGGGGCGGATGTTTACGGTCACACGGCTCTCCGGAATGGAAAAAGGTTCGAACCGCTTCTCTTTTGAGGGAAAAGGTCCCGAAGGAGGACGCTGGGTGACACAGCTGATTTACCATGGACGTAAAGGGGAACTGGGTGCAGAAGATTTTTCCATGCCGATCCGGAGCGGGGCGTCGGAAGTATTTTCCGTTGTCCTGAACATACCGGAAGAGGCAGTGGCAATGACGGTGGTCGTTCGCGGCGAGGGGACAGCCGGTACGTTCACTTTGAAGGACCCTTCCTTGCGTCCATGACGAGGGGAACCTGATAATCATTCTGCATAGATTGAGGAGATTTTATAAGTAAATTAAGTTTTTTTAGGGCAGAAAGAGGTAAGTTGATTTGTTATTATTCGCAGCCGCGGATATGGTATGCAGCAGCAGGAAGCTGAAGGAGAAAATCTTGATAAAAGTTGAAGCTTTCTGAGGATTCTGGAAGGGCGACCGGTATGAAGCCGGTTTTCAACCTGAAAAACAAGGGAGATGGAATCATGATTGAAAACAATCAGGTATTCAAGTGTCTGACATGCGGTGCTACGGTGGAAGTTGTAGGAGCTGCAGGGGGAACGCTGGTCTGTTGTGGAAAACCGATGCGCCTGATGCGGGAAAATGAAACCGATGGTTCCACGGAAAAACATGTACCGGTCCTGGAGGAAAACGGCTCCGGCGTCAAGGTGAAGGTCGGTTCTCTGCCGCATCCGATGGAACCGGATCATTATATTGAATGGATCGAGATTATCAATGGTCCCTATGTTAACCGGCGTTATCTTACCCCGGGCGAAGCACCTGAGGCTGAGTTTTATGTGCCGCGGCAGGCCGGCCTGATCGTGCGGGCATTCTGCAATAAACACGGTCTCTGGAAAAACTGAGATCACAACCGCCGGATACCACGCCGCCGTTTCCTCTGGCGGCGTGGTTCTTCCCTTCCGGAAAAATCCGCGAAAAACCCTGCGTCCATTCTGGAAAAATACGGGTTCCGGCATTATACTACAGTATCTGGAAAAGTAGAAAATCTTTTTCCGGACGAGGAGGATAAATAGAAAATGAACGAATATTTCAAGGCAGTCAAAATTTCCGATTCCGTGTACTGGGTCGGAGCTATTGACTGGAATGTACGAAGTTTTCACGGGTATCGGACGGAACGTGGTACCACCTATAACGCCTTTCTGGTACTGGATGAAAAAGTGACGCTGATCGATACGGTCAAGGCTCCATTCGTCGGCGAACTGCTGGCCAGAATCCGTTCGGTCATCGATCCGAAAAAGATTGATTATATTGTATCCAATCATGCGGAAATGGACCACTCCGGCGCTCTTCCTGAAGTGATTGCCGCCGTGGAGCCGGAAAAGGTGTTTGCTTCCGCACTCGGTCAGAAAAATCTGAAGGCTCATTTCGGAGAAGATCTTGATATTACAGTGGTAAAGACCGGGGAAACCCTGTCATTGGGGCGCCACGGGCTGCATTTTATTGAAACCCGGATGCTGCACTGGCCGGATAGTATGGTGAGCTATCTGGATGGCGAGAAGATTCTGTTCTCACAGGATGCGTTCGGCATGCATCTGGCCGGCAGCGCACTGTACGCGGATGAATATCCTGACTATGTGCTGGAGCACGAAGCAAAGAAATATTTTGCGAATATTCTGCTGCATCTGTCGCCGAAGATTCTTGAACTGCTGGATGCGTTGCCTTCTTTCAATCTGGACATCGCCATGATCGCGCCGGATCATGGACCGCTGTGGCGCAAGGACGTCGGACGGGTGATTCAGTTGTATCGGGAATGTGCGGAGCAGAACTGGAAAGACCGGGCGCTGGTGGTGTATTCCACCATGTGGAAGTCGACGGAAAAACTGGCCCGCGCCATTGCAGATGGCATTAGCGGTACCGGGATCCGGACCGAGGTGATGTCGCTGGAAGCGGTTGAACGCAGTGCGGTGATTACGGCTGTCCTGGCGTCAGGTATTGTCGCTGTCGGAACGCCGACGATGAATAACCAGATGTATCCTGCGGTAGCGGATATTCTGACCTATTCGCGGGGCTTGCGGCCGAAAAACCACATTGGTGCCGCCTTCGGCTCCTTTGGGTGGAGCGGGGAAGGTGCGAAGCTGGTACAGGCGGAATTGGCGGCACAAGGATTTGAAATGCCGTTTGAACCGTTCAGCGTTAAATATGTCCCGACGGAAAAAGACCTGGCTGCAGCGTATGAGCTGGGGGCCGGACTGGGACGAAAACTGTTGGAAAAACTGGGGCGATAACAGGGAACATTCTGTCGGTCGCGTTTTTTCCGCCGTGCGGGGGGAACGGCGCGGCCGCGGTTAATCAAGAAATGAGAGGTTGAGCATGAAGAAGTATGTGTGCAATGTGTGCGGGTATGTGTATGACCCGGCCAAAGGAGATCCCGATTCCGGAGTGAAACCGGGGACCGCATTTGAAGATCTTCCGGCGGATTGGGTCTGTCCGGAGTGCGGTGTCGGCAAGGATGATTTTTCGCCGGAAGATTGATTTTCCGTCCGCATGGACCGGTTTCCCGGAGTTTCGGGGAACCGGTTTTTGTGTATTTCATGAACTCTCGAAGAAAGAACTCGGAAGATGCGAGGAGCTGTTTTTTTGAGCGGTCTGCTACTGGTTGCAGGGATGCTGTTTGCGGGAGCCGGATGCAGTCTGTATGATGGAGTCGCCTGGGTGGAAGCGGATCGGAATCTGGAAAATTCCCGTGCCTTGCGACTCGGCATGACCAAGGATGAAGTAATTGCGATTATGGGGATGCCGCAGCAGGATGAGGTTTATACCAAACCGGATGTGTGGTTCTATTACATCAAACCGGTCTGGGTGGACGGGCTGGTGACGGAAGATGAATGCATGCCTCTGGTGTTTCAGGACGGCAAGCTGATCGGCTGGGGGAACGAATATTACACCCGGTGTCGCTTGAAGGCTTTTGAGGGAGACCAGGAATAAGGGACGGTTATGCGCTTGTTCCGGAACCGGGGACTGGTTTTCAAGCAGAGCATTCTGATCTTGTGCGGGATGGTGCTGCTGCTCGGCGGAATTTTCGGAATTCTTTCCATGCGCACCGGGCAGTTGATGTCCGGTTGGATCGGGCTTGCCGCCACTGATGCGGTCCGCAATGCGGCCCATCAGCTGGGCCGGACGTTTCTGGTGGCAGAACAGGCTGCGGAAGATCTGGCCGGAACGCTGGAAATCATGACTCTTTCGGAGGCTGAGGAGCGGGCGCTCCTGGAGCGGACGCTGCTGAATTTACGAAAGAATTGTCCGGCCTGTTACGGGGGTTCCATTACGTATGCTCCGGAGTCGGATGGGCGTAATCCTTTTCCCACCGACATGAAATATGCCTGTTTCGCAGATGGAAAACTGCAATATTCCATGCTGGGAGGAAGTGCATATCCCTATTGGGAAATGGACTGGTTTCTGAAGGCGCGCGAATCGGGAGCTTTGATTTGGAGCGAGCCGTATTTTGATCGAGGGGGCGGAAATGTTTATATGACGACCTGCTCCCGCCCCTTTTTCCGGTTGCGCGAGGGACGCCGCGAATTTGCCGGCGTGGTGACGCTGGATCTGGCATTGCGTGACTTACCGGAAGTGGTGGACCGGACACGGATCTATGATCTGGGATATGCGTTTCTAGTATCGGGCGCCGGTCGTTTTATTTCGCATCCGAAGAGGGATGAGGTGGTTCACGGATCTCTTTTTTCGGTGGCGGACCGGATCGGCTCGGAGGAGTTGCGGCGTATTGCACGGGAAATGATCGCCGGCAGGGAAGGGCACGGCAGTTATGCGCATGACCCTGTCTATGGGGGAGAAGTGCAAATTTATTACGCGCCGATTCATTCGACGGGCTGGAGCATCGGGATGGTGTTTTCCAGGGAACAGCTTTTCGCCGCACGAAGAAAAATGGAATATGTCCTGGCTGGAGCGGCGGCTTCGGGTATTGTTCTGTTGCTGCTGCTGGTAGTGGCTGTGTCGGGGCGAATGATCCGTCCATTGCGGGTGCTGAATCAGGCCGCCGGTGAAATCGGTCAGGGAAATTTTCGGGGACAGCTGCCGAAGTGTCGCTCCAGAGATGAAGTAGGAGCGCTGACTGCTTCTTTTGAACGAATGCAGCGGCAGCTGATTCTCTATACGGATGAGCTGCAGCGGACGGCAGCAGCCCGACAGCGGCTGGAAAGTGAATTGGCAATTGCCCGTGAAATCCAGCAGGGGATGCTGCCGGTATTTTCACCGGAATTTACTGCAGGGGGCGCTTTTCGTGTGGCGGCCGTGCTGCTGCCGGCGCGGGAAGTCGGGGGGGATTTATACGATTGCTTTCTGCTGGATGAGCGACACTTGGGGATGATGGTGGGAGACGTTTCCGGAAAAGGTATTCCGGCGGCTTTGTTCATGTCGGTGGCTCAGACTCTCCAACGAGATGAAGCGGCTAGAAGCCGGACGCCCGGAGAGTGTCTGACTCGTCTCAATGCCCGGTTGATGACTCGGAACGAATCGATGATGTTTGGTACCTGTTTTCTCGCAGCCATTGACCTGGTGACCGGAGAGGCCGCTTATGCCAATGCCGGACACAATCCGCCATACCGGTTGCCTGCCGGCGGCGGTGCTCCGGAGCCGTTGACGGAATTGCACGGACCGCCGCTGGCGCTGATGGCGGAACAGTATGATTTTTCTCTTATGCAACTGGCTCCGGGGGATGGTTTGCTGCTGTATACGGATGGGGTGACCGAGGCGATGAATGCGAATCACGAAGAATACGGAACGGCGCGTCTGGAATCTGTGCTGTCCCGGACTGGAATGGCGGAAGAACCGCAGCAGACGGTGGATCGGATCCGGAGTGACGTCGAAGCGTTTGTCGCCGGAGCGGAACAGTCCGATGATTTGACCATTTTCTGCTTTCGGTTGACGGGATTTTAGCGAAGCTGCCGGAACTATATACCAGGGCGTGGGGCAGGCTGTCTGTATGTTTTCCCGACGGGGAGAATGCGTAACGCATTTTTTCCCGTTTCCCGAGAGAGTGATAAAAAATTTTCAAAAAAACTTCCTTTCCCTTGACATTATTCTCAAAGTTTGCTATCATTAAGACAAGAGAAAAAGCAAACGATTGCTTTTTGTTACATTTTTGTAATTTTTTTTGAGGGTCTGCCTGTATGAATAGACTGTCAAGGAACCAGAGGAGAGGCGAATGACCACGTTGCGTGATATTGCCGATGAGCTGGGAGTGGCCGTCTCCGTGGTGTCACGTGCCTTGAGTTCGGATCCGGCAAAACCTGCGGCGGTTGCCGCTGCCACCCGGCGACGGATTCAGGAAACCGCCGCACGGATGCAATATCGTCGGAATACCGCCGCCGCCGCTTTGCGCAAGGGACAGAACATCGGAATCGGAGTCTGGTTGCCGGAAGCCCGCGACGGACTGTCCTGCCGAATCGCCAAAGGCATTGGAGAAGGAGCCATGCGGGATAATCTGCCGATGTTTCTTTCATTTGGGTATACGGCAGATGTTTTTTCTGAATTTTTCCGAGTCAGCAGTCATTATGCGCATTCCGGCTTGATCAGTTACGCGGTCCCGTTCGTTCGTTTTCCGGAGTTGACTGCAGAATTGCAGCGATACCGCGACAATGGCGGGAAAATGGTGATGTTGTCCTGTTATTTCAGTGATTTTCAGATTCCGGGCGCAGTCAATGTGGGAATCGATGATGTTTACGGCGGGTATCTGGCCGGGGCTCATTTTCGCGAACTTGGGGTGCCGGAGCTCTTTTTCTATGGGGTGGAGTCCAAGCGTTACCGCGGAGTCTGCGAAGGCTTCGGGCAGACGGTGCCGCGGCTGGACTCTTCGGAACAGGTTGCGGGAGTCTTTAACCGCCGAAGTTCCGGCGGCTGTCTGCCCGCCTTTGCCACGGCATCCGACTCCCTCGCCGCGGAAATAGAAAAAATGACGCTGGAACGACACCTGATACCGGGACGGGATGTTCTGGTGATCGGGTATGGCGACAGTGAAATCGCCTTTTCGCAACCGTGGCCGTTAACGACTATCCGACAGGATATGTATCAGGTAGGACTTCAGGCGGTTGGCGCCTTGTCGAGCATGGTAGCCGGTGAAGAGGTGAAAGATGTGTTGATAAAACCAGAATTGATCATAAGAACAACAGCGTAAACATAAAAGGAGATAAGTCATGCAAATGAGGAAATGGTTGTCCGGCGTGGCCGCGGCCGTATCGGTGATGGCGGCACAAGCTGCGGATGTATTGATTTACGGTCCACCGACAGAATTCAGTGCGGCCTTGGAACAAGCCCTGCAGAAATATTCTTTGAAGGCCGGAGTCGCGGAAACAACGGATTTTTCCGGGTATCGGATGGTAGTGCTGCCTCCGGGAGTGCGCTGCGATGATCAGACAGCGGCTGCCTTGCAGCGTTTTTCCGGGGCGTTGATGGTGATGGATGATGAAAATTTCGGAGCTACCGCCCCCGGAGCGATGAAAAAAACGTTACTGGAGGACTGGGATACGCGCGGGAAGAAGCCGGCCTATCGTTTCGGCAGAGACAAAAAGGGAACGCTGTGGATGTATCAGGCGGAACGCGGCGTTCGCTTTGCGGAGATCAGCAACCAATATTTTCGCGATGGGTCCATCTACTTGGAAATCAATCATCTTGATGGGAAGATCAAAGCGGATGATCAGTATCTTTTATTCAATGCCATGGGTGGCGCCGATTCCGATTTGCTGTCGGTCAATATCACAGATCGGAGCGGGCAGCAGTTCGTCAGCTATGCGCCGCTGGATCGAACTCCCCGCGAAGTCGTGTTGCGGTTTGCTGATTTTCTGGCATTTGATCCTGGCGTGAGCCGGAACTATGATTTCGGCGGCGTGGCCGATGATACCACCGACATGCTCAAGGGAGAACAGGTGGTCGCCTCCAGCAGAAGGAATGATAAACTTGACCCGTCCCAGATCAGTACCATCACCATCGGTCTTTCCCGCCGGCACCTCTGGTGGGACAAAGGCGGCCTGTTGCGGTTGGGGCCGGTATATGTGGGGACCCCCGAACACCGGGATGACCGGCGGAGCGGATATGCACGACGGTTCGATGTGCCGTATCAGATCGTCGGCATTCCCATTCCGGACGCAGCGTTCGATCCGTTGGACGGTGCCGTGGCGGTGAATGCAACGAAGCTTGCTGAAACGCCAGAAGCCCGGGCATTGTTTGGAGGAGAAGCCCTTCAACCGTTTTCGACCGGTTTTGATGCAATTCCGGCTCGACCGCTGGTGTATGGCCGGGAGAAGAACGACAAGTTTTTTGTCAATA
>CALXOD010000051.1 GCA_944389925.1 uncultured Victivallaceae bacterium | reverse complement strand
AAATTGTCGATCCAATACTGATCGCCCGGCTTGCCGTTGTTGTCGGTGGCGAAGCGGAATCGCATGATTCTCCGGGCACCAGGCACGATTTTCCGCACGCTGCGGACATCGAGCTTGGCCTGATGCCATTTCCCGTCGTCAATAAGTTTGATCACCTTGGCATTGGGCAGGTTGCCGATGGCCAGGGCGTTTGACCCGCCGAGGTAGATCAGCGACGACTGGCCGTCGACCACCGGGAGATTGACGGCGATCCCGACCGGCACCCCCGGCGGAATCCGGTAGGAGAAACGCACCACCGGGAATCGATCGATCAGCCAGCCGAAGGGACTGATGATACAGGTCATCGGCGCGCCTTTTTCGGCGGCTTCGGCGCGGGCGAAGATGCGCAGCGAACCTTTTCCCCCTGCCGCCGGATTCTCCAGATCAAGCATGCCGGTCGCGTTGCCGTACCGGACGAAAGCCCAGAGATAGTTCCAGCGTTCCGGATGCTCCAGTTCGAAATCGCAGTCGATGACGGTGCGTTCGGCGCGTTCCAGATCGTCTTCTCGCTGCAGATCTCTGGGAATCACCGGGCCCGAATCGGGAAGGCCGCTTTCGTAGGCACCGAGGTCCGGGGCGCGCCCGGCAAAGGGCAGATTGACGGACTCTCCCTGCTGCCACCGGAGGTCGCGATCGATGGTCAGGAGGTTGTTCGCCAGGTCGCACTGGACTACCCGCGCTTCGGCGGCGCCGATCCGGATGAGGTCCCCTTTTTCTCCGGGAATGCCGAAGCCGTCGTAGAAATAACGGGCATCGTCAACTGCGACGATCCGTCCGGACCCCGCCCCGGTGGTTCGGGTCAATGCCTCGCCGCGGTCGATCGCCGGACTGCCCGGGCGCAGCCGGAAATTGTCGGTCGCCAGATTGACGAAACCGGGATCGATGTCGAAATTGCCGCGGAAGAGTTCGGGAAACGCCCGGGCCGCCTCCGCGAGGGTGTAATATTTCGGGGGATAACCGTGGCTGATGACCTTGTCGCCGATGTTTCGGCCGTGGATGATGTTGGCGCGGAAGGGATTTTCCTCCTGGATGATCGTTTCATTGAATTCGATGGCGATCGGGCTGCCGTCGGGGTTGTTGTCGCTCCAGATGTTGTTTTTAAAGACATTGTCCCGCACGATTTTCTCCCGGCCGACCAGCTCGGCGAAGCTCCAGGCGCTGCCCGAGTTGCCGCTCCAGGTGTTGAAGTAAATCCGGCTGCGGCGGATGCTGAAGGGGGCCATCTGTTCGTACTGGTAACTGTACGCCGCCAGCGGATTGCCGGAGTTGCGGAAAATCACGTTGCGCCGGAAAATCGAATCGTGCACGAAGAGCTTGGCCGAAGAATCGGCGTTGCCGGAGCCGAAGAGCGCATTGGTGATGATGTTGTTTTCGATCAGGTTCCGTTTGGCGTTGAAGAATTCGAAATTGCGCCCCCAGCGGCCATCGAAGATGCAGTTCCGGATGACGTTGTCCGAACAGTCTTCCCACAGCATGAACGGCGTATGCCCGGCGCGGGTGGTCCGGATCCGGTCGTAGACGTTGAAATGACAGTCGCGGTTGTCCATCATGTTATCCAGCGTAAAACCGTCACCGTCGTTGAAATTGGGCTTGACCGTCAACGGATCGCGGAAATTGGTATCCAGCAGCAGATTCTCAAAGCGGCTGAACCGGGTTGCCGTCACCAGAAACGGAGCCCAGACGCTCTGGGCATTGCGGCAGACGACATTGGCAACCCGGATAGCTTCGGAGCGGTCGATTTTGGCCCAGTGGACGCCGGGTTTTACGGCGATTTCAAAGCCGTCGATGGTAATGTGTTTTTTCTCTTGGAGCAGAATGGCGGCATTGCTGATTCCGAGGATTTTTGCAGTACCGGGAGTGGCCGAGCGATAGATGATCGGGCGAGCTTCAGAACCGGAATGGAGCGGCTGGAGCGCACCTTCGTAGACTCCCGGGCGGAAGAGGGCGACGTCGCCGGGGGTGAGGACAGCGTTCACTTTGGCGGGACTTCGCCACGGTCTGGCTGCGGAGCCGTCTCCGCGTTCGTCGTTGCCGTCGGGGGAAAGGTGATAGGTGACCGCTCCGGCTGAAACGGCACAGATGGCCATTATGCTTGTCAAACACCTTTTGGGCATGGACATGATCGCACCTCCGGTATGTTTCCAGAAAATCACTGTTGGGGGGAACCGGTGTGAAGCATATATCGGCAATCCCATCGCGTCAAGTGTTCAATGCTGTTTTTTAAGAAGAAGCAGAGAATCATCGGGAAGATAACGCGTCTCTCAGTCAGGAAAGCCGGGGATGAAACAGGATCATACATTTCCTCCCGGCTTCCGTAAAGTGTGGGGAAGGCCGGGAGGCGGAGGAAAAAAGAAAACAGCGTATATTTTTTACGGCCGGTTCAGGTGCTTGCGCCGGTACGCCCAGACGGACAGCAGGATGGAGAGAATCGCCGCGATGGTGTACGCCGTGGGCAGCGACAGCCCCAAACCCACCGGGCCGCCGTTGGCCGGCGATGTCCAGAGAATGTAGGTCAGCACGACGAAAGTCATGAACGCTCCCGGCAGCAGCGTGATCCACGGCGCCTTGTGCATGGAGCGCAGCCAGACGGAACAGGCCAGGAGCGTGGAGGCGGCCAGCACTTGGTTGCCCCAGGCGAAATAGTTCCAGAGCTGATTGAAGGTTTTGGCACTGATGTTGGACCACCACAGCAGCAGCGCTACTGCGACGATCAACGGGATGCACAGCATGAAGCGGTTCCGGATTTTGCTCTGGGGCAGCGAAAGCATTTCCGCCAGACTGAGACGGAGGCTGCGCATAGCGGTATCACCAGAGGTGATGGCCAGAATGATCACGCCGATTACAGTGAAGCCTCCCACCCATTTGCCGAGGAAATGGGTAGTGATTTCAGAAAGGACCAGACTGGGATTCTTGCTCATGAGTTCCGGGTAAAGATTGTAGATGGCCAGTCCCGCGCCGGCCCAGATCATGGCGATGACTCCTTCCAGAACCATCATGCCGTAGAAAGCCTGCCGTCCCTGCCGTTCGGAATTCATGGTTCGGGCGATGATCGGCGACTGTGTAGCGTGGAAGCCGGAAAGAATCCCGCAGGCGATAGTGACGAACAGCACCGGAATGATCGGCTGCTGGAACATGCCTTCACGGAAAGCCTCGGTTTCCGTCAGCAGCTCCGGCTGAGAGAAGCCGGCTTTGAGCAGTGCGGCGAAGATGGCGAACGTGCTGAGAATCAGAATGACCCCGAAAACCGGATAGACCGTGCCGATGATCTTGTCCACAGGAAACAAGGTTGCACAGATGTAATAGAGAAAAATTCCGCCGACCGCCACCCAGAAAATGGACAGCGAGGGTTTCATCCCGTCGATCAGGTTGGCCGGAATATTGATGAAGACCGCTACTACCAACAGCAGCAGCAGGATCATGAAGACCGCGAAAAAGGAATAATATTTTTTCCCGAGGCTCATCCGGATCAGTTTCGGCAGGTTGGCTCCGTCATGGCGCAATGACATCATGCCGGCGACGAAGTCATGGACTGCCCCGCCCAGGATATTGCCGACCGGGATGATGAGGAATGCCACCACGCCGAACTTGATGCCGAGGATGACGCCGATCACCGGACCGACGCCGGCGATGTTGAGAAGCTGAATCAACATGTTTTTCCAATGCGGCAGCGGTAGAAAGTCGACACCGTCGCGGTGCGTGTTGGCCGGAGTGGGACGGTCATCCGGGCCAATCAGTTTTTCGACGAAACGTCCATAGGTGAAATACCCGACGACCAGCAGGGCAAGCCCCAGAAGAAAAAGAAACATGATACGCCTCTTTCAGCTAAGAAAAAACCGAATTGCCTCCGCCATGCCGGAACAGATTAAGGAAGAGGGCGGGACGCGGTCTTCGACACCGTCGGACGTGGCGAACGCGATCATAAAAAATAGATTACTTATTAATATATCGTCTGTTTTTCAGTATGCAAATCGTTCTGTGGCGGCGTGGTCCGGGAAAATCGTGTTTTTTTAATTTGTTTTTCGGCACATGGGTGCTATTTTAAGCGGAATTGGCAAGACGACACGGCAATCGTTCTGTGTCGGAATATCCGAGCCGCCCGGCGGTGTCGGAGGAAAGCGAGGTGGCGATCATGAAAATCAGGTATCGAAAAGGCGCCGAATCCGGCGACTGGTCCCGCGAAGAGGGGGCCGCCATCCGCCGCTGGAACCGGATTTGCATGGCCTTGGCCGTCGTGTTTGCCCTGGCAGCGCTGGTAGGCTCCCGGGCGGAGGCGCTGGAGCTGGGACAGCCGGATCCGAATGGATTTGCACTCTGGTTTCTGCTCTGTTGCGCCTATCCGGTGCTGGGAGTGCTGGGGTTGGTCAATCTGCTGGTCGGAGTGCAGGATTCAGCATGGATGCGCTTTTTGACGCAGGATCACCAGATTCTGGGACTGTTTTTGCTGAATTGGGTGACACTGGCGATATTGTGGGGGGTAGGGCGTTGGAGGGGATTGCGCTGGCTGGGTGCGGAAAAATTGCGTGTTGCTGCGAATTTTGTGGGCATTCTGCTGGGATGGGGGATTTTGCAGTTGCTGTTCTTCGGCGTTTCTTCGATCTGGAACAGCGGTGGATTCCAGCCGCTGCACAGCCATCTCCGAACCGAGGAACCGGATAAGGTAATCGTGGTGGATGCTGCGGATGTACCTGGAGATGGAGCGGCGGGGACACACTGAGCGGCGGTGTTTCTGGCGGAATACTGGGGGGAAATAGAAAGTTTTTTTCAAAAAAAGCGTTTCAGAGATTTGCAAAAACGAAAAACGGAACTATCTTTTGTTTCAGCCCCGAAATAGCGGTCGGTTATGCGGGGGAGTAGCTCAACTGGTTAGAGTACCACCCTGTCACGGTGGATGTTGCGGGTTCGAGTCCCGTCTCTCTCGCCATTTTTCAAATGGTGCGCATGATCGGCAATGGATGAAGGGCATTCCGCATTGGATTGCGGGGGAGTAGCTCAACTGGTTAGAGTACCACCCTGTCACGGTGGATGTTGCGGGTTCGAGTCCCGTCTCTCTCGCCATTTTTTTTGCCCAGATTCCAGAAAAAAAGCCATGATAGTGCTCTGTTCCGATTCGGCTGAGGCGGGGATGGCCATCCTTATTTGATTTCTGAAGAGACAATGGAGTTGCGGTACAAATGAGTAATCCTGAGGTTTTCGGCGGGGCGCGCTGGATTGCGGAATATGCGATGCGTCGGGGAGGAAAGCATGCTCCGGTGTTTCGCAGGCGTTTTTTCATGAAGCCCTGGCGCCGTGCCCGGTGTGCCATCTGCGGGCTGGGACATTTTCATCTGCGGTTCAATGGACGGGCGGTATCCGATGATTTGCTGACGCCGGCTTTTACTCGCTATGATCTGCGGTGTGAATATTATCTTTATGATGTGACGGACTTCCTGATTCCTGGCGAAAATGTGGTGGAAATTGTGCTGGGAAACAGTTTTTATAACCAGACGGCTCCGGACCGGCTGCGCAGCGAACGGCAGATCTGGTCGAGTGATCCGCGGCTGCTGTTTCATTTGACCGCAGATGATCGCAGTATCCTGGTCAGCGATCAAACCTGGCGGGTGGCTCACGGCCCGATTGTAGAAAACACCGTTCGTACCGGAGAAAAATATGATGCCCGGCTGGAACTGCCCCCCTGGCAGCCTGAAATAGAGCCGGATCCGGCCGTATGGCGCCCTGCCTGTCTGACTCATGCACCGGGCGGCCTGCTGGAACAGGCAACCGCGCCGGCTTGCCGGGTGATGCGCACTTTGAAGGTTCGGCGTATGCATCCGACCGCCGACGGTGCAATGCTTTATGATTTTGGAGAAAACATTGCCGGCAACTGTCGGATTGTGGTGACGGGCAGCGCCGGTGCCACGCTGCGTCTGGTGCACGGTGAAAAACTCAACGCAGCCGGGGATCTGGATAACGGCCATATCGGACTGTACACCCTGACTCCGGATTTCCAGACAGATGTTTATACCCTTGATGATCGGCCGGAACAGGAATGGGCGCCGTTGTTTTCCTGCCACGGTTTTCAATATGTCAAGGTTTTTTCCGAGGGCGGAGCGGAATTGAAAAGCATCACTGCCCGGGTCATTCGCAGCAGTTTTGACCGGATCGGGAGCGCCCGTTGTGCAGATGCGGCGCTTCGTGTGCTGACGGTGCTGGCGCTGCGCTCCTATGAGGCGAATTTCGTCAATACGCCGACTGATTGTCCGCATCGGGAAAAAATGGGGTGGACCGGCGATGCCCAGCTGACTGCGGAGCTGGGATTGTGGTACTATCGTGTGGGCGAGAATTATCGTGCTTGGCTGAAAAGCATTCGTGATTGTCAGCGGATGACCGGACAGATTCCGGGTACCGTGCCGTATTGCAATCACTGGCAATTCGGACCTGTCTGGGACAGTGCATTGATCGTTTTGCCATATCAGGTCTGGCGTTTTACCGGGGATGAGGCCATTGTTCGTGAAAATTATGCCGCCGGCAGAAAGTTGATGCAGTATTTTGCCGATATTGCGCAGGATGATATCATTGCTTTCGGACCGGGGGACTGGGCGCACCCCGGGCGAAGCGACGGCAATCCCGGAGGAATTACCGCTGCGGATCTGCAGACAATCATTCCCGGTTCGGTGGATGCTACGGCCTACTATTACCGGTGCGCCGAATATATGACGGAAATGGCCCGGGTGGCCGGGACGCCGGAAGAGTGTCGGGAGTTTGCCGCTTTGGCCGCCCGGATCAAAGCGGCTTTTCAGAGGGAGTTCTGCCGGCCGGGCGGACATTGCGCCGGAGATGAGGCGACGGCATTGGGGCTGGCGCTGGATCATGGTCTGGTGGATGGTGCGGAGAAAACCGCGATGGCTGCCCGGCTTGACGAGCGGATGCGAAGAGTGGCATACCGGGCGGATTTCGGCATATCAGGGGCGAAGGCGGTGCCACGCGCTTTGGCAGCGAACGGATATTTCGATACTGCGTTGCAGGTGCTGACGCAGCGCCGTTTCCCAGGGTGGGGGCATTGGCTGGTGCGGGGGGCGACTTCTCTCTGGGAATCCTGGGGCGGGGACAAATCCCGTAATCATGTCATGTTCGGCGATCTGGGGGCATGGTTGTGGGAATATGCCGGTGGGGTTAGACCGGAAATTTCCGGTCCCGGTTTTGCTGTTTTCCAGGTGGAGCCGCCGGGAACGGAACGTCTTGCTTTTTTTGAAGGACGTCACGAGGTGGCCGGGCGTGGGGAATTGCGTTGGGCATGGCGACGGGAAGGGGAAACTCATGTCGGGGAATTGTGGGTGCCGCCGGGATGTGTCGCGCGTTTTCGTGCTCCCGGAGAGCCTGAGGCACAATCGCTTACGGAAGGGCGCCATGTGCTGCAGTGGGACCGGGCAGAAGGAAGGTGAGTGCTGACACTGCATCCGTTTGGAACCAGGGAGGATGACTGCCGTCATCAACCAATGCTTTGACTTCCGATAAAAAAACGCAGGAGACGGTTTGTAAAAACGGCCGTCGCGTTGTATTATTCATCTCCCATTGCAGTTTCCCCGGACAGGGATACCGGCATTAAAAATGCCGGGAGCGGACAAGGGATGGCACATTCTGTCTGATTGGCAAAACAGGGGAATTATGCGGGTGAAGCGGATGAATTGGGTGAAGCTTTTTACGTTATCGTATCATCAGGGCAGCGAAGGGGAAGACGCCTTTGATCGTTTCTGCACCGCGGTGCTGACCGCTTCTGGAATTGCCATAGCAGTTGCCGCCCTTGCTTACCAGCTGACACCGGACATGCCGCCGGAGGTTCTGGCCCGAAGGCTGGATGCCATCCTGCCGGGATTACGTCACTATTGCTGTCCTGAGCCACGGGAAAGCGTCGCCTTTATCGCTTTATGTCTGAGTGCGCTGCCGGCTGCTTTTGGTGGAGTGGCTGCGGGACGGTCCCATTTCGCCGGGCACCGGCTCTCCCCCTGGATTCTGGGAATGGTGGGGGTGGCGGCTTTTACGGATGGAAATGGGGGAGGCGCTGTTTTCGGTCCGGTGTTCGGGTGGGGCCACTATGGAATCCCGGTGGTTGTGGCGGTGGTCTTGTTGCTGGGGGCAGGCGCGCTGTTCTGCCAAAGGTGGCGCAAGGGGGCGGATCGATGGATCTGGGGACTGGTGCTTGCCGTTGCGGTGATTCAGATTGTTGTCTGGAGAATTTATCTTCCCGGACGGATGGACGACAATTTTGACGAACACATCAACATTGTGCTGTATTCCACCATGCAGAGTATGTACGGTGTGGCGGAAAGGCATCTGTATGGATTTTATCCGCAGTTTCTGGCGCCGCTTCTGCGGGTGAGCGGATGTTCGATGTTGAGCGTTTCTCTGATGATGGGCGGTCTTTATCTGGCGGCGTTCGGGATGATTTTTGCTGCGGCGAAACGGATGCTGCGGAACCGGATCCTCTGGGCCGGATACGGGATTGTATTCCTTTACATGTTAAACTGGTTTGCTTTTTTTCAGACGGAAGATAATTTCCGGATCGATCCATATTTCGCCTATTTTCCCGTGCGGCTGCTCGGGCCGGCGGCAGCGTGGTTCCTATGGGCGAAAGGGGGAGAAAAAGCGCGAAGCTGGGGAGGTGGTGTGCTGGCGGCGGCGGCCTGGTTTTTCAATCCGGATACCGGCATTGCCGTTGTTGGAGCATTGCTGGCGGGGAATATTTTCGCGGTCGGTTCGGTGCGGGAGGCATGGCGGCGTGCGTGGCGTTTTCTGATTGCTTTCGTGTGCGGGTTGCCGCTGGTGGCTGTGCTGCTCCGGGCAGGCAGCGGGGCCTGGCCGCCGGTGTGGGAGTATCTTGCCTACATGGTACGATTTCAACAGGTGGGATATTTCATGATGCCGGTATCGGGGCGGTTGTGGTGGCTGGGGGTGATTCTCTATGGGGGGGCTTTGACGTTTGCCGCCTGGCGCATCCGGCGTGGGCGTGGCTGTACTTACGCCTGTCGCATGGTGCTGTTCCTCGGCGTGCTGGGGCTGGGGTTGTCTTTGTATTATGCGGGGCGGTCGCATTTGTATAATTTGCTTACGGTGTTGTATCCAGGATATTTTCTGGTGTTTCTGCTGGCGGACACTGTATTGCGCGGCATCAGACGGAAACGATTGTCCTGGGGATACGGTTTTTTTGTCTTGCCTGCTTTGCTGGGAATGGCCTGTTGTTGTGGAGCGCTGCTGCTGGGGGGGCCGAAAATCGTTCGAGGCGTGTACGGAACAGCCCGGATGTTTTCCTATTTCGGGGTGACGGACCGTCTGGTGGAACGGTTGTTGGAAGTGGATGCTCCCGACGGCATCATGAATATCGTCAGTTATCATCAGGGGGTATTGTATGCGGAGAGCGGCTTGCGACCGGGGATTCGGAATTTCAATCTTCCCGAAGTGATTTTCCGGGAGGATCTGGACCAGGTGATGGAAACTTTAGGGGAGGCCCGTTGTCCCTGGGTGTTTCATGGACCGCATTTTGAACAACTGCCTGGAGAGGTGCTGCGTCGTTATTCCAAAATCCTGCATGAACCGAAGCTGGACATTGTGATACTGGTGCCGTAAGCAGTCCCAGGAATGCCCGTTGCGGAAGAAGCGCCCGGGGGCGCAGGCAATCATTTCGGGGCATGACAGGTTCAGGGCAGTTTCTCCCGGAAGAGCGGGAGGAAGAATGCAGGACGGAAGGGAGGGGGCGAGGTGCTCATGGCAGGGGTTTTTCCGGAAAGGGGTTGCTTTTTTGAAGAAGCGAATTATAGTATCTCCTTTCCCTGACAGGAGAACGGTTTGCGCCGGACCGTTGGTATTCCGGCGTTTTCAATATTCGGAGGAAAAGATGGAAGAACGAGTTTACAAGGAAACCGTCGAACTGTACCGGCAGTATGTCATGCCCACCTATGCGCCGAAAACCATGTTTGTGCGCGGGGCCGGGGCGCGCTTGTGGTCGGCCGATGATCGATGCTTTCTGGACTTCGCCTCCGGTATCAGCGTCTGCAACCTCGGTCATTGTCATCCCGGGGTGACGGCGGCGATTCAGGAACAGGCGGCGAAGTTGGTGCATGTTTCCAATCTTTATATGAATGATGTGACGCCGCGGCTGGCGGCAACGTTGATTTCCCGGTGTTTTGACGGGGTGGTGTTTTTCTCCAACAGCGGTGCGGAGTCCAACGAAGGCATGATCAAGTTTGCCCGGAAATACGGTTCCGCTACCGGGCGCAGTGAAATCATTTCCATGGTCAACTCATTCCATGGTCGTACTCTGGCGACGCTGGCGGCGACCGGGCGTGCGAAATATCGGAAGGGCTTTGCGCCGGATATGCCGGGGTTTGTCCAGGTGCCGTTTAACGACTTTGAAGCGCTGAAGGCGGCGGTGACGGACAAAACCTGTGCCATTATGCTGGAGCCGGTGCAGGGCGAGGGCGGTATTCTTCCCGCAAATCCGGAATATCTGCGGCAGGTTCGGGCATTGTGCGATGAACGGGATATTCTGCTGCTGTTCGACGAAGTGCAGTGCGGCATGGGGCGTACCGGAACGCTGTTCGCCTGGCAGAATTTCGGCGTGGAGCCGGATGCTCTTTCCATGGCGAAGGCGATTGCGAATGGTTTCCCGATGGGGGCCTTCATCGTCAAGCGGAAATATGCGACGGTGCTGACCGTCGGGATGCATGCTTCGACCTTTGGCGGTACGCCGCTGGCCTGCGCCGCGGCTCTGGCGGTGCAGGACGCCATCAGCAAAGAGCATGTGCTGGAAAACTGCCGCGAGCAGGGCGCGTATCTGATGCAGCGGCTGCGGGAAATGACCGCTGCATATCCGTTTGTCCGTGAAGTTCGCGGTCTGGGCATGATGATCGGGGTGGTGCTGGACCGGGAGGCGGGACCTTTGTCCCAGCTGCTGCTGGAGCATGGCCTGATCACGCTGACAGCAGGGGAAACTGTGCTGCGGCTGCTGCCGCCGCTGACCCTGACCCGGGCGGAGGCGGACGAAGGTTTGTCGCTGATCGCTGCGGGGCTGGCGGAATTCGCCGGAAAAATCAAGGAGGAGTGAGGAGATATGAAGAAGGATTTATTGACGCTCGGTGATCTGAATGCCGGCGATTTGCAGGAGATTTTCGAACTGGCCCTGAAATTGAAGCGGGAACGGGGACAGGTGGATTTCAAGCCGTTGCGCGGCAAAAGCGTGGGGTTGATTTTTGCCAAGTCGTCGACCCGGACGCGGGTTTCATTCGAAGTCGGTGTGGCGGAGCTCGGCGGTACGCCGCTGTATCTGGATCAGGGGCGGATGCAGGTCGGCCGCGGCGAAACCGTTGCCGATACGGCCCGGGTGCTCAGCCGTTATCTGCACGGAGTGGTGATTCGGACTTACAGTCAGGCGGATGTGGAGGAACTCGGGCGCTTTGCGGACATTCCGGTGATCAATGCGCTGACGGATGAATTTCACCCCTGCCAGATTCTGGCGGATTTGCTGACGATTCTGGAATACAGCGGCAAAATTGAAGGTACCAAACTGGTTTTCTACGGCGATGGTCGCAGCAATATTGCCAACTCCCTGATCAAGGCGGCGCATCTGGTGGATTTTGAACTGGTGATTGCGGCTCCGGCGGAATTCAGTCCGGACCCGGCGCTGGTGGGCAATGCCGCCAATATCCGTTGGGAAGAAGACCCGATCCGTGCGGCGAAGGATGCGGATTACATTTACACGGACGTCTGGGTCAGCATGGGGTTTGAAGAAGAAAGAGCCCGGCGGTTAAAAGTTTTCGCTCCCTATCAGGTGAATCGTGCGGTCATGCAGGCTGCCGGGAAGCAGGCAAAACTGCTGCACTGTCTGCCGGCGCATCGGGGCGAAGAGGTCTCCGCCGAGGTGATGGATTCGCCGGCGTCGATCGTGTTTGACGAAGCGGAAAACCGGCTGCATGTTCAGAAAGCGGTCATGACTCTGCTGATCCGCTGACAACCGCCCTGTCTTTTACAGAGGAATGTTGCGGATGGATCGGGGAATTTCGACTTCGGTTTTTGAGCTGTTCAAAATCGGGCCGGGGCCTTCCAGCTCTCATACGATCGGGCCGATGCGCGCTGCTGCCGATTTCCGGTCGCGTCTGCTGGCGCTGCCTCCGGAGACGCTGACGCGCGGGACGCGGATTGAGCTGGCTTTTTTCGGCTCGCTGGCGGATACCGGGCGGGGGCATGGCAGCGATCGGGCCGCAGCGGCCGGTTTGCTGGGCGATGTGCCCGAACAGTGTGATACCGGGCGCCTGGCCGGCCTGCTGGCCGGGGGGCGGATTTGCGAGGTGGCACTGAGAGACCGGGTAATTGCTTTTTCGGCGGCAGATATTCTTTGGAATCGCGGGAAGCACGAATATCCCTTCCAGAATACCATGCGGTTGCGTCTGCTCGACGCCTCCGGAGTTCCGTTGCTTGAGGAAGTTTACTATTCCATTGGTGGCGGTTTTATTCAACGGGCGGGGACAGTGGCGGAGGATCCGCCGATAGTCCCTTACCGTTATCGCAATATGGATGGTTTCAAGCTGCTGGTGCTGAAATATGGTCTGTTGCCGGTCCGCCTGTTGATGGCTAACGAAATTGCAGCCGGTGGTCACGCTTCGGAAGCGGAGGTGAACGATCGGTTGGATCGGATTATCGACACCATGTTGGCGGCGGTGGAGCGGGGGCTGCAGACGGAAGGGGTACTGCCGGGGCCAATTGGGCTGGCGCGCAGAGCCGCTCAGGTGTATGGACGAGCGCAGGCCGGATGTCACGGACATGACCGTTTTCTGATGGAGTTGAACGCATTTGCCCTGGCGGTGGCCGAAGAGAATGCCGCAGGCAATCTGGTGGTGACGGCGCCGACTTCGGGTTCCGCCGGACTGATCCCCGGTGTTTTATACCATCTGGAGCGACGGCGGCGGATGAGTCGCGCTCTGTTACGGGAAGGACTGATGATGGCGGCGTTGATCGGATTCATCGCCCGGCACAACGCCAGCATTTCCGGAGCGGAGGTCGGCTGTCAGGGAGAAATCGGCGTGGCTTCGGCCATGGCGGCGGCTCTCCTGGCGCATGTGCACGGGTGTTCACTGCCGCTGATTGAGTCGGCGGCGGAAATTGCGCTGGAGCATCACCTGGGTATGACCTGCGATCCGATCGAAGGCTATGTGCAGATTCCCTGTATCGAAAGGAATGCGGTCGGGGCGGTGACGGCATATAATGCCTATTTACTGGCCTCTGTGTCGGATCCGGATAAACGGAAAGTCAGTTTTGACGAGGTGGTCGCAGCCATGCTGCTGACCGGACGGGAAATGTCCGCGACGTTGAAGGAGACGTCGCGGGGCGGACTGGCGCTTTGCTCCCTTTGCAGTTGAAGATAGCGGAGACGAAGATAATGGCAGGACAAACGGGATGTGGAAACGTCTGGAGAATGGTGGGATGCGCATGGTTGGTCTTGCTTCTGGCCGGCTGTGTCAGTCATGAGACCTATCGGGAGGAGCGGATTGCCCGAGCTGCCCGGCATTTTGAAAACGTCCGAGATCGGGAGCTTCCGGACGGCGCGGTATTGACGCTGGTGGACTGTATCGAGCTGGCGTTGCTGCGGAATGTGGATCTGGAGGTTAGCCGGCTGGAGGAACAGATTGCCCGGGAACGGGTGACGGCCGAAGTTCTCGGCATGCTGCCGGATCTGGAGGTGTCGGACAATTGGTATATGCGCAGCAATCGGCCCGGTTCATCCAGCCGCAGTATCACTTACGGCGGGGCAACGTACAGCTACAGCCAGAGCGCGGAAAAGTATGAGAACAATTTCCGGGTGGAAATGGCATTGAGTGTCATTGATTTTGGTCTGGCTTATCTCAATGCTTCCCAGGCGTCCGATCGTGCCCTTATTGAAAAGGAAAGGTTGCGGCGTGCCGAACAGAATCTGCGGATGGAGGTGGTCCGTTGCTTCTTCAAAGTAGCCGCTACACAGGACGCGGTGGAAATTACCGAAGCGTTGCTGGCCAGATGTCGGAACGTGGAAACCTTGATTGATGGTATGCTGGAAAAACGGCAGGTTTCTCCCCTGCTGTTGTATGATGAATACGAGCGGTTCATCCGGCTTCAGCAGCGGCTGTCGGAATATCGGCGGAATTATGAAGATGGCTGCATCGAATTGCGGGCGCTTCTCGGGATGGCGCCGAACAGCCAGATAAAACTGGATACCTCCGCGTTGCACCGTGAACCGGATTTTCCCCTGCCGGAAGTGGAGTTGCTGGAGCGGGTGGCGTTACTGGAGCGTCCGGAGCTGCTGAGCATGGATATGCAGTCGCATGTGGCGCTGACTGAAACGCGCCGGGCGTTGCTGATGATGTTTCCCAATGTGCGGATTTTCGCCGATTTCAATAAGTCGAGCAATATTTTCCTTTATAAGGCTTCCTGGATGGAGCTGGGAGTGCGGGCGGCTTATAATTTGCTGAAGCTGCCGCAGCAGGTGGCGCAGTACCGGGCACTGGCGGGAGAGTATCGCTCCATGGATGCCCGGACGCTGGCTTTGACGATCGGAGTGATGTCCCAGGTGCGCATTGCACATGCCAACTTGCTGGAGGTTCGGGAAAAATACGAATTGGATGATCGGGTATTCCGGGTGTACTCCCGACATTTGGACGAGGCGGAACAGCATTATCAATCCGGTTCCACTCTGACACAGCTGGAACTGGACCGGTTGCGTCTGGAAGCGGCGGAAACGGAAATCCAGCGGACGATTTCGCTGGGGCGCTGCCTGGTCGGGTATTATCAACTGATGAATGCGGCCGGTGTTTCTTCGCTGGAGCCGGAGGTTTTGCGGGAACGAACGACAGAATTTGACAGCTTGGTGGATCCAGGAAAAATCAACGATGATTCTGCTTCAACACCAGTCGATACTGAAAAAAAACAGTAAAATTTTAAAAAAATACTATAAGCACCGTGAAAAAGAGTTGAAAAGTCTTTTGACGGTGCTATTGTCATTTTCGGGATTGTGTATTCTCATGTTGAAATATAATCAAGCATATTAATGGATTTTGGTCGTTGAGGCTTCGGTTGTCCGGAATACCGGAGTAGCGACCGCCAAGCAAGAGGGCATGGATATGTATCAGCTGGAAGACCGTATTCTGTTTGACGGTGCGGCAATTGTCGATGTGGCTGCCGCTGCCGCCGCCGCTGCAGAGCAGCAGAACCAGGCTCAGTCGGAGCAGGCGCCGGAACAGGCTGCGCAGCAGGAGCATGATGCCGCAGTGTCTCCGTCACATGACGGAGAGAATAGCGGTGCCGATGCGTTGACCGATCTGAGCGGAGAGGCCGCGGATGTACTGGCGGCGTTGGCAGGTGATCCGGACAGAGGTACTCACGTGCTGGTGGTTTCCGACCAGCTCTGGAATACCGATGGCTTGCTGGACGGTGTGAAAGATGGTACGATCGTTATTCATTTTGAGCCCGGGAAAGATACCGGTGCTGAATTGCTTCAAAAAATTGCCGATGCCCTCAACGGCAAGGAAGCGGACAGTATTGGTTTTCTGACCGGAGCTTCGGAAGATGGCGGTTTTGAGCTGATTGCGGACGGCAAGACGACTTTGTCCAGCTTGGACGAAGCGGGGCAGCGGGCATTTTGGAGCGGTCTGGATGGATTGCTGACCGATTCCGGGAAAGTGGATATTTTTGCCTCTGATCTGGCCGGAAGTGAAGCCGGTCGGGAGCTGGTCGATGCGTTGGGAGAGTTGACGCACAGTGAGGTGAATGCCAGTGATGATTTGTCCGGCGATATTGATGCCGGCGGCGACTGGGATCTGGAATACAGCAGTGTAGAGAAGGGGACGGGCGCCGACCGTAATGCCGTTGCTGATTATTTTGACAGTATTGCTCTGGACGGGTATGATCACGCATTGAGCAATACGAAGTCGATTGCTTTCATCAATCCGACGCTGATGGATCCGGATACGATCATCGCCGGGCTGGGAGACGATGTGGAGGTGGTATTCCTGCCTCGCGAGAATGCCTTTGAATTCATGACGGATTATCTGTCTGAACGCAGCGATATTGATGCGATTCACATCTTTACCCATGGAGAAGAAGGAAAATTCCTGCTGGGGTGGACAGAAGGGGTAGATTCCGATTTCATCCATGACCATTCTGAGGAATTTGCGGCGTGGGGCAAAGCTTTGAGCGCCGATGGGGACATTCTGATTTACGGTTGCGATGTGGCCGGTGGAGAAACGGGGGCCGCGTTTGTTGATTTGCTGTCAGAGGTGACCGGCTGTGATGTTGCCGCGTCCAGCGACCGGGTCGGCCTCGGTGGCGACTGGGTGATGGAGTATACGGTCGGTAAGCTGGAAGTGCGGGGATATGTGTTCAACGATTATTTCTATTCGTTGAAACAGCTGACCGTGAAAAACAATGCGGACGATGGGGTGATTACCAGTCCTTCAGCGATTAACGAAAATGACCTTTCGTTGCGGGAAGCTCTCTATATTGCTGAAGACGGCGATATGATTGTGTTTGCCAACCAGCAGACTCTGGCGGGAAATGCCCGTACTTCGGGTGAGTATTATGTGATCATGCTGGAAGACACGCTGGTCATTGATAAAAACGTGACGATTGACGGCAGTATTACGACATCGGGGTCTCCCGCTTATCAGCGTCAGGTGGTGATTGATGGAAGCGAAGCCCAGGCGGTGGTGCTGAAGGCCGGGTCCCAGGTCCTGGAGGACTTTGTCGTGGACAACGGAGTGCGTCTCTCCGATGTCTACAAATTTCTGAAGATCGGAGATTCGCAGTATGACTGGAGCCAGCTGCATTATCTGAATGAGGACGGCACGTGGGCAGAAGATGTGGTGCTGAGTACTGCTGTGGCGCTGCAGGAAGCCTTGAAATTGAATCGTGATCTGACGCTTGGTGGAACTGGAACGTTCAAGGAGGGAACCGACTTCGGCGGAGCTCTGCAGCTTGACGTTGGGGACGACGGCATGCTGATTTTGAATTTCAACTGGCAGATGCTGTTCGATCTGCAAGTGGGGGATTCTGCTCGGTTGGAGGGCGGCAGTGATGTTTATCAGTTCCAGAGCGGCACGAAGTTGGTGACTGTGACCGGGACTCAGATGACGACGGATACGGTTTTGAGCTCAGGGACTGTGCTGAAGGCCGGCAGTTATATTACCGGTACCTTGAACGGGCAGGATTTCCAGACCTACCTTGATAGTGATATGACCATTGAGGCGGGAACTTTTGTTGTAACCGGTACAACGATCCTGGCAGATGGATCGTCACTGGCCAAAAATTCCGTGATCAAGGGGTCTGCTACTGACTTTGTTACTTTGGGCCGCGGCTCCCAGCTCGGCAACGGGGCGGTGATCCAGGCAAACCGGGTTCTGGGGGCGGGCGAGTCGTTCCAGGTGGCCCGAGGCTTTACAATTGCTAAAAACGCAACCATCGGGACCGGATCTGAACTGCCGGAAGGGACGCTTTTGTTTGAAAAAGGTGAAGCGTGCACCTCCAATTATATCTATGCCGGTACCTATATTTATCAATCCGGAGACAAGATTACAGCCGGGACTGAGTTGCTCGGCGATGTGACGATGGGCTTGCGGGCCATTACGATCAATGCTGTGGCGGATGTAGTGGAAGGCGTGCTGGTTTCCAGTGATACTACCACTTCCACGACTCAGACAACCCCGGTGGTGACGCCGAATACAGATAATCTGGAGGCAGGTACCACTGTCAGCGAGCCGCAGGTCACTACAAAAACCATGACCACCACCACGACAGACGATTTCGGCAATACGTTGGTGACGACGACTACGGTGACGACGACTACAGTCACGACGACTATTATTACTGCTTCTACTGAAACGGAACCCGGGACCATTACGACCTACTCTGATATTGAGACTGTCACAGAGAAAGTGGTGACCAAGAACGAGCTGGTCGGCGTGGAGCTGAAAAATCTTCAAGTTACTGGTGGACATGCGGCAGTGCGGCCTCGTGTTGCCGGCGGTCAGATCGGGACGGTTACCGGGGAAGGCCTCGGTGGCGGGATTCTGATTTCCGGGGAAAGCCGGGTCACGTTGACCGAAGTTCTGGTGGCCGGGAACCGGGCGGACAAGGACGGAGGCGGGATCTACAACTCCGGTTCGCTTCTCTTCACTACGAAGACGACATCTGGAAACTTCTTGAAATGGGAAAACGGAATCATTGCCAATATTGCCGGCTCCTATACGTTGACTTCGCAAGGAGGATTGGATCAGATTATCGGGGTTGGGAATGGCGGCGGGATTTATAATGCCGGTGTATTCCAGTTTATTGGAGACTCGGTCGACCGGGATGGTTCCCCGGGGTCTATGGTCCGTTGTTATGGCAATGTCGCCACTGGTGCCGGCGGTGGGATTTACAGTTCCACGGGGCAGTTGGAATTCCACCAGTCGAGTATTGGTGCGAATGGACGTACGCAGTTCTTCATCGGTGATATCTCTTATGAGATATATGCTGGAAACCAGGCGTTAAGCGGCTCCGGTGGCGGAGTGTTCATCGACGCCAAGGGGTTGCAGCCTGATACCATTTACTTCTACCGTACGGATGTGGCAGGCAATATCGCGGCGGAAAACGGTGGCGGTATTTATTTTACGAACGGGAATATTTCCGGGAAGGATGCGCTGTCGTTTGAATGGTGCGATTTTACTGGAAACGTAGCCATGCTTCGTGGCGGCGCTCTGTATATCACGGGCACTACCGGCTCTGTATCTATTCAGACTGTTATAGAGGAAGCCGGGGTGACCAAAGGCGTGAACATTCAAAGTTCGCTTTCGGGCAACTTTGCCGGCGTGGGGGGTGGTGCCATTGCCGTGGTGAACAACAAAGGCAATGTGACGATTGATTTCGTGCAGATTCTGAATAACCATGCCGGCGAATTCGGCGGTGGTTTGTATGTGGAAAATTCCCAGAATGTTTACCTGACGGATGTGGAAATTTCCAACAATGAGGCGGGAGGGGCCCTGGACAGCGATGGCCGCTGGGTTGCCGGAACCGTGAGTGGTAAGGGCGGCGGGATTTATTTTACCAATCAGAATCCCGGCTATGTCCTTTCGATTGAGCGAAGCGGGATCAACTCGAACGTGGTGAACAGTGCCGCCGGCGAGTTCGGTATGGGCGGCGGGATCTATCTGGATCGCGGGACTTTGAAGATCGAAAGTTCCACGCTGGCGTTTAATGGGAGCTTTGACGGCAGCAGTTATGCATTGGGCGGTGCCATCTATATGCATGCCGGTACGCTGACGATCAATTTCAGTTCGCTGGCTTACAATCGCGGGAAGGGTGCGGCGATTTATATTGCCGGAGATACTGTCCAGAAGAGCACGCTGAACGTTTCGAATTCCATTATCTACAACGGTGGTGCTGCTGACCAGAGCATGGTGTCCAACAACCAGTTCAATCAGATTTTCCTGGCGGATGCCGGTGGTACGAACAAGTTTATCGATGTGAATTTCTCCACGTCGAACAACCTGTACAGCCATTATTACAAGGATGCCGCAGTGTGGGAACGCAGTATCCGGTCCGACGGTCGGACCAACAATGCGTTGACCCTCTCTGCTACGCAGACGAATGGTTCGGGCTGGGTAAACGGTCATAAATTGATTGCTGCGACCGAACAGGAATCCACGGCTATCCAGAAGAATGTTTATCTGGACACTGAATTGGGTTATCACGCTAATTATCGGACACAGTCGCTGGCTATTATCAGTGAAGCGAGCTGGGTTTATAATGTGGTGGCCGCATCCGGCGTGAAGTATGACCAGCGTGGGAATCTGCGGGTGGATCCCAAGGCCTGGGTCTGGGACAGTGCCAAAAACAAATGGGTGCAGGGGACTAAAACCAAGGCGTCCATCGGTGCTTTTGAGCCGATCTTCTATCTGGAAGTCAGCAGCAAGGGCGATGATTCAAAGATTAAGTATACCTCTGATGCCAACGGCCACTATCTGGATGCGGCTTACGGTGGGAGTGGGCTGACCCTGCGTGAGGCCACTTATTGGGTGGATTCCCGCAGTGGATTGTTGAAGCTGGCCAACAACGCTCTGGAGTCTTATCTGACCACTGGCGACACGGATTATTTCCAGATGGTCAATCAGCTGCTGGAAAACTATAACCGGTACTATACCGGTGTAGACCTCTACCTGGTTACCAGCTCGTCCGGGACACCTCTGGGATATCGGTTTGTGACCGGCGGAGAAGTCTTGGATAATGCGGTTCTTGTTTCCAGTCTGGTGAGCGGAATCAAGGCGACTATCCAGGCAGTGTCGGGAACGGTGCAGGATGCAGTTTCCCAAGCAGCTCAGAATATTTATACCGTAAATGCCGGGGCAGCAGACAATCCGGCTTCTTTCGGATATCTGATGGATTATCAGGGGAACCTGTTGCGGGATGCCAAAGGAAATCCGTTGCGGATTTCCACAACCGGGACCATTGGATTTGATGCCGACGTCTTTGCCGCAGGGCAGGATAATACGATCAATTTGACGGAGGGGCAGATTTATGTGGCCCGCGGCTGGTTCAGCAATGGGAACAGCAAGGATCTGGTGATCGGGGATATGTACGGTCTGAGCTATCGCGCTCAAGATGCTGATGACCGGATCGTTATCAAAGGTAACGGCAGCGAACGGGTGTTTACGTTCGGCAGTTCCCATGCGGTTGTATTGAACAATCTGACGATTACCGGGGGCAAGGCCGCTCAGGATGTCTACTATGCCGCAGAAAACGACATGGAAAACGGTGGCGGGATTTGGAACAACGGTATTTTGACCTTGAATAACGTCCGGCTGACCGAAAACAGTGCCGCGAATGCCTTGACGAATTCGAGCAAGGTAAATTCCGGTTACGGCGGTGGGCTGTTTAACGGTTATCAGGGGATGGCTTACCTCTATGACTGTACGATTGACCACAATACAGTGACCGCCAATGCCAGTCAGAATTATGTTCCCCGGAATCTGGCGGGCGCCGGTGGCGGGCTCTTCAATGCCGGTTACATGGTGGTGGAACGGTCGAATATTTCCTATAACACGGCGGTGTGGGGAAGTACCTACGAAGGTGCCCAGGGGGTGGCCGGCGGCGGGATTTACAATACCACCGGTGCAGTGCTGAAGATCGCCAACAGCACAATTGCGGAAAATATTGCGAACAGTACTGCTCTGGCTTCCATCGGTAAAGGTGGTGCCATCTACAATGCCGGGTCTGATACCGGTGTTGGTGTGGTGGTGAATTCGAAGTCCGGTGGTGTTCTCTACAGCTACAATAATACGATTTTCAACAATCAGACGATCCTCAAAGGTGCGGACAATCAGGCGCCGGGATATGATATGGCGGCACTCTATTCCGCTCAGGGCAGTTCGCTGTATATGGCCAATACGCTGGTAGCTGGAAATTCCGGGAAGATAGCCAGCAGCAAACCCAGAGTGGGATTGCGGGATGTGTACGTTGGTTCCGATGTGGTGCGGATGGCGACAAGTTTTGATGCCACGCACAATGTGATCGGTGCTTTCAACGGCGCTCTGGCCGGTGGATTTGACTGGGATGATTCTTCGCTTTACAACGTTACAGGCGAAATCACGACCGATTCGGATGGGAATTTGGATTATTCTCAGACGAATTTCGGCCGGATCAGCGATCTGCGGCTGGAAGTCACGATGGATTACAACGGTGGAAAAACGATGACGTATCGGGTATTGGGCGGCAGTTCCGCGCTGGAAGGCGGGATTCTGACGACGGAATATCTGGACTCGTTGTCCGCCTTGGGATTCCGGTCGTTTGCCACCGACCAGCGTGGTGTCAGCCGTCTGACAGACGGTAATGGAAACGTGACCGATACCACTAATATTGGTGCATTTGAAACAATCAGTCTGCTGGTAGTTGGATCGGGCAAAGACAGTTTGGATCATCGGACCGGATTTGATTTTGCCAACAACCTGCCGTTGTGGGAATCGCCGGATCTGACATTGCGGGAAGCTCTGTATCTGGCGGATGACGGTACGACAGTGGTATTCAAGTCGGGCTGGGCGATCAATGGATCCAAGCGCGCTGACGGCAGTACGGTTTCCGGTGAACTGAACAGTCAGGGGCAGTTGATTATTATGCTGCAGGGCGAATTGTCGATTGTGCGCAACATCACCATCAATGGTAACTTCCTGCCTGAATCGGATGCTCCGGTGCCGGGTATGGTTAACTTGAAGATGGCATCGAATGCGAACTCCCGGATTTTCTACATCAAGAGTACGGAAGACCGGTTGCTGGATGTCAATTTGTATAACTTGTCGCTCAGTGGCGGCCGTGCCAATAACGGTGGTCTGGCGGCATTCAACAGCGGTGGCGCCATTTACTCGGTGGCGAATCTGACGCTGGAGAATGTGGAAATTTCTGATTCCCAGGCGGGAAGTGGTGGTTTTGGCGGCGGGATCTACTCGGAACGCGGCATGTTGAGCTTGACCGATGTGGTTGTCACCGGATGTGTGGCCCAGCTGGGTGGCGGGATCTACGCCAAGGGGTACGACAACGGTGGTCTGGTGCTCAATGCGACGAATGTGTCGATTATCGGCAATATCGCGCGGACGAACAGTGGCCAGGGCGGCAGTGGCGGTGGTGTATATGTGGAAAGTGGGAATTCCAATTTCCAGTATACCACGATAGGTAACAACAAATCCGGCGGTCATGGCGGCGGGATTTATCAGAAAACCGGTTCGTTGACCATGTATAACTCGACAGTGGCCAACAATACGGCAACCAATGCCGGCGGTGGGGTCTATTTCGACTCCATTGATCAGGTGAAGTTGGATTTCGTTACGGTCGCGAACAACCAGTCCAGCTGGACGTTGTCGGGAAGTGCGGCATCCGGTCAGGTCTGGAATGGTGGCGGGATTTATATGGTATCCGGCAATCTGCTGGCGAATAATTCGTTGATTGCCCAGAACTTTGTCGGAGCCTTGTCACTTTCGTCTGGAATTCATGACGATGTTTTCCTGTACAATGACACGAGCAGCCTTGGGAATTCGGCGAATAACCTGTTCGGCAAATTGTCCCGCACCGGCGGTCGGGAAATTCTGCCTGGCGGTTCCACCGATGCCAACGGCAATTACTATCTCAATGCCGCGGCAAATGGTGGCGATTGGGCGCGTTTTTCCGGTACCATGGCAGGATATTCACAGTTGCTGGATACCAAGCTGGCCTTCAACGGTGGCAAACAGATGACGGTTTACGTCTATGACGGCGCCGGTTTGAGCACCTTCCTGCAGCGGGCACAGTCCGCCGGCGAACTGGACCAAACTCAGTTGGAAATGTTTGACGGGCAGAATGAAACTGATGTCCGAAAGACGGTGGGGGCGTTTGAAAAGCAGGAACGGCATTTATACTTCGTTCAGGGCGATCTCAAGGGGAATGCCCTGACGCAGTCCCAGTGGGTCAGTTCCAATGGTATGTATCTGCTGGAATCCGATGGCGTTTTGAATGCTGCGGATACCCGGTTCATCTTTATCGGGGACGGTTCTTCGGTAAACATTACGCATGGAGATCGAGTGATCAACCAGCTGGTGACCCGGAGCGTGGTTTCCTCTACCGGAGAAGTGATCTATTACACGACGTATTTCGGCGCGGGTAAAGACGCTTATACCGCGACGGATTTCCAGCGGCCGACCAGTGAAATGACCGGATATGGTCAGACTTTCCAGGCTGTCAGTGCAGAGTTTACAGAAAAGGGGACTCTGGTTGCAGACTGGACGCTGGGACCGACTTGGTTGTCTGAGGCTTCGCGCAGCAGTATTGTGGTAAAAGACGGGGGCTGGTTTACCGTAGCTGCGAACGTGGTTCTGGCCGGTCGGGTTGTGGTCATGGATGGCGGCAACCTTGAATTGGCTACCACAAACTATAGTAAGCTCGGTGTCCTGCTGGATGGTACGGAGACCCGGGTCGTTTACAGTGCAGAAAAGGCGCAGACAGTGATCAACACGGATTATCTGGGGAACGCCATCGACTATGATCATCTGGCACTGAGCGGCGGTGCGAAGACCTTCTCCGGCAATCTGGCGCTTAAGTCGCTGGAAATCGGTCGTAATGTGACCTTGAAGATCAACGCTGTCAGCAATGGACCGCGTGGAGATCTGCTGGTACACGAACGTATTTTCGGTGATGGTACGGCCGAGGACAGTGGCAAAGTTACAGCGGCAGGGAGTATCCTCCTTGGATCGGTTGGCGATGCCACGGTTTCTGTTGGCAACGTGATTCTGGAAGCCGGTAAGACCAGCGCGATCGAATTTCTGGCGCAGAACGTGGAATTGACTGGATATGCCACTGTTGGGAATGGCACCGGTCAGGTGTTCCTGGATGAAAATCTGCAGAATTTGACCGTGAGTGGTATGGGCAATGTTTTCCGCCTGAAGTCTCTCCCGTACTTCCGGGAAGCCGGTACACAGCCCGGTGCCGCTCCGGCGCTGGCTCTGGTGGTGAAAAACGGTGGTGAACTGAGCTTTGATTTCGGTCGTAACAACATTACCTTGTCGGACAATGCCTTCAGCCAGATTACGGTGGAAGACGGCGCCAAACTTAAGTTCGTGACGGGCGGAAAACTGAGCTGCATGCTGAATCAGACTATCAGCAATGCCGGTACAGTCGCTCTTTATGGGACGATTACCGTCAATCAGGACTTGTTGCAGAATTTCGACGGCGCGTTGGAATTTGGCGGTACGGTGACCTTGACCTCCAGTCTGAACTGGGCGCATGACTTGACTTTGAACGGAACCATTAAACTGACCAGTGCCGTGGGATCCAGTCTGGCCCTGCACAGCGATGGGGACCTGGTGATCGGCGGCACCATTGATATGGTTACCGGGCGTTATGTCTCCGGCAATGGTACGTTCTCCGGTTCCAGCAAAGATTTGGATCTGACGGCCGGTGGCATGGTCTATCTGGGTGGCCTGAAGAGTTTCCGGAATGTGACGGTGGATAGTCTCGGCAATGCTGAGATCAGCCTTGGCGGATCGGTGAGCGTCAGTGGCAATCTGATGCTTCTTGACCAGGCCCGAGTGCTGGAAGTTTATGATGCGAAGGGCAGACTGATGAACATCGCATTGACGGCTTCCGGGATGATTCAGGCTTCCGGATTTGTGTCGGATGCCACGGGAACGTTTGGCGAGCTGCAACTGTCCGCCTCTAATAAGAGCGGTGTGATCAGCGATCTCGGTGCGGTAGATATCGCCGGAACGTTGAATTTCCTCAAGGGGAACTTCCAGGTTGCTTCGATCGACGCTGGTGCTCTGAGCAGCAAGGCTACACTGGTCAATGTCGCTGGTGATGTAACGCTCGACTATAATGTGGCTTACGACAACAACGGCAGTATTTCGAGCGATGCGGGTACGGGGGCGTTGACGGATCTCGGAAACGGAACCTTTACGGTGCTCTCGTCCGGTGCGTTCAATCTGTTGTCCGGCAAGATGGTAGTCGGCGGCACGTTGAATATGAAGGGTGGGGTATTCACCAACAGCGGTACTTTCGAAGCGCAGGCGGTCACGCTCTCCAGCGGCGGTACGCTTTATGGAGAATATCTGTTGAACGGTCTGTCCTACGAAAATGAACAGGGAGAGACGGTGAATGTCCAGTTCGCCGAAGGGATTCTCAACGGTTTGATGAGCAATACCGCCCTGATCGGCAAAGCTGAACTGGTCAATAAGGGGACTCTGACTGTCAGCGGAACCTTGACGGCAGAGGATGCGGATCTGCGTTATACGGATGCAACGCTTGGGGATGTACAGGTATTGAACGTCTCTTCGTTGATTTCCAACAGAAAGACCCTGACCGCAGGGCAGGTGATGTTGCTGGATTGGAGTCAGCTGGAGCATCTCTCCGGCACGATGACGGTTACAGGCGGCATGGTGGTTCAGTTCGGTACGATCACCAACAAAGCTACCATGACGGTTTCCGGCAACATCGAGCAGAATTCGCAGGGCGAAGCCGTCTTGCCGGGTACCGGTGCAACGCTGATCAACCGCAGCAAGTTGACGGTGGATGGCACCATTGACTTCAGTGGTCTGGCGAACAGCCGTATCAGCAATGAAGCCGGTACTTTGACGGTGCGCGGCATTGACGTGGATGGTACCCTTTACAATAAGGGTACGATCAAGGTGGATGCGGTTACGGTCAACGGCGGTATGCTGGAAAACCGGGGAACGATGAAGGAAGGCTTCGATACCAAGAATTTCGTGAATGCGATCGAGCTTACCGGCGGTGCGTCCATCCTGAATTACGGCACGTTGTCGGCAACGTCGATCGAAGCTGACTCCAATTCCTTTGGATCCATCTCGAATATGGGAGGAAAGCTGTCGGCGGAAAACATCGTTCTGTATGGAGAGCTGTACAACAAGGCGGTCCTGTATCTCGGAACCTCTCTGACACTCCATGACGGTTATCAGTCCGTCGGTGGACAGATGGAACGGATTACGGTTGGCTCTCTGAAGAACTACGGAACGATCAGCGGTATCAAACGTGTGAAGGATACCAGTGATCCGGCACATACCATCGAAAGTTATACGTCGTACGGTACGATAGAAATTACCGGTTCCGGCAATCTGGAAAACAATAAGGGCAAATCCCTGACTGCCGGGGATATTACCTTGGTGGACGGTAATCTGCTGAATTACGGCACGCTGACCGTTTCACCGGTATATCGGATTGTGACTGATACGGCGACGAAGGCGAAATCGGTGGAAGCAGTTTCCGGTGGGCAGCTGGAAATCCAGGGAAAAGGAACGCTTAATAACAACGGTACCATGAAAGCCGGTTCGATTGTTATGGATGGTGCGGCTGCGACCGGCGACATCATCAACAATGGTTCGATGACGATTTCTTCGACCATGGTGACGATCTCCGGTGGCTTGTGGAAGCTTTCCGAAGGGACGATTGCCCTGAACGGCAACTTCACCAACAATGCCGGCAAGACGGTTCGGGCAACCGGACTGGAGATTAACGGTGTCTTCGACAGCACCAGCGGTGCGCCGAACTATGTCAGCGGCGGAGAACTGGTTAACAGCGGTACGATGAATATTACCGCAGCCAGTAAACTGGTGACCTCCGGCAGCGTGCAGAAGGTGGCGATCGGTGGTGACGGCAGCGTGTCGGTATATGGCTCGATGGCGAATTTGAAGGGCTCGTTTACCGCCGGTTCCCTGACGCTTCTGACCGGAGATTTGAACAATGAAGCAACTCTGGCCCTGAATGGTCTGGCTGTGGTGAACCGGGTGGAGGGCGGTCAGAATGCGACACTGGTGTCCAACGGCGAACTGCTGATAGAAGAAGGCAGCCTCTATAACGCCAAGGGGAAATCGATCCGTGTCGGTTCGGTGACGATGAATGGCGCGGGAACTCTGCTGCCCGACGGGTCGCGTACCGGCTCCATCGTCAATAACGGCACGATTACAGCCAAAGGTACAGGGGTGACCTTTAACAAGGTTGGCGGAGGTAAGGATTTCCTGACGACTGGAAGCGGGCAGATTACATTGGCCGAAGGCAGTTTCACCAACACCGGATCGGTGTCCGCCACGGAAGTGACGATGAGTGGAGCTGCTGATCTTACCAACTCCGGTACGCTGACGGTCAAGGCGGTCTACACCACTATTCGGGATGCTGCCAACAGTCAGGTGCTGGTGGTCTGGGGCAATGCGGATGGCGGAATCCACCTTGGTGGCGGTAACCTGCTCAATACCAAGACGATCAGTGCTGGTGGTCTTGAGCTCGCCGACGTGGATGGAGCAGGGGCTGAGTCCGGTAACGTGACGAATCATAAATCTCTGTCGCTGACGGCGCTGGGCGTCAAGATCAACGGTGTTATGACTGTGATTTCTGATGGCAATCTGTCGCTGACGGGACGTGACAGTGGTGGCGCTCCGATAGCCGGTAACGGAGAGTTGATCAATGGTTCGATCAACTCCGCCAACAAGGGAGTCAGTGGTACGATCCGCCTGAAGGGCATTGTCGTAGATGTACCTACCGGGATGCTGGCGGTTGACGGCAATGTGGAAAACCTTGCCGGTTCTCTGACGGCAGTCGGTGCGACGGTCGGTGGTGATTGGATCAACGGCTGGAATACCGGCAGTACGGTGAAGGCGACTCTGACGATTACTCCGGTGAGCGGCGTGGCTGACACTGGACGGTTGGAAGTCGGTGGAAGCTTGACCAATCGTGCCGGAACGATGACGGTGAATAGCAACTCCAAGGTGGCTGAATCCGGTCAGGTGACGGTTGGCGAACAGCTGGTAAACTACGGTACATTGACGGCCGGCGGTAGCCTGAGTGCTGAAACGATTACCAATAGCGGTATTGTTACGGTGCGTGGTACCTCCGTGAACGTTGCCGGTCAGTCGGGTGCTCAGTCGACGGCTGATTTCCAGAATGAAGGAACATTCAACGCGACTTCGGCTCAGGTTACGATTGGCAATAGTGCTGTGAGCGACGCCAGTTTGACCAACAAGATCGGCAAGATGTCGGTCAAGGAGCTGCAGGTTTATGGCGAGTTCCGGAATGAAGGAACATTCAGTGCTTCCGGATTGGCGAAGATGCTTGGCGGCGTTATCAATACTGCCGGCTCGAGCTTCACCGCAACGAATGCTGACATCACTGGCTCGGTGAGCAACTACGGCAAGATGACGGTCAAGAATACTCTGACTCTGCATGGGGCCAACATTTTCAATAATGGAACCGTGTCGATCAGCAAGGATTTCCGGATGGATTCGAGCGTGTTGACCAACACCGGTACCGTGACGGCCAAGACCATCTACAGTACCTATGCTACGGAACAGCAGTTCCTGGCCGATCAGTGCCGTGGTACAGCAAAGCCGAAATACACTTCGTTTGTCGGCAATACCCCGAGCCCGGCGGCTGGATTGTTCGCTGCGCTGGCGGATCGCGCTGCAGCGTTCAATGCCCGGTTCGATGGAGAAGCCGGTCAGGCGTTGGAGGAATTCCTGGCCTGCTGAGCTGACGTTCTGTCAACCTGAAACAGCTCCCGCATTTCCTATACGGAGATGCGGGAGTTTTTTCTGGTGTCTCATGCCAATTGGGAGAACCGTAGAAGAAAAAAGCACACCGGAATGAAGTCCGGTGTGCTTTTGCGATGTTTTGTGGGGTCAGAGGAACCGTTGCCGTCAGTGGGTAAGCTCTCGGGCGATTTTGACGGTTTGCATGGCATCGGCAGCATAGGTTGCGCCGATTTCCCGCGCGTAATTTTCAGAGAGTACCGCTCCGCCGACGATGAAGCGGAGATGGGACATGTTCCGTTCCCGGGCCAGGTGGATGACATGATTCATTTCCGTCATGGTCGTTGTCATCAGTGCGGACAATCCGATCAGAGTGGTCCGGGTTCTTTCTGCCGTGTCCAAAATAGTTTCCGCCGAAACATCTTTTCCCAGGTCGATGACCTCAAAACCGTAATTGCGCAGCATCAGTCCGACGATATTTTTTCCGATGTCATGAATATCTCCCTTGACTGTGGCGAGAATAATGCGGGGGCGTTGCGACTGGCTTCCATCCCGGATTTCCAACATGGGAGACAGAATCTGCATCGCCCGGCGCATGGCATCGGCACTTTGTACCAGTTGAGGCAGGAAAAATTCTTTCTTTTCAAAATAGTCTCCCACCAGGGTGATGGCGGGGATGAGCGTCTCATGAACCAGCTGTGAGGCGGTCAGACCGGCTTGCAGGGCGGACTGAATCAGTTCGTCGATCTGTTCCTGGTAACCATGAAGGACTGCTTGAAACAACTTGTCCGCAGGAGTCGTCGCGTCAACAGCCGCTGAAGAATGAGTCGCAGCACCGGTGCCGGTAGCTGCGTAATGGGAAAGGTAAGTCGTCATTTTGCTGTCGCGACGGGTCAGAACATCCGAGGCCCGCGCCAGATCCATGATGCCGGGGGCTGCGGGGTTGGCAATCGCCATGTTGAGGCCGCGTCCCAGTGCCATACCAAGAAACGCGGCATTGACCAGTTCCCGGCGAGGCAGTCCAAAACTGATATTAGACAGACCGCAAACGGTATTCGCATGCAGGACTCGCGAGGCATATTCAAGCGTATCCAGCGTCAGCCGGGCGGCATCCGGATTGGCGGAAACGGTCATGACCAGAGGATCGATACAGCAGTCGCAGGGACGGATACCATACGTTGCTGCCCGGTCGAAAATGGTATTCAACGCGTCAATTCTCCCTTCCAAGGTATCAGGAATACCAGCATCCGTCAGCGGCAGGACAATCAGCATGGCACCGTAACGGGCTGCAATCGGCAGGAGTTTGTCCAGCCGGTTGCGCTCGGCGGTAATGGAGTTGAACAGGGCACGTCCCGGATAACGCCGCAGGGCCGCTTCAGCGGCGACCGGATCGGTCGTATCGATGCAGAGCGGAGTCGGAACGGTACTGCTGATCTCCGAGACCAGCCGGGGGAGCATGGTCGTTTCGTCAATACCGGACATGCCGCAGTTGACATCCAGCAACGCTGCCCCTTGTTCGGTCTGTTCTTCGGCAAAGTCGCGGACCAGGCTCAGGTCGCCTTCCAGTAACTGGGCCTGGAGCTGTTTTTTGCCGGTTGGGTTGATTCGTTCTCCGATGACTGCGAATGGCTGTTCGGGGGCAAGCACGCGGAATTCGCGCGTACCGGATACCACACTGGTGTAACGAGGTGAAATCTGGAGCGGTTTTTGTTTACTGACCGCTTCTCCGAGGTGCCGGATGTGTTCCGGTGTAGTACCGCAGCAACCTCCAACCAGGCCGGCTCCAGCGGAGACGATGGCGGCCGTCTGGGCGGCAAACTCCTCTGGGCCCAGGTCGAAAACCGTATGCAGATCCACCAGTTGCGGCATGCCGGCATTAGGTTTGGCCACCAGGGGAATCCGGGCGAAATCCCGGAGTTTGGCAATGATGGGCAGCATGTTTTCCGGACCGGTGGAACAGTTACAGCCAAATGCATCTGCTCCGAGCGCTTGAAGCGTGATCAGGGCACAGACCGCGTCACACCCAGTCAGTGTCCGCCCATTCTGATCAAACGTCATGGTGACAATGACCGGCAAATCACACACTTCCCGAATGGCCAGCAGCGCCGCCCGGGCTTCCTGCAAATCCATCATGGTTTCCACGACGAAGCCGGAAACGCCGCCTTCCAGAAGCGCTGCAGCCTGTTCCCGGTAGACCGCAATCGCGTCCTCCAGAGAAAGATCGCCGTACGGCTCGATAAATTGTCCGGTCGGCGCCATATCTCCAAACGCATGAGCACGTCCGTTCAAGTTCCGTACTGTCAGTTCTGCCAGTTTGCGGTTGATTTCCGTAGCCTGGTCTCCCAACCCGAACTCTTCCAGTTTGAGGCGGTTTGCACCGAAACTCGGAACGTAGACGATATGGGAACCAGCCTGCAGATATTCCTCCTGCACCGCTGCTGCAGCCTCCGGATGGGCCAGAACCCATTCCTCGGGACAGACGCCCCCCGGCATTCCCCGTTTGATCAGTTCAGTGCCGGTGGCGCCGTCCAGCAGAATCACCTGTTGTTGCTGCAAGATTCGAAATTCATCCCGGGTCATATCGGTCTCCACATGGTTACTGGGTCAATGGAATGTCAGGGAAGAATATAGCACAAAACTTCCTGTTTTTCCATGTGGTGTACTGTCAATGCAGGGCGACAATTACCAGTCCGGTCAGCAGCAGCGTCAGACCGACCCATTTCGGTGTGGTCTTTTTTTCGTGCAGCAGCCAAATGCCGAGCAATGCTCCGATCGGAATGCTCAACTGGCGGAATGCTACGACGTAACTAACGTTGCTGGCCTGAGTCATGGCAGCCAGAACCAGAGTATATCCGGCGCTGCAGATCAACCCCGAGAGCAACGGATATGCCGGCGCCGTGCGCAAAAGCTGTTTGAGATTGGCACGTTCCGTCCGGTTGTACAGAATATAAGGAAGCAGGAAGATTTCGATGGCGATATTTTCCAGAGCAATATAGAGCAGAGCAGGGCGGAAAGAGCCGGCATCAGGCGCTGCCGTGCGCAAAATGCCCATTGCTTCGCTGTCGATGACGGAATAGACGGCAGTGGAAAATGCCGCCCCCAGAATGAACAGGAATCCAGCTCCCCGCAGGCCACCGAATCGGGCGAGCGCCCGGAAATTCGGTTGCGGCAGCACCAGGCAGCCGATGAAAACCAGCGCCATGCCGCCAAGTGCAGAGAAAGAGAGCGGCGCTCCCAGTCCGAAAAGCCCCGTGATCATCGGGGTGAACAGGATGGGAATCGAACGCGCCAGAGGATAGGCTACGGAAATTTCCGTCAGTCGGTATGCATTGCCGAGCATATTGTAGTAAACGGCCTGCACCGCTCCGGTCAGCGCCAGGAGCAACCAGAAGCGGGCGGGAACGGTGCCCAGCAGATAGCCGAATCCCAGAAGAAAGGGCAGCAGTGCAGTAACCGAGGCGGTGGTTGATACCAGAAAAAACGCACCGGACGGAGTACGGGATTTGCATAAAAGATTCCAGGTCGCATGGGTAAAGGCTGAGGTACCAACCAGTAGAAGCGCAAACAGCGTCATAATCAAATTACTCCTGATTTCGGGACGGGGCCGCGGCGAGGGGCCGGGAGACGTCCAGGCGCGGCATGTCGCAACTCCTTTGCGGAAACGATGAATTCAAATTCAAATAATATACCATGGCGTAAAAACTTTGTCTACTGCCGGGAGGCAGCTGAAAACGGCTTGAGACCGACAACACAACGGAGATTTTCTGCGCACTCGGAGAGCGGGGATGAGCCGCTTCATCAGGTTAAATCGGGACATACTCCCGAAATTTCCGATCTTCCCCTGCCACGTCACCGGAGAGCGGGACATGGGGGAGAAGGGCTGCCGTGGAACGTTGCCGGAGAAATTTCGGCAACGAACGGAGGGGGGATTCAACGCCAGTAATGGTCGTAGAGGCGCGGTACCCGGCCCTGCATGGCATTCAACCTGTTTCGGGCGCTCTCGTCTCCTGCCAGCAGGTCCAGCATAGTGACTCCTTCCTCACGACAGAGGCGTTGATGCAGCGGGAAAAATTCCCGCAGCAGGAAATAGCCGTAACGAACCAGCCGGAAGTTGCCAATCAACCGCGGGAACTCTCCTTCCACCGCCTCCACCGCGAGTGCCTGGTCATTACGAATAGCCGCCGCCAGATCGGGAAAGTCCACACTTTCGGCAAAAACGAGTGTGCAGTACCAGCCGAAAGGTTCCGCATCGCAGCAATGCGAATCACTGACCCCGGCTACCGGCATCGGATTGCCCGCTGCGCGTTCCTGCTGGTAACGGGCGATTGCCAGCGCATTTCCTTCCATATTGATACGGGCGTAGCCACCGATCACTTCCAGGACGTCGAATTTCCGGCGTTTCAGGAGGCATTCGTTAACCGAGTTGGGAACATCGGTACGTTCGTGGGGTTTCCAATAGGGGTGGCAGTACATGGCGACACCTCCGCCGGCCCGGACCCGATCAAAGGCCCATTCACTGGCTGCAACCTGGAATTTCAGTTCCGGCGGCAGTTCATCCTGGATGTTTTTCATACGCTCCGCCACTTCCCGGCGGTAAGCTGCCTCGTCATGGCGGTATTCATCGTTGACACTGAATGCTCCGCCGAAGTTGATGATGTGCGGCCGGCACTCCGGTGGATGCACCTCTTCGCCAGGATAGCAGCGCAGATCCGTAGGCACGGAGGCCACGAAGTCCATTGCTTCCCGGGAAGGTTCATACTGCCGGTGGTCGGTCAGCGCCATGAAATCAAACCCGGCACGGCGGGCACAACAGGCAACATAGGACGGCGCTTCCAGACCATCGGACTGGAAACTATGAATATGAAAGTCTCCTTTGTACGGTCGCAGTCGCAGCAGGTCCGGTTCCAGGGCATATACATGGGCGGTCAACAGAATTTCCGGTTTCCCATCAGCTCCGTCGCCGAGGAGTCGGAAAGCGTATTCCATTTCGTCGGAAAACGGGTAGGCAATCACCAGTTCCTCACCATCCATCCGGAAAGGCGCCGTTTCGAATTCGGCCCAGTCGGCATAGGTGCCATCGGTCCGGTACCCGTCCACCCGGATTGATTGCACCTCACGGACCGGATGACGGAGAAAAGAGGTGTGGGCGAAACGAGGGCGGATGCGGATTTCCGAGATTTCGTGTACCGGCACGCACAGTGGGTAGACGTCAAAAAACGGGGATTTCATCACGAAGACTCCTTGCTGATGGCGGACAGAACCGTGCGGGAGGAATAGAAGATGGTTCTCTGCCGTGACGGGTGTCCCAATCTTTTTTCTGTATCTGATCGATGACTGCGGTTATTGCCGACAACCATCTATCTGCAAAACAGGTCCTTGCATGAGCGATATTTGAAAAATCTACGGCCTTTCGTATATATAATGGTCAATCTAATGGAGAGAATTGGATTGTCAAGACTGCATACTGGAGATTCCCTGAAAAAAGTGTTCACCTGGATTGGGATTGATTGAAGAAAAAAAGCGAAAAGATTGGAGGGAAAATGGGGCCGGGGTGTTGTCGGATCTTTTCCGACAGGTTATATTACGCGAATACAATATGAACTGGAACCATGCGCGACGGGCCGGATTCTGCCGGCCTTTCCGCAGCAAACAGGGACACGCTATGCTGGGATTGGGAGACGGCTGGGTTGCCGCGGCGTTCATCGCCAACATCGTTGCGGTGCTGGTCTGCATCGTGTATGGAGCGGTTAACTGGAACCGGTCAGACGAAGAAGAGGAAGAGAAGGAGGACGGTCAATCATGAATGCCACGCTTTTCGGCATCACCGCTCTGGTGTATTTGCTCTGTATTGCCTGGCTCGGGTATCGTGGATACCGCCGGACGGTTAATCATCAGGACTATCTGCTGGCGGGGCGTTCGGTACATCCTTTCGTTATGGCCATGAGTTATGGTGCGGCATTCATCAGCACGTCGGCAATCGTCGGGTTCGGGGGGATTGCCGGTCAGTTCGGGATGGGACTGCTGTGGTTGTCTTTTATGAATATCGCAGTAGGGATTTTCGTGGCCTTTGTATTTTTCGGCAGGAGGACGCGTCGTATCGGCAAGGCATTGGATGCTCATACGTTTCCCGAATTCATCGGGAAACGGTTTCATTCACAGGGGATGAAAATTTTCATCGCGCTGGTGATTTTTATTTTCATGCCGCTGTATTCCAGTGTAGTGCTGATCGGCGGCGCGCGTTTTCTGCAGAGCGTGCTGCAGATGGATTATCACGTGGCCTTGCTGCTTTTTGCCGCGGTTGTGGCGGTTTATGTGACCTTCGGCGGTTTGAAGGGCGTTATGTATGTCGATGCCCTGATGGGGTCGGTTATGGTGCTGGGGTTGCTGGCACTTCTGGTGATGAGTTACTGGCTTCTCGGCGGCGTGGTAGAGGCGCACCGGGAATTGACTGCCATGGCGCCGCTGGTGGCGGAACGGCTGCCGGCGGAGGCGGCTGCGGGGCATCTCGGCTGGACGGTGATGCCGCGATTCCATTCCGTCTGGTGGTGGACGCTGGTGTCGAGTCTGATGCTGGGCGTCGGGATCGGAGCATTGGCTCAGCCGCAGCTTGCAGTCCGGTTTATGACGGTGCGGAGCAGCCGGGAATTGAACCGGGCAACGTTGATCGGGGCGGTATTTATTCTGTTTACCGTGGGATCGGCCTATGTGGTGGGAGCATTGTCCAATGTTTTCTTCTACCATTCGGACAAGGGGATTGCCGAAGGGGTTTCCGGGAAACTGGCGATTGAGGCGGCAGGAGGAAATCCGGATATGGTTATTCCACTGTTCATTTCTCAGGCGCTGCCGGAGGTGCTGCTGTATATTTTCGCCCTGACACTGCTGTCTGCGGCCATGTCGACGTTGAGTTCGCTGTTTCATGTAACCGGCAGTTCGATCGGACATGACCTTTTCCGCACGCTGGTACGCGGGGATTCGGACAGCATATCGATCACCCGGGCAGGGGTGGTGTTCGGGATTTTGATCAGTCTGGTGCTGGGGTTTGTGCTGCCTCCGGGGATTATTGCCCGGGGAACGGCGATCTTTTTCGGGGTGTGTGCCGCTGCGTTTCTGCCGACTTATGTGGCGGCACTCTACTGGCGCGGCGCGACGGCGGCCGGAGTCTGGGCGAGCATGGGAACTGGAGTCGGGGTAAGTTTGTTCGGCCTTTTTTTCCTGCACCGCAAAGAATCGGCAGCCCTGGGACTCTGCGAATTTCTGACTGGGAAAACGGAATTGATCAGCACTTTTCCCTGGCCGTATGTGGATACGATGATCTATTCTCTGCCGCTGGCGGTATTGGCGCTGGTGCTGGTCAGTCTCCGGACGACCCCGCCGCCGGCGCCGCTGCTGGAGGAGTGTTTCGCCAGCAGGAAATGCGACGTTGCAGCTTCCGGAAAATAAGATAGTCCGGAGGGCGGCGGGACTGCGGATGCAAGGCGGAAAGGTGATTTATCTGTTCTTTTTCAATTCCGGCCCCTCCTGTTCATACATGGCGTTATGGCGGTCTTGCTCCTGAAGAGGAGCGAAGTTTTTCCGCAGGACGGCGCGTTTTTCCGCATGTGACCAGGTCAGGGGGTAATCCTCCCGGTGGTTGGTCCGGAGGCGGATCGTATCGGGCGGAATCCGGGCCGGTTGGCCATTCTGTTCAAAACCGAACGTCACGTGCCAGACGCGCCGATTTTCCGGCAGAGGCGCGAGGAGGGTCAGGAAGAAAGCCTTCTGACCAGCCGCTTGGGGCTGTACAAAGGCAAATGCCGGCCGCGGTTTTTTCTGCATGTATAAAGTGGACAGCCACCCCTCTTTCCAGGTCATGGAAAGTTGCGGAGCGGGAAGTGCCCTGACCAGCAGATTGGCACCGGCTTCGTTCATTGTGTGCGCCGTGGGACCGGCCAGATCAATGGCCGCTTCGCCGGGAAGAAGCTGAAAATGCTGTCGCAGTTTGCCGGAAGCCGCTCCGGACAATTCATCCAGCAGCAGGCTGTACTGGGTGTCCGCGAGAAGGAAGGTTCGGCGTTGTGTCAGATCATCGTATGGAGTGTTTTCCATGGCGATGACTTTTTCGCCGTCAAACTCTCCCCGCCAGAGATGCCGTCCCCGGGAACGAATGGGGCGGTTGTCCAGCGTGACCAGCTGACGGGCACCCCACACGGCTGATTACCAGTGTTTCTGAATAGCAACAGGGGGAAGCTGAACGCAATTTTCCAGGTTCTCATTGGCCGTTATAAAAGAATGCGTTGTTGTTTGGGTTTCGATTTGCATAATAGAGTCTGTCCTGCTGGATTTGCACTGGCAGCTACCCATGGAACAGGGGGCGCGTGTGACGGGTATTGGCAAATCCCGGGCTGGGCTCCCATTGCTTTTTTGCGGATGTCACCGATCTGGTGCGATCAGGAGAAGGGGGCTGTACAATCGATTAGTTTTCTGAACAGGCATTTCAACTGCTTGTCATTGAATTGCCATTATGACAATGATGCAATCTCCCTGAACTGGACGCGCTCCCCGGGGGATGACATAGCTCCGGTCGGTCAATGCCTGCAATCATTTGATTCCCTCGCAGCCACCGGGCAGAGGGAGAGGGCCTGAGAAAAAATATGGAAGAGAAAGGCTTTGATTCGGCAAGTCTTTCTCTTCCCGTCGATTGTCTGGCTGGAGATTACTTTTGTATTTCGGAGGCGTCGGCAAGGCGGCGGACGAGCTTTTCCGCTACAGCCGCGCGTGCGGCATCATCGGCATAGGTGAGCTGCCGCCAGTTCCAGTGGAAATTGTCTTCCACGCCCCGGGGAACCACGTGCAAATGGGCGTGCATGACCACCTGTCCGGCTGCGGTTCCATCAGCCAGGTGCAGGTTGTAGGCATCGTAGTCAAGCTCGCGTTTCAGTGCAATGCCGATGCGGGACCCGATTCGGAACATACGACCGGCGGTGGCTTCCGGAATCGTGGAGGCGCTTTCATGGTGTTCTTTCGGGATGACCAGTACATGCCCGGGATTGATCGGAGCGATGTCCAGAAAAGCGTAAATCAGGTCATCCTCATAGATTTTGACCGAGGGAATATCGCCGGCGATAATTTTGCAGAAAATGCAGTTTCCCATAATGGCTGATCCTTAGTTTTTGAAAAGTTCAATAATGGATTTCTGGTTGCCGAAGACAGTCAGTTGATCGCCCTGTTCAAGGATGGTGTCCGGATTCCAGATGCTTTCCGGGCTGCCGCCCGGCTTGCGGATCAGCAGAACCGTGATATTGTAACGGTTGCGCAGATCCAACTGGCGCAGCGATTGTCCCGACAGCGCCTCCGGTACCATTACTTCCGCAATGGCAGAACCTTTGAAGGCAAAGAAGTCCGAAATGTTATCCAGCGACAGTCTCCGGGAGAGTCGTTCCGCCACATCCTGTTCCGGCTGGATGACTTCGTCAGCTCCCAGACGGTAGAGAATGCGTTCCTGAATCTGATTGCCGGCTTTGGCCAGTACCTTGGCTGCGCCTTCCTGTTTGAGCAGAGTCAGCGCCAGAACCAGATCTTCGAAATGTGAACTCATTCCAAGAATGATGGCATCGAATTTTTTGACATCGAGTTCGCGGATTACTTCTTCGTTGCTGACGTCTGCTACGATGGCTTCGGTGACTTTTTCCCGCAGATCATTGACCCGTTCCGGATTGAGATCGACGACGACGACGTTATTGCCCGCCCGACTGAGTTCTACGGCAAGTTTGGCGCCGAATGCGCCGAGGCCAAATACCGCGTAATTGTTTTTGGACATGATGATGGTTCTCCGGAGTTCAGCTGACGATGACCCGTTCTTCCGGGTAGGTCAGCCTGCTTTTATGTTCTCTTCCGAGCAGGAACAGGAAGATGGTGAACAGTCCCACCCGTCCCAGGAACATGTAAAGAATGATGAAAAGTTTCGCCGCCGATGTCAACGGTTCGGGATTGTCCAGTGCCAGTCCCACAGTACCGAGTGCCGAGGCGGATTCAAAAAACGCCCACTGCATCGTGCAGGGCGTTAATGACTGAATGATGATGGCACCGAAGCAGGCCAGCAGAATATAGGTGACGATCAGTGAAAACGCCTTCATGACGTTGACCGGCGGGATTTCACGTTTATACACCAGGACCCGGCGATTCCCTTTGAATGTATTGTAGATAGCAGCTACCGCCAGGGCGATGGTTGTGGTTTTCATGCCTCCCCCGGTGGACCCCGGCGAGGCGCCGATCTGCATCAGCAGAATCATGACGGCAATGCTGGAACTGGTCAAGGTACCGAGCGGTACCGAATTGAAACCCGCCGTTCGTGCCGAGACCGATTGAAAGAAGGCGTCCAGCCAGCTCATCGGTTTTTCGCCGATTTCCTGCAATCCCCACAGCGCCAGAGTCCCGATGGCAATGAGCACCACTGTAGTGGTGAGGATCAGCCGGGTCTGAGCTCGCAGCCTCTGCTTCAGCTGCCAGGCGCTGCGGATATCATAGACAACGTAAACGCCCAGACCGCCCATGATAATCAGGAGGGCGATCACCAGTTTGATCCAGGCACTTTGACCGACCAGATTTTGATCGAAGGGGCTGAAGCCGGCATTGCAGAAAGCGGAAATCGAGTGAAACACCGCATACCATAGTGATTCCGGAATGGAATAACCCGCCCAGCGGAAGCCGGGGAAAAGCAAGACCGCTCCGGCAGCTTCACAAATGAGGGTGTAATGCATGACGGTTCGGGTCAGAGTTTCCGTCCCGCGCAGCGTAAAACGGTCGGAAAGATTAGACATCAGCAGGGTGTTGCCGAAGGAAAGTTTTCGTCCCAGCACCAGCAGAATGGAGGTCGTCAAGGTCATGACGCCGATCCCGCCCAGCTGAATCAACAGTAAAATCAGCAGCTGCCCCGGCAGATGAAAGCTGGAGGTATTGACTGTGGTCAATCCGGTTACGCAGACGGCGCTGGTGGCCGTGAAAAAAGAGTCCAGCCAGCTTAATGGTTCTTCTTCCCGGAAAAGGAACGGCAGTTTGAGCAACAGTGTACCGCCGGCGATCATCAGCGCGAAAGAAAAGATAAAGTACAGTTGGCTTTTCTTGATGACGCTGATCAACATGAGCCCTTTTCTCCCGTCATTTCGTGCCGTATCATGAGTGATACCGTTGCATTACCACGCCGTGGTGGTGAATTCCACCACCTGTCTGGCTGCTTCGCGGCAGGCCTGCTGAATACCGCGACGTCGGCTGGCGTCCATATCGCCCGGAGCTTGAAAATTGGCTCTACCGTTGACAACGCGCCGGGGAATCAGCGGTTCCCGCCGTCCTGGAATAATAACGGAAAATTCCGCGTTGACTGTGACCTGCCATTCATCCGGGACGAAAATTTCATCTTCATCGTCATAAGAGCGCTCGGTAATTTCCGAAAACGCCACCTGGGTAATACGGACAAAGACCTGGCAGTCTGCTTTGCTGAGCGAGACTACTTTGAGGGAACCGTCCCGCATGAACTGTTCGCTGAGCAGATTCCGCATTTCCGCCGAGGCATTGTAGGCGAGGGTATCGTTTACCACCGGGGCAATGGCAATGGTTTTGATCTGCGGGTGCATCAATGAGCCTATCTGATAGCCGCAGCCGGAGGCGAACAACAGCAGACTCAGGCCGATGGCGAAGCAGACAAATTTATGGATTTTCATGATTTTTTTCTTCCGAAGTGACGGGTTGCGAACCGGCGGTATTATCCAGTCCGAGGTCATACACCGGGAGCAGATATTTGCCGTTGCTGTTTTCCGGTGCAATCAGCAGCGGAGCGTTCTGCTCCGGAATACGCTGAACGGAGTAAATGGGTTCGCGGCTCTGTACCTCAGGCAGGAATCCATCCGGGGTATAGGTTTGATCCAGTTGCACCAGCAATGCCTCCGATTCTTCGGCGGAAAGGGAGTCGGGGTATTCCTTGAGAACCGTATTGAGATAACGTACTGCGGCTCCGGATTTCCCGGTGCGATTGTAGAATTTGGCTATGCCGAGGAGGCGTTCCGCCTGAATATCTTTGAGTTTCAGGAGGGTTTTGTCCACGAATTCATTTTCGTCCGCTTTCGGATAAAGACGTTTAAATTCCCGGAATACGGCGATGGCTTCCTGGGCGTAACGCCCGTCTCCATCTCCGCGTTGCGACAGATTGAACAGCAATTCGCCCAATGCCAGATATGCCGGCTTCCGTTCCGGCGCGTCGGGATAGTCACGGATCAGGATCCGCAGCTGTTCCATGGCTTTTTCCGGCTTGTTTTCCTCGTCCATGCGGAAAGCCAGACGCAATCGTGCCGCCGGAGCTCCCTGAGCAAACGGAGCACGCTTCAGGGCGGTTTCGTAGAATTCAACCGTTTTATCCGGTCCGGTCAGCCACGGAATCCAGCGCAGCTGCCAGAATGCCGGTTCCCGTTTGCCGTGATAATAGGCATTGGCGATAGCCAGCTGGCGATCGGTCATGGCGACATAGTCAGCCTGAGCCGGGTAGCGGGTCAAAAGCTGTTCAATGGCTTCGAATTCCCGCTGGGGCAGACCGGCTTTTTCGTATTCGCTGATGGCACCTTTGAGCGCATTGGCTTTGAGCTGCGGGTCGTCTGCCAGCAGATCCGCATCGCAGTATAATTGCGCCGCACCGCGATGATCGCCCTCCCGGGCCAGTTCCAGTGCTGCCGCGACCTTGGCATTGGCCCCGGCATCATCGGCAGCCAGTGGCGGGAAAAATGTCACCGCCAGCAGCAGGGCCGGAAAAATGTTCCAAACTCGCATCAGGGAATCTCCCGGGTTTCTTTTTTTATTCCTGCAATATACAATATAGCACATCGACAAGGATGTGTCCAGCCTTACATCAGTTTCAGACCGGGCAAATCCTGGACATCAATCAAGCCTGCCACGCGGCCGTCCTCATTCATGACGATCACACCGTTGATGTGGCGTTCTTCCACCAGTTTCAGCACTTCGGCGGCCAGGGCGGAGGATTGGACCGAAACCGGATTGGGCGTCATGACTTCCCGCATCGGCCGCTCCAGCACGTTGAGGTCTTTTTCAGCACGGCGGCGGAAGTCGCCATCCGTGAAAATTCCGAGCAGTCGCCGGTCTTCGTCCGCGACGATGGCGGCGCCGCAGCGAGCCTGGCTCATCCGGAACAGCGCGTCGCGCAGCTTCCAGTCCGGTCCGACAATGGCGGAGCGGTCTTCACTGCGCATAATGTCAATCGCCCGCATGGTGACCATCCGTCCGATGGCTCCGCCGGGGTGCAGACGTCCGAAGTTTTCCTTGGTGAAGCCACGTTCCTGCAGCAGCACCATGGCCAGTGCATCGCCGATGGCCAGCAGGGCGGTGGTGCTGGCGGTCGGCGCCAGGTTAAATGGACACGCCTCTTTGGGGACCGGCATGGGCAGCACATAATCGCAGAGGTGCGCCAGGCTGGAATCCGCATTGCCGGTGATGGCGATGATTTTGATGCCGAGTCGTTTGGCCGGTGCGAGCATCCCCAGGAGTTCATCGGTTTCACCGCTGTAGCTCAAGGCCAGCATGAGGTCATGAGCCTGCATGATGCCGAGATCGCCGTGCAGGGCTTCTACTGGATGCATGAAGACTGCGGGGGAGCCGACGCTGGACAAGGTGGCGGCGATTTTCTTCCCGATGTAACCGCTTTTGCCGATGCCGGTAAGGATCAGTTTCCCTCCGCCTGACACTGCTTCCAGGCAGGCTTGGCTGACCGCGACGAACCGGTCGTCCAGCAAATCCCGGACATGATACAGCGCGTCGATTTCCACGTCGAAGACTTCACGCGCCCGTTGGAGTATATCGGCCATGTTTCTCATCCTTTCTGCGGAAATGCGCCGCCTAAATCCGGCAGGAGCGGATGTCGGTGACAATGATGCCGCGCGCTCCCGCCGCATACAGTTCATCCATGATCCGGTTGCTGTCGGCGCGGCGGATCATGGCCTTGACCGCAGCCCAGTCCGGATTGCTCAGCGGCGAAACGGTGGGGGATTCGATTCCCGGGGTGATGGCGCAGACGGCGGCAAGCTGGCTGCGGGGAATGTCGTATTCGATCATGGCGTAAGCGGCGGCGAGCATGATACCGCGGATGCGGCCCATGAGAATTTTGACTTCCGGACAGTTGGCGATTTCAGCGGATCGGGCGATCAGCACGGCTTCAGATTTCAGCAGTGGTTCTCCGATGACGACCAAACCGGCTTCAGCCAGAGTACGGCCGGATTCGACCACATCGGCGATGGCGTCGGCGACACCGAGCCGGACGGAGACTTCGACCGCGCCGTCGAGTCGGATGATTTCGCACTGGAAGCCGCGTTTTTCCAAGTCGGAACGGAGCAGTTCCGGATAGCTGGTGGCAATGCGTTTGCCGTTGAGATCGCCAATGGTCATGCCGGAATCGGCAGGTACGGCATAACAGAAACGGGACCGCCCGAATTCCAGCGGCATGATTTCCCGGACCGGCGCGCGGCTGTCCAGGGTAAGATCCCGGCCGGTGATGCCGAGTTCCAGCACGCCGTTGCCGACGTAAATGGCGATGTCGCGGGGACGCAGGAAAACGAAGTCGATATCGTTTTCATGGTCGCTCAGAATCAGTTCCCGCCCGGAACGGGTGCAGCGGTATCCGGCTTCACGCAGGAGGGAGATGGCGCTTTCGGAGAGGGCGCCTTTGTTGGGGATGGCCAGTTGCAGCATGGTGTTGAATCTCTTTCGCTCAAATCAAAGGTAATGATACACGTCTTCCAGTTCCAGATCATTGGCGATCATCATGACCTGGAGGTGATAAAGCAGCTGGGAAATTTCCTCGGCGGTTTTCTCCCGGCCTTCATATTCCGCGGCCATCCAAACCTCACCGGCTTCCTCGACGATTTTCTTACCGATGAAGTGCTTGCCGCGGGCCAGTTCTTTGACGGTGCCGGAATTCGGATCGGCGGCGGCGGCTTTGGCCCGGAGTTCGGAGAAAAGCTGTTCAAATGTTTTCATGGCTGTTTGCCCTGGTGGTTTGATGGTTCCATATCGTAAAACCTTAATATAATGCCGGAATGTATAAATGACAAATAACAGGGGGAGCTTTTCCGCTTTTTACCAGTCTGGTTCTTCGAGAGAGGCCAGAAAGGTTTATCGCGGTAATGAAGGATTGTTTTTTCTGAAATAATACTTGCATCTGGGGAAATTTTTTTTATAATTAATTAAAGACACTTGAGAGACACTTTGGTGGGTGGCGAATCTTTTGTATGCCAGAACGGGAGGCATTATGAAGTGGATTTTACTGTTGATGTGGATTCTGTTCGCGGGGGGAGCGTTCCTCTCGGTAACCGCAGCTGACTCTGGTTTCGAAGTTCTGGGGACGGCGGCGCGGACGGTGGAGCTGCGCAGTCTGACCGCGACGGTGGATGACGAGGGGCGGCGGATCGTGTTGGCTCGGGTGGCGGATTTCGGGCCCCACGGCGGGGCGCTGCTGCTCTGGGAGGTGGACCGGGACACTTCCAGCGAATATGTGGTGCCGCCGGAGGTGAATCCGAAACTCCGGTACAGCTATTCCTCGGTGCTGACACGGGACCGGAAATATTATTATGACCAGCGCGGCTATCTGGTCTGTTTCGATTTGAGAACCCGGCAGATGCGGTTTCTCGGGCGAGCGACGACCGATGAGGTAATGACCTACTGCGAAGGCCCGGACGGAACCATTTATTTGGGTACGACTCCGCACTGCCGGCTGATCGCTTATTCTCCGGCTACCGGGAAAATCACGGATTACGGGCGGATGGACGACCGCGAAGCATATCTCAGCCATCTGGCTGTGGACCGGGAGGGGGTGGTGTACTGCGGGATCGGGACGGCGCGGGCGCATATCGTCGCATTTGATCCCGCCACCGGTCGCAAGACGTCGATTCTGCCGGAACCGCTCCGGGCCAAGGGCAAGGGAGTGGTGATGCCGGCGGCGGACGGGACGGTGTATGCCTCCTTCGGCAATTTCCGCGTACAGCTGCTCGGCGGTAGAGTGGTGGCCGAAAACGGAAAGATGCCGGCCGCCCGGGCGGATCTGGTGGCGAACTACGGTGGCCGGTTGCGGACATTTCCGGATGGTTCGTCTGTGGTGCGCTGGGATTTCTACCGGGGAATTTACGATGTCCGGGAGATGGACGGCCGAGTGGTCAGTCGGTCTTTCGACTTCACCCCGGGCGGGGTGGAAATCACCAGCATTGCCGCCAGCCCGGACGGGCGGAAGGTACATATTACCACCGCACATCCGATGCACTGGGTGATTTACGATCCGGCGACCGGGAAGATGACCGATTACGGGCTACAGCCGATGATGACCGGGGGGAATTTCTGTAATTTTGCGAATGACGGCAAACGGTTGTATGCCTGCGAATATCCGTTCGGCGATCTCTGGATTTACGAGCCGGACGAGGTACCGCGCTGGAAGTCGGAAAATATCCCGCATTTCGGGTTATGGCCGGGGGACCTGGCCCGAACGGTTCGGATAGAATCGGGGAGCCGGGTGGTGCCGATGATGATGCCGCCGATGCTGTTCGGGAAAGGGGACCGGGATGGCGCAGTTTTCCGGATGCCGTTGCGGGTGGAGCGCGCGGGACGGTATTATCTCAATGCACAGTTTCTATGTTCACCGCTGCACGGCCGGGTGAAGTTGCGGTTTCAAGGGCGGGAAGCCGGCTGCGAACTGCAGAGCGACCGGGAGCTGCCGTCGGAAGTGGTGACGCTCGGGCCGTTCGATCTGAAAACGGGCGAGGTGGAAATGGAAGTGATGGTTTCACGCATGTCGGACGACCGGCCGCCGATGTTCGGCCTGACCGGTGTGGAGTTGGCGGCGGCGCCGCGGACGGTGAAACCGGAACCGGCGCCCCGGAGCAATCCCCGGCTTGCCGGGCGCTGGGGGGATGCGATCGCCCGGCCGCGGACGGTGACGGTACATCCGGATGGACGGCACGTGCTGTTTTCGGGGTTTGCCGGGTATGGGATGACCGGCGGTGCCATCGGGATTTACGATCTGGAGACCGGCGAAAAGAGTCAGATTGCAGATTATCTGCCGGGGCTGAGCTGTATTGCGCTGCGGACACTGCCGAACGGCGACCTGATTGGCGGCACCAGCGTGGCCGCGCCGGGAGGGGGATACCGACAGGCGAAGGAGGCTGCCATTTTCATCATCGACTGGTCGAGCCGAAAGCTTAAGAAATCGTATTCCATTCCGGAAGCCTCTTCCGTAGTGAGTCTGGAATTGTGGCGGGATCGGGTTTGCGCAATGCTGGCTGACGGTCGGTTGCTGCTGCTGAATCCTGAAACGCTGGCGGTGGAGCGAACCTTTGATTTGAAGGAATTCGGCGAAGTACCGCGCTGCTCTTTGCAGAGAGGGCCGGACGGACGACTGTTTATCCTGCAGCGGTGGGGGATCCATGAACTGACCACTTCCGGGGAATCAGTGCGGTTATTGGGGCGGCCGCCGCAGGAGATTACTGCCGGAGGAGCGGTGGTGGACGGCTGGCTGTACTTCAGCGGCAACGGAATCAATGTGCAGCGGTTCCGGATTCCCCCGACGGCGGATTCGGCGAAATGACGGGGAAACGTGTAGAGACGAACCGGGAGTTTTTTTATGAGAGAGAAAGGACGCATTACCTACCGGCGGATGACGGACCACATCCGGGCAATGATCGCCTGCGGCAACTATCGGGCTGGAGATAAACTGCCGTCACTGCGCTCCTTTGCGGAGGATTTCGGGATTTCCCGCTGCGCCGCGCATAACGGCATGCGGAAACTGGCGGAGGAGGGGATCATTGAACTGCGGCATGGTTCCGGGATTTACATCGCATCCGGAGCGCAGGAACATCCGGGAACACCCATTCGCCGGCTGGCAGTGATTACCGACCATGCCACTGGTGCGAATGTGGATCGTTCGTATGGGGCCTATGCGTTGAACGGGCTTCAGGAGGAGGCGCGCCGGCATTGCTGCGCCATCAATATGTTGTTTCATAATTATTATGACTTGCCGCAACCGTATGTGGTTTCTGCTGCCGAGGTGCGGGATTGCGCCGTGATCGTGCTGTTGGGGTCGTTTGACCGACGGGGATTACAGCTGCCGGCAGGAATTCCGGCGGTGGGATTGTCTATGCAGGACATGGGCGGCGGGCGGATTTCCACGATCGATCTGGATCCTTTTGCGGCGGGCGAATTGGCGGCGGATTTTTTCCGGAAGCGGGGCTGTCGGAAAGTCCGGGTGCTGTCGTTCGACTACGGGGTCAGTGAAGTGCGGACCCGCTGTTTCATGGAGGCGTTTCGGGAATACGGTGAAACGGAGCTGGTACTGCTGGCGGACAACCATCCGGATGCTTCTTTGCTGGAGGCTGTCGGGTGCGGCTATTTTTTCACTTCCGGAACGCCCTGCGAATATGCGGAGCGGGTGTATTTTGCCCGGCACGGCTGTCATTTCCGGGACCGGGTGCCGGTACTGGCGCTGGATGGAAAATCGCTGCTGGTGCCGCGTTATCAGCCGGTGAATACGGTGGCCGTGGATTGGGTGGAGGCAGGGCGGGCGCTGTTTTCCGAAGCGATGCGGCGACTGGAATCCCCCCATACCGCGGGCCGGAGAGTTTACCTCTATCCCCGATTATATGAACTGGCAACGGACGTTGGAAAGAGGGCTGATGTTTGCAGTATGGAAGGGACTGTATGGTGATTTTTTTTTGTTCGCACAGAGGGAATTGCAACGGTCGGATGCGGTCTGGAGATTGCATAAGCGCAGGATTCAAGATGGCTGGATGGATAGAGAAGGGCAATCGAACAATGCAACAGATTGAAGGGTTCAAACGGAAATGTAGGGGCGGCGCCTTGCTGCTGATGCTCAGTATGATTCCGGCGGCGCTGGCGCAGCCGGTGGAAGTGGTCGGGGAAAATGCGGCGACCGGGACGTTCGGGACGAAGGTTTCCGGCATTCAGGCAGAATACCGCGACGACACCTTGACGCTGACGGCAAAACTGGACGAGGGGAAGATCGGTTATGCATTCGCCGATCTGAAGGTTGCACCGTTCACCATTGCGGGAAAATCCCTGGAGCTGGAGCTCCAGACCGACGATCCCCGGGCGACGAGTGCTTTTTATGTGCGCGGTCTGGCCGCCGACGGACGCACGGTGTTCAGTTTTCAGCGCCGGAACGGGATGCCTGCTACGGCGCGGACCGCGGTGTTCACGCCGGGACAGGACGGTTTTGCCCGCTGGGAACCGCAGCAGGTCAAGGCCCCGGAGGATACGCCGGTCGTCCGGCTCCGGATCGTGGCCGGGACCGGGCGCGTCGGGGAACTCTTCGGCGTGCAGGTTCGCAATATTCGCCTGAAGGAACGGACACAGGATGCCTCGGCCCAGGTGGCGTGTGAGGATCTGGGCGTCGCCGCCCGCACGGCGGAGATCCGGAGCATCGTCACGGGCCGCGACCGGCAGGGGAAACCATTCATTCTCTGTCGGCCGCAGGATCGCGGGCCGCAGGGATATTTGCTTTACACCGATGTGGAATCCGGGGAGACTTTTCAGTATTTCAACCCGGAGACAGTTCGTCAGGAGGACAACTTCGGTTCAGTGTTGAGTCGCGACGGAAAGTATTATTATGATCAGCGCGGCCACGTGCTGGAGTTCGACGTAAATACCCGCGAAACGCGCTATCTGGGCTGTCCGGACGCCGCCAATATTCATTATATGGTATATACGGAAGCTCCGGACGGCAAAATCTACATGGGCGGTTATCCCCGCGCCGCTCTGGCACTTTATGATCCCGCCACCGGGAAATTCCATAATTTCGGCCGTCTGGACGAGCGGGAGCAATACGTCGGACAGCTGGCGGTAGACCGGGACGGCTGGGTGTACGCCGGCATCGGTACCGCCCGGGCCAACATCGTGGCGCTGAATCCGGCGACCGGGGAGAAAATTCAGATTCTGCCGGAGGCGCAGCGGCGGCTGGGATACGGGAACGTCATCGCCGGGGAAGACGGGTATGTGTACGGATCTTTCGGAGATTTTCGGGTAAAGCTGCTGGGGGGAAAGATCGTGGAACACAGCACCATGCAGGTCGCGCCGCGGTCCGGCCGGGCGGCGAAGTTCGGAACGAGGCTGCTGGATTTTGAGGATGGGGCAAAGGTGCTCCGTTACAGCATCGACGACCGGGAAATCCTGTTGTGCGAGCCGGACGGAAAGGTCCGGACTCTGAAATTCGATTATCGTTCCGGCGGAGTGGACATTACCAGTATCGGGGGACAGGTGGACGACCGTCTGTTTGCGAGCACCAGTCATCCCATGCATCTGGTGGAGATCGACACGCGCAGCGGGAAGTTGATCGATCTCGGGTTGGAGTATGGAGGAAACTTCTGCTCGATCACCAGCGTCGGCAATCAGGTGTACGCCTGCGAATATCCCGGCGGACGACTGTGGGCGTTCGATCCGGCGCTGCCGTCGGGAGGACTGGGGCTGCACGCCGCGGATTTCGGAGAAAGAAGCACGGCGGAACTGGGGGCGGTCGTGCGCGCGGAGAACGGATATACGCGCCAGCTGGGGTTGTTGTCGATTCTGACCTGCCGCGCCGAACCGGGCAAGGATGCGACATTCACCTTTCCGATGACGGTTCCCGGGGATGGAGAATGGTACCTGCACGCAGTAATGCTGCACCATGCGGACGCCGATACCGTGACACTGGCATGCGGCGGCGAACGGCGGGAAGTGGTGATGCAAACCCCACTGGATCAGACCCGGAGCGTATCGCTGGGACCGTTTTCGTTGAAAGCCGGAGAAACCCCGGTGGTTTTCACTTTGCAGGGGCTTCCCGATGAAGAGGCGCGACTGGATCTGGCCGGATTGAAGCTGGATCGGGAACCTCTGCGGGAGCTGCCGGTTGCATTCCGGGATAATCCCCGGGTGCTGGCACGCTGGGCGGATCTGTTGACCCGGCCCCGGGCGATTCTGGCGCATCCGGACGGCAGACACCTGGTGGTGTGCGGGTTTGCCAATTACGGACTGACCGGCGGCGGATTCGGGATTTATGACCGGGAGAGCGGGCATACGGAGGAAATTCGCGACTGGCTGCCCGGCCACAGCTGTATCGCGCTGACGGCGCTGCCCGGGGGGGATCTGGCGGGCGGTACCAGCATCGCTGCGCCCGGCGGCGGACATCAGGTGGCGCATGAGGCGGCACTGTTTCGGCTGGACTGGAAGACCCGCAAGGTCAGTCATTCCCTGACGCTGCCCGGTTGCACCCAGGTGATCGCCGTTGCGTTCTGGAAAAATCGCCTGGTAGCGGCGACCGGCGACGGCAGACTGCTGTTTCTTAATCCCGAAACCTGGAAGGTGGAATTCACCGTGGATATTTCCGAATGGGGCATGCCGCAGCGGCACGGTCTGTTAACCGGGGCAGGGGACCGGTTGTTTCTGATTCAGCGTGATGGGATTTCGGAAATTTCTCCGAAGACTTCGCGACCGGTGCGGCTGGCAGCGGAGAAAGGTATTTCTGCAGGCGGCGCCGTGGCCGGTGGCTTTCTCTATTGTGCCCGGGGCCCCCGGATTCTGCGCTGCCCGATTCCGTCGGTGACGCCGAATCCGGCGGAGTAATTCCGAACGGAGTGTCACTGCGGCGGCAGGGCGGAGGGCAGCAGCGGCAGGTGATTGCGACGCCAGACGGTGCGCCAGGAGGGAACGTCGACACGAATTTGCTGGGAGCCTGCGGGAACGGCGAAACGCAGCCGCGGATTTTCCAGGCTGCGCCAGCCGGGAAGGCGGCCGGAACCGTCCTGCGGCGTGATCAGGAGCAGATCGCTCCAGATGATCGGCAGTTCCACAATAAATGGTTGATCGGATATGGACGTGATTTGCCAGCTTCTCCGATCGGCCAGCGGTACGATTTCGATTTTTGCCGGGGTGCCGAAAAACTCCGGCGGCCGCTGCGCATGGTATTGCAGCCATTGGTCGATTAGAATACGCCATTCATTGGGATCGCAGTCATCCTTGAATTTCGGTACCATGGGCACATATTCAATCCAGTTGACTGGATTTTGCCGGGTGAATTCCTGCCATGTCAGCCGTGATTCCAGACGGTACTGATGCAGGAGACTGCCCCCCAGCGTCAGCAGCAGCGGCAGCCATACCAGCAGCGCCAGCTTCCGGTCGGACAGCACCCCGCGCAGCAATCGCAGGAAGAGGGCGTACAGCACCACGCCCAGCACCGAGGCCGGAGCCAGCAGCCGCCAGGGAAACTGCATGGTGATTAAAAAGTAACTGCGCCGGTAAATCGGCCAGGTGATGCGGTTCATGAAGAGGAAATACAGAATCACGCAGCCGCCGATGACCAGCAGTTCCGGCCAGTGCCGCCGCCAGCGCTGCCGCAGTGCCGCAGAACGGTACAGAGCACAGCCGGCAATTCCGGCCAGGACGAGGAAGCCCAGCAGAAAACCGAGATCCAGCTGCGGGTTGATGGAGTTGCCGTGGCGCTCATAGAAAAGGAAATTCAACAGAAATTCCCGGACTGAAACAAAAAAATACCGGGGATTGTTCATCAGCAGGTAGCCGATTTCGAAAATAAAATTTTCTTTCTGTGTCTGCCACAGCAGCACCCATGGTCCGACCACTGCTGCACCGGCCAGTCCGCCCAGTATGGTTCGTTTCAACAATTCGCTGCGCCGGGCCGGATGGCGGATGTAGGCGATGACCAATGCCGTCGCCGGCAGTGGCAGAGCCGTGGCCAGAATCGTCGGATGTCCGAAAAACAACCCCAGTCCGACCAGCACTCCCCACCAGCGGAAGTCTCCGCGCAACATCACCAGCAGACTCCAGGCCGCAAGCAAGGGCAGCAGCGCCATTGCCGTAAATTCCGCCATCGCGCCGCGCACCATGAGGTCGGTTTGCGCATAGTTGAGGTGTATGAAGAGCAGGCTTAACCCTGCGGCCCAGCACCGGGGCAATCGCAGAATGCGGCAGCAGCCGTACAAGCCGGTTCCTCCGATCATTCCGAAAAGCATGGACGTGAGCACCAATGCGGTTTTGATTCCGACTCCGCACAGGAAGAAGATCATGGTGATGGTCGTGAACAACCGAGGATAGTACAACGGCATGGGGGATCCCAGTCCGTAATTTTCCGCCGTACTCCAGATCGGCAGCCAGTCTCCGGCGCGCCAGGCATCGGCGAATTGAAATACCCGGACGGCAGTTGACGTGTATTCATGGGTTCCCGGCCAGCCGGGAAATCCCCAGAAGCCGACGACCCCGAGCAACGCCGATAAGAGTTGTGCGGCGATCAGCAGCGGTAGAAAATTTTTACGAACGAACGAAAGATTCATGCGGAAACCTCCTGCTGCTGTGGCCGGGCAACCGCCAGATGAGCTACCAACGGCAGATGATCGGAAAAACGCACCCGTGGAACGTCAAAATCCCGGACCTCCACTTCCGGAGAGCAGAGAATGTAATCCAGCTGCCTGCCCGGTTTCCAGGATGGATAGGTGGCACGGCCGTCGGGATCGGCGCTGGTGAGCGAACATCGTTCCATGAACCGTGCCAGCTCTCTTGCTCCGGCAAATGTATTGAAATCTCCCGCCACCACGGTCGGCTCACCCGGCTTCAACCGCTCTGCCAGATACTCCAGTTGCGTTCGTCGGACCTGTCGGGTCAAAGCCAGATGTACCAGAATAAAGCGGATTCCTCCGGAGCGGATGGAAAGAATCAGTTTTTTCCAGCCGCATGGGAAAAAGTCAAACGTACAGGAACTCTCTGCTTGCCCGGTGAGAAACGCATTCCCCTGATATTTTAAATAAGGCAGGCGGACCAGAGGTGAATCCGGCGCGTATTTCGGCCGATAGAAACGGAAGTGTCCCAGTTCGCCCGCCAGTGTTTCGACTTGATTGATGCCACCGGTACGGGTACTGCCGAAATCCGCCTCCACCAACCCCACAATGTCAGGGCACTGGGCGGCGATGAAACGGACAATTTTCCGGAAAGGACGCTTGGGGGCGGCCAGATAATGATGGCTGGTCAACAGTCGCCGGTATTCTCCGCCCGGATTACCGGTTCCGTAAGCAATATTGTAAATCAAAAACTTCATGACTGTAATTCGGGAAAAAAACTGTGGTGCCGCTCCTTCCTTCCGGACTTTCTCTGCAGAAGGTGCGATCAATATCAATGTAAAACCATCCGAATGGAAATGCAAGGAAACGCATGGGAATTCCATTGGAAAATCCATCGAAGTTGTCCGGCGGGCAACTGGAGTTGCAAAAAGAACCGCAAATTTCTGGCGGATCGCTGAAAATTTGTAAAAAAGAGTGTCGGGATTATATTACCGGACATGTATTTCAAGCAGAAAATGGTGGTGAATGCTGCCGGGAGGCGTGCCGAGTGAAAAAATATCGAAAAAATCCGGTTTCCCGTTGGCAAAAGGTTGCGGGAGCGGTTATTTTATATAATCTAATTATATGCGGCGGTGTGTCTGCCGTCGCGAGTAGTGAGTTTCCCGATGATGGAGGCTTCAGCGGCGTGCGGGTGCGGGTGCGGCCGGAGGATGCGCAACGGCAGCAAGAACTCGATGCCCTGCGGCGCGAAGCGGCCGAGGCGGCAAAGTCTCTGGCCAGGCTCGAGCAGGAAAATCGATCCTTACGCGAAGCCGGGCAGCGAAGTCAGCGGGAGCTGATTGAAATAACGAATAAGTATCAAAAGCAGAATGAGCAGTATCGACAGCTCCGACTGGTTCTGTCCGGTGCATTGGCAAGCGGTCAAGTGCGTAGCGCCGGGGAACGGGAAGAACAGTTGCTTCGAGCGATGAACGATACTGCTGAAAGCGGGCGAGCGCTTGCCCTCAAGACCGTGGAATTCTGCGAACTGGTGGAAGCGCAGACGGGTGACCAGCCTCTCGGGAAGGTGAAACAGGCGGAAATCCGATTGCGCGCTGACGAGCTGAAAAGTGAGTCCCGCCGGTTCATCGCACTGACGGCTGCGGAAAAAGATGAGCAGAGTCTGGAGAAATGCCGGATTCTCGCCGTGGATCGCGAGCTGTCGGTGGTCGTGTTGCCGGTAGGCACGGTCCATGGTGCGTTCAATGGACTGATGTACTACGTCGGGAAGGACGAAGCAGCGCTCAGAGTGGTCAGTGTGCGGCCATTTGTCGCGGCGGCGCAGCTGGTGTCCGGCAACATTGATGCCATTGCTCCTGGTATGGAGGCCGTGACGCAAAGCAAGTAAAGCAAAGTAAGAGAGAACCAGATTATGGAAGTTAGAGCTTTGACTAAGAATGTGCGGATTTCGCCGGAAAAGGCGCGCCATATTTCGCGTCTTCTTCAGGGCAAGTCCGCCAGCGAAGCGCTGGCCATTGTCGAGCTGACTCCGCGCAAGGCGGGGCGACTGCTGGGCGATACCCTGCGTTCCGCTGTGGCCAATGCCGAAAACAACTTTGATTTGAACCGCAATGAGCTGAGCGTCAAAGCGGCGCTGGTCAGCCCCGGTCCGATCATCAAGCGTTTTCGGGCCAAGGCCCGCGGTTCCGCCGGCCGGATCCGGAAGCGGACCAGCCATCTGGAAGTGATTTTGACGGACAATAAATAAGGGGCAGCATCGTGGGACAGAAAGTAAATCCGATCGGATTGAGAACGGCGCTTACCAAGAATTGGGAATCCCGCTGGTTCGCCGGCAAGGCGTTGTTCGGCGAATGGCTCCATGAGGACCTCAAGATCCGGAAGTTCATCAAGGAACAGTACGTCATCAAGGGGAAGAATGAGCTGGCGGCTGCTGCCGCTGCGATTTCCCGGATTCAGATTGAACGGTATGCCAGTCGTATTCGCGTAACTATTTTTTCCGCCCGTCCCGGTCTTCTGATCGGCAAAAAAGGGGAAGAACTGGATTCGCTGCGGCAGGCGATCTCCAAACTCGTCGGCAATAAGGAAGTATTTACAGAGATCGTCGAAATCCGGCGTGCCGAAGTGAATGCTCAGCTTGTGGCCGAAAATATTGCTCAGCAGCTGGAACGCCGGATCGGCTTCCGGCGCGCGATGAAGCGTGCGATTCAGTCCGCCATGGAAATGGGTGTGGACGGGATCAAGGTCAATTGCGCGGGCCGTCTCGGCGGAGCCGAACTGGCGCGGGAAGAGCAGTATAAGGAAGGCCGGGTGCCGTTGCACACGTTGAAGGCCAACATTGACTACGGCTTCGCGGAAGCCGACACGACGGCCGGAAAGATCGGCGTCAAGGTATGGATTTGCCACAAAGAGGGTATGGAGGATCAGAATTATGCCGCTAATGCCAAAAAGAGTAAAGTACAGAAAGGTTCAGCGCGGAAGTAACGCGGGCCTCGCCACCAGCAATAACAAGCTGGACTTCGGCGATTTCGCGATTCAGTCGCTGAGCCGTGGATACGTTTCGAATAATCAGATTGAAGCGGCCCGTGTGGCGATCACCCGTCACCTGAAGCGCCGTGGGAAAGTCTGGATTCGTCTTTTCCCGTATCGTTCGTTCACCAAGAAGCCGTTGGAAGTGCGTATGGGAAAAGGAAAAGGGAACGTCGAGGGCTGGAACGCTCCGGTGAAGCCGGGACGGGTTCTGTTTGAAATTTCCGGTTGCAGCGAAGCTGTGGCCCGTGAAGCGATGAGCCGTGCGGCCAACAAGCTGTGTCTGCGTTGCAAGTTCCTGTCGCGGGAGGGTTGAGTTTTATGAAGAACAAAGAAATTCGTGAAATGACCGATGCGGAACTGGTCAGCCGGATGACGGAACTGCGGCGCGAAAAACTGAATCTGAAGATTCAATCGCGTACCGGCCAGCTGGAAAAAACCGCCCGCGTGCGTCAGGTTCGGCGTGACATCGCCCGATTGCTGACCGAACAAACCAGTCGTGCCGCCAAGGCCGAGTGAGGTGTATCATGAGTGAAGCTATCGAAAAGCGCGGGATCCGCAAGGAACGCGTCGGAGTCGTGGTCAGCGACGTGCAGAATAAGACCATTGTGGTCAAAGTGGACCGTCGTACTCCGCATCCGTTGTATAAGAAAGTGGTCAAGGTCCGGAAGAAATTCACGGCTCATGACGAAAACAACGAGGCGAAGGTCGGCGATACCGTGCGCATTGTCGAAACCCGTCCGTTGAGCAAGAACAAGTGCTGGCGGCTTCTTGAAATCATCAGCCGCGCGGCGGAATAAACACCCGGGGAGAGATGCAAAATGATTCAGATGCAGACGAAACTCGAGGTGGCCGACAATTCCGGTGCCAAGTCGATGGTGGTGATCACCATCCTGGGGCAGGCGAAAACCATTGCCGGAGTTGGTGATATTGTGACTGCAGCCGTGCAGGAAGCGATTCCAGACGGCAGCGTGAAGAAGGGGCAGGTAGTCAAGGCGGTCATTGTTCGCACGGCTGCGAAGATTCGTCGTCCTGATGGCTCCTATCTGAGATTTGACGACAACGCTGGTGTGATCATCGACAAGGACAAGAATCCGGTCGGGACCCGTATTTTCGGACCCGTGGCCCGTGAACTTCGGGAAAAGGATTTTATGAAGATTATTTCGCTGGCGCCGGAGGTGTTGTAATGAAAAAATACCATGTCAAAAAAGGCGATAAGGTGTTTGTCAATTCCGGCAAGTGGAAGGGGGGAACCGCGCAGATCACGGCGATTCTTCCGGAAAAAGACCGGGTTGTGCTGGAGTTCTTGACGAAGAAGGATGATCGTCAGATCGGTAAGCGGACGCTCAAGAAGAGCCAGGCCAATCCGAATGGCGGGTTGGTGGAACGTTCGGTGTCGGTGCATGTTTCGAACGTTGCCGCGCTCGTCGACGCCAAGGGCGGGAAAAAGACGGAGTAATGCAAAATGCCTGATATGAAGAAAAAATATATGGGAGAAATCCGCCCGGCGCTCCAGGCCAAGATCGGCTGCAAGAACGTCATGCAGATTCCCAAGCTGGAAAAGATTGTGCTTTCCACCGGGCTGGGCTCCGGATGCGAACGCGATGCTTTTACGGAGGCCAAGAAGCAGATTGCCGCGATCACCGGGCAGACTCCGGTGATTACCAAGGCGCGCAAAAACGTGTCGAACTTCAAGCTGCGCGTGGGGATGCAGAACGGGGTCATGGTCACGCTTCGCGGGGATCGGATGTATGAATTTCTGGATCGTTTCGTGCACAATGCGATGCCGCGTGTACGCGACTTCCGTGGGATTCCGAAAACCGGCTTTGACGGAGCTGGGAACTACAATGTCGGGATTCCGGATATTGCGGTATTCACCGAAATCGACCAGGACAAGCTGAAATATCCGCTCGGGCTGAATATCACGATGGTGACGACGGCCCGGAAGGATGAGGATGCGTTCGAGCTCTTGAAAATGCTGGAAGTTCCGTTCGCGGAATAAGGATGGAAGGAAGCGAAGTAACATGGCTAAAACCAGTTTGATTGTCAAGGCGCTCCGCGGCAGCAAGTTCAAAGTTCGTAACTACACTCGCTGCAAAGCCTGCGGGCGCGCCCGCGCTTATATCGGAAAATTTCAACTTTGCCGTATCTGCTTTCGGGAGCTGGCCTCCAAAGGCCAGATTCCGGGTGTGACCAAGGCCAGCTGGTAAGGAAGGGATTGTTGTTATGAGTATGCAGGATCCGATTGCCGATATGCTGACCCGGATTCGCAATGCCGGAGCGGCCGGTCTGAAACAGGTCGTTATGCCCGGTTCCCGCGAAAAAGCGGCGATTGCTGCGGTGTTCAAGCAGGAAGGCTACATCAAGGATTGTTCAGTGGTGGAAGACGGGCCGAAGAAGACGCTCGTGGTAGACCTCAAATATTACAACGGGAAACCGGTGATCGAAGGTCTGGAACGCGTCAGCAAGCCCAGCCGTCGTATGCATTGTGGCAGTCGCGAAATTCCGCGGGTGCGCAACGGGCTCGGTACTGTGGTGTTGTCCACTCCGCACGGCATCATGAGCGGCGCTCAGGCCGCGAAGGAAAACGTCGGCGGTGAGATCATCTGTTACATCTGGTAAGTCAAGGATATTCTCATTATGTCTCGTATTGGAAAAAAACCGATTGCGATTCCCGCCGGCGTCAAGGTAACGGTTGCGGACGGCACGGTGACGGTGGAGGGCAAGGGCAAGCTGTCGCTGCCGCTGCCGCCGCTGGTTTCGGTAGCCGTCGAGGGGTCGGAGGTCATTGTCAGCCGCCAGGATGAAGAGCGTGCTTCGAGTGCGATGCAGGGCCTGGCACGCAGCTTGATCAACAATATGGTCATCGGCGTCAGTGCCGGTTTCAAAAAAGAGCTGCAGATTGTCGGCGTGGGGTACCGTGCTCAGATGAGCGGCAGCAAGCTGGTTCTGAACCTGGGCTATTCCCACCCGATTGAATATGTGGTGCCGGAAGGTGTGAAGGTTACGGTGGCCGACAACGTCAAGATTACGGTGGAAGGCGCGGACAAGCAGCTGGTCGGCCAGGCGGCCGCCACCATTCGCCGTTTCCGGAAGCCCGAACCCTACAAGGGTAAGGGGATCCGGTATGTGGATGAACAGATCACCCTCAAGGAAGGGAAATCCGTCGGATAGTCCGCGGGGGAGTTATGAATCATGGCTGTTAAAAGCAATAAAGAACAACGTATGCGCCGTCATCTGCGCATTCGCAAGAAAGTTTCCGGCACGGCGGCTTGCCCGAGGTTCTGCGTGAGCATCACTGCCAACAATATTTATTGTCAGTTCATTGACGATGAAAAAGGCGTGACGCTGGCTTCGACCTCCAGCCTGGATCCCAAGTTCAAGGAAGCGAACGGCAAACCGAATATGGCCGGCGCTGCATTGCTGGGCAAACTGGCGGCGGAAAATGCCAAAGCCGTCGGTATTTCCGCGGTGGTCTACGACCGTTCTGGATATCGCTATCATGGTCGCGTGAAGGCAATTGCCGAAGCCGCCAGAGAGCAGGGACTGAAATTCTAGGAGCGTATGGCATATGGCGAAGCGTGAAAATATGAAGAATGATGAAGCTTTCGACAACGAGCTTGGCGAGAGCGTCATCAGCATCAACCGGAGTGCCAAGGTCGTCAAAGGCGGCAAAAACTTCAGTTTCGGCGCTCTGGTGGTGGTGGGCGATCGCAAGGGCCGGGTCGGTTATGGCTACGGGAAGGCGAATGAAGTATCTGATGCCATCCGCAAGGGTGGAGAAAGCGCCCGTCGTAATCTGGTGGCCGTTCCGATGCACGGTATGACGTTGCCGCATGAAGTCGAAGTCAAGTTCGGTGGAGCGCGGGTGCTGCTGAAACCGGCTAGTGCCGGGACCGGTTTGATCGCCGGTGGTGCGGTGCGGGCCATTCTGGAACTGGCCGGTGTGCAGGACGTGCTGGCCAAGTCACTTGGTGCGAGCAATGCGACCAACGTGGCGAAGGCGACGTTCAAGGCGATTTCCATGCTGCGGGACCGGGACAGTGTTCTGGAACGGCGTGGAATGACCGCTGCGGAAGCGAAATAAGGATTTTCGCAGGAATGCGGAAAAAATTGAGGTAATATCATGAAATTGCACGAACTCAGTCCGAATCCGGGTTCCCGGCAGCGGCGTAAGCGGGTCGGCCGTGGCGACAGCTCCGGCATGGGAAAAACCTGCTGCCGCGGGGAAAAGGGACAGAAGTCCCGTTCCGGCTCGAAGATCCGTCCGTTCTTCGAAGGTGGTCAGATTCCGTTGTTCCGGCGGCTGCCGAAGCGCGGATTCAACAGTCCGGATCATATTGAATACCATTTGATCAACCTTTCCGTGCTGGAAGAAAATTTTGAAGCCGGCGAGGTGGTTGATATGGAAGCGCTCCGTGCGAAGAATCTGCTCGGCAAGAGTGAACGCGAGCTGAAGGTTCTGGCCAATGGCGAACTCACCAAGGCGCTGACCGTGAAGGCCCGGAAATTTTCCGCCGCGGCGGCAGCCAAGATTGAGGCCGCCGGAGGAAAAGCCGAAGTCATCGAGTAACAGCGTGGGAGCGGCCGCCGGAAAAATTTTTCCGGCGGCGCTTCCGTAATCGAGAGAGACGGGTAGAAAGAAAGATGTTTGCTGCATTCAGGAATCTATGGAGAGTCAAGGAACTGCGGAACCGGCTGCTGTTCACCGCGTTGATCATTGTTTTGGTGCGCGTGGCGAGCAACATTCCGTGTCCCGGGGTTGACCCGGCGGCGCTGGAAGCTTATTTAGCGAGTATGACCGGCGGTGCTGACGGCGGTTTCATGGCGATGATCGACCTCTTTTCCGGCGGGGCTCTGGCGCATTTTGCGCTCGGCGCGCTGGGGATCATGCCGTACATTACCGCATCGATCATTATGCAGTTGCTGGTGCCGGTGATTCCTTCTCTGGAAAAAATCAGCAGAGAAGGGGAGGCAGGGCGTCAGAAAATCTCTCAGTATACCCGTTATCTGACGATTGTGGTCTGTCTGGTGCAGGGTATCATGGTGGCCATGGCGATGGTCAATCCTGCCCGGCTGGGACTGCGGGATCCGGGGATGCCGTTGTTTACCGGTTCTCAGACAGCGTTTGTTTTCACGACGGTGGTGGTGATCACCTGTACGACGATGGTGTTCATGTGGCTTGGCGAACAGGTGACGGAGCGCGGGATCGGCAACGGGGTGTCGATCATTATCACGATCAACATCGTTTCGCGGTTGCCGCATTCCGTGATTGAACTGGTGCAGATGGCGATGAAGGGGGCTACGCCGGATGGAAACTCCTTCAAACCGGTGCAGTTGCTGTTGTTGCTGCTGGTGTTTGCAGGGGTCACGGCGGCCACAATTCTGCTGTCGCAGGGGTATCGTCGGGTACCGATTCAGATGGTGCGTAAGACCGTTGGCAGCCAGTTGACGGGAGGCAGCACCTACATGCCGCTCAAGGTGAATTTTGCGAACGTTATGCCGATCATTTTTGCCGGTGCAATTTTGATGTTGCCGGAATATCTGTTCCAGTATTTGCAATGGCACCGGGTTGCATTGTGGTTCCGTCCGGACGGAGCCGGTTACAGTATTACTTACGGGATTCTGATCATGGCTTTCAGCTACTTCTGGGTGGCGAACCAGTTCAATCCGATTCAGATTGCCGACAACCTGAAAAAGGAAGGTGCTTTTATTCCCGGCATCAGTCCCGGACAGGCGACGGCGGATTATCTGGATACGACCATGACCAGGGTGACGTTCGGCGGTGCGATTTTTCTGGTGGCGCTGGCGCTTTTCCCGATGTTTCTCTACAGCAATTTCAAGATTCCTTTTATGGTGGCGCAGTTTTTCGGTGGTACCAGTCTGCTGATCATGGTCGGTGTGGTATTGGATACCATGCGGCAGCTCGAGTCGCATCTGACGATGCGGCATTATGAAGGGTTCCTGAAGAGCGGCCGTTTACGCGGGCGCAGTGGCAACTGATTAATTACCCCGGCGGCATGGCCGAGCAGGGGAAAGACGCAAAGACGCAAAGTGCCTTTGCGTCTTTGCGTTTTGTTCTGGGAGAGGAAAGACGAATGTCGGATTCTGTAATTGCCATTGACGGTCCTGCCGCGTCGGGTAAAAGCACGGTCGCTGCACGATTGGCCCATCGGCTTGGCATCGCTTACGTTAATACCGGAAACATGTTTCGCGCGGTGACTCTGGCCGCGCGTCGAGCCGGAATCACGGAGGTGTCGGATTGTACCGCGGAAAAACTGGCGCCGGTGCTGGAACATCTCCAGCTGGATTATGAACGCAACGCGGAAGGCAATTTTGAGTTGTGCTTGAACGGCATGTTTCCCGGTGAGGCATTGCGTTCACCGGAAGTGGCGGCACTGGTGAGTCCGGTGGCGACGATCGGGCCGGTGCGTGAATTTCTAAAGAAAAGACAGCGGGAGCTGGCCGGGCACGGCTGGCTGGTAATGGAGGGGCGGGACATCGGAACGGTGATTTTTCCGCAGGCCCGCTATAAGTTTTTTGTAACGGCATCTCCGCTGGAGCGGGCGCGTCGGCGTCTTGCCCAGGAGGGAGAGAATTTTTCCGGAGCCACGCTGGAAGAGGTGGCTCGGGCGATTGCTGAACGGGACCGGATTGATTCCACCCGGGAGATTGCGCCGCTGAAACCTGCGCCGGACGCGATCATGGTGGACACCACCGGAATGTCGATTGAAGAAGTGGTTGATTTTATCGTCGGAAGGATGGAGCATGAAGCATGAGATGACCTATCGGGTTCCCTACGCCGATACCGACCAGATGGGGGTGGTTTACTACGCCAATTATCTTGAATATTTTGAACGCAGCCGGACGGAGATGTTGCGGGCGGCGGGCTTGCCGTACAGCGAACTGGAGAAGATGGGGATATTTCTGCCGGTTTCTGAGGCTTGCTGCAAATATCATGATTCGGCGCGTTATGACGATCTTTTGACGTTTCGTTCTTTTGTGCAGGAGATGCGCGGGGTGCGGTTGACGATTGTCAGCGAAGTCTGGCGGGACGACCGGCTGCTGGTGAGCGGGCATGTGGTGCTGGCCTGCGTGAATGCAGATCATAAAGTGGTACGGCTTCCCTCGCTTCTGGTGGAGCAGTGCCGGAAATTTCAGGAGGTAGACCATGTCTGAATGGCCGGAGGCGAGCATGTTGTCGCCATTGAAATTCCGCCCGATTTATAAAGAACGAATCTGGGGGGGGACGTTGATGCCGGAGGTTTTGGGACGGGATGTGCCCGCAGGAGCTCTGCCGATAGGGGAATCCTGGGAACTTTCCGATCGAGATGAGGCCGTCAGCGTGGTGGCTTGCGGGGCACTGGAAGGGGTGTCGCTGCGGGAATTGATGACTCGTTATGGTACCGCGCTGCTGGGGCGAAAAGCCCGTTCAGATGGAAGATTCCCGTTGCTGGTGAAACTGATTGATGCCGGAGATCGACTGTCGTTGCAGGTGCATCCAGACGAGCAGGTGGCGCAGCGGATTGGCGGAGGGGCTGAGTCGAAAACGGAAATGTGGTATATTATCGCCGCTTGCCGCGGTGCGAATATTCTGGCAGGTTTGAGTCCGCGCGCTACCCGATTGCAGCTCAAGGACCAGTTGAGTTCCCCTGAGGTGGAGCAATTGCTGCAGGTGTATCCTTCTCAGCCGGGGGACGCATATTTTATTCCATCAGGTACCTTGCACGCGATCGGTGGAGGAAATTTGATTCTGGAAATTCAGCAGAACAGCGATACTACCTACCGGATCAGTGACTGGGGACGGGTGGATGCCGCGGGGCGGTCCCGGGAATTGCATGTGGAAAAGGGACTGATGGCGATTGATTTCATGAATCGGAGTTCGCCCCGGATTGCCGGAGTGTCGGACGAGGTGGCGCACAATCGGAAATTTTCAATTGTCGACCGTTGCCGTTATTTTAAGGTGGACGATTTGCGGCTGGTGACGGTCTGGCATGACGACACCAGCGCCACCGGCAGTTTTCATTTGCTCAGCGCGGTCAATAAGCCGGTACGGATTGGCAAAGGAGCGTTGGCGGAAGAACAGGCTTTGGAATTACAGGCCGGGGAAACCGCGCTGATTCCTTTCGCCTATGGCGCGTATTCGGTGCGTCCGCTGGCGGCCGGCGAGACGGCGGTGGTCAAGACAACCTTGTAGAAATAAGGAATTTCGTATTTTATGTTGCAGTTTCAGTGCATGGCCGATCTGAATGAGTTTTTGAAAAAAACATTTGAGCGTTTTCCGGGGGAAACGCGGGTGGATCCGGAACGGTGTCCGGAGGGAATGGCCGGAGATTTGACGGTAAATTGTTTTCGTTTTGCCCGGTTCTGCGGCGCAGCTCCGGACCGGGTGGCACGACAGGTCGCGGATTACCTGTCGGAACATGCGGATGTGGAAGCAGTCGATGTGGTGAAGGCATTTGTCAACGTGACACTGAAGCCTGCCGCGCTGTATCGCGATTCCGTCGCCGCTCCGGACGCTTTGCTGGAGGCTGGGAAAGTGGCTCCGGAGGAACGGCGTCGGATTTTGATCGAATATTCCGCACCCAATACCAACAAGCCGCAGCACCTGGGCCATGTGCGCAACAATACGCTCGGAATGTCGCTTGCAGCTCTGCTCAAGCGCGTCGGGCATGAGGTGATTGAGATCAATCTGGTCAATGACCGGGGCATTCATATCTGCAAATCCATGATTGCCTATCAGCGTTTCGGCCATGGCGAGACGCCGGAATCCACCGGCATAAAGGGGGATCATCTGGTCGGAGATTTTTATGTGGAATATAACCGGGCGCTGTCCGAAGAGGTTGCCGCGCTGAAGACCGCTCATCCGGAATGGGCGGATCGGGACGCGGAATCGCTCTTTCTGGAAACTGAACTCGGTCGGGCGACCCAGAAGATGTTGCAGGACTGGGAAGCCGGTGATCCGGAAGTGCGGGCGCTCTGGCGACGGATGAATGACTGGGTGTTTGCCGGATTTGACGCGACTTACCGGCGCATGGGGATCCATTTCAACCACACTTATCTGGAAAGCCAGACTTACCAGCTCGGCAAGGATGTGATCGCCGCCGGACTGGAGCAGGGGGTGTTTGTTCGCCGCGCGGATGGTGCCGTTATGGCGCCGCTCGGCAAATTGGGGGATAAGGTGGTACTGCGCTCCGACGGTACCAGCGTTTATATGACGCAGGATATCGGGACTACACTGTTGAAATACCGGGACTACCAGCCGGAAGCGATGATCTGGGTGGTGGGGGATGAACAGAACCTGCATTTTCAGATGTTGTTTTCGATCATGCGCAAGCTCGGGTACGAATGGGCGGATAACCTGTTTCACCTCTCTTACGGCATGGTCAATCTGCCTTCCGGGAAGATGAAAAGTCGGGAAGGAACGGTCGTCGATGCCGACGATCTCTTCGATGAAATGGTCAATCTGGCGATTGCCGGTTGCCGGGAACGCGCTGACGAGTCGGTTCCTGAAGCAGAGCTGGCGGCGAGAGGCGAGATCATCGGGATGGGGGCATTGAAATTCATGCTGCTCAAATTCAATGCCAAAACTACCATGACGTTCGATCCCGCCGCCAGTATCCGGTTCGAGGGCGATACCGGGCCTTACGTGCAGTATGCCTGTGCCCGGATCCGTTCCATTGCGCGCAAAGCGGCGGAACGCGGCATCGATTTTGCGCCGGATCGGGTACAGTGGGATTTGCTGACGCATCCGGCGGAAAAGGCGTTGGCGCTGGCTGCCGCCTTCTATCCGGCAGCGTTGCAGCTGGCCGCCGGACGGCGGGATTGTTCGTCGCTGGTGGAGTATCTGCTGGATCTGGCCAAGGCGTTCAACCGCTTCTATCGGGAGTGCCCGGTTTTGGCGGCGGCGGAGCCGGAACTGGTTTCCGCCCGGCTGGCACTGTGCGAATCGGTGCGCATTGTTTTGACGGACGGATTGGCCACACTTACCATCGGCGTGCCGGACGCAATGTAACGATCGCCAGAAGATGGAATGAAGAAAGGAAAACAGCCGTCACCGTAGAACAACGGTGACGGCTGTTGAACATTTCAGCAATTATTTCTTTTTCTTGCTGCTGTTGCGAACGGCAGTGAAGAGATTCCCGGCGGTCAACAGATGGGTATGGGCAAAAGCCTGAATGAATTCATCCGCGGGAATCACTGAGTGGCGGACGGTCTTGCCCGCGATTTCCCCTTCCGCGAAGAGTTCGACCGCACGCGGAGTGTTGCTCGCTGCGGTGCCGGGAAGAATTTCCGCGCTCCATTCTTTGCAATCAGCTGGAATCACAGGCGTTCCGGAAATTTTCAGGAAACGCTCCGGAATGATGAGGCGGATCGGACCGGAAAAACCTTCCCGGCGTACAATCAGAAAGCGCACCTTCCGCGGCGTATTCCGGGTAAGATTCAAGCCGGATCCCACCAGATATACTTGAAAATCCGGACGAGGTCGGTCGATTCGCAGCCGATAAAAATAATCTTTTCCACCACGTCCCTCTGTGTCCGTCAGCAGAATGCGGTATTCGCCCGTCTGGGGTAGTTCACAGGTGATCCCGGAATCCAGATGCTGGGTATATTCGTCTACCAGCAGTGGCTCCTGAACGTCATCGTTTTCCGCTACCGTCCGACCATCCGGAGCGATCAGCGTCAGGCGGGAATCCAGAGGCGAGCCGAATCGGCGCGCCTGAACTTCCAATACAACTTTTTCTCCCTTGTGACCGGAGAAGCGAAATGTGGCCGTTTCTCCTGGACGTGTCAGCACGCCCCGGATCATGCCCGGAAAAGGCAGAAGTCCGGCGGCAGCGGGCGAGGAGGCTTCTGTTTCCGGCAGGAGAGTTTGAGCAGGAAGACCGCGTTCAGGCGGGACCGTTCCCGGAAGCACCTGCAGCCGATAGACGAAATCTTCCCGTCCGCGATACAGATTGTCCCGGATTTCCATTCGATAAAGGCCGTCTGCCGGCGCCCGGAAAAACATAACAGGATCCGGGTGAACCAGATAATCATCCGCAAATGCCGCTTCTTCGCCTTCCGGAGTCAGCAGCCGCAGAATCGGTTGAAAATGCCCCGGCACCGCATCGCCAAGAAACGGACGCAGAGCACGTCCGGTCAGGATAAAGGTGTAATCCTGATTCTGCCGCAGGGGAATTTCCACCGTATCGGTTTCTCCCGGCATGATCTGCCCATTGAAGGTGGCAGGGATCTGCTCCAGGCGGTTCGGTGGCGGCAGGGGGCGGCGTGGCATGGTGTAGGGGGCTTCCTTCACCTGGGGCGCGGTGTCTACAAAGAACGGCAACGGTAGTGTGACCGCCTGATTGCCACGCCCGGAACGAATCAATCGGAGTTCCCGCCGGCCGGGAAGCGCATCGGGAGCTATGGCAATTTCTGCAATCGCCATCTGCCGGATGGATGGACTGGCCTGCAGGGCATTCTTGGGCACGCAGAGATCGCGGGCAATCAGCGTCCGTTCCAGCTGCGGCAGGGATTCGATGCGATCCCACCATGGATGTTCCCGCCAGCCGTCGGTATCTTCCGGAACGGCCGGTGGTTTTTTCCCGTCTTCGACGGCAATCAGGCGCTGAACGAGATAACGACGCTGATTGCCGGCAGGAGCGGGGAAGAATTTTACGACCTGCAGTTTCTCAATGGTAACGCCGGAACCGGAGACAATTCCACCAGTCAGGACTGACAGATTCTGGCCGCCGATAAGAACGCGGATTTTTTCTCCCTGCCGGCCTCCCGCCGGATAAAGATATCCGATATAAGGATCTGGAGCGGCAGTCAGGGAAAAAGCACTGCACAGGCCCGCAGACAACAGAAACAACGAGAATTTCATAACAGGGGTCTCCTTTCAGGACCGGTAAAGTTCCCGGAGGCGTCCGGCCGCGGATTCCGGCGGCAGTACAGGGACGTCCAGGCCGATCGGGTTCGGCAGTTTCCCATCCGGATCGATGCCGCAGAGTTCGTAAATACTGCCGAGCATATCCTGCGGACTGACGGGACGGGAGACGACTTTTGCGGCAAATTCATCAGATTCACCCACGACTTTGCCACCGGCAAAACCACCGCCGGCGACCAGGCAGGAAAAACAATGCGGATAATGATTGCGGCCGCCGTTCCAGGGGGCATCCCAGTCGACTTTGGGGGTACGGCCGAATTCGCCGGTCCACCAGATGATGGTACTGTCCAGCAGGCCGCGCTCATGCAGATCAGAAATCAGTGCGCTGGTGGCTTTGTCCATCTCCGCTGCTTTCGTCTTCATGGTTTCAAAATGGCGTTTGTGAGTATCCCACCCCTGCGCATTGATGGTGATATAGGGAACCCCTGCCTCCACCAGACGACGGGCGGTGAGGAAGGACTGTCCCAGGGTGGTCATACCATACCGCTCCCGCATGGCTTTAGGTTCCAGCGCCAGATCGAAAACTTTGGCGGCATCGCCTTCCACAACGCGGCGGGCGCCGATTCCGGCTTCGTCGAAACGCTTCAACTCTTCCATGCCGGCGGCGGCACGCCCGAACGTATCCAGCTGTTCCAGCAGACCGAACCGCTTCTGCAACGCTTCCCGACTCAACCCTCCCGGCGGGACAATCCCGTCGACGATGAACTTCTCCGCCGCCGGATTGCCGCCGGTAACCAGCGGGCTGTAGCGTTCATTGAGAAAACCTACTTCAGAAAAACGTCCTTTGGGGACAGTCAGGATGACATAGGGGGGAATGTCCCCCCGGTAGTTTTCCGCCTTGAACATGGCAATGACTGCACCGATGGCGGGAAACACCCGACCGCCGCCGGGATTGCGTCCCGTCTGCATCAGATAGGTGGCGGTTTCGTGGCCCGGATGGGGATGGGTCATGGTACGGATCAGGGAATATTTGTCGGCATGTTGAGCGAGCAACGGGAAAAATTCGCTGATTTCAATTCCGGGCACGTTGGTCGGTATGGCTTTGAACCCGCCGTTGTAATCCCGTGGCGCTCCGGGTTTGGGGTCGAACGTTTCCAACTGACTCGGTCCGCCCCAGACCCATACTTCGATGACGGATTTTGCCCGCGGTCGGGGAGGCGGGGCGGCTTTTTCCGCCCATGCGGACAGGGGGCGCCCGGCAAAATGAGCGACGGCGCCCAGTGTGGAGAAGGTAGCGAAGGTTTTTAGAAAATCACGCCGGTTCATGGTGCGCTCCTTAGTGTTGATACAGAAATTCTTTGCTGTTCAGCAGCACCCAGCACAGGTCCTGCAGAAAACGCGCCTTTTCTTTTCCTTCAGCAGGATAAGCCCGGCGCAGCAACTGCTTTTCTTCCGGGGACGGATAGCGCGAATAGAACAGCAGATACACTCGATCCAGCTGGGCGGGAAGAGCACGCCCTCGTATTTTCCAGACTCCGGGGATTCTGCCCATTTTCCGATATAGTTCACCCGAATTGAAGAGATAGAGCCGCTGTTCGGCACTGATCCGGTTGTTGCGTTCATCCAAACCTCCTCCATCGCGGGAAGGGCGCCCGAAAAGACCGAGAAAGCGACTGCTGATGGATCCATCAGTCAGCAGCACAGTCCGTTCCTCTTTCGGAATGAAACTGAACGGCTCCGGGATGACGCTGGAATAAGAGGACGGATTACCGGAGAGGGTACCGATCATATCATCCAGCACTTCGGCATCCAGTCGGCGCAACGGAAATTGTGCGAACATGTGTTCCGCCTTTTCGAGGTGTTGCGGTTCAAGATTTTCCCGCGGAAGTGCCGAGGCCCGGAATGGCGCGGAAAGCACGATCCGGCGGCAGAGTTCCCGGAAGTCATATCCATCTTCCGAAAACTGCTGTGTCAGCAGCTTTCCCGGTTCCGGCAGGGCGTCTGGCCCCGGGCGGGGCAGGTCGTCCCCACTTCCTCCATTCAGCCCGTGGCCGAAAAACCAGCACCAGGTACGATTGACTGTGGCGGCGGCGAATACCTGCTCCCGGGGATCGAACACATAGTCGGCCAGTGCCGTGCGACGGTCTTCGCCCGGTTGGATGGTGACGGCGGAACCGTTCGGCAAAGTCAGGGAGACCGGTGCGGTTTCCGGCTGTACAAAGACGATTTCCTCTTTCCACTCCCAGGTTTTTTTGTAGCGGATCTGGGAAAAGAACGCTTCAAGTGCCTGTTGATCTTTTTCCGGCCATTGTTCGGTCCGGCAACCGAATAGTGTCAGCGCAATATTTCGGGAAAGTCCGCGCGGAGTGCGGTCTGCCGCCGCCCGCAGAAAGTTGGCCTCCGGATCGCGGAAGTTGCTGCCGGTAGCCAGCAACAGATGTCGGAAAAGACGATCCATAGGTTCATTTCGGGACAGGCTATGGTACAACAGCCGGTGGTAGGCGTAGACCGCATTAGGCCAGAGATTGATGGGAAATTCGGACTTGATACGCAGCACATCGGCCCATTTCATCGACCAGAACGCCGGAAAATCCGGAGAATTCAGTAACCGGTCAACCATCTTTTCATATTTATCCGGCACAGTATCCCGGAAATAGGCTTCCGCCTCCTGCGGGGTCGGCAGGCGTCCGGCCAGTGCCAGATGAACCCGGCGCAGCTGAACTGCGTCCGAGGCCTCCCGGGGAATCGCGAGGGAGGCATGATGCCAGGATTCGGCGAACCGCTGATCCAGCGGGGTACGGAGCGGAACCGGGGTTTCCTTTTCAAATAAACTCCGTTCCGTTTTCCCTTCTGCCGCCTGAACAGGAAGGAAGAGGGCTGCCAGCAGCAACGGCAGCAGAACCGTGATGGATCTCATGAAGTTGTTCTCCGGTTTTTGTATATGATGGATGGATAATTGTCTTTTCGGTGCAGGGACATGCGTAACGCTCTTTATCCGAGCGGTTGGAATCGGGGATCGCCATGGTCATGTACAGCGACGCCTTCCATTTCCACCAGCCAGCCGGGACGGCAGACCGGGGCTTTTACCATGATTCGCGGGACGGTTGGCGGCAGAAGTTCGCTGAGAATCTCCTCCACTGCGGGGGCGTCGGCGGCATCACGCAGGTAGACGGCGGCGATTTTCAGGTCATTCAGAGAACCTTCTCCCTCATGCAACAGAGCAGAAAAGTTTTCCACCATCCGCCGGACCTGGAGCCGGATATTGCCGGGATGGACAATGTGTCCCTCCTTGTCGATGCTGGCGGTACCGGAAAGGTGGAGCCAGGAACGATCGCCGAACAGAATTCGGACACCGCGCTCAAACGTGACTCCGTATACATGGGTTGGCGAGAGGTATTCCGGCGCGCGCAGATAGATTACCTGCTCCGGACGCAGCCCCCATAATGCCAGGGATTCCATCTGTACCAGGCGGGCCGGTTCTGCGGCCAGCGCCTCGATGCCGGTGCTGGTGATGTAATGTGTCTTTTCCGTCAAGCCTTCTTCGCGAAAAAAATCCCGCCGCCCTTTTACCAGACCGGCGTAATGGTTGTCCACATCCCTGCAATAGATCCAGGTGCGGTGCACATGGTCAGCCAGTGTGCCGTTTCGCAACACAATGGCTGTGCGCAGGGCTTGAAACTCCTCCCGCATCTGGTCTTCACTGGTCGTTGACTGCAGACGGGGCCGGCGAAAGGTGAACAGATGATAATGCGAGAGTGCTTGTTCGGTGGAACTGCCGTCTTCTGTTTGTTGCCGGATTACCGGTTGGGGGGCATCCAGCAGCCAGGCGGTGGTGGCCAGACGACTGCCGCCTGTCGGCGGCTGTCCCACCATCAGAACGTAATTGGCGTCATCGCCGAGCAACTTCCGGAGCGGTTCCGCCTGATTGGCGATGTCGCTTAGATGAAAGCGCCAGTACAACGGCCGGCGTCCGGCAAAAATCGCCCGACAGGATTCCAGTAAAGCATGCGCCTCCGTGGCAAAATCCTCAGCTGGTTGGGAACAGGTGGCAATGAAAGTTTCTCCGACGGTTCCTGAAGAAGCAGGAAATTTCTGGTAGTCCATAGTATTGATTCAGGTTGGAGTTAAGAGTGTATAATCCCCCACAGATCTGATCGGATTTCAGATCCAGAAGTGTGAGATTGTGCTTGACATGCCGGGGAATTCGGTCTTTATGATGATGCAGAATTAAGGGGGTGTTATCTTTTCCGGACGTTCCAGTCGTCGCTTGACGGTAGCCTGAATCGCCCGATCGGCATTTTTTTCCCGCTTGGCCAATTCCTGAGAGAGCCGCTCAAGTCGACGCTTTGTCTCTTCCAGATAGCGGCGGTTTTCGTCCAGGCGTTTCTGGTATCTTTCCCGAACCATGGCAGTGATTTCTGCTTCGATGGCGGGACGCTCAGCAGGGCTGGCACCGTGATAGGCTTCCACAAGCGCTTTCAGCTTTTGTTCCCGTTCCCGCTCCATTTTGCGCAGAGCGTCGACTTTTGCCTGCAGCTGCATCCGAAATTCATCAGGATCTTTTGCCTGCAACTCCATCATGGATTTGCGTTCGCTGGGTGTCAGCATGGAAAAAACCCGCCAGATGGCTGCATCGCCGGAACGTCCACCCTTGCCTTTGGGATGAAAATCCGGCGGCGGCGGTGGCGGCGGCGGCGGAACAAAGTCCTCCGCTTTCTGAACCTCTTCGGCCACTCCGGCCTGGAGCGGCAACAACGGAGCCCCCAGAAGCAGAAGAAGCACAACTGAAACTTTGAAAACCATCATGCTGATTCCTGTTTGATCTCTGTCTTTCTTAAATCCAATTATTCAATGCGTATTGACGCGAATTCAATTCCTGATCCAGGCAATAGGATTCCTGTTCCAGCTGGGTCCAGTCCATCAGGGTCGGAGGTTGTTCCGTGACGGTTGCCGCAACCGGCGGTGCCATCGGACGCTGCATGGTTTCATTGCCACCGGTCAGACGGACTGCAATCACGATCGCCGCGGCGGCAGCCGCCGAGACCGGCAGAATCCGGCGGAGAATCACTGCCGCCAGGCGTCGCCGTTTCCGATCTTCGCGGACGGCTCGGAGCACCCGGTCATCAAGCTCCCCGGCCGGTTCCGGTGTGACCGGCAGGGCGCTATTGCACAGAAGCTCCGCATCCCGGCGCAGAGCGGCACATGCCGGGCAGTGCGCCACATGCGCTGCCACCTCCCCGGTGAGCAGGGAATCCGTGTCCAGCACGGTTTCGAGATATTTGTTGCAGAGTTCTTTCATTGGAGCAATCCTCCATGGTCAACGGTCCCCAGATGGGTCCTTAAGTTTTTTAAAGCATATTGCATGCGGGACAGAACCGTATTGATGGAACAGTTCTGTATTTCCGCGATATCTTTGAACGCCACTTTTTCCCGGCGCAGCAGGAAGACCTCCCGCTGTTCTTCCGGCAACTCGGCCAGAGCCTGTTGGATCAGTCTTCCCAGTTCCGCCTCGTCCAGCTGGCACCATGGCTCGGTTCCGGGCGGGGCATCGATTTCCGGGGTCTCTTCGCGATCCAGTTCGAGAAAGCCGTTTTCTCGTTTACTGCGGCGTACTTTGTCAATCAACAGGTTCCTTCCGATGCGGAAGAGCCACGCGGCAAAATATCCTTGATCCCGGTATTTCGGCAGCCGGGTGACCGCGCGCACCCAGGTCTGCTGGAAAACATCATCTACTTCCGCCGGGCTCCAGGGCATCATTCCATTGAGGTAGCCGTACAGCCTTTTCCGATGCCGCTGATACAGCTGTTCAAAGGCGCTGTCGTTTCCCTCAAGATAGTCTGTAATCAGTTCGTAATCGCTGCGTTCTTCCAACACTTGTGATCGCTCTGGTCAATATTCTTTCACTCAGAATTAACGGATCGACGCCGGAAAAATTGCGCCGCCCACGAAAAAAAACACGAAAAAATCTTATTCCCCCAGAAAATCCGCCAGCGGCCGGTCCGCCGCCAACAAGCCGCAGTTCCGCAGTTCTTCCGGCCGGACAAAACGCCATTGCTGCCCTTCACAGGAGACTGGAACCGCCTCTGCGGCAATCAGACAGCGCAGAAACGACAACCGGATCGTCGCGTCTTGCGTCTGATGCGTTATTTCAAATATCGGGTCAAGAATCACCGCCTCCAGGGCCAGCTCTTCCCGCAATTCCCGCCGCAATGCCTCCGCCGCTGTTTCACCAGGTTCGATCTTCCCCCCGGGGAATTCCCACCCGGCGGGCGGCTTTCCGGAAGGCCGGCTGCAAATCAATATTCTGCCGTTGCGGCGGATGACCGCGGCGGCCACATGGATGAATTTCATGTTGTTCCGCTTTTGAAAAAATATCGTTTATGCGGTAATGTAATACCGGAAACCTGTTTCAACAAATCCGGAACAGCGAAAAAATCGGATGATCCGTCTGAAAAAACGTTGGCCTCCGGAATGAGGGAGTGTATAATATGCCGATTTTCCGTTACCGGTGCGCACAATGCGGCACCGGAGAGACCCGTCTGGTTCCGCGTTTCGATGCGGAGGTGCGTTGTGAGAAATGCGGGGAAGTCATGACGAAACAGCCGAGCGCCTTTGCTGCGGTCAGCCGTTCCGCCGCTTCCGGCTGTGCCGCCGCGGATTTTTGTCCATCGGCGGGCGGGCATTGCTGTAATGGGCATTGCGGGTGTGGCGGCCACTGATGAATAAACAGCAGTTGACGGCGGCGCTGGCGTCGATCGGCATGCGTCCGGGGCGGGGACTCGGACAGAATTTTCTGGTGGATGCCAATCTGCTTGATGCGATTGTCCGGGCGGCCGCACCTGTTCCCGGAGAAGTGATTCTGGAGGTGGGGCCGGGGTTCGGGGTACTGACCCGGCGCCTGCTTGCCGCCGGGGCGGAAGTGATTGCCGTGGAATTCGACCACCGGATCGCGGAATATCTGCGACGGGAGATGCCGACCGAACATTTTACGCTGGTCGAAGATGACGCATGCCGGGTGGATTTTACGAAAATTCTTCCGGAAGGACGGCCTTTTCGTGCCATTGCCAATTTGCCTTATTCAATCAGCAGCATTTTTGTGGCGCGGATGCTGGAGTTGCCCCGGATGCCGGACGGCATGGTTTTTATGCTGCAGAAGGAGATGGCCGAGCGGCTGGCCGCGCCGCCGGGGTGCCGTGCTTATGGGGCGTTGAGCGTCCGGGTGCAGCAGGCGTATGAAGTACGTATTCTGCGGGATGTGCCGCCGGAGGTGTTTTTTCCGCCGCCGGAGGTGGATTCGGCGGTGGCGGCCTTCACACTGCGTCATCCGGTGCCGGAGCAGCAGTTGCGCCGTCGGCTGGCGGGGGTGGTGAAAACCGCGTTTGCCCAACGCCGCAAACAGATGGGCAAGGTGCTCGGGGCAAATTATGATCGGGAGAAGGTTCAGGCGGCATTCGCACAGCTGGATATGCCGCTGGAAATCCGTCCCGATAAAGTCGGCGTGGAGGATTTTGTGAAACTGACGGAGTGGATTTTCGCATGAAATACATCGGAGCACATGTCAGTGCGGCCGGCGGGGTGGAAAATGCGCCGCTGAATGCCGCGGCCATCGGTGCGAAGGCTTTCGCGCTGTTTACGAAAAATCAGCGACAGTGGTCATCGCCACCGTTGCGGGAGGAGTCCATTGCCGCCTTCCGGGAGAATTGCCGTAAGAGCGGATTTGCTCCGGAACACATTTTGCCGCATGACAGTTATCTCATCAATCTCGGACAGCCGGATGATGCCAAGCGGGCGCTTTCCCTTGCTGCCTTTATAGATGAGATGCGGCGTTGTGACCAACTGGGGTTGATCCGGCTCAACTTTCATCCGGGGAGCCATTTGAATTTGATCGGAGAGCACCATTGCCTGGAGCACATCGCCTATGGGGTGCGCGAGGCGGTGGATACGGTTCCGAATGTGATGGCCGTGATCGAAAATACTGCGGGGCAAGGTTCCAATCTCGGATATTCCTTTGAACAGCTGGCGACGCTGATGGAGCTTATTGATCGTCCCGGCCGGGTGGGGGTGTGTCTGGATACCTGTCATGCCTTTGCTGCGGGCTACGACCTGCTGACGGAAGAGGGGTATGAGTGGACGATGAACCAGTTCCGGCGGCTGATCGGATTCGAACATCTGGCGGGCATGCATCTCAATGACTCCAAGGGCAAGCTGGGGGGACACCTCGACCGCCACCAGAGTATCGGTCTGGGCATGTTGGGATTGGAGACATTTCGCCGGATTATGGCGGATCCCCGGCTGGATGGCATTCCGATGATTCTGGAGACGATCGACGATTCTCTGTGGGCCCAGGAAATCGCCACGCTCTACGCCATGCCGGGCGCACAATAAGAAAGGTATGTTGGGACTGACGACATCCGTGCCGGGGGAGATTCCTCCGGCACGGATATTTTTTCTTCAGCGCAGGAAGTATAGATTTTTTCCGGAACCGAGAACCAGCAGCTGTTCTCCTGCCGCCATGGGAGGCGCTTCCGGAGCATCAGGAGCGTAGCGGAAGGGAAGTCGGGTCAGGAGTTTCCCTTGTTCCATCTCATAGACGTTGCCGTCCATGGCGGCGGCATAGACCCTGGCGCCCCGGGCCGCCATGGATACGACCGGCGCGGGCAGTACCAGTCTGGCGGTTGGCTTCAGGTCGCTTCCGATGAAAGTAATGACACCGGTGAAGGCGGCCGCGGCCAGCCGGGCAGAAGAACCGGAGGGAAGTACTGCGATGTTCCGGGGCTGACCACCGAGATTGAGCTGACGACCGTCGAGGGGGTTATCCTGCAGGGCATCAATGTAAAGGAATCCGTCATAACGGCCGACGATCACTTCTTTTTTTCCATCCTCATTCAGGTCGAGAATGGTGGCGGCGACGTCATGGGGAGAATAGGTGGCGGATTTCAACGGTTTGCCGGCATGATCCAGGATGGTGTGAGAGTAATATTCATTGCCGATAAATACCTCGTCCCGGCCGTCTCCATTCAAGTCTCCTGCCGCGCCGCTGGTGGCGCCATGTACACAGCGGGCCTGCCAGACGGGCTGACCGTCCAGAGTAAAGGCATGGTAGGTCCAGGAGTCACAACCCACTACAATGGATGGCGCGGCATCCTGTCCGTCGAGGAACGCACGGAAAATGGTGCGGGCATTACCGTAACGCCGGCTGTAGAACGGCAATTCCTTTTGCCAGAGTTCCTTTTTGCCATCCGGCGAGAGCACATGCAGGGTGCCCGCCGTTACATCCTGAATGGAACGGGTACGAGGTCCGCAGACGCCAATTGCCCAGCAGGAGCGATCACCGGCTTCGATAAAGGCGATGGCGCTGATTTCCTGATCGAATTTTTTCTCAGCGACGGTTTCCCCTTGCAGATCAATCAGTTTGAAGGTGCCATCCGCCAGACCTACTGCGGCATAACGGTCATGAACTGCCAGCGCCCGGACAGGGCTCTGCTGGGGCAGCATACGGGTGAAATTCTGTTGCGGTACTACCGGTACCGGTTCCGCTATGGGGGAAGAAACCGGTTGTTCCGGCAGCGCTGCCAGGATTCGGGCCGCGTCGGCGCGTTCCTTTTCATCGCGGAAGGCGATGACGGTCGGAGCATCGGCGGTAACCGGATAATCATGGTCGCCGAGAGTGATTTTCCGGGCATTTTCCGCCAGGATTCCGCGCGGTCCGATGAAACAGGATTCGGCGTCGATCGTGACTCCGGGCAGGTTCAGGGGACCGAGCGCGGCCAGCCGGGGGAAGTCCCCGGTCAGGGCCAGGCGGGCGTGATCCGCCACGCGGCGCAACGGCACCGGTGTGTCTCCCGCAGTCAGCGGTGTGAGGTAGTGGAAAAAGTTCTGTTTATCTCCGGGAGCCAAAACAGCGGTACGGCGGTACAGCAGCGAACGGGTGACGCCGTCGGAGTAACGGTATCCCGGCAATACGGTATTCGGGCGCCCATGGCAACGTTCCAGGCGGGAATAGCGGTTACGGACTGAATCTCCGTCTTCACTGATGGAAAAACGGTGCGGTACGGCGGGGTCTTCTCCCGGTTTCTGTTCGACCAGAATCCCCTGGGCGTGTTCCCGGATCTGTCCGGTGGTACGCAGCTGGTTGAGGAAGAGGTAATCTCCCGGTTTGCGGGCAATGATCTGGTCGAGCAGCCAGAAGCCGCCGTCTTTTTCCCAGGCAATCCGGCGGTATTGGTCGACTCCGTTATAATTTTCCAGCAGAAGGTTGAGCAGCGCGAAATCCTTTGCATCGGTTTCTGCTTCCGAGACAATCTGCGCCGCCATATTGCGGGAGGTCGGAAAATTACGCCGGCGGTCGGGGGCTTCGCCGTTGCGGATGACGTTCAGCACGTTGTGGTCTTCGGCATGACGATTGATATAATGTCCTTCGAAAATCCACAGGCGGTCCCCTTTGATATACTGGCAGATACCCGTTGCATCGTCGTGGCCGTGGGGGGCGCTGGTCAGTCCGTTGAGCGCGAGAAATTCGGCGGAGTTGTCCCAGCCGCTGCGGAAAATTGCTTTGTTCAGCACCGGTCGCGGATATGCAGGATAGCGTCTGTGCTGATCAAGCAGAAAATCATTCAAGGCAATCGCGTTTAACCCCAGATAGCGGGAGGTCGAGGGGGGCGGCAGATGCTCCGACAGTCCCATGGCGCTGATGGTATCCCGGTAGAACGGATTTTTGGCCTGGCGGGCAATCAGGGTCAGCAGATATTCGCAATCCCGGTCTCCGAGAATATCCAGCGCATCACGCAGCAGGGTGTAATGGCTGGCACCACCGAGGGCATCCGCATCGCCGTATCCGGGGACGCTGCCGAGGGGATTGGTGATCAGTTTGGCGAAATCCACCGCTCCCTGATACCGGTCGTTTTGAAAGAAATCCACCCCGTATCGGCCGCTGGCCAGCGCATGATCGGTAAAGATCCGATAGACCAGAAAATGGTATCCCGCCGCATCTTCCGGAGAGATCGGATTGTTTTTGACGCCGTCAAATACACATTCCGCTACGGCCTGCCAGTATTGGGCCGGCGTGAAATCGTGCCGATCCAGCAGATAGCGTGAAGCATCATAGCTGGAGCGTGCCGCAAAATTGAAGTGATTTGTCCAGTATTTCACCTGCCCCTGGGCATAACAGACGGCAGGATTGGCCATTTCGTAAAAGACGATGGTATCCTCCATGAACTGTCGACATAATTCAGCCGCATCGCGGCGGTGTCTGGCGGTAAATGCCGGAGAATTTTCAACTAAAAACAGATGCCGGGGGATTTCATAGAAAAAGAAGGTCGGAGGATGGTTCCGCTGCGATGCTTTGATGGCCGGATATTTTTCCAGCATCATGCTGATGACATCGCCCATGGTTTTGGCATAGCGTTCGTCCGCGGTATCCCGATAGGCGTGCGCCAGTTGATTCAGAATCGGCGAGGCGGCGCGACTTTTGTCATGGCTGTTGGAATTGTACAGACTCTGGAGATTGCTGAAAAATTCCTCCGGTGCCGGGTAGGTCTGCTGGCGTTCCAGAACGGCCAGAAAAGGCAGCGGTGCCACCCGGGGACAACGTTGTAAAAGCTGATCAACCGCCTGACCGACTTCTTCCGGAGTGGCTCCGCCCAGAAATACCGCTCCCCGGTTCCAGTCCAGCACCTGCGGGAAAACCCGTACTTCGTACCCCAGGGTATTGGGGGAGAGAAAGCCGTTGGCCGTCAATTCCCGGGTCAGCATGTTGCTGTTGTTGCGGCCGAAGAGAATCAACGGGAAATTCCCGTCGGAGTGATCGGCGATTTCCCGGATGGGAAAGGTAACGCCCCAGGCTTCGGCCAGTTTTTGCTGGATCAGCCGGGCCAGTTCCGGATGGCGATTGCCTTTCTGGAGAGCGATGACGGCCACCGGTTTTCCGTTCCGAACCAGTTCGACCGTAGTCGGCCGTTCTTTGACCGGCAGTTCGGCGGGGAAGGGGGAGGTGATGGTTCGAGTGAGTTTTGTGGGATCGGGAATGGCGGTTACCGCGGCCCCTGCTGCCAGCCGGTCCGCTTCTTCATCGGACAAGGCGCGGCTCCAGAGGCCGACTTCGTCGATTCTGCCGGTAAAGGCATGATCCCCCTGAGAAGTCCCCGCTCCGAGGTAAAGATTTGCTCCCGGCACGGGGGATGCGGAAATTGTCTGGGCTGGGCCGACAGGAGTACCGTCTACCCGGAGCCGGAGCTGATCGCCGCTGCGCACGAGCAGCAGATGGTGCCAGAGATTGCGGAAGTTCTCCGGCAGCTGGAAGAGGTTTTTTCCGCCGTTCCGGACCGCGAATTCCAGCTGGTTGGAAGCCGGCAGGTAATGCAGACTCCAGCTGCCGGTATGAACCAGCAGCGTCTGGCGTTTGGTTTCATTCCCGAGTGGTTTGAGCCACAGGCTCCAGGTGAAATCACCGGTGCAGTTCAATTTTTTTCCGTTCGGAAAGAAGGCCATGGCCTGATTTTTCAGTTCCAGGGCGGTTTGGCTGATTTCTTTCAACGAATCAGGGACATCCGCAACATATTGGGCATCGTCGGAAGGGGATTTCTGCAATCGGACTCTGCCGTTGAAGCCGCGAACGGCGGCATCGACTATGCTGCGGGCCGGACCGGGGCGTGATTCCATCGGCAGGGCCAGCTCCAATGCGGCGGAAACGGTCATTGCCGGAAGCAGGGCGGCAATGAAAAAGGATGATCTCATCATGAAATATTTCTCCAGGCAGGGAATGGTTGATACGAAGACAGGGGACCGTCCATGCCGGCAGTCCCTGTCTGCATTCTGAAACATAGCGCAGAAACGGCGGAAATAAAATCTCGAAATGAAGCCGGATCCGAATATTTTCAATATTTTTTTAAAGGGCTTTCGGAAAAATGTAAAAAATGTTATGACCAGCTGTCTGACTGGGCTAAGTCAGTAAAGTAACTGTCCACGCATTAGCAGATTCATATCATTGGTCACGATTGAACTGCAGGGTCTTTCGTATACCGTGCGGGATTCCACATGGGCATCAAAAAACACGGCATTAATTTTTCCGCTGTGCCGGAGTTCTGCGACATCCGTGGGACTGTCCGAAATCGGTACCCCACCTCCGTTCCAGTCTGTTGCCGAATTGACGGTGGTTGAACGACTGATATTAAGACGGCCATCTGCGAATGCAAACATCTTTGTAGGCATTTTCAATTTACTGATTTTATTGGATCGGTAAGTTGTGGAATAACCGAAGAACACCCTGCCGCCGGCATCTACGCCACGCGCATTGTACCCGTAATTGGAAACGGCATAGTCATTGGTGTAATATCGAAGGGAACGCTGCGTCGGGCAGATAAATGGAGCGAAATAGAATGGCTTTTTTTCAGTGATTCGGTCGGTCGGATAGGAGCCGCCGCCAAGATAGGGATATAAAAAAGCGTGAAAATTTCCAGTCAGTCCATTCGGCAGCTTGCCGCTGAATCCCCAGCAGACATATTCATCATTGGCCATGGTGTATTGTATCAGAGAAAAGCCGATCTGCCTGAGATTGTTAGCACAACTGATCGCTTTGGCCTTTTCCCGGGCATTGTTGAGTGCGGGCAGCAGCATGCCGGCCAGAATGGCGATGATCGCAATAACGACCAGCAGTTCAATCAGTGTGAAAGGGGACCGTTTCATCATGGTTTCTCCTGTTGTTAGTGGGGGATTTCCGGTTCCATTTCAATTATAGAAAAGAAAATCCCGGCACACAAGACTCCTGCAGATGAAAACGGAGGGGAATCTGATCCAAGGTGATTCAGATTGATCCGCGGTTTCTCGGGAGGATGATTGCAGAAGATGATAGAAGATGTTGGTGAATAAACTTTTAAGCTGATTCAGGAGAGGCTGATTCAAGGGTGTTTGGCAAACGCAGTTTGCCGCAGACACTGATATTGCGGGCCCCCAGCTCCGGTTCATTCCGGCGGCGGATCAGTTCGTTGACCATGATTTCGCCCATTTGCGGCCAGTCCGCCGCAATGGTGGGAAAATGGAAAAAATCAGGATCAAGAAACTGTTTGCCGTCTACGCCGAGCATGGCGTATTTCTGCGCCGGCTCCACCTGATGGATCCGGAAAAAGTCAGCCGAGGCATTCTGCAGCCATTGGTCAGAGGTGAAGTAATAACCGCAGTCCTCCCGGTAAGTCTGATTTTCATCCGGATAACCGATGCGGACTTCGCACCGCCCGCCCAGATGCCGCCACCGGCTTTCGAAGGCCAGCGCCCGGGCGACGTAAACCGGCTTGGGGCTGGAAAAAACCTTGACTTCCCGCAGCCAGGAGCGGGCTTCCCGGAAATATTTCGCGGCAGTACAGGCCGCATCGTCCGCATCGATGTTCACGGTGGAAATCAGTCCGTTCCAGGAGTTAGCCGAGAGCAGGGCCACGACCGGGCAGGGCAGTACCGGGAATTCCCGCAGATACTGATCGTATTCACACAGCAGCAGGAGCCCGTCTGATTCCACCGCTGTCTGGCGGAGTTTTTCCGGCGTGAGTTTGTCGATTGCCACATAATGGACCTGCAGCTGGTAATGATGGCGCATGACCGCTTTTTCCACCCCCAGATAGGCGGCATGGAAAAGTCCGGTGGTTTGCAGCAGCGCGGGGCCGATCAATACCGTGAAGACTCCGGCATTGCCTCCTGCGATCAAGCGATGGGATTTTACGAAGAGCCCTGCTGTGCCGCGTTGTTCAATCAGGCCGCGTTCCTGCAAGGTGTGAATGGCACGGTATGCCGTACCAAAACTCAAGTGGAATTTCGCAGCCAGACGGCGGATAGAAGGCAGTTTGCTGCCGATCGGATACTCGCCTGAAATAATACGGGATTCAACGTAATGTATCAGGCCTGTGGCAAACGGAGAGATTTGTCCCATGTCGACATCGATCCTGTTGATTATATTTTCCAGTAAATAATCACAGAAAAGGAGAATGTCAAGCTGAAAAGACTTGAAAATGACGTTATGTTATTTTCTCTCCGACAGCAACGGCGTGAAAAAAGGCGGCATCTTTCAGCAAGTGTTCTCCGAAGATGCCGCACGATATAAACAGAGTACGACCGGAAGCCCCGGCGTTTTCAGGCCCGGTGGGAGCCGTTCAGCAGCGAAGCGGAATCCCGGTCCAGATACAGATGACAGTTCTGATGGGTCTGCAGAATGGAGGAGGGACAGAGGGGAGATACCGGTCCTTCAAGAGCTTCCCGGACTGCTTTCGCCTTGCGTTGATCGGGGACGGTAGCGATGATGGCGGCACTTTTCATGATCTGGCGGATGCTCATGGAAATGGCCTGTTTCGGCACGTCGTCAAGTTTCGGGAACCAGCCTTCGCCGAGTTGCTGGCGACGGCAGACTTCGTCCAGGGGGATGACCAGATAAGCCGCTTCCGTCTCGAAGTCCGCGGGGGGATCATTGAAGGCCAGATGCCCGTTTTCTCCGATGCCGACGAACGCCACATCAATCGGCGCGGCGGCGATTTCCCGGCCGAGTTCAGAACAGGCCTGCCGGGGATCCGGCGCATTTCCATTCACCGGATGGAAGGAGGCCGGTGGGATCGGAAGATGCTGAATGAAGCGTTCTCTCAAGTATTTGCGGAACCCGGCCGGATGGCTTTCCGGAAGTCCGATGTATTCGTCCAGGTGAAAAATGTGAACACGACTCCAGTCAATATCCGGCGCGGCGACGAGTGCAGAGAGCATTTCGAACTGGCTGGCGCCGGTAGCGAGGATGATGTTGGCACGACCACGCTGACGGATCGCCTGCCGGATGTACTCTGCGCCGCGGGCGGCGGCGGCCTGACCGAGAGCTTGTTTGTCTGTGAAGATGCGGATTTTCATGGTGGCAATTCCTTTTTTGGGGAAGAGTTTACAGCAAAACAGGGGGCGGACTACAGGAGTTCGTCGAGGTGCACCACGCGGTTTTCCTCCCGGGAAAGTTCGGCGGCCTGGCCGATGGCAGCGGCCAGGAGCCCCTGCTCGCAACTGGAGGTATCGGGGGTGCCGGAGCGGACGGCCTGGACGAAACTTTCCACCAAACCGGGATCGGCGCCGGCGTGGCCGCCGGTCACTTCGGGAATTTCATAGGTCACGGTTTCGTGGGACCATCGCTTGAGAACGGTGATCGTGCGTCCGGAGAGGCTCAGCGATGCCTGCCCGAGGGTGCCGACCACAGTATAAAAACGATCGGTCAAGCCGGTGACGAAACATTCCAGATGGCTGGCACGGGCACCGTTTTCGTATTCCACCACGGCCACGCCGTTGTCGTGTGTGCTCAGATCGGAGTTGTACATGCAGGAATCTTTGACGTATCCGTCCTGCTGGCGGGCCGCATCGCCCCATTCCGGGTCATCGTAGCGGACGGCGTCGGGACAGGTGCCGTCAGAGGCGTAGGGGCATTGGGAACAGCAGGGGCCCGGGGGAACGCCGTCTCTGGTTGGGAACGGCAGACGATCCGGTCGGAAAACATTCATTCCGGAAAACGCCGCGACCTTGCGGGGACGTGGGAATCCAAGCAGCCAGTTGAAGACGTCGAAATCATGACAGCCTTTATGGATCCAGAGTCCGCCGCTGTCAGCTTTTTGCCCGTTCCAGCGGGCCATATAGGTGCGTCCGTTCTCGTAGAACTCCCGGTTTTCCACCAGAAAGACGGTTCCGAGGACGCCTTCGTCGACAATCTGTTTGAGTTTGGTCAGCAACGGGGCGTGGCGCAGATTGAATCCGGTCATGGCGACACGACCGCTCAGCTGCGCCTCCCGGATAATGTGCCGGCAGCCGGCAACGGTGGTGGCGAGCGGCTTGTCGATGAGCACACTGAGCCGGTGGCGGAGAGCGCGGATCGCGCATTCTTCATGGGTGGCGTCCGGAGTGGTGATGATAAGTGCGTCGAGCGGTTCCCGAAGCAGCATCTCCTCCAGATCCGTGTAGACGGAAGGGGCGCCGAATCGGGAAGCGGCAAATTCCGCCCGTGTCCGGTTACGGTCGCAGACGGCCTGAATGATGCAGTCGGAACGTTGTTTTAAAAGCGCGCCGAAACAGTGGGTGCCGCGGCTGCCGGTGCCGACGATACCGAATCGAAGGTTGGGGATCATGGTTCAGGAACTCCTTAGATGATAAAATGAGCATTTTTATACCGAACCTCGAACAACCAGGCCCATCGGGGTAGAGCTGCTTTGCCATTACGCTGCCATCGGGCTCGTCCGGATCCACATGAAAGATATCCGGGCAGATGCCCTGGCGGTTGCCTGCATTTCACTCCGGGCGTCGAATACAAAGAGGACGATTCGGAATGCCACCACCGTCTGATTTTGCAGGGAGTGTATCACCAGGTTGTATGTTTTTCAAATGCGGAGATGGAAAAAGATCTTTAAAAGGAAAGGATAACAGGGAATTTCGAAACAGAACAGAAGTGACTTATCGCGCCACAATTCTCTTACCGGTTAGGCGGAGAGCAACAGAAGCGCGGCAGGCCAGGCTGCTTCCAGCTCTTCCCGGAGCCGATCGCGGACGGCGCTGGAGGGACAAACCGCATAAAGCGTGGGACCGCTGCCGGTGATTTCCGCATGAAGAGCTCCGTGACGGATCAGAAATTCCCGGAGCAGCACGAGCAGCGGAAATTTTCGATACAGAGCGGCGGCGAGGTCATTGTGGATCGCACGAGCGACGGCGACGGCATCTCCGGCCATAAGGGCTTCCGCCAGCGCTTCGGCTCGGCCGGAATCATCATCGCCGATCTGTGCCGGATCCAGATGGGTATAGGCCCAGCGGGCGCTGACCGGGAAACGGGGATTGATGATGAGCAGCGGCGGGATCCGAACCGGACCATCCAGCGGTACAAACTGTTCTCCGATACCGGTGGCGAAGCCGGGACGGGGATTCAGAAAAAACGGAACATCCGCCCCGAGTCCGGCGGCGAGATGATGCAGCTCCTCTTGATCGAGCGCCCCGTAACGCTCCTGCAACAGCCGCAGTGCCGCGGCAGCATCGGCACTGCCGCCGCCCATGCCGGCGGCGACGGGAATGCGTTTGGTCAGGGAAAAATGCCAATGCGGTGCGATTCCGGCACATTCCGCATAACGGCGCGCAGCGCGGCAGACGAGGTTGTCTTCCGCATTTGAAACCGGCAGTCCGGAGACGGTAAGCTGCAGCCCGTCGTCGCCGTCACCGAGCGTCAGATCGTCGGCGATTTCGACGAGCGGCAGAAAAAGCGACCGGATTTCATGGTATCCGTCCGGTCGTTTTGCCGTCACCTTCAAATAAAGGTTGATTTTCGCCGGGATGCGCATGACGCGGTCAATTGAGCTCGTCCGCAGTGCAGGGGGCGAATTTGAAGCCGTAACGGTCATTGTAGGCGCGGGCCTCGTTCTCAATGGCGACGGCAAGCCGGAGCGCCTTGAGACCGGCTTCTCCCGGGACCTTGGGCTGCGAGACTTCGCCGGTGGCGCGGGTACGGTTGACGGCGTCAATGAAGTTGTCGAGTTCGGCAGCGAGGGCGTTCTTCTCGTCGAGATTCACGTCTTTGCGGGCGAGGCCGAGCCGGTTGCGCTTGAGCACCATACCGAAGAATTTTCCGTAATCCATCGAAATATAGGTGTCTTCCTGGAATACCCGGAAGCGGCGCATCGGCTCCTGACTGACCCGGCTGGCGGTCAGCGAGGCGCAGCTGCCGTTGGTGAATTTAATTCGGGCGTTGACGATGTCCTCGGTTTTACTGAGCACTGGAATCCCGACGACGTCGAAGCGCTCCACCTCGGCATCAACCATGGAAAGCACCAGGTCGATGTCATGGATCATCAAATCCAGTACGACGCTGACTTCGGTGCCTCGTCGGGGCAGACCGGGCCGCGGCGGCGGGTATTTAGCCAACCGGTGAGCTTCGATGAACCGGGTGTTTGCCGCGTATTTTTCCAGAAAATCCATGGCGGGATTGAAGCGTTCCACATGGCCGACAGCGAGGACAACTCCGTGCTCGCGGGCGGTATTGACCATGGCTTCAGCCTCTTCGACACTGGCGGCAATGGGTTTTTCCACGAGGACGTGGCGATTCATTTCCAGTAAGGGAAGGGTGGTGGTGGCGTGAAAATTGGCGGGGACGGCGACGCTGAGTGCGTCGCATTTTTCCGCAAGTTCGCGCCAGTTGGAGAAGACTTTGAGATTGAATTCCTCACCCACCCGGACGGCGGTTTCGGCATTGACATCGAAAATACCGATGACTTCGGCCTTCGGATTTTCACGGTAAAGCCGCGCGTGATGGCGGCCGAGAGCGCCGACGCCAAGTACGCCGACCTTGAGTTTCGGTTGATTTTCTGCCATGATGGAACATTCTCCCCGCGGGTTCGTTTCCGGATATGAATTTCTTCTCCGGTTAATATACACCCTTATTTCCGAAAAAACAGCGTCGAAACTACGGAAAAAGCGGCTTTCCAGCTTGATAGATCGCTTTTGAATCGGTATATTTTCCTGCATACATGTTTACTGTGCGACAGAGGGAAGGATCAGAATTATGGACAGTCGTTACCGGTTTAAACGGGTTTTGCTCAAAATCAGCGGTGAGGCACTGAAGGGATCGGCCGCGTCCGGCTATGACCACGAGGCGGTGAGTCTGGTGGTGGAACGGGTGCGGGAAATGCTCGAACACGGAATCGAAATCGCCATCGTGGTGGGAGCGGGCAACCTCTGGCGCGGCGTCATGGGACGCGCCGGCGGCATGGACCGGGTCAACGCTGATTATATGGGCATGCTGGCGACCGTGATGAACGCACTCTGTTTAAAAGACTATTTCAATTCCGCGGGGATTTCGGCCCAGGTGCAGTGTTCGGTAAGCATGGAGCCGATGGCGCCCCGCTTCAATCGAGAAGAGGCGATCCGGGCACTGGAAGGGGGACAGGTGGTGATTTTTGCGGGAGGGACCGGGTGTCCGTTTTTCACGACCGACACTACCGCGGCTCTGCGGGCGCTGGAGACGGACTGCGAGGCGGTGCTCAAGGCGACCAAAGTGGATGGTGTATATTCCGCCGACCCGAAGAAGGATCCCACCGCCGTGCGTTTTTCGGAGCTTACCTTTGACGAGGCTCTGGCGCGACATCTGGCGGTACTGGATGCGACTGCGTTCACCATGTGCCGCGATCATCAGCTGCCGATTGTCGTGTTCGATTTTTCCGATCCATCCGCATTTGAGCGGGTGCTGCGCGGAGATACCGCGGCCGGAACGATCGTGAGCTGATACGGGCGGGGAAGCGGAGAACAGGAGGAATACCATGGGAATTCATCCGACCGCGGTAATCGCTCCGGGGGCCCGGATCGGCGAACAGGTGGAAATCGGGCCGTATGCAGTGATCGAGTCAGATACCGTTATCGGTGACGGCTGTTTCATTGACGCACACGTGAAAGTCTCGCGCTATACGTCGGTTGGAGCAGGGACGCGGATTTACTTCGGAGCGTTGGTGGGCGAGGAACCGCAGGATCATCGATTCCGTCCGGGCCTGGTCTCGTCGACCTGGATTGGCAGCAACAGCGTAATCCGGGAGTATGTGACGATTCACCGTTCACCTTTTGCGGGCGGAGAGACCCGGGTGGGGGACGGTACGCTGCTGATGGCTTTTGTGCACGTCGGTCATGATGCGCAGATCGGCAACCGGGTGACGGTGGCAAATCATACCGGTATTTCCGGGCATGTGGTGATTGAAGACGGGGCGGTGCTGAGCGCTTATGTGCTGATTCATCAGTTCTGCCGGATCGGTCAGTTGGCGATGATTGGGGGGCGAACGATTCTGACGCAGGATGTGCCGCCTTTCTGCATGCTGGCCGAAAATGAATGTGTCTGTGGCCCCAACACCGTTGGTCTGCGCCGTGCCGGGATGGGGGCGGAGGTGCGTCTGGCCATCCGGCGGGCAATTAAGACCTATTATTTCCGGGGGTTGAACGGAGGCAACGCACTGCATGCGATCGAAGCGGAAAATCCAGGCCCGGAGGTTCGGCATTTTGTGGAATTTATCCGTGCTTCGACGCGCGGAACCATGCCGGGAGACCCGGCGCTTGCCGCATTGGGAGAACATGGCACGGCGGAAGAGCCGCAATCAGGAATTTGACCAGGGAGAAGATGATGTCAGAACAATTCTGGAAAAGATGGCGCTCGGCGGTGATGTTGTCGGCGGCAGTCGTGTTGCTGGCCGGATGTGCCGGTCCCCGGAGCCGTTCGGCGGACGATCCTTTGCAGATCGGCGTAGTGCTGCCGTTGAGCGGGAACGACGCTGACGCCGGCAAACAGGTATTGGCCGGTATCCGCTGTGCTCATGAAATGCTGCGGCGGGATCTTGGCAGGGATGTTCAGCTTCCGGAACTGGTGGTGCGGGATGATCGCGGGCAGAGCGCCAGGGCGGATGCGGCGGTGCGTGAGCTGGCGGAGCAGGGGGTGGCGGCAGTTCTGGCCGGGTACCGCTCCAGTGAGGCGTTGGCAGTAAAGTCCGCCGCCGCCGAATTGCAGTTGCCGATTCTGACGCCCACGGCCACCAATGATGGGGTGACCGAGCGTAATCCTTATATGTTCCGTGCCAGTTTCAGTGATCGCCAGCAGGCGAAGGCATTGGCTTATTATGCCCGTTACCGGCGTCGTTGCGGGCGGATGGGGGTGTTTCTCAATTTGGATGAAAATGCGGTTTATTCCCGTGATCTGGGGCGTCAGACGGCACAGGAGTTCGTGAATTACGGTGGTCGGTTGGCGGGGTCGGCCGGGTTCCGGGAGAGCATGACGGATTTCCGGCCGCAGCTGCGGGAATTGCTGGCGGCGGGACTGGATGTGTTGTTTGTGCCGTCTTATTCGGCTTGTGCGGGGCGGATTGTCCGGCAGGCCCGGGAGCTTGGATACCGGGGATTGATTCTGGGCGGAGACGGATGGAACGGCGCGGAGTTTCTCCGTGAGTGTGGGAAAAATCCTGGAGATGTTGCTTTTTCCGCAGTCTACTCTCCGGATCTGCATATTCCTGCGCAGGAATCATTTGTTCGTTTGTTTCAGGAGTTGAACCACCGGGAGCCTTCGGTGAATGAGGCGTTGGGGTTTGAGGCGATGATGCTGATGTTCATGGCGACGCGTGAAGCGTATGATTCGGATCAGATTCGGGAACGCTTTGCACAGATCCGTTCTTATCCCGGCGTTTCCGGTGAAGTGCAGATGGCCGCCGATGGTGACAGCCGGCGGAATGTCTTCATCAACGTCGTGCGTGAAGCGGAAGACGGCAAGCTGGTGGTTCGCCTGGGAGACACCATTGCTCCGGATATGCTGTACCGGCAGGAGCACATGAGTCATCTGAGGTGAACAAGATGTCCTATCTGATCAGAAGAACCGAAATCGCCCCCGCTCTTGATGCTGCCTGGGAGAGTGAGGAATGGGCGGCTGCGGAGACCTTGCAGGTGGCGTTGTTTCGTCCGGAGAGCAGTGACCACCATCCCCGGGTGAAATGCCGGCTGCTATATGATGAGACTGGGCTTTTCGGGATGTTCCGGGTGGAGGACCGTTATGTGCTGAGTGCGGCGGAGAAGTTCCAGGATCCGGTTTGTCAGGACAGCTGCGTGGAATTTTTTGCGGAACCATTGCGCGATGGCGGCTACTTCAATTTCGAGATGAATTGCGGAGGAACACTGCTGGTGTCTCATATCCTGGATGCGCGTCGGACGAAGACCGGGTTTGCCGAGTGGCGACCGCTGACGATGACGGAGGCGGCGCCGATCCGGGTGGTGTCAACGTTGCCCCGGATCAATTTGCCGGAACGGACGGAGCCGGTGGTCTGGCGAGTGGGATTTTTCATTCCATTTGAGGTATTCGGGCCGTCCGGCTGGAAGGGGGTTCCTGCTTCGGGCACAATCTGGCGGGCGAATTTCTATAAATGCGCCGATGCGAGCAGTCATCCGCACTGGGCGTCCTGGCAGCCGGTGCCGGTGCTGAATTTCCATCTGCCGGAATATTTCGGCGAAATCGTTTTTGCATGAGGTGAATGGTGAGTCCCAATGCGGTGATCGGTGTATTTGTCAAAATCTTTCTGTTGTTGACGCCTTTTTTTGTGCTGTCGATGTTTGTGAGTCTAAGTGACGGCATGAAACGATCGGCTCGGCGTCGACTGGCTTTGCGTACGACCTTTGCGATCTGGGTGGTATGCGTGGTGGTATATTTTTTCGGAGATGCGATTTTCAAATACCTGGGGATCACCCTGGATGCGTTTCAGGTTGGGGCGGGGCTGCTGTTGATGCTGAGCGGCATAGAACTGGTGCGGGGCAATTCCACGAGTGGCATGCGACGGGTGGAGTTATCGGGTGACATTGCCGTGGTCCCGTTGGCCATTCCCTACACCGCGGGGCCGGGGACGGTCGGAACGCTGCTGGTTATGGGGGCGAGTGCGGAAAACTTTTCCGTACAGATGACGGAGGCTGCGGGCATTACCACCGCGGTACTTATGATCGGGGTTCTGCTGTACTTCAGCGACCGGCTGGAGCAGTTTCTGGGGCGCAAGGGGCTGGAGATTCTGAGTAAACTGACCGGCCTGTTCCTGTCGGCACTGGCGGCACAGGTGATGCTGGCTGGCATCAAGAATATTCTGTTCCGTTGAAACCGGCAGAGGCTCGGGCGGGCCGGAACGGTAGGTCGTTCCGGCCCGTTTTATTTCAGCGTGCAATCCAGACCGTACGACCGGTGCTGAAATAAACAGCGGATGCGCCGCCCGCACTCAGGATCGGCGAAGTTTCTGCTGGGTCGAGGATCGCCGAAGCCACAGCAGAGAATCCTTTCTCATCCGTGCCGCTGAGAATGCGGCCATCGGCAGTCAGCGCAGCTAGAAATCCATTGGCGGCATTGAATTGCAGAATTCCTGTGTGAAGATTCCGGCGTTCGGCTTGAAATTGCGCATCCACGAGGGCATGGATCCCAGATGTGGAGATGCTGTGGAGTTTGCCCTGGTGTACGACCAGATTGACCGCACTGCCTCCAAGATTGATGGATTCTTCCGTGACTTTTTCCTTCTTGTCCTCCGAAGACAGCCGGAACCGGTACAAAGTACCGTCTCCCCGGGCACTGTAAAATTCCATGCATTGGTTTGCATCCAGATCTGCGGCTGTCTGATGCAGTCCGTAGGGCGGCAGAGAACGGTTGTAGATCCGCTTCCCGTCCGGCAGAAAGATGGAAGTCGAATAGTATTCCGAAGCGCCGAGGAGTTCGTCACGACCGTCTCCATTCAGATCCCCGGCGGCTCCCTGACGCGCCGGGTGGAGAACCGGCAGCCGGTGAAGGCGTTTGCCGGTGGCGTTGTCAAAGATCAGATACATCCAGGCCGTGGTGCCGACTGCGACAGCCGGCGCTTTCCCTTTTTCCAGCTTTGCCGGGAAAATCGTGCGCGGGATGCCCCGGTGTCGCTGATAATAGAGGGTGGGAACAGTCCAGCGTTCGTCCCCATTGGCTGCGAGCAGAATGAGTTTTCCGGTTTGTTCCTCCGGTTCGGGATAAAGGCCGACCGCCCATTGGACGGTACCGGCGGCATCCGGAATCATGGCGGCGGCGGTTACCTGAGTCGCGAATTTTTTGTGCAGAAGCACTTGTCCATTTTCATTTCGGACCTCAAAGGTTCCGTCGGCACAACCGATCGCAACTTCTTTGTCATACGCGGCTAGCGCGGTGACGGCGGCGGGAAATGTCCAGCATTCCGCCGGAGCTGGCATGGCAGTTTGCTTGCCGGCAACCGGTTGTGCGGGCATGGCATTTATGATTGCGGTGAGTGCCTCTTGCGTCCGTTCGGGAAGGGGGGGCGTACGCAGATTGACCGCCAGAAGTCCTTCGGGGGTCAGACGGAAGAAATCCGCTTCAATCGTCAGATCTCCGATTTTCTGGCGTCCAGTCCCGAGCAGGACTGCCTGGGGGCCTTCGCCGCTGCGCCAGAGTCCGGGGCGGAGGAGGGCGAACCGGCGGGGGGAATCCAATTGGAAGTCATTGGAGAAAAAGAGCCTTTCTCCTTTTTTCAAGGTTGCTTCCCGCCGTTCTGTAACTTGTGCGGTATTCAATCCCCCAGAGGCGCGGTAAGCATCGAAATACCCCTCTTCCCGGGCATTGCTGCCGTGTTCGAAGGTCGAGAGAATGTGCGGTACGCATTCCGTCGTGCGCAGATGAAGTGTCCGTCCGTTCCGGGAGAAGTCGACTCCGTTCGGCAACGGCTGTTCCGGTTTGGCCTGGACTCGCCAGTAGCATTCTGCAATGAAGTCGCCGTCCGCTTCGGCCCGTACTTCGTCGATGACCTGAAGCCCGTCTTTTTCACTGACGGCGATGTGACGGATCCAGGTGCTGTGGTTATAATCTTCGAGCAGCAGGGAGATCAGGGCATTCTTGCCGTCGGCGGAGGCGGCGGTGCCCAGCACCTGAGAAACGTTCCGGGGGGTGGCGGTAACCTGGCTCCAATGAGAAGGCCAGTCGGTGGCCAGGCCCTGAAAGGTGACAGTCAGACTGTTGTGATCAATGGGATATTTTTTGACATAATCACGTTCGGCCAGCCATTCGAGACCGCCGGCGATATAGGAGCAGATGCCGTTGGCGTCGAAATGACCGTGCGGACCGCCGTTGATGCCGGTCAGATACACATAAACGGCCCGGGCCGGATCCCAGGAACTGCGGAAGACTGCCTTGTCCATCGTGGGCCGGTGAAAGACGTCCGGTATTTGCAGGGCGGAGAATTTAGCGGGCGTCACCGGGAAAAACTGCCAGCCTTTTACCACCGGGGGGGCTCCTGCCGGCGTCCGGGATGCATCCGTCGATTTGCTGGCAGCGGCGGAAACGACCTCCTGCGGAGCCTGGGAAAATTTCTGGAACAGTTGAAAATAAAATTCGCTTTCCGGGTCCGCCAGTTCCCGACGACAGCTGTTCAGAAAGGAAGCCATTCCCCCCATCTGCTTGCCGATGGGATAGGAGTCGCCGAAGCCCGGGGTGCCGCCGAGAGGATTGATCATGGCCTTGGCATACTGCAGGTAGCTGCGGAAGGCGGGATTGTTTTTGATGGAGTCCGCCGTACCTTTGCCACTGCCGAGGAGATAATCCAGCATGCCGTTGAGGACATGGAATTGATAGGCGATCGAATCTTCAGGCGAGGCGATATGGTGGAGCATATCTGCAAAATTATACTCCGCAATTTCCCGCCATTGTTTTGCCGGTTCGTAATCGTACCGGCGTGCCAGATAGTCGCCACAGAAATACATGGCGCGGATGGCAAAGAGCGGATGGTTAGTAAGATAGGTGTGTTTCCCTTCCCGGAAAAGCCGTCTGGGCAGTTTCATGTCGTTGTCATGGAAGATTTCATTGCCGACCATGGCGATCAGTTCCGCGGCGGCTCTTCTATCTTGTGCGGAGAAGGCCGGCGAACCTTCCATAACCTCCACCGCCGCCGGAAGACGGTGAAAAATGAAATGAGGGGCGATTCCGCGTGGACCGAGCATGCGGGAGTAATTTTGCATCATTCTCCGGAGCTCGGCGGCAAATACTTTTACATAGGCGTCATCACCGGTGCCGCGATAATCTTCCATGATATTGAGAATCAGGGCCACAACGGTGTTGTTGGCTGTTTCGGCATTGGCACCGGCAGCATATACTTCATCCAGCCGCTTGCTGTGCTCCTCCGGTGGTCTGGAAGGGGCGAAACCTTCACAGTCAATAAGGGGGGGCAGGTTTTCCGGCTTTTGGGGGTAGCGTTGAAAAAATCGGGCGATGCTTTCCCGGACCTGATCCGGAGTGGCTCCCCCCAGGTAAACGAGAGTGCACCCCAATTCCGGAAGTTGCGGAATGACACGGATTTCGCCATGAGGAGCGGAGTCTCCGGCAAGCATGCCGAGCACCTGCAGCCGCGTGAGCCAGGGATGATCAAACGGCGTTCCCGTCAGAAAGAGGGTTTTTTCGGAGCCGACAGCCTCCGCAGCAGTCCATATGGGGGGCTCCAGCTGCCAATGTTTTTTAAGCTCTCCGCGGAGCAATTCGGTCAATTCTGCCGCTTCGGGACGGCTGTCACCGAGAATGGCGCAATGACTCAGGTCGATCCGGTATCGTGGAGGCTGACAAAGGGATTTTTCCGGTAATGCGGGGAGCTGCTCAGTCGCAGCCCGGGCAACAGCCGTTGTGCAAAGGAGCGTTAAAAACATCGTAAGAGAAAACAAAAAACGGTACATGGCAACTCCTGCAATGGAAGATCGTACTTCAAACAATCCGGCATAAATCTGCCGGGAACAGTGGAGGGTACTATAGCCGGTTACTACGGCTTTTGCAAATTTCCAGCCGTGACAATCTCGGACGATGGAGCAAGCGAACCGCGGTACTGTAGGGGTATTGGGGGGGCAGTAAGTCTGCCCCCCGTGAAAGGGGGGGCGGGAGGCGATTAATCGTCACAGCGGATCCAGACCTGCATTTCCGCCGGGCCGCGGTTCTGCCAGAGCGCGTAGGGTACGGCGATGATCCGAACCGGTTCGGAAGAGATGGTTTCGGATTCATAGAGACGCCTGGAGGCGGTACGGACTTCCCGCCGGGCCCGGGCGGAAATGGCGACGGTTCCGGGAGGCAGGCCATCCGGGGCGGGAATCAGGCGGAAATCCGGATCTTGGGCCAGCACCAGTTGTGACGGTCGGAGACCGTTATCAATGCTTTCCAGCGCGTAGACCAGCGGCCCGCGCGTGATGGCGCCGCGCCCGGCATTGGCGGTGACGGCGGGATGGCTGCGCAGCAGTCGAACCGGCATGGCGTAATGCAGCGACAACCGGTCGCCGGGATGCCAGTTGCGTTCTATTTTGCAAAAACCCCGTTCCATGTGTCCGGAAACAGGGCTGTCATTGAGCTGGATTTTGACTTCAGGGCACCATTCCGGGAGGCGGATGGAGAAGGTGAAGCATCCACTTCCCCGGACGGTTACGGTGACATCCGGTTCGTAGGGATAACGGCCGGAGATATCGAATGCGACGGGCGCTTCCGCTGGAGTGCAGACCACGTGGCCGGCTGCTGGAATGATCAGGGCCGCTTCGCTGTTTCCGGCAAGGAAGCAGAATCGGCCGAGCTGCGGCAGAAATCGGCAGAAGCTCGTCGGACAGCAGGAACAGTCGAACCACGGCTGACGTTCCCGGCATTGATGGCCTGAAGTGGCTGTGCTTTCGCTGACCTCCAGCAAATTTCCGTAGAAGAAACGGTCTCCGGAAAGGCTCAGACCGCTCAAGGTCCCGTTGTAGAGACACTTTTCCAGCACTTCCGCGTAATGGGCGTCGCCGGTGTGGCGGAGCATCCGGTCCGCGAAGAATACCAGCGCGATGGCGGCGCAGCTTTCCGCATAGGCCGTGTCGTTCGGCAGATCGTAATCCATGGTGAAACATTCGCCGCGCGCCGCCGAACCGACGCCGCCAGTCAGATACATGCGGCGGTTTTCGATGTTTTCGAAGAGTTTCCGACAGCATTCCAGCAGCTCCGCGTCGCCCGCGGCGTCGGCGCAGTCGACCATGCCGGAGTAGAGATAGAGCGCCCGCACGGCATGGCCGACCGCCTCGGTCTGTTTCCGAACCGGACGGTGGGCCTGACGGTTGATCAGCTGATCGGGGGAGGCTTCGGTGGGAAATGCTTCGTTTTCCTGCAGGAAATAATTCGGTTCCCGGCCGCGTTCGTCGATGAAGTAGGCTGCGAGTTTGCGATAGCGCGGTTTTCCGGCGGCGTCGGCCAGTTTGCACAATGCCAGTTCGATCTCCTCATGTCCGGGGTAGCCGTGGCGTTGTGCCGGATCGGGACCGAATTCCCGGTCGATCAGGTCGGCGAAGCGGCAGGCGGCATCGAGAAAATTCCGATGCCCGGTCGCCTGAAAATGCGCCACCGCGGCCTCCATCAGATGCCCGGCACAGTAAAGTTCATGTCCGTTGAAGAGATTTTTCCAGCGGTCCTGCGGATTGAGCAGGGTAAAGGGGGGATTGAGATAGCCATCAGGTTCCTGGGCGGAGACAATCAGTTCTACAAGTTCCTCCAGCTGTCGGCCGAGTTCCGGTAAACGGGTGAGTTCGTAATCCATGGCCATGCCTTCCAGGACCTTGGCCACGTCGGACGTCCAGTAGACATGCGGGCGGTTCGGCATGCCGGGGCGCCATTGCAGGCGGAACATGTCCAGCCGTCCGGTTTCGCGGCAGTGTGCGATGGCGCCGGGCAGGGTGCGCTCGATGCCGGTACGGATGCGGGGGGCGAACACCTCGTCTTGCAGTCGGACGGCGGGCAGGGGGAGTGATTGATAGAAACTCATGGTGAAAAATCCTTGCGTTTTAGGCGATGTTTTACTATAAAACAGTGGTATTTTTCCGTCAAAGGGATTATCTTGCACAAAAAAGAGACGAATCCGACCTGGCAATGGAGTCGAGGACCGATGTTTGGAAAGCTGAACCCGTTGAATGGCGGTCATTTCATCTCCCGCGGGAAGGGGATGCACCCCTGCCGGGTGATTGATTCGGACGAGCTGATTTTCGTGGTGTCCGGTACGTTGATGATGTTCGAGGCGGAGCGTCGCTGCGCGGTTCCGCCGGGGGGCGTGTTGCTGCTGCGTGCCGGACGTCGTCACGGCGGTGCCGGACCGTATGCCCGGGATTTGTCTTTTTTCTGGATTCACTTCCAGGCGGATCAGGATGACTGGCGGGCGTTGTCCGCACTGATTCCCGGGCAGAGAGTGGCGGATCCTGCCCGGATGGCGGAATACTGTCGGCTCTATTTGAATGTTCAGCAGGATGAAACTGCCCCGCCGGACAGCGCGCGGTTGCTGCTGGCGTTGATTCTCGGAGAGTGTCTGCGTACCGCGCCGACCGGGAAGGCGGGATTACCGCCGCTTCTGACGGCGGCGGAGCATCTGATCGCCAAGCGGTATTCGGAGCCGGATTTTTCCGTTGCGGCGCTGGCGGCGGAACTGGGATGCAATGCCGATTATCTGAGCCGTCTATTCCGGCGCTATCGTCATATGAGTTGCTGTGAGGCTATCGGCGAGGCGCGGATTGCTGCCGCCTGCCGGTTGCTGCGGGAAACCGGACTGCGGATCAAGGAGATCTGTTACTCCACAGGCTATCAGGATCCGGCGCATTTTCGGCGACAGTTTTTCCGGCGGCGGTCTCTGACGCCGGGAATGTATCGGAAGCATGGGACAGCGGAATATCGGAATTTCCATTGAAGAGACGAGCAGAGAGGAGACAATGCAATGGGAGAAGGGACATGAAAGTTTATCTGCGATCCTTTCTGTTTCCGACGGGGGAAGATGAGAATATGTTTTTCAACCGGCAAGTCATGACCTGTTTTAACACCTTTTATCCATACGGAGTGTTCAACGGGAGGCTGCCGGAGCTGAATCTGACGCCGATCACGATTTTTTACGGCGGCAACGGCAGCGGCAAGAGCACGATTTTGAACGTTATTGCGGAAAAGCTGAAGATTCCGCGTCATGCGCCCGGCAATCGCTCTCCCTTTTTTGAGGAATATGTCAATGACTGTACGGCGTGGATGGCGACGGATGAGCTCGGTCTGGAATACGAGGTGCCACCGGGGAGCCGGGTTATTGCCAGCGACGATGTTTTTCAGGAAATTCTGGCGGTGCGTCGGACGAATGCGGAAATAGACCGGCAGAGACGGTATCAGATGCAGCAGTATCACGAAGGACGTTCCGATTCCAACTGGGGCTTCGACCTGTCCCGCCCGGGAGATCTGGAGCGGATCCGGCGCAATACTTCCGCCAAAAGCCGGACCGCATCCCGTTTTCTCAGGGAACGGGTTGGCTTTAATAAGACGGAACGATCGAATGGCGAGAGCGCAATTGAATATTTTCGAAACACGATCGGCGAAGAGAGTCTCTATCTGCTGGATGAACCGGAGAACAGTCTGTTGCCCGCCATGCAGTTGCAGCTGGTGGATTTTCTGGAAAATTCCGTTCGCGGCGTGGACGACCAGTTTCTGATCGCCACGCATTCGCCGCTGCTGCTTTCCCTCCGGGGGGCGACGATTTACAATCTGGACGCGGATCCGGTGGCACCGGCCAAATGGTATGAATTGGAAAATCCCCGTATTTATTACGAGTTTTTCCGGAAATACGCCATGCTCTTCGAAGGGAACTCCCCTCCTGATGTCCCCTGCCGCAACTGAGGTCACGTGCCGGCATTGGTCAGCGGAATAATCCGGGCGGCGGAGAAAATCCGCCCGCCCGTCCGTCCGCTGATTCAGTCACGTGATTCTCTGGCCAGAGCTTTGGCGCCGATGTCACGACGGCAGAAGCAATCCTGAAAATGAATGACATCCACCGCCCGGTAGGCATTGGCAATGGCCTCCCGGATGGTTTTTCCGCGGGCGGAAACGCCGAGAACGCGACCGCCGCTGTTGACGATCGTTCCGTCTTTGAACGCGGTTCCCGCATGGAATACCACCGCGCCGGTCGCGGCCGCTTCTTCCAGACCATGGATCGGGAAACCCTTGTCATAAGCGCCGGGATAGCCGCCGGAAGCGATGACTACCGATACCGCCGGGTCATCGGACCAGACCAGTTCCGCCTCCCGGAGGCGGCCCTGTGCGGTCTTCAGCATGACGTCGAGCAGGTCGCCGTCGAAGCGGCGCAGCACGGGCTGGATCTCCGGATCACCGAAACGAACGTTGAATTCCAATACCTTCGGCCCCTGTTCCGTCACCATGATGCCAACGAAGATCACGCCGCGGAAAAGCAGGTTTTCTGCTTGAATGCCCCGCAGGAAGGGCTGCAGTACCTCCCGGTCGATCCGGGCCATGATTTCCGGTGTGACGACGGGAGCCGGAGAGTAAGCGCCCATGCCGCCGGTGTTCGGACCGGCATCGTGGTCATAGGCGCGTTTATGATCCTGTGAGGAGACCAGCGGCACGATGGTTTCCCCGTCGGTCAGGGCCAGAATGGAGGCCTCTTCGCCGTACAGGCACTCTTCGATCAGCACTTTGCGCCCGCTGTCGCCGAAAGCCCCGCTGAAGCACTCGGAAAGAAAGGTGATCGCACTGTCCGCATCTTCGGCCACCAGCACCCCTTTGCCGGCCGCCAGTCCGTCCGCCTTGATGACAATGCCCCGGGCTCCGGCGCTGAAGTTTTCCCGGACATATTCCGCCGCCGGTTCGAATGCGGAGAACGTAGCCGATGCCGCGGTCGGAATCCCGTACCGGCACATGAACTGTTTTGCGTAATCCTTGCTGCCTTCCAGCTGTGCCGCTTCCGCATTCGGTCCGAAAATGGTCAATCCGGCTGCCCGGAAACGATCTGCCAGTCCGGCGCACAACGGTGCTTCCGGACCGACTACAGTCAAGCCGATTTCATGAGTCCGGGCGAATTCCACCAGCCGGTCCAGCTCATCCACGCGGATGTCGACGCATTCAGCGTCCGCGGCGATGCCCGCGTTTCCGGGAGCACAATAAATCCGGTCAGTCTGCGGGGAATCTTTTAATTTCCAGACCAGGGCGTGTTCCCGTCCTCCGGAGCCGACTACAAGTACATTCATTTTCTTGATTCTCCTGTATATTAAGATTTTTACTCTTTTGCGCCGTACACCTTCAGCAATGCCCGCATGATCGGCGTCCGTACCTGGTCGACCAGGCGGCGCTTGGTGATTTCATCCCGGGCATTGGGGTCGGCATGATAGTCAAGCAGCAGCTTGGCTGTTTGGAAGTGGTCGCCAGAGACCGCTTGCATCAGGGCAGTTCGGGTCAACTGATTGCGTTTATTGGGGTCGGCGCCTTTTTTCAGCAGCAGCAGAACAAGTTCGTCATGACCGTCCCGGGTTGCCAGCATCAGCAGCGTCTGATCGTCCGGTGCGGCTAGATTGGGATCGGCACCGTCTTGCAACATTCGGATGGCTGCCGCGGTCTGGCCCGAGGCGATGGCATTGGCGATCATATTGTAGCTATACCGATCGATCTTGGGAGTGATTTCCTCCGGTAGTACTAGATTTTCCAGCGGAATGTCGAGGTCCCGGATGACTTGAGGATAGATTTCCCGCCAGATGCCTTCCGGGGATAGCCTTTCTAGCTGTTCCGGGTGTTCTCCATAGCGGAGTTCTAGGAAAAATCGCAATTCGGGCACTTTTCGGGAGGCTCGTAACAGGAATTCCGCCCGGGTCGGTGCGTGCGTCAGCGGCAGACTACGGATCTTTTGACTGCTGGCTGCGCGCAGAGTCAAGTTTTCCGGCGTGGCCTTTTCGAGTCGAAACAAGCCACCTTTGGCCATTTCGAACGGGATGTTCCGCAATGTGTCCGGATGAAATATGACGGCGAATGCCGCTTCCGCCTCTTTGCGGGCTTTTTCGGCATTTGCGGCTCCCCGGCGCAGAGCGGCGGCAAGCTGTCGTTCGATTTCCAGTGCGTCTGCAGGGCATGTGTCAGCTAGGTTGTGGACGGCATTCAGTTCTCGTTGATAGTTTTCGAAATGGTTGGTGCGGATTCCCTGCGCGAGGACGGCATAGAGTCGCTGCTGCTGTAAACAGGCCTGATATAGAAATGAGATGGCCCGTTTGTGAAGTTGTGCCGCACGATCTGCCGGGATGGAATGACTGCTTTGGGCCGGAGGAGGATTGGTGCGGCCGGCATACAGGTACCAGCCGATTCCGGACGCGACGGCGATCAGCAGTGCCGTCAGCGCGCATACCAGCCATTTCTTCTTTTGCACCTGATCCATGGTCAGAAATATCCTTTGAACGGGAGTTTATTCGGGTGTCGCAGTGTCCGGCATTTGGGACACATGAAATCGCTCAGCGCATAAATTCGGGCGAGCTCCTCCGTCTGGAAGAGTTCAATGGCGTCCCCCTCCTGAACCGGCAGGCTTTCCGGGGCGTTATCGGCAACGACGATGCCGGGGCCGCGGACAATTTCGATCCGGACGTGCGAACGGCTGTCCAGCACCAGGTGGCTGACTTCTTCGGTACTGTTGCTGAAAGCCAGGCCGATCCCTACCCGGAAAATGCTGTGAGTGATACTGCGATAGTAGGCCGTGCTGCCGTGAATGGAGGCCAGGCCTACACCGTCCCCGACGATTTCATTGGCATAGAGTTCTCCATCAATGCGGACCCGGTAGCGCAGGGCATTGACACGATCCCGGTTGTGAATGAATACGTCATTGATCCCGAGGATGGTGTGTCCCGCGTGTCGTCCGGCGATTTTCGGCAGCAGAGAGAGGGGGAACGCACCGTTCCGGAATTTCTCCAGCTGCAGTCGGGTGGCATGTTCCGGGCAGCGCGGTGCAGTCCGTTCGTCCCGGATGGGAAATTTGGGAATGCCGGGGTAGTCCCGTTCGGCCTGCAGCAGAGTTCCATCTCCGCCGTGCGCGATGATCACGTCCGGGGGATATTGTTCCCGGCAGTAGAACTCATATTCTTCCAGCAGTGGACGGATGTCGTCAAGGTTTTTACCGACCAGCCTGATATTCATAGTCATTTTGTTTGCACTTCATTTCAGCTTCAGAAAAACACGTCGCACGAATCCGCATGGGTCGAGCGAGCGTTTCGCCTGGCGCAAGCCCGGTTCTCCCATGTCCTGTTCCCGGTTCATCAGACGTCCGCCGCGTGCCAGCAGACGCTTAGCCAGCTCCGCAGTCAATGCCTGCGGTGCACCTTTGATCGTGTGATCCGCCTTTTCAAAATGGATATCCCAGGTGTCCGCATTGATTCGGCTGTACAGGGAAAAACCCACCGGTTGCCCGCCGGCAAACAGCAACAGGCCTCCCATTTCCAATGCCGGGAAATATTCACGCACCGCCGCCAGCGCAACATCCTCCTCTTCCAGGAAGGTGCACGCCTGCAGTTTCTGATTCAATGTCCGGGCCAGTGTCAGAGCGGTTTCCAGATTATCCGGGCCGATGTCTGCGAAGGTTGCATCTGGCACATTCCGTTCAAATTGTCGTATCAGATTACGTTTTTTACGCAGCAGCGGACCGGAAAGCGTCGCCAGATGTTCCAGTTCATACAGATAATCGAAAGCATCTTCGTCGATTTCCACATCGAACCATTTTGCACATTCCACGCTTTGCCCCGTCCAGTATTCCTCGGGTACGTCGTAGATGGTCCCGTTTCCCAGGCCGTTCCGCTGCAGCTCTCCGGCCAGTGCGGCCAGTTCCTGCGGCGGCAATGTCCGCCCGATCGGAAAATGCATCAACCGTGTCGCCCGTTCCACCACGACCAGCCGCCCCGCATGTTCGAAGAAGACTTCGTCATAAGGCTTCTGCCACAGGATCAGATTGGCAAATGCACATTCACAGCTGCAGGTTTCCCGCTCTGCCAGCGCCTTCTGAAAAAGCGCCCGGTCGGCACAGGCCACCGGGCGCAAATCACTGTCTTTCATGGCAAGGCTTCTCTCCTGCCGCCATTTTATTCCAGCACCATGCTGTCGATTTCCTGAAGCATGATCCCGGCACCGCGCGCCACAGCCCGAAGGGGATCCTCTGCCACGAATACCGGCAGTCCGGTTTCTTCGGTCAGGAGCTTGTCCAGGCCGCTGAGCAGGGCGCCGCCGCCTGCGAGCATGATTCCGCGGTCGATCAGGTCTGCGGCGAGGTCGGGAGGACAACGCTCCAAGGTGGCGCGTACCGCTTCAATGATTGTTGTAATCGGTTCCTGAAGAGCCATGCGGATTTCTGCGGCGGTGATCCGCACGGTTTTGGGAACACGTGAAACCAGGTCAAGACCTTTGACTTCCAGCTCCAGCTCGTCCCGTACCGGATAGGCCGATCCAAGTCGGATTTTGATCTGTTCGGCGGTCAGTTCACCGATCATCAGATTATAGACTCGTTTGAGATGTGAGGTGATGGCGGAATCCAGCTCATCGCCACCGACGCGGACGCTTTTGGCTCCGACAATCCCGGAAAGCGAAATGACCGCGACTTCCGTCGTACCCCCGCCGATGTCAACAATCATGCTTCCAGCCGGTTCCGCCACTGGCAAGCCCACGCCGACAGCGGCAGCCATGGGCTCTTCGACCAGTACGACATTGCCGGCACCGGCCCGGCGGGCGCTGTCCTTGACGGCACGGTTTTCCACTTCGGTAATACCGGAAGGTACGGCGACAAGGACGGAGGGATGCAGGAGCCGCCGCTGCCATGCGACGGTACGAATCGCCTTCTGAATGAAATAACGGAGCATTTCCTCGGTAATTTCAAAATCGGCGATGACGCCGTCTTTCATCGGGCGAATGGCGCGGATGTTACCCGGGGTTTTGCCGAGCATACTTTTGGCTTCGCTGCCGACGGCGATGACTTCGCGGGTGTTTTCCTTGATCGCCACCACGGACGGTTCAGACAGGACGATGCCTTTGTCCCGCACGAAAACAAGACAGTTCGCGGTACCGAGGTCGATGCCGATGTCAGTGGAGAATAATTTGGACAAACTGTAACCCATGGGGCCCATCCTGTTGAAAAACGTTCTCTGAGATTTCTTATGACATTTATAGTAGGGTGATTTTGTAAAAAGTCAAGCCATCGTGTCGGGAAATGACTGAAAAACCCCGACTTCCGGGGGAAGACGGGGGGGGAGGGTGGGGAAATCTTCTGCTTCTTCAGCCAAACCGATATAGTGATTTCTCATTTTCCCGAAATGGGAACGAGCTTTTCCCCCAGCCGCATGGGCGAAACGGTGTCGATGAAGGTGCCTTCGCCATAGACGGATGCCTGCCGGGACGGCCGGGTTTTTTCCACCATCAGATGGGAAACCGTGCCGTTTTCGAAAGAGATTTCCAGAGGACGCGCCATGCCGATGTAGCCGGTGAAATATTCCACCTGGCCGCGATCTCCCGGTTGCAGCGCCAGGGAAAACGACTGTTTGCCGATTTTGAATGTCAGTTCCCTGTCATCCATTTTTTCCACTTGAAACGAAACGGTGTACCAGCCGGGCAGAACCGGGCGACAGAGGCCGGTGGCCGGATCAATGAAATTGGTGACTTCCACGCCACAGGCTGCGCGATCGATTTTTCCGGGAGAGGCGACGGCATGACGTCGGAGAGATTCGGCCAGGATTGCGGCGACATGGACATAACCGGCGGGGGTGGGATGGAGCCGGATGATTTTTTTCCAGTCTGGGAGGGCGCGCAGCGGTTTTTCATATTCGACCAGGATGATTTTGCCGGCAGGCACGTCGGTGGAGAACCGCTGGCGCAGTAATTCATTGGTACGGGCCGCGGCGGCGTCCCGGAATTGATAGTCGGTGGCATCCGGGCGGCCGTCGGGGACACAGGGGAAGATCGTTCCCAGAAACACCCGTTCTGTTTCGGGGCGGGCGGCCAGAGCTTCGGCGATTTGAATCAGGCGCTCGGCGGTACCGGCGGCAACGGCATCCACCTGATCGGCGCTCCTGGCTGCGGCGCTGTCATTGACGCCGGCGAGCAGATGGTAGTTTCGGGCCGGCGGAGTGGCGTTCAGGCGTTTCAGAATGTGCGGCGTGCTGTTGCCGCCTTCTCCGGCATGACTGTAGCCGAATTTTGCGGTATGAGTTCCGACGAAGGCGAGTTCCGGCATGTGTCGTAACAGTTGGCGGCGGAAATGGTCGCCTTCGCCGTACCAGGTGATGCTGTCGCCGATCATGCACAATTCTGTCTGATGATCGGGAAAAACGTCATGTGTGTCGGCGGGAATTTCTTTAAAATACAACGCATCGACTGCAATCGCACCGGTGTCGGCGGGACTGTTCCCTGCGTGAGGAAAGATCGCCGGCCGTACCGAAGTCGCGCCGCCGGGGAGCGTGTTCAGGGGCACTTCGAAATCCTGCCAGGCGGTACCGACTTCGAAACGGTTTCGCTCGATCCAGCTTTGCGGTTTGCCATCCCGGCTCCACTCAAAGTCTACCATAACGGTTCCCGGTTGATGTAACCGCCGGATTTTACCTCCGAAGACGTAACGGGAGGTCGATTTTACCTGAATCGGAGCGGCCAGCATATAGGGGTTGAGGGTAGTCATATCATCGCGGAAAATCATGGCCCGGGTACCCTGGGCTGGGTTTTCCGTGGTGATGGTGGTGATGTTTTTGCTTTTGGCACGCATTTCGTCGTTCTGGACTGTGCCCCAGTTACGCCAGTTCTGGGGAGTGCCGTCTTCAAAATCCCAGCTGCGGTCTTCTGCCGGAACTCTTCCGGCCAGCAGCAAGGCGGTTACAACCAGAAAAAAATGGGATCGTTTCATTGATGGTTCCTCGGTTGGTTGTTGGGTTCAAAAACGAAAAGCTGGTTCTGGTCTGTTCCAATCCACAGCCGTCCGGCAGCTGCAGCACCTGCCGTCGGCCGTCCTGTGACCGGGAGCTGTCGGATGACGGTGCCGTCTCGGTCGACGATCAGGACCCGGTCGGGAACACCGACAGCAAACGACGGTTCGGTGCCGGGCAGAGCCAGGAGCAGGGTGGGATCTCCAGGGAGTTCCACCAGTTTCCGCAGCTGGAATGTCCGGTCGAAGAGGTAGAAGAGCCGTCGGGCCGTGGCTGCGGCGAAGCGAACTTCTCCGTCTTTGCCGACGGCGGCGTCGAAGCCCCGGACATTGCGTGGGGAGAGGGCGGGTACCGCATAATTCCGGGCGCTGGCGATCTCTCCTGCACCGAGGTCGACTCCGGCGAGCACCTTGCCGCGGAAATCCCAGACGGCCAGCCGGTTCTGCGCACCTTCGAAAACACCGATCAGTCGGGTCGGTTCATCAGGTGCGAAGCGGAAGGGGCGCAAAAACGTCTTGCCTACGCCGGAGAATCCGAATGAATTCATGAGCTGTCCCCGGTGGTCTTCCAGCATCCAGCGGCAGTTGGTGATGAGTTTTCCTTCCTGCTCCCGGATGCCCCAGACCGTCGGCCAGCCGCCGAAGTCTCGGGCGGAGAAGATCTCGGCCGTGTGGTCGTCTTCCGCCGGAAGCTGTGCGAGAGAACCGACCGGGCCGTATTCGTGCCAGAACCGTGACTCCGTCTTGCCTTCCGGCGTCAGCACCTCCACGCTGCCGGTCGAACCGGCGAACAGCCGGGGCTGTCCCGCGATCAATTCGCCGTCAGTGAGCGAATACACTCCGGGATAGGCGCCTTTGAACCAGTAAACCTTGTTGGATTTGATCAGGCCTTCGGCGCTTTCGGACCGGGTCTGCCAGCGGCGGTCGCCGTCGGGGGAGAAGGCGGTGATGTTTTCCGCCCGGTCTCCGGTGATGAGCAGTTTTGCGGCGGGCCAGTAGTGGAGCGCGCCGATGTCGCCTGGAAGTTCCGCCGACCACAGCCGCTGTCCGTCGGCGGCGAAGACGTTCAGATGCCGGCCGGAAGCCACGGCGAGGCGGTCGCCGAAAGAAAGCATAAAACCGGTGGCAGCAGGCAGCGGTATGGTTCGAATCGGAGGAAGTGCCGGTGCCGATAGGGAGATTTTCGAATTTTTTTTGTCGGCGTTCTGGAAAATCTTTTCGACTTCCGCAGCGATGGTTTCCGGTGCGGGCATCTGGTAGCCGGTGGGATGGCTCACGGTTATTTTCCCGTCCGTTTCCCGGATGGCCAGGCGGCGGTCGGCGGCACGGTAGTCAAAGGCAACCGGTTGCTTTCGCTGGAAAAGTCCCGGCACTTCGCACACCTGCCAGCCGGAAAGTCCGGCGCATTCGAGCAGTATGAACCCGTTTCCCTGCGGCGTGATCAGTGCCGGTTCCGGCAGCCGCAGCGCGGTTTTGCCGTCGGCGGCGCGGGCCGCGATCGGACCTTCGGCGCGGCCGGGACGCAGGAGGCTGATTTGTTCCACCGTATCTCCGGTCTTCAACGGCCGGGTCAGGATGAAGGTGGCGGCACACCCCCGGACCGGAGTGCCCCCGTCAGGACCGGTTAACAGTACCGGGGACAGACGTATTTCCGTCGGGAGATTGCAGCCGATGGTGAAAACGCCGTCCGGAAGATTCGCCCCCGTTTTCGTGGCCGAAAGCCCCGTCCATTGCCAATCGGTTTTTTCGGTATCGGCAAGCGTCAGCTCCAGAAGGTGCGCGCCGGAATGGAGCTTGCGGCGGCCCGGGGAGTAGGAGACGAAAACACCTTCGGCGTTTTCCGGCATGGAAAAGCCTTTTTCTCCAAGCGGGATGCCGTCCAGTTTGACGGAGAGGGTGCCGGTGGATTGTTTCGAACCGAGAAAGTGGAGCCGGAAATCGGCTTCGACTTCCTGTTCTGTGCGGAATGGGAACCGGATGGTCTTGTCAGGTGTCCAGTCGGAAAAGGTCGTCGCACCGGAAAATTCATAATAGCGCTTTTCGCCGTTGAATTCGGCATCAAAAAGTTTCTTGCCGTCAAAACGCACCGGTGTTTCCGGTCCGGGGGGCGGCAGCGCGCCGGGATTGTCGATGACCAGATCGTTCGCCGGACTGATGCTGGAAATGGTATAAGGAGCCGGTCGCCAGGAGTTTTCCAGATAGAGCAGATTATCCTTTTTCGCCCGGACCCGGTCGAAGATCAGTAATCCGCGTTTTTCACGAAACAGCAGAGTTCGTTCCCAGTCGTGTTCGTTGAAATCGGGGACCACGGCGGAGAACCATACCGCATCGTTGAGTTTGACTGCATCCCGCATCCGGGCGTACCAGGCGGGCTTACCGGAGAAAAGGGCATTGGCCGAAGGATAGAGCTGATTGGTGCCGGAGAGCACCTGCTGGCCGTTCAACAGCAGTTCGTCGATGGAGAAATTGTAGAAGACCGCCCGTCCGCCCGGTCGGTATTTCGGGGCGATCAGCAGATAATCGCCGCATTCATCGGGACGGCTGCGGTAGGAGTAGAATTCGTCAAGGGTTGCGGGATCCAGATCATGCGGCAGATTTTCGTAATCCATCTTTTCTCCGGTGACGCCGGAGCGGACGATTTTTCCTGCGGTGCGCCGCAGCGTGTCGTTTCGGTAGGTACGGCCGGGGGTGTAATAAGACGGACCAATTAATGCCGCCTCCGGATCGCGGATGAAGAGACTCTGCATCCGGGCGTAGGCCGCATCATCGTAAATCCGGGCGAGTGCGCCGTAGATGCCGGGATAGCCGTTCAGCCATTCGCCGGGGCGCAGGCTGGAGAGCATCAGCAGATATTCCGCATGTTTGCGCACATTGACATTGGTGCGGCACCGCTGGAAATCCTCCATGAACGCATATTGAAAGGCGGGGAACAGAAAACTTGGGGCCCAGACCCGCCAGCCAAGCTGCGGGGTGACCGCCTCCCAGATCGGGGCGAAGACCCGGCGCACGCAGCGGAGTCCCTCCGCACTGTCGATGCCGGGATAATATTTATCGAAGTAGCGGGCGACGGTGTAGACGCAGAGCGCCTCCATGAGGTAATGACGGTCGTGGAGTTTGTGATGCGGTTTCGGGTTGAGGTAAATGCGATACCAGCCGCCGTATCCGGCATGGATCCAGTATTGCATCTGCTCGTAGAATTTCCGGGTGATGGCCAGCCGGACTTCCGGGGAGAACACGGGATCCTCCTCGATGAGGTCCCAGTAGAGAATCATGTTGGCTCCCCAATAATGATACGGTTTGGCAATCGGTTCGGCGCCATCGTCGTACCGGTCGATGCTGTTGTTGATTTTGATCTGTTCCGCGTCCGGGAACATGCGCCGCAGCATATCGTCCACATATTTCCGGTCGCCGGTCATGTAGAACGCGGCCATATCCCGGCTGATCGGGTCATAGCTGAACCCACCGTCCCATTCGCAGCCCCAGCCGAGTTTGATCTGGTCGGCCTTGGGATAGTGAATTTCCGCGAGACGGGGGAGGACAAGATCGCGGGCATCGGGCAGTTCGGCGATTTGCCTGAGGAAGACGTCCGCGGCGGCGCGGTTTCCCTCCGGATCGCTTCCGCCGATGAAGACGACATTGTGACCGTCCGCATAGGGATTGTGCAGGGTGCGCACATTCCAGCCGCCCCGGCCGGGATAGCGGGAGTCGAGAATGACCATGCGCCGCATATAAAGTGCCTCAATGGCAGGATTGTCGTCGCAGTTGCCGAGCATCAGGTAATGGCGGTCGAATTTTCGGGCGTCGGCGTAGAGGGCCGCATCAAAAACGGGGAGTTCCGTTCCGGTTTTCTTCCGCAGCGCGGCGTTGATTGTGCGGGCGATCCGGCGATGTTCCGCCGTGGCTGCGATGATGGCGGCGACGGGTTCCCCGTTCCGGATGAGCGGGGTGTTCAGGTAAAGTTCCCGCGGCGCAATCTGCTGCTTGCCGAAGGCGGAGAAGGGGATTCCATCCGGTGTCAAGGTTTCGATCTCAAAATTGTCCACCAGTATGGTACCGGGGGTATTCCATGAGGTGTGCAGTTCGACAATCATCTCTTTGGCGTTGGCCGGTGCGGTGGCGTCCAGCGTCAGCCGGAGACTTTTTTCCGGTTTCGGCTGGGCAACGGGGGCTTTTACCTGATTCCGGTATTTTCCGTCCCGGGTGAGAAAGATGAGATTGAAGCCGACTTTCGGCGTAACTTTCGGATCGGCGTTGCGGATTTCCACGGAGACCCGGTAGGCCTGATCCGGACGGGCGGAAAAGCTGCGGGTCATGCCGACTGCGTTGGCATCGCGGACGCCGCGGGTTTCGATCCGGACGGCCCTCCCTTTGTTGTCCGGGACGACGGTTACGACGCCGTTGGCGGGGTCGATGGTCTGATAGGGACGCCACGACGCCGGAAATTTACCAAGTGGCGATTGATCAAAGTTGTCGGATACTGCTGCTGTTGCACCCGGAAGCAGGACGACGGCGGACAGCAGACAGAGAAGATGTCTCAGCAACGACATGATCCGCTCCGCATATTACCGGTTGGGATGAATGTAATAGTCGCCGACGGTCTGTGTGCCGGAAATCTGCCGGGAACATCCGACCTGTCTGATGTTGGCGGCATGACCGTCCAGAAAGAGTACATTGATGGCGTTGTTGTTGTGCCGCAGCCAGGCGGTGTCGGTGCTCTTGTCCCAGTTGGCCGGAAGGACGGTCAGAACGACGTAATAACCTTCGGACAAGGCGATTTTGTGACTGGGATTGCGGATGTCTTTGGATTTTTTGAACATGCGGTTTTCTCCGGGATCAGTGTTCATGGCCTCGACGTTGTTATAACCGATGAATTTCCAACGGGCATAGGAGCCGGTCCATTTATTGACGTTGCCGTTTTTCCACAGCTGAAAGAGGCCGTCGGGAGTGCCGGGAATAACACCGTCTTCCCGCATGGCGGCCGAACAGACCGGACTGGCGGCGATGGCTTCTTTGCCGGCTGTTTTGTTCTTGCGGGTGAACAACGCCGGTGCGTACGGTTGCATCAGCTGAAACCAGAGCCGGTCCCACTGCGTTCCGTTGTTGTAGATCCGGGCCGGCGTTACATATTCGTTGTTATCCTGCTGATAACTCAGATCCGCGATGCCGCATTGTTTGAGGATGCTGATGCAGCTGATCCGGTGTGCAGTATCCCGGGCCCGGTTCAATGCCGGCAGCAGCATGGCGGCGAGAATGGCGATAATGGCGATGACGACCAGCAGTTCGATCAGAGTGAAAGTTTTGCGCATGATGTATTTTCCCTGGAGGGTAGAGGTTGGTATGATGAGACGGAGATCCGTTCAGGAGTGCACGTGATGATGAGAAGATGCGGGATGGGGTTTTCGGTTTTCGCCGGAGAAGGGAGCGGTGGACTGGCGAATGATCAACTGTGGCGGAAAGGTAGTGCGCACAGCCGCATTATGTTCACGCAGCAGGATGGCGATGGTTTCGTTGACCATGCGCTGATGGTCTCCGCCAAAGGTAGTCAACGGTACGGGATAATCCTCAGAATCCGCGATATTATCGGACCCGACCAGCGAGATGTCCTGTGGAATGCGCAGTCCGGCCTGGTGGAGTTTTTCCATGATGCCGAGTGCGGAAATATCGTTGTGGGCGATGACAGCCGAGAAAAAACGTCCGGATTCCAGCAGACGGGCGGCCGCGTGATATCCGGTTTTCCGGTCCCAGTCGTTTTCATGAATGATCAGGGTCGGATCCGGTTCCAGGCCGGCTTCCCGGAAGGCCCGGAGGATGCCGGGCATGTGAAGTCCGTCCGTCTGATTGCACAGCAGTGCGATATCACGATGTCCCAGGTCCAGCAGGTGGCGGGTCAGGAGATAGTAGCCGCCCGGGACGTCTTCCGTGACGAAACTGTCTTCCGGGAAAGGGGAAATCCAGCGTAATGCCACCGGTCTGGCATTGTATTTCTGAATGACGGCATGGACGGATTCTGAGCGGGAGACCCAGGGATCGACAACCACGCCCTCGGATTTTTCCAGAAGATAGCGCAAACGCTCTTCATCCGGGTTGGTCAGGTCTACCATGCACAGGATGGCGCTCAGCTGAAAATGACTCAACGTATCCACCAGGCGGGAGAAGATGTCCTGGGCGAACATGCCCCAGTTTTTCGCGACGAGCAGCAGAATGAAACGGTCACTATGGTTTTTCCGCCGCTTCAGTACCAGTGTGCCCAGCCCCTGTACCGGACGAATTACTCCTGCGTCACTGAGGTCGCGCAGCGCCCGGCGCACGGTGGTTCGCGAAACGCCGTAATGGGCAACCAGTTCATTTTCCCCGGGCAGCAGGCGTGGAGCATTTTTCTCGATATGCTCCAGCAGTTGTTCTTTGAGTTTTTCGTACAGCGGGACGGTGGAGTTCAGCATGGTTCTATCGATGGCTTGTATTTTTATTGTATTTTACTTGTATCTTAGTTGTATCTATCTTAATTATATCAAAAAAACAGAAAAATGTCAAGAAGACGCCCGGAAAAAGTGAAAAAATTACGGTTTTTCAGGTAACATCCGGCCCCAGTCGAAAAGTGCGCGGAGCAGGACAAGCAGCAGCAGGACGGCGAGAATTTCCGCTGTCGCCAGAAAATAGAGCAGTCCGAATACTGTAAGGAAGGCGGCATGGCGCCGTTCTCCGCGTCGATACAGCCAGACGGCGACCGCCAGCAATCCGAGAGGCGCCAGAATGCAGCAGAGGACAATGACGTTGTTTCCCCACGGTTCCAGATGCCAGTTCCACGGTGCGAGCCACGGCTGGCGGATCATGGTCGGTACGGTACAGCAGATGGTGAACCCGATGGCGGCCGCCGCAGCAAGACGTTGTCTGGTTGAGGAGGCGTGCCAGACGGCAGCGGCGGTAAATGCGGCGAACAACGGCAGATAGCTGCTGAGAATGAACCGGACCGCATCACAGAACGTGTGACTGTAGCCGAAGAAGAACCAGATTACCGGTACCGCCCACAGCGTGAGCGCAACCCGCAATCGACGTTCCTTCAGAAACAGCAGTCCGGTCAACCCGAGGCACCAGACGGCGAAATTGCTGCCGCCGAGGAAGCGGATGCCGGAGAGTTTGAAAAGCGTATGCAGCGTGAACCCGTCCATCGGGCGATCTCCGACCGCATTCCCCTGATAGTGGAGCACATAGGAGAAAGTGAACGGTGAGCCGAATTGGTGCAGGTTCACCAGAAACTGCGGCAGCAATACTCCCAGATAAACCGCGCTGCCGATCACCAGCCCCTGCGCCAGATAGCGTGGCGCGGCGATTTTCTCCCGATGGCGGCAGAAAAGTGCAAAGCCGATCACCGGCGCGAAAAAGACGTTGTTGAGTCGCACCAGACAGCAGACTCCGAAGAGCGCCGCTACCGCGGCGATAGACCACAACCGGTCCGGCAGTCGCAGCGCCGCCAGCAGCGTCACCAGCACCAGCAGCGTTGACAGGGTATCGCTCATGGCGTTGTAACCGGCACCGATGAGTGTGTTGTAGTGTCGGAACGACATCTGGAATGACGGTAGTCCGATCGCACTGGAGAAGACTCCGTTATCCCAGTCCGGCACGTAAAAAAGTACGAACGGCATGATTGCCCACATCAGTCCCGCCGCCAGTGCCGCCCGGCTTCCAATTCGCAGGGCGCGCAGAACTGCGTATCCCGTCGCCAGAGACAGGGGGGCCAGCACCAGCGCCGAAAACAGAGAAGCCCCGATGGCCAGATCATAATAATTGTCCGCTCCGGTCAACAGCAGGGCCGGCAGGTAAAAAAGCACTCCGAGTCCTATCGGGTAATTCCATGGACCATCCCATTCCCCCCGGAGCAGATCGGCGCCGACCTGGAGATAGCCGGGTTCGTCAGCAGCCGAACAGACCAGGTTGCCCGCCCCCATGACGACGTAAAGAATCAGCAGTTGTCGGAGAAATATCAGAAACAGCGCGAAACAGCGGTCTTCCTCCGCCGAATCGGCAACTATTGTTCGGTTGCAACACCCTTTACGATAATGGATGATCAGCAGAACCAGCGCGGCCGCAATGCCGAGAAACAGGATCTGCCGGCCACGCTGGGGCGGCCCGAGACTGCGGAAGACCCATCCGCCGCCGGGTTCCGGTACCGGCTGGATCGTTGGCGCGGCATAGCCCGAGCGCCCGTCCGGGAGGGTGACGGCCAGAAAGTCTTCATAACGAGCCAGCGGATGACGGCTGATGAAGACCCGCTGCTTCGGGCCGTTTTCCCGGCATTCGACCGGACGGTCGGTCATGGCGATCAGGGGGGATTGCGGGTCCGGTTGTTCGAATATCGGAGTTCCGGCGTCCAGCGTGATCGCATGGAGCCGGAGCAGGACGCCCGCGAGGAAAAATACTGTAAAGAAGAATATTTTCATGGTGCATATTATAGCACATGCAGGGAGGCCGTGCAACCACTGTTTTCGGCTTTTCCCGGGACTGTCGTAACCGGGGAGGGGGCGGACGGCTTGCGAAATTTTGCCGGGGAGGATATATTAAATGGGCGGGGATGGTGAACCCCGTTTAGAGAGGAGGTACGCATGGATCACGGCAAGTGTTTCGATGAGTTTAAAAAAGCTCGAAAAATCGTCGTACTGACGGGAGCGGGAGTTTCCACCTTTTCCGGAATTCCCGATTTTCGGGGGCCGGAGGGCGCTTTCCGACGGAAATGGCATGGTTATGATGTGGAAGAACTGCTGGACAGTACTTTTTTTGAGCGGTCCCCGGATATTTTTTATGCCTATGCCCGGGAGAACTGGTATCCAATGACGTTCCGGGAGCCGAGCATCGTGCATCTGACACTGGCCGCCATGGAGAAAAATGGCATGCTTGATGTGCTTTATACCCAGAATATTGATCTTCTCCATACCCGGGCGGGAAGTCGCCATGTGATGGAACTGCACGGATCTTTCCGAACGCATCGATGTCTTTCCTGCGGGCGCGAATTCGGATTGGAACCGGTGCGTGAAACCGTTATGCGCGGTGAGGTGCCCCATTGTCCCGGGTGCGGTGGACTGATCAAGCCCGGTGTGGTATTTTACGGGGACCCGCTGGATGAGGAGCTGCTGCACCGGGCTTTCCGGGATTTCGATAGCGCCGATCTGGTGCTGGTGCTGGGCAGCAGTCTTACCGTCGCACCGGTTTCCTCTCTGCCCATGGCCACCCGGGTCAACGGCGGCACCATCATCATCGTCAATGAACAACCGACGGATTATGACGCCGTGGCCGGATACCGGTTCCACGATCTCCGGTTTTTCTGCACGGCGCTGGCGGCCCGTTTCCCCGAATTGGCGGGATAAGGGGAAAAGACCGATGGCAGGGACAGAATGCTATCGAATGGCAGGAGATTACAGGATGTACGGAATGATTTCATGCGGGATGAGGCGTTGCCTGGCGGTGCTGTTGCTGGGAGTTTGGGGAATAGTATCCGGCGCTGAGGAAACGTCGGCTCGGACCGGAGCGGAGGCCGATCAGCCATCGTATGTGCCGAAAGGTTACCGTCTGGTCTGGAGCGATGAATTCGACGGTGCTGTGCTGAACGAGCAGAAGTGGACGCTGCGCCCCGACATGAAAGGGGACGGAGAACTGGCTCTGGCCGGGACGGAACGACCGGAAGTGGTCCGGGTGGCGGACGGGAAACTGCAGTTGAATGCAGTGATGGACCGTTCTCCGGAGAGCGGGAATCCGCTTTACACGACCTGTTTTTCGGTGACCACGTACAACAAGATGCATTTCCGGTACGGCTATCTGGAGATGCGGGCGCGCGTGCCGTACAAACGCAGTGCGTGGCCCTCGCTCTGGATGAAGTCTCTGCCGGGAGACATTGCGCCGGCCAGCCGGGCGGATTACATGGCGGAAGTGGACGTATTCGAGGTGTTTTCCTCGCCGGATACAGCGGCGCCCAATCTGCATAAGTGGCACCGGAATGGAAAACACTCCTCCACCAGTAGTCCCACGCGGCATAAGTTCACGGATATTTCCAATCTGAACAACGAGTATCATATTTACGGCTTCGAATGGACTCCCCGGAGCATGTCGATGTACCTTGACGGCGAACGGTACGGGTATTATGACCTGTCGGTTGATTTCGGGCACAAGGACGGCATGGAAGGGTTTCACGAAACGCTGTATGTGATTATCAACAATCACGTGTTCACCAACACCAGTCCGTGGAAACCGCAGGATTCGGAAGTCAACTCCAGCAGCTGTCTGCCCAATCATTACTGGATCGACTGGATCCGCCTCTACCAGAAACCGGGCGAGGGGGCACTGTATACGGCGAAATGATGTCCGGCACCCGGGGGGGATTTTCCCGGCCGGCCGGAGAACTGCCGGAGACGGCTGGCAGTGATCATAAAGGATTCTTCGAGGAGAGTCTGCCCTGTTCGGGGGAATCTGTTGAATGTGTTTCTTAATTTTTGGGAGTTTTGTCTGAGCGGATGAGAACGGTACAGTTAAATGCGGAATTTGTGGTGGTGGGCGGCGGCCTGTCCGGTATGGCGGCGGCGGTGGCCGCGGCCCGGGAAGGGGTTCGGACAATCCTGGTGCATGATCGTTCCGTGCCGGGGGGAAACGCCTCCAGCGAAGTGCGCATGTGGGTTTGCGGCGCTCACGGAGAGAACCGCCGGGAAACCGGCCTGATCGAAGAGATTCTGCTGGAAAATCTGGCCCGCAATCCAGATCGGAACTTTTCCATCTGGGACAGTGTGCTGTACGGTTTTCTTAAACGCGAGCCGAATCTGACGACGCTCTTGGACACCGTCTGTCTGGAGGCTGATATCCGGGGAAAACGGATTTGCCGCATTCGCTGCTACTCGTCGCCGTCGCAGACGTGGTATGAAATCACCGCTCCACTGTTCAGCGACTGTTCCGGCGACAGCATACTGGCGACGCTGGCAGGGGCGGAGATGCGTTACGGTCGGGAAAGCCGGATGGAGTTCGGTGAATCAATCGCGCCATTGGAAGCTGACCGCTGCACCATGGGGATGAGCTGTCTGCTGCAGGTGCGGGAAACCGATGAGCCTCACGATTATACGCCACCTCCCTGGGCCCGGCGCTTTACGGACGATTCAGCGTTTCGGTTCCGATCGCCGCAGCTGGAGCCGCTGCAGAATTTCTGGTGGATTGAATTTGGCGGAGACGGCGATGCGCTGCACGATACCGAAAAATTACGGGAGGAACTGCTTGCAGTGGCTTTCGGAGCCTGGGATTATCTGAAAAATCATCCGGACAACGCCGGAAAATACCGCAACTGGGCATTGGAATGGGTCGGTTTTCTGCCGGGAAAACGCGAAAGCAATCGGTGTGTGGGGGATTATCTGCTCAACCAGAACGATGTGCGTGCGGGAGGCCATTTCCCGGACATCATTGCCTACGGCGGCTGGCCGATGGATGATCACTGTCCCGGTGGATTCCGGACGCCGGAGGTGGAGCCGACGATTTTTCATCCGGCGCCGTCGCCGTTCGGCATTCCTTATCGTTGTGTTTATTCGGTGAATATCGAAAACCTTTTTTTTGCGGGACGCAACATCAGCGTTACGCATACGGCAATGAGTTCGTGCCGGGTGATGGCGACTTGCGCATTGCTCGGGCAGGCGGTGGGGACGGCGGCTGCGCTGGCCGTACGGTATCGGTGTGCGCCACGCGCCGTGGGACAACAACATATCGGAGAACTGCAGCAACTGCTGATGCGCGACGACTGTTTCCTGCCCGGATTGCGTTATACGCCGCCGGTATTGACCCGGGAGGCGGCGTTGTGTGCAAACTGCGGAGATCCAAGCGGGTTGCGGGGCGGATTGAACCGGGCGTTCGACGGGGTGGATGAAGCATGGCGGGCCGCTCCCGGCGCGATGGCGGAATACCGCTGGGAAACGCCGCGCCCCCTTGCCGGTTGCCGTCTGGTGTTCGACAGCGACCTCAATCGGCAGGAGAAGAACATCGTTGCCGTGCGATTTCTGGACACACCGCGCGTGGCGCTGCCGGAAACGCTGGTGCGCCGGTTCCGGCTGGAATACGAGGACGCCGCCGGTAACTGGCGGGAAATAGGCACGTTCGACAACGAACAGCGGCTGCGGAAGTTGACATTTGAAGTGATCGCCGCGGCATTGCGCCTGACCATTCTGGAAACCGGCAGCGGCCGGGAGGAACGGATCTTCGCCTGGGACGTTTGTTGAGGAGAATGTTTTTCTTCTGTCCCCTAAAAAAAGCTTCCCGCCCCTGCAATCGGAGCGGGAAGCGACGAAGTTCCGGATGGGCCGGATTTCAGCGGACGCTTTGCAGCATCAACTCGGTAATGCGGCGGGCGAAAGCGGCGGGATCCGGAATCGGACTGCCTTCAGAGAGCAGCGCCTGATCATAAAGCGTACGCGCATATTCATCAATCGCCCCGTCTCCAGTCTGCCGCTTGTTTTCCAGCGCGGCGATGAGAGGATGGTCGGGGTTGAGTTCGAGAATGCGCTTGGAAACGGGAACATCCTGGTTCATGGCCTTGAAGAGTCGCTCCAGATGAGGACTGAGGGCATGGCCTTCCGTGACCAGACAGCAGGGACTGTCGGTGAGGCGTCCGGAAAAGCGGATGGTTTCCACCTCTTCACCAAGGACCTTGCGCAGCGCCTCCAGCAGGGCGGCATATTTCTGATCGGCTTCGGCAATTTTCCGATCCAGTTCCTCCTTGTCTTTGCCGGTGAGTTCGAAATCTCCTTTGGCGACGGCCTTGAAGTTTTTCTTGGCATACTGGAACATGGATTGCATGATCCAGTCGTCGATCGGATCGGTCATGAACAGTACGTCATACCCCTTGCTCCGATAATATTCCAGCACGGGAGAAGCGGCGACGGATTCGCGTTTTTCCCCGGTAATATAGTAAATTTCGGTCTGTTCCGGCGGCATAGCCTGCACATACTGATCGAGCGAAAGCAGTTCACCGGGCTTGCTGTTCATGGTTTCATACATGGCCAGCGCCTTGAGCTTTTCCTGATTGGCCCGGTCGGTGTGGATACCTTCTTTTAGAATGCGGCCGAATTCCCGGAAAAACTTCGTGTATTTTTCCGGTTCATTTTCCTGCATTTTGCGCAATTCGCTGAGCACCCGTCCGACGATGGCTTTCTGAATCTTCAGCATTTGCGGGTTTTCCTGGAGGATTTCCCGGGAGACGTTGAGCGGCAGGTCGCTGGAGTCAACCACCCCGCGGATGAACCGCAGATAGTCAGGGATCAGCTCTTTGCATTCATCGGTGATGAATACGCGACGGACGTACAGCTGCAAGCCCTTTTTCTGAATGTCCGGCATCAGCAGGTTGAACGGCGCAGTGGCGGGAATGTAGAGCAGCGCTTTGAATTCACTGGCGCCCTCTGCGGCGATGTGGATCGCCTTCAAATATTCTGAACCGCCCCAGTTGGAGAGGTGCGAAAAGAAACTTTTGTGTTCTTCTTCCGTCACCTCCTCGGGTTTGCGCAGCCAGATTGCCTTGCGGGAGTTGAGAATGCGGTCTTCGACGGTTTCGGTTTTATCCTCATTGGTCTTGGTGATCGGCAGGATGATCGGGTAGGCGATGAAGTCGGAATATTTCTGAATGATTTCGCCGAGCTTCCACGGCTCCAGATAAATTTCCGATCCGGGGCGGAGTTTGAGCGTGATTTCTGTACCGGGTTCGGTTTTTTCCGCCGTGTCGATCTCAAAGGTGCCTTCGCCCCGGCTGCTCCAGCGGACGGCGGGGGCATCGGAACCGGCTTTGCGGGTGATGAGTGTCACCTCTTCGGCCACCATGAAGGCGGAGTAAAACCCCACACCGAATTTCCCGATCAATTCCGGAATGTCGGTGTCGGCGGTTTTCTGTTCTGCGAGATTCTTCAGGAAGGCACGGGTGCCGGACTGGGCGATGGTGCCGATATTTTCAATGACTTCATCTTCCGTCATACCAATGCCGTTGTCGGCGATGGTAAGCGTGTTCGCCTGTTTGTTCGTGGTCAGACGAATGGCCCATTCCCGAGCGAGTTCGGGGCGGGTCAAGCTCTCAAAGCGGACTTTGTCGATGGCGTCCGCCGCATTGGCGACAAGCTCCCGCAGAAAGATGTCCTTGTTCGAATAGAGAGAATGAATCATGAGATCAAGCAGCTGCGAGACCTCGGTTTTAAACGACTGAGTTTTTGCCATCGGAAACAGCCTCCTGGTTTTTTTCTGTAAAGTCAACATGAAATATACCGTTTTTTTGGCGGAAAATCAAGCAAAGTGCCCATTCTGGACTGGAAAAACCGGCTGAGGATATTATTTTTAAGCGGATATCCAAGGAGTACCGACATGTCAGAATCCCAAATTCAACATCCTGAATCGCCGGGCGTCAGTGTACCGGAACGGCTGCGCCCGCTGCTGCATGAGCGCGAACGCATTTGTACCGAACTGGAAGCGCTTGCCGGAAAAGACGATGAAATCAGCCGTAACCGTGCGGCCGGTCTGGGGGCCGATTATCGCCGATGTGAGCCGCTGCCGCCGGAATATGCGGAAATTATGGATAGACGCTTTGCTGCCGCAGAAGCCGCGTTTACCGAAGGGCTGACCGTTGCTGCGGAGCGACGGGCAAAACGCGAGCAGGTTCTGGAAACGCTTCACACGCTGCTGACGGAACAGGCACGGCTCAGTGCGGCACCGCGGCTTTTGCCCCATCGGCGGGAATGGGAGCGGTTGCGCAAAAACTGGCGGGTCGCCACCACCGGAGTGGACGACCTGGATCTTCTGGAAAAAGCCTTCGCTGATTCTGCCGCGGCTTTTGCCGCACGCATGGAGGCCGAGGTGGCTGCCGCGGCATCGGCCCGGGAAGTTCTGCTCGGGCTGTGTCGGGAACTGGAGGCTCTCCGGGAGGCGGATCGCCCCGAAGAATTCAAGGAGAAGCGGGAAGGATGGGAAGCCATCCGGGATGCCGCTGTCGCGGCTCTTGATCCGGATTCCGCCGAAGACAAGGCGTTGCAGGGAAGAGTCCGGGATCTTTTCAAGGAATTGAACGACCGTCTGGTGCTGCATTATCAGACGCTGGATCTGGCCCGCTGGGAAAGTTATACATTGAAACTGGATCTTTGCCGGGAGTTGGAGCAGCTCCGGGATACATCGGAGGAAAAACTGCCTGCCGCCGCGGTCCGGTTGCGGGAAATTCGCAAACGCTGGCAGGAGTTGGGTCCTGTGCCGCGGGAAAAACAGAACGAACTCGGTCCCCGGTACTATGAATACACCACCGCACTGCAGCATCGAGTGGATGATTTCTACAAGGCGCAGCGCGCCGCCCACGCGGCAGCCGCGGCAAAGAAGACGGCACTCTGCGAAGCCGCCGAGGCGCTTCGGGAATCTACCCGGTGGAACGAAACTTCTGAACAGTTGAAGGCGCTTCAAGCCGAGTGGAAGACTGTCGGTCATGCGGGACGGGAAGCGGACGGTGCACTGTATGCCCGGTTTCGGGCGGCCTGCGATGTGTTTTTTAACGCCCGGGCGCAGTACTGGGCGGAAAAACAGCAGCAGCAGAACGAGGCGGGGGCCCGCAAACGGGAATTGTGTGCGGCTGCCGAAGGTTTGTCTGCGTTGCCGGTTCAGGAAGCGGTGCGACGGGCAAAGCAATTGCGCACCGAGTTTCAGACCGCGGGGCGGGCGGGCAAGCAGGAACAGAGTTTGAATGTCCGTTTCAATACGGCGATGGAAGCATTTTTCCATTCCCGGCATGAAGCGGTTCAGAATGCGAAAAACCGCCGGGAGGAAATCCTCCGGGAATTGGAATCCTTGAAAGACATGCCGCCTCTGCCGGCGGAACAGCGGATGGGGGAACTGCGTGCCGAGTGGCGTTTACTGGAACCGCTTCCGCGGGAACAGGATGCCCGGTATGAGGCGCGAGCACGTGCCGCCGCCGCCGAAGTGGAAAAGGCGTTGGCTGCAATTCGGCGCCGCCAGCAGCGGGAACGGGCAGACTGGCTGATCCCGGCCATGCGCGCGGCTGCGGAAGTGGTAACAGCGGCCCGGCGTGGAGACCCGTTGCCGGAGGTGACGCTGGATCTGACGCTTTTCCCGCGTCTGGGGGCGGTGGTGACGGATGTGGTTGCCGCGGGAGGCTCCGTGCCGGAAGGAATGGAAAAGGCATTGGCTCGCAACGCCCGTGAATTTCTCGGGCTGTTGGAAGAGTGTGAAAAGGCGATTCAGCCCCGGCAGAAGACGGAGGCCGCCCGCGATCTGGCGGCGGATCTGGCCGCGGCAATCGCCGGCAATTTCGGAGGGGGCGCGATGGCTGCGGCAAGGAAAAAAGAGACGGAGCCCGCCGCACTGTTGCGTCGTCTGCTGGAGGTCGGATTACCGGAGCCGGACCAGCTGGATGAATTGCTGGAGCGGTATGCCGCGCTCCGGACAGCGATGAACGGAGCCGGGAGTCGGAGCGATGGGACGCCGCAAAGCTGATTCGGATCGTCTGGTTCAATATCTGGAGACCCGGATTCTGGCCGGAACTTTTCGGGCGGGAGAGCTGCTGCCCTCGGTACGACGCCTGGCAGGACGGTTCGATCTCAGCTATGGGACCGCTTACCGGACGATGGAACGGCTGTGCACGGAAGGCTGGCTGGAGAAACGTCTCGGGGACGGTTTTTTTGTGAAAGCTCCGCCAGCCGCCGATGATTTCGGCATCCGGGTTGGTGTGGTGCTGGAGGTGAGCAATGAGAAGATCAACTCCGGTTTTCTCTGTTATCATGCACTGCTGGGGATCCGTTCCGCTGCGGCGGAGCACAACATTTCCTTGAAGATTTTCTATGTGCATTGTGACCGGCTGACCGAGGATCTGGTGAGAGAGATGGCCGCCAGTGTGGCGGGATTGATTTTCATCGGCAGTTACGATTGGAAAATGTGGTCGATGCAGCTGCCCTGTCCGGCAGCGGGCATTCTGATGCTGCGCGCCTACAACGGACAGGTATCCACGGTGAATATCGATATTTACGATACGGTGATGCAGGCTTTTGACTTTTTCGGCCGGGCGGTGGTCAAGCGGCATGTGGTGTATACCAGTATCCGACCGATTTTCATGGCGATTGCCCAACGCTATTGCGACGAAGTCCGAGCTGTGGGGGGAAAAGTGGAGCTCATTACCGGAATGCCGGAAGAACGATTGAATTTTGAGGCCGGTGTGGGATATTTTTTCACTTCCGATCAGATGTTGCAGCAGGTTTCCGAATGGTACAAGGCACGGAACGGCGTGCCGCTGTCCGAGCATCATCTCGTCCTCGGGGTCGATGGGAAACGGCTGATTAATCCGGAGTATCATCGGTTTCCCACCATTGCCCTCGACTGGTGCGAAGTCGGCCGGGCGGCATTAGAAGAGTTATACCGCCGTTTGAATGATCCAGAGTCTTCCGGAAGAAGCCAAAGTCTTTGCGGTAAACTGATTATGCCTTGATCTTCCGTTTTTTTGGAGCAAAATGGATCATGGTCCGTTTTTTATGGATCGATTGGATCATGTTTGGATCGGTATTTTCCCTGGAAAAGGCCTCTGCGATTTGTCCTTTCAGTGTTTTTTCATTAAAATTATGACTGGATGCAAACAGTTGTATGAACTGATGAAAAAGACTGAGGGTAAATCATGCGAATGAAACGAGTGCTGGGACTCCTGACGTTGCTGGCCGGTGTGGCGGCACAGGCAACGCTGGAGTTGTACTGTGATTTTGAGGAAAACGCTCCCGGTGGTGTGAAAGGGGTTCTGCCCTCAGGCGTGATCGGGTCGTTCCGCGGTCCGGAGGGCGGGGTGAAATATGCGAATGCCGCTCCGCAGGAACTGGCGAAACGCAGTCGACAGGCTTTGCAACTGGAGGGCGGGTTTGTTTATTTCCGGGAAAATGTGCTGCCGGATTTTTCCGGGAACTGGTCGGTTCATTTTTATTTTCGGCCGGATGCGAAGTGCAAGGCTGCACAGACGTTGCTTTACCGGTATGGCTCCTGGGCTCTGGAATACCAGCCGACGCGGAATGTGCTGGTGTTCGCGCCGCGAGGCGGAGCCAAGCCGATGGCTTTCGCCTTGCCGAAGAATTTTGCCGGAAAGTGGCATGAAGTGGTAATGACATTGGCCGGCCGGCAGGTTGCACTTCGGATCGACGGCCGGGATATGGGAAAAAGGACGCTGGATCAGGCATTGCCCCGCGGAGACAGCCTCTATCTCGGAGCTGCTTCCAGTAGCGCGGGGAAAGCACTGTACGGACTGGTTGACGATCTTTCGATCTGGAGTCATGCGCTGAGTCCGGCAGAGCTGGCGAAATTGCAGCAGGATTCGGCAGCGACAGTCGCTTCGGCAGGACGTCTGCAACCGGTGCCGTCGCAGCCGTTCGGAGATGATTTCCAGCCGGTAATGCCGGCTGCTTCCATGAACATGCGCCAGGCGGTAATCGTGCCGCCGGAAGGGGCGAACGGTATGCGGATTGCGACTGCGGTTCAGGCGGCATTGGCGCAGGCTTGGGGGGTAAAGCTGCCGATCCGGGCCGTAGCCAATCACGGGGATGGACGTGAAAATCTGATTCTGTGCGGTTCGGGGATGAGCAATAACCCGATGCGGGAACTGGCAGCCAATTTGCAGCTGCGGCGTCCACCGCAGGGAGCGGAGGTCCGGGTCTGGCCGGAAGTAATGGACTGGCATCGCGGTGCGGTTTATGTGGGGGGACGCAACGAAGCGGAGATCATGGAGGCCGTGCGGAAGCTGACGGAACGTTTTTCCGGGCCGGAAGCGTTGACTTACTGGAGTTTCGATTCCCGCACAGAGGAATTTCCGACTCCGGAAGAACTGGTGAAAACCGTTCAGGAATTTTTTTCCGGACGGCAGGCGCGGCAGATTAATCTGACGATCGATGTTCATATGAAAAATGCGTTTCTGGCCTTCCGCTCCACGGGGGATGAACGCTATGTCCGCGCTTTCGGCGATATGCTGAAAATCCTGTTGGATCACTATGAAACGGCGTTGCAGTACAGCAACGGTATGCCGCCGACCTTCGAATTCCATCAATTCCCGCAGTATCTGTATACATTTGAACATTCTCCGGCGCTGACTGCGGAGGATCGCCGCCGCGCAGCGGAACTCTGCCGGCGGGTGGCGGAGGATGCCATGAAAACCTGGGAAATGCTGACGCCGGTGGAGTTGTATCGGTATGGTCGGCAGAAATACCAGACCAACCACTATTGCTTCGCTTCGCGGACCGTGGACGGTGCGGCGCGGTATCTGGCTGCCCGCACGAACTTGCCGGGGACCGATTATTTCCGGGCCGTGGCGGCAAATACGTTTGAAGGGGTGCGGTCCTATCCGCTGTCGCCCGAGGACGCGGGCGGATACCAGTATCTGGTATATCGGATTTTTACGGATTACATGCTGGCGACCGGCAAGGCGGATGCCGCGCTGTTTCATTCGCCCGCCTTTCGGGAATATATGGATTATGCCAAGATGTCTTTTAATCACCTCGGCTATACCGCGGGCTACGGCGACGCAAATGTCATCGGTATGCGCGGCGGTTTTGTGCCGTTGTACGAAAACTATGAAATTACCGGAGACCCTGAAGCCTGGGCGATTCTTTCGTTAATTCGCCGGACAAATCCGGAGGCCGGTTTTTATGCTGACAAATGTGCCGAATGGGGCGTGCCGGCGGATCTTCCGGCGCCGTCGGATTCGCGTTACCTGGGATTGCGGACCTTTACGGTCAGTCCGGTCCGGCAGCGGTTGATCGGATTGTCGCCGGCGAAATATCCGCCGCTGGACAAAGCGATTTTCCGTTCTTCCTGGGAGCCCGGGGCGGAGTTTCTGGCAGTGAACGGTCTGAATGGATCGCCGCATGGTCACGATGACGGGATCGGGGTCAGTCAGTATCTGATCGGCAACCATCTCTGGCTTTTTGAAGGCGATTATATCCGGCGTTTTGCCGAGGACCACAATCTGGCGTCGGTGGTGCGTGACGGGGTTGCCGCGGAGCGCCGCCGGAACCGGATCCCGAAAACCGAACGCTTCGCCCAGCTTGTCGGTTCCGCCCAGCGTCCGGACCGGAAGCAGGCGGCGGTGTCTCTGCTGCTGGAAAACAATAACGGTGTCGACTATTACCGGCATTACGGCTGGGAGGCTGACGGCGGTCTGTGGGTGATCGATGAATTTGTGGCGCGCACGGCGGGGGATTATCGTTTCTCGTCGCGCTGGCGCACCACCGGCGAAACGGAAGACGCGCTTCAGGGCGTGGTCGTAACGCAGAAGCCGGATGCTTCCAATCCGAATGACCGCAACCGCTTCTCCATGGCGGAAGGAACCGGTTCGACCGCATTCGGCATTTCGGAGCTGGAACGTTCGCATGGACGCGGCGGGAAGAGCGGCAATCTGGCGGGATTCCGCTTTTCCGACGGCTTGACCCGGACGCGGGTGTTCTGGAAGGACGCGAAACTTCAGCCCGGTGAACGGGAGGTCTTCGCCTTCTATTTCAAGGATCTGGGGGCCGATGAAAAACCGGTGGCCATCCGCCGGATTGCGAAAAATGTATTTGCCGCCGACGGGCGGATCGCGGTGCTGGACGGGAAGGGCGCGGCGCTGTTCGCCGCCCCCGGCGGCACTGTGGCTACCGGAAAAATGACTGCGGATCTTGCGGCGCTGCGGCGGCAGGCGGCTTCCGCTCCGGTAACGCCGGTCGCGCGGGCGGAAAAGAATCCGGAGGTTCGGGCTGCGGTTTCCTTCGCCGCTCCGGTGACGGCGGTAGGCAGTGGGCGTCAGGCGCTCGGCGTCGGGCTGCAGGATGGAACGTTTCTGCTGATCGACGGAGACGGCCGGGAAACGGCCCGGATCCGGTTGCCGGAAGAAGTGTCCGCGGTGGCGGCGATTGCCGATGGCGACCGGGATTATTGGGCGGTGGGATGCCGTCCTGTCGGCAGTGAAGTGGAAGCCGCCGGTACTTTGCACTGGATCGATGATACCGGAAAGGAACTCTGGAAACAGGAATTGCCCGGTTATATGAGACGGCCCGGTGCGCCGCGGACGATTTTCCCGGCGAAACTGGACGGTCCGGAAGGACCGACGAGCCTCATTGTCGGAACGGAGTCGTGGCGTTACTTCGCCTTCGACTTTGCCGGAAAGGAACGCTGGGCGACCATGTTCACGGGGCACGGCGCCATGAACGGTTCGGCCGGGGATCTGGACGGTGACGGGCGCGATGAAATTTTCGCCGGTTCGGAATATTATTACCACCGCATTCTCGGCCCGGACGGCAAGATGATCAAGACCAATACTACCTCGCCGCGGACTCTGGCTTCGGCCATCGGTGATGCCGGCGATGGACGGAATATGGTTTATGCCGCCCGCAGTGACGGCTGGCTTTATGTCGAATCCAGCAATCCGGCCAATCTCGGCTGGCAGGCGAATCTCGGCGGCCCGGCTGCCGGATTGGCCCTGACCCCGGCGGGAGTCGTTGCGGCCAATGTCAATGGTCTGGTGACGTTGACCGGCGTATCCGGTAAACGGCTGCAAACCGTGAAGCTGGCCGCTCCGGTCGTTGACATGAAAATGCGCAATGGCAAGGCGCTGGTTGCTGCTCTGGATGGCCGGGTGTATGTGGTGGATCCGGGAACCGGTGAAACGTCAGTAGCGGGGGGGTACGAGTACGAAGAAGCGAATCCGGTTCCGCCAATGCTGGGGGCTGCCGGGAAGCAGTGGTTTGTTGCTTCCGGCAGGGATCTTGTCCGGATTGATTAAAAGTTTGAACGTTCCACTTAATTTTCCCAAACAAAAGGAATATGAAAAAATCATGAAAACCAGGAAGTCATTCACTCTGATCGAACTTCTGGTGGTGATTGCCATCATCGCGATTCTTGCCTCCATGCTGCTGCCCGCGTTGAACCGGGCCCGTGAAACGGCAAAGACCATCAGCTGTGTCAGCAACCTCAAGCAGGTCGGTACCGCCGGACAGATGTATGCCGCGGATTACGACGATATGATGTTCTTCGCCTCTTCCAATCCCAAGGGAACATCCGGTGAGAAATATCGTTGGTATGTACAGCAGGAATTTGCCAAGTCGCTTGGTGGCGGACAGACCCGTGTCAAACCCGGTAGTGCGTTGAGGTGTCCTGCCATGCAGCGGGAAGCCGTGGCGATCGGCTATGCCGTCAATTGCCGTTGCGGTTATTTTCCGAGTTCGGATCCGAAACGCAAGGGAGATATTTATTCCGGAGTGAAACTCTCCAAAGTGAAGGCTGCTTCTTCGAAGATTCATATGATCGACAGTGCTGCGCCGTTTTACTACTACTGGCATGTGGGCGGCAAAACCGAAAAACTGGCAGGAACGGCTTATGCTTGGACTATTTTTCCATCGAAAGGGGCCACTTCTGGCGATACTGCGGCGAATGCTGAGGTGAATAAATATTTCGATGTGCCGGCGCTGGCGGATTACCATGGCGGTAAAATCAATGCTGTGTATCTGGATGGACACGCTGCTTCCCGGAACTATAAAGAATATCGAGACAAGTGGTATGAATGGTTCCCGACGGAGCCGAATATTCCGGTTTCCATGCGCTGAAGTTCGGGTTGCATGATGTCGGATCGCGGTGTATTTTTTCGGAGACAGAGTTGAAGACGAGAAAGGAACGAGTTGAACATGGTTCGAAAAATTCTGCTCGGGCTGGCGGGTGCTGCGGCGATTTCCGCCGGTGCGGAATGTCTGTATTCCGATTCATTCGACCGCGATTCCGGCGACTGGTATGTTGAAGGCGGTCGTTCCGTGGCGATTCGGGATGGAAGGTTGCATATTGACGCCGACCCGGAAGAGTTTATCAAGGGGGGACTCAACGGAGGTGTCTGCACGGTTTGGAATCGGACCCGGATCGACGGGGATGTGCGCGTTGATTTTGACGTGTGCGTCGAAAATTCAGTGACCGGTACTAACAATATCAATTTCTTTTTGTTCTATTCCATGCCGGACGGCAGTTCACCGGAGGCATCCACGCAGACGCGGAAATATGCCGATTATGCGGATTATCATCCTCTGAACGGTTATATTTTCACTTTTTTGAATGCCAGTGAGAACAAGGAGAATGCCCGGATTCGGATCCGGCGCTGCCCAGGTTTCCGGCTGCTGCGGGAAACCTATGCGGGAGAAAATCGGGTCGATACCGTATATCATATTACGCTGATCCGGCAGAATGGCGTCCTGCGCTTCCTCCTGGATGGCAAGGAGCTGCTTTCTGCCAAAGATGAACAGCCGCTGGAAGGTGGCTGGTTCGGGTTCCGTACTTTCCGTACCAGACTGTGGTTCGATAATTTGAAAATCACCCGTCTGAATGCGGATGGTGCTGCAGATAAATCCCGGGAGGCCGCATCATCAGCCGGCGCCCCGCAGGAGAAAAGTTCTGAACGCCGGTAACCATACATGATGATGGGCTGGAACGGAATGACGATCGGAGTGGAAACGCCGGTTGTCTTCCGATTCTTTCCTTAAGCGATGAGGGGTTTGTTTCAACAGTGGGGCGCAGTCCGATATCAACGACCAGGTTGCTGGATTATATAGAATCGCGCATTCTGGCCGGGGAATATTCGCCGGGCGAAGTGTTGCCTTCCGTCCGACGGTTTGCTGCGAAGTTCAAGTTAAGCTACGGTACAACCTACCGGGCATTCGAACGGCTGTGTGAGAACGGTGTGCTGGAGCAGAAGCCCAATCACGGGTTCTTTGTCCGCCGCAGTCCGCTCCGGCGCAATGACGGTGGGCGGCAGATTTTCGTTTTCATGGAGACGTCAGCCAATCCGGCAGGCGGTGGCATGATGTATCATGCGTTGCTCGGGGCCCGGGATGTCGGTGAACCGGCGGGATTTGAATTGTCGGTGGTGGATCGGCATTGCGGGTTTGTTTCAACGGATTTTTTCAGAGAAGCCAGCCGCCAATGCGACGGAATGTTGCTGCTGAGTGCGTATGACTGGTATCTGGCGGATTTCGAATCCGCATGCCCGGCCGTGGGAATGCTGATGCTCAACTCCTATGGAGGGCGTTTGTCAACGGTCAATGCCGATTTGTATGATACGGCGAAGAAGGCGGTGGACTATTTTCTTAACCGCGGCGTGAACCGAGTGGTGCTTTTTTCCAGTCCCAAGCCGATTTACCGGCAGCGGGGACGGTTGTTTTTTCAAGCCTGGAATGATCTGGGGGGCCGGGCGGAATTTGTGGATGTGATTTCCCCGGCTAATTATGATTTCCAACCGGGATGCGGGTATTTTTTTACTTCTGACGATTGGTTCAATTATGCCTCCTGTGCTTATTGCGAAAGAACCGGGCGACGATTGGAACAGGATTTTCCGGTACTGTCAGCGGATGGAAAGCACCAGATCAATCCGGATTATCCGGTATTTCCCACCGTCACGTTCGACTGGCGTGAGCTGGGGCGGCTGGCGATGGAGGAATTGCTGCGACGCATTCATTCTCCCGAGTCCCGGGCCCGGAACCTTTCCCTTTGCGGAACCCTGAGCAATTACGGGAGTTCCGTCATGTTGGATGTGTGTTAGCACTTTCCCGCTATGTAAAAATGCTTCCGACTGGAATTTTACTTCTTCCTGCATTATATTATCTCCGGACATGACGGGGCCGCCGGACAGGGCCCCAGTAGCAAAAGGGGGAGTATCATGGAGAAGAAGGAAAAAAAACAGAACACCAGAGATGCCGCCGGCGGAACAACGGTGCGCAGACGGGTGGAATTCGTCATCGACGCCGGTGTGGGCAAGCACGTTTCAGTGGCCGGTTCCTTCAATGACTGGGATCCCGATGCCAAACCGCTGGTGGACCGTAAAGGGGACGGGATTTATCGCGGCTGTCTGATGTTGCCTCCTGGAGAGTACGAATATAAATTCGTAGTGGATGGCGACTGGCGTATAGATGAAGCGAATCCCTGTTTTGCTTCCAATGATCTCGGTACGCTGAACAGCGTGTTGAAGGTGGAAGCGAAGTGATTCGTTCCCGGAGCACGGACGCTGCCGGAAGAACGTCGGACGGCGGCATTCGGAGCATGCGGTGAAGATGCGCGGACGGCGCCATCGTCGGAAATCCGGCGTGGCGCCGTTTTTTTATGACAGAGGCAGTATTTTTGAACCCGAGGGACATCATTATGAGTGTTAAGTTATTCAATGTGGCTCCACGCATTCCCGCCGAGCTGAAATTTCTGGAACGGCTTTCCTACAATATGTGGTGGTGCTGGCATCCGCTTGCGATTGAACTTTTTGTTCGCATCAACCCGAATTTGTGGCGGGAGGTGGAGGGCAACAGTCGTCGTTTTCTGATGCAGGTGTCGCAGAGTCGCCTGGAGGAGCTGGCACGGGATTCCGCTTATCTGCGGCAGCTGCGCACGGTGCAGGCGGAATTTGAACGAACCATGCCGGAGAAGGAAAATTTTGCTGATCGGCGGATCGCCTATTTTTCGATGGAATTCGGCATTCATGAAAGCGTGCGGATTTTTTCCGGCGGGCTTGGAGTGTTGTCCGGAGACCATCTGAAAGCCGCGTCGGATATGAAACTGCCGCTGGTGGCGGTCGGACTGCTGTACCGGCAGGGGTATTTCCGGCAGATGCTGGATCGCAATGGCTGGCAGATCGAACGTTATCCCGAAAACGAAATCCATAATATGCCTCTGGTACGCGCGCGGGATGCCCAGGGACGGAGCGTAACCATCAGCATTAAGCTGATCGACCGGGATCTCTTCGCCGCGGTCTGGATTCTGTGGGTGGGGAATATCCCCCTGGTGTTGCTGGATACGGAGATTCCTCAGAATCCGCCTGAACTGCGCGAAGTCACCTGGCGGCTGTACGGAGGAGACCGCCGCATGCGGTTGCATCAGGAACTGCTGCTCGGCATCGGCGGTTACAAAGCCCTGGTTGCACTTGGCTGCACGCCGGCGGTCTGCCACATGAACGAAGGACATGCGGCCTTCATGTCATTGGCCCGGCTGGAAGAACTCGTGCAGAAAGGGCTTGATCCGGAAACCGCATTGGAAATCGTGTGGCGAACCAATGTTTTCACCACTCACACCCCGGTGCCGGCGGGTAATGAAGTCTTTGATATAGCGTTAGTGCGGCCTTACCTCGAAACCTACGCCCGGAATGCGCAAATGGATGTGGACCGTATCATCCGCTGGGGCGTGCCGATCAGCGAACGCGACCATAGTACCGAAATGTCCATGACGGTGCTCGGGTTGCGCATGGCCAACTACAGCAACGGCGTCAGCCGGCTGCACGGCGAAGTGGCCCGGGAAATGTGGAAAATGCTCTGGCCGCAGCGGTCTGTTGCGGAAATTCCGATCGGACATATTACGAACGGGGTGCATATCCCCTCCTGGATCTCGCCTCGGATTCGGGTGATTTTCGACCGTTACCTGAATGCCCGCTGGCTGCAGAATCCGGATCCGGCACAACTTTGCCAGGCGGTGTTCAACATCCCCGATGAAGAATTGTGGATGGCGCATGAACTGTGCCGGCAGTCGATGATCCGCAAAGCCCGGCACGTCGTACAGCACAGTTCCGCCTTTGCTGCCGACATCGGACAAGGCAATGTCAATGGGAAGACACTGCTGGATCCCGATGTGCTGACCATCGGTTTTGCGCGGCGGTTCGCCACATACAAGCGCGGTACGTTGCTGCTGCGTTATCCCGACCGCCTGGTGGCTTTGCTGAAAAACAAACAGCATCCGGTCCAGTTCGTCTTTTCCGGCAAAGCACACCCGGCTGATGAAGGCGGAAAGCGCCTGATCCAGGAACTGGTTCAGTTTGCCCGGCAGCACGGGGTGCAGGACCGTCTGGTGTTTCTGGAGGATTACGACATTGCGCTGGCGCGCTCGCTGGTGCAGGGAGTGGACGTCTGGCTCAATACGCCACGTCGTCCGCAGGAGGCCAGCGGGACTTCCGGAATGAAGGCGGCCATCAACGGTGTAATCAACTGCAGCATTCTCGACGGCTGGTGGGCCGAGGCTTATACCCCCGAATGCGGCTGGGCCATTCCCAATAACGAAAATTACACCGATACCGAGGATGTCGATAATTACGAAGCTCAGGCGCTCTTCGGCCTGCTGGAGAACGAAATCATTCCCTGCTTCTACGAACGAGGTGGCGGCGATCTGCCGCAACGCTGGATCCGGCGGATGAAGGAGTCGATCGTTATGGCGCTCGGTCATTTCTCCAGTGCCCGGATGGTACGGGAATACGAGGAAAAGTATTATCGTCCTGCCCGCGATGACTATCAGCGGCTGCTGGCGAATGATGCTGCCGAAGCCAAGGCGCTGGTGGAACGCAAATGGCGTCTGGTGAATAATTTCGACAAACTTTACGTGGAGCGTCCGGAGGTGTCGATGGTGCTGGACGATATCCATGTGGGAGACCGGTTCCGGCTCTCCGTCAAAGCCGGCCTGGGAGAATTGCGTCCGGAAGAAGTCGAGGTGGAAACCTATTACGGACAGGTCAATATTCATAATGAGATCATCCGTGGCAAAGCGGAACCGATGCAGTTGGCGGAAGATCTCGGCAACGGCAATTACCGGTATGAATGTGAACTGGCCTGCAATACCGCCGGACGTTTCGGTTTGACGGCGCGGATTACTCCGAGCGGCCATGAATGGGATAACAGCGTACCCGGATTTATGTGCTGGCCGAAGGATTGAGGTGCAACCGCGGACGGAAACCCGCTGCCGGCCGTGACCGGTCCGACAGCGGGGGACCGGCGGCGCGGAAAGGAGATGTCGAATGGGAAAGTCGTCCAAGAAGAAACCGCGCATTTTGATTGTTACGCCGGAGATCACCTATCTGCCGGAGGGCATGGGCAATATGGCCAATGCTCTCAAAGCCAAGGCGGGGGGACTGGCCGACGTATCGGCGTCACTGGTGGCGGCGTTGTTTCGTCAGGGCGCGGATGTGCATGTGGCGTTGCCGCACTATCGGCGCATGTTTCATGTGGATGTCGGAAAGCTGATCAGCAACGAGTTGCGGGTCTATCTCAGCAATCTGTCTACCGGCAGGGTGCATCTGGCGGAGGATCGGATTTTCTATTACCGGGACTCGGTCTACGGCAGTTATGACGATGACAGCTTTCTTTCGGCGATGGCCTTTCAACGAGAGGTGCTGAACAATATTATCCCGCATGTGCGCCCGGACCTGATTCACTGCAACGACTGGATGACGGGATTGATTCCGGCCATGGCGCGCCGGATGGAAATTCCCTGTTTGTTCACCGTGCATAATATTCATACCCAGAAGAGTACGCTGGATCGTATCGAGGATCGTGGAATTGATGCGGCGGAATTCTGGAAGTATCTCTATTACCAGCGGATTCCCTATAATTATGAGGAAAGCCGGTCCACGAATCCGGTGGATTTTTTGACCAGTGGGATTTTTGCGGCGCATTTCATCAATACGGTCAGTCCGACGTTTCTGCGGGAGATTGTGGAGGGGCGGCATGATTTCATTCCGGATCAGATCCGCCGGGAAATCGCTGCCAAGGCTCATGCCGGTTGTGCCAGCGGGATTCTCAATGCGCCGGATGAATCGCTGGATCCGGAAAAGGATCCTTATCTGACCCATCGTTATACGCCGGAAACCGTGGTGGAGGGGAAGGCGGCGAACAAGGCACTGCTGCAGCAACGCCTGGGGCTGGAGGTATGTCCGGAGGCGCCGATCTTCTTCTGGCCGTCGCGGCTGGATCCATTGCAGAAAGGATGCCAGCTGCTGGCGGAAATTCTCTTTGACGTGGTCAGCAAATATTATTCCCGGAATCTGCAGATTGCGATTGTGGCAAACGGCAGTTATCAGCCGGTGTTTCAGCAGATTGCGGCATTTCATGATTTGCGTGGCCGGGTGGTTGTGCGGGATTTTGACGAGGAATTGTCGCATCTGGGGTTTGCCGGTGCGGATTTCATTCTGGTGCCGTCGCGGTTTGAACCATGCGGATTGCCGCAGATGAACGGGCAATATTACGGTACGCTGCCGGTGGTGCATGATACCGGCGGGCTGCACGATACGGTGGAGCCGCTGAATTTGGCTGCGGGAACCGGGAATGGATTCCGGTTTGAAACGTATGATTCCGGCGGGTTGTTCTGGGCGATGGATGAAGCCATGCGTTTTTATGATCTGCCGGCCGAGGTCAAAGTTCCGGTTTTACAGCGGGTGATGCGGCAGGCGCGAGAACGGTTCAACCACGATGTGACGGCGGAGGCCTATATCCGGATTTATGAATCCATGCTGGACCGCCCGCTGCTGCCGTGAGGAGAGGTATGAAATTTCCGACACGCGACAATCGGCCGGAACCTTTTGGACGGGACCCATATCTGGCACCTTATGCCGGCGAACTGGAACGTCGCCGTCTGGCGGTGGCAGCCGTTCGAAGGCGGCTGTTGCGCGGGGGGCCGGAGACGCTGGCGGAATTTGCTTCCGGACATGAATATTACGGATTACATTTCCGGGACGGGGAGTGGGTGTTCCGAGAGTGGGCACCCCATGCCGAGGCGATTACGCTGATCGGCGAGATGTCCGGATGGAAGGCATTGCCGGACTTTGCACTGCGTCGGTTGAATAATCGGGGCGAGTGGGAGATTCGACTGAGTGCGGAACGGTTATGGCATGGGATGCATTACCGGCTGTTGATGGAGTGGCCGGGGGGAAGGGGGGAACGGCTGCCGAGTTATGCGCGTTATGTGGTGCAGGACGAACAGAGCGGCATTTTTTCTGCGCGGGTCTGGCGACCGGAACAGCCGTACCGGTTCCGTTATGAGTCACCGGCGTCGTTTCCGGCGCCGTTGATTTACGAGTCGCATGTCGGCATGGCCCAGGAGCGGGCCGGAGTCGGGACGTTTCGCGAATACCGGGAAAAGGTGCTTCCTCGCATTGCCCGGTCCGGTTATAATACGGTACAGTTGATGGCAATCATGGGGCATCCGTATTACGGTTCGTTTGGGTATCATGTCGCCAACTTTTTTTCCATAGCAGGACGTTTCGGAACGCCGGATGATTTCCGGGAACTGGTGGATGCGGCACACGGGCTGGGGTTGCGGGTGATTATGGATCTGGTGCATTCCCACGCGGTACGTAACGAGGTGGAAGGACTGGGGCGATTCGATGGCGAACGCAGCACTTATTTTCACGCCGGGGAGCGGGGGGAGCACCGGGCGTGGGATTCGCTTTGCTTCGATTACGGAAAGACGGAAGTGTTGCATTTTCTGCTTTCCAACTGCCGTTTCTGGCTGGACGAATATCGGGTGGATGGGTACCGGTTCGATGGCGTGACCAGTATGCTGTACCGGCACCACGGATTGGGGCGGGCTTTTGCCGGGTATGCTGATTATTTCGGGGATGAGGTGGATGAAGAGGCATTGACGTATCTTTCTTTGGCAAACGAGGTGATTCATGCCGTGCGCTCCGATGCCATGACGGTGGCGGAGGACGTCAGCGGCATGCCCGGATTGGCCGTACCGCTTCGGGAGGGGGGCGTGGGGTTTGATTACCGTATGGCGATGGGCGTGACCGATATGTGGTTCAAGCTGTTCGATCAGCCGGACGAGGCGTGGAACATGGGGTATATGTACTACGAATTGACCAATCGGCGCCCGGATGAGCGAACGGTCAGCTATGTGGAATGTCATGATCAGGCCATTGTTGGCGGTCAGACGGCGATTTTCCGTCTGGCGGGGGCGGCGATGTACGATGCCATGCGCCGTGATTCCGGCGATGGCCGGGTGGATCGGGCGGTGGCGCTGCATAAGATGACGCGCCTGGCGACGGCGGCGACGGCGGGGCATGGCTATTTGAATTTCATGGGGAACGAATTCGGACATCCGGAGTGGATTGATTTCCCGCGGGAAGGGAACGGGTGGTCGTATGCCTACGCCCGACGGCAGTGGTCTCTGGCGGAGGACGAAACGCTGCGTTACGGACAGCTGGAGGCGTTTGACCGGGCGATGCTGGCGCTGCTGCGGGGGAAGGGGGATTTCTACGACTGTGCGCCGCAACGGATGGTTTGTGATGAGGGGCGCAAAATTCTAGCTTTTGAGCGGGCGGGATATTTTTTCGTATTTAATTTTCATCCGACGGATTCTTTTGCTGATTGTGAATTGGAGTTTCCGCCCGGGAACTATCGGATTGTTTTGAGCAGTGATGCCGGGGCTTTCGGCGGTTTTGACCGGATTGACTGCGCGATGACCTATGGGACTTCCGCGGTGCCGGACGGGCAGGGCAGGTCCCACCAGGCGGTGCGGTTGTATTTGCCCTGTCGAACTGCGTTGGTGTTGCAGAAGACGTGCGTCCAACAGGAGGCAAACGGGAAAAATGAGTGAGTCGATTCCTTACGAGCTGAAGCGGGAAGTTCCCGTGACGGCGGAAGCGGATGTGGTGGTGTGTGGCGCCGGGCCGGGAGGATTCGCTGCGGCTGTGACAGCTGCGCGCAACGGGGCGGACGTCGTATTGATCGAGCGTTATGGTTTTGCCGGTGGGATGGCGTCGGTGGGGGAGGTGACTCCGTTCATGTGCAGTCATTCTCATGGTCTGCCGCTGGATCGACCGCTTTACGGGGAGTGGATTGACGCCATGCGCCGGTATCTGCCGGGCAAAGTGGCGCCGCACGCAGAAAATCGTGTGGAAAACAGCAGCGAACGTATGATTTCCAAAAATCTGGCCATGCTGGCGGTGGAAGACCTTTGCCTTGCTGCCGGTGTACGGATGATGTACCATCATACATTGTTTGACGTCCGACGCACGGAAGAACGGCTTACCGAAGTCATTCTGTCCGGTAAAGACGGGTTGAGCGCAGTGCGCGGCAAAGTATTTGTGGATGGAACCGGTGACGGGGATCTGGCGGCATTGGCGGGAGTGCCTTTTGAATATGGTGACGAAGAGGGAAACTGCCAGCCGATGACGCTGTGTTTCAAATTAAGCGGAGTGGATCGGTCCCGGATGCCGTCGCGGGCGGAGGTCAACGCCCTGTACGACCGGGCAAAGGCGGATGGAAAAATCCGGTGTCTGCGGGAAAACGTATTGATGTTTGAGGATCTGGAGCCGGATGTGATGCATTTTAACACTACCCGGGTTGTGTTGAAGAGCGCGTTGAACGCGCGGGAGTTGTCGGAGGCGGAAATCGACGCGCGACGGCAGCTGCGGGAATACCTGGCCTTTCTGCGGGAATATGTACCGGGGTTCGAACGGGCCGCGGTACATTCGATCGCGCATCATATCGGGGTGCGGGAATCGCGTCGGATTCGGGGACGACGTTATTTGACGGTAACGGCGTTTGACCGGGCGGAGAAATTTCCGGATGCGATTGCCCGGGTGAGTTATGACGTGGACATTCACAATCCGAAGGGTTCCGGTACGATGATCCGTCGGTTGCCGCCGGACGACTGGTACGAAATTCCCTATGGCTGCATTGTAGCGGAAGGATGCGACAATCTCCTGATCGGAAGCCGTTGTATTTCCGTGGATCATGCGCTGCACAGTTCCATGCGGGTGATGCCGCCGGTCTGTTCGATTGGACAAGCGGCGGGGATGGCCGCGGCGATGGCAGTGACGGCGGGGACGATGCCGACGAAATTGGACGGCGTGGCGGGACGGGAGAAGCTGCGCGCATTCGGGGCGTATTTGTAAAAAACAGCGTGTTCCGGCGGGCGCCGAGATTGTCCTCAGGGGGATCGGAGAATCGCGGAACTGAGATGCAGGGAGCAGAGAGACGGGGTGGACTGGTTTTACGCGATTTTGCTGGCTTTGCTGGAGATGACGTTTGTATTCGTCGGACTCGGTCTGCTGCATAGTCAGCGCAAGGTAATCGGGTCGGCGTCGTTTTATCTGTCGCTGGGACTGCTGTTTTTGTTTGCACAGCTGGTTTGTGCGGCTGATTTCCGGGCGGTGCTGGTAGGAACGCTGGATTTTCAGATTGGGCCGACCGTTTTGTTCCTGCCGTATCTGGCGGCGTTGCTGCTGGTGTATATTACCGAAGGAACTCTGGCTGCGCAGCGGCTGATTATCGGTTCATTGGTGCTTTTCGGGCTTTTTCTGTATCTGGGAGAAATCACCCGGCTGCAATGTTCCTGGACCGGATATTCGATTTCATCCGGATTGGCAGCGGAGGCGCTGGATTTTCTTTTGAAGGAAAGCCGCCGCTCGATGGTGGCACTGGTGCTGGCACATCTGCTGGATTTATTCATGTTGCCGATTATTTTCACGCGGTTGAAAACGGCGCATTGTCGGTTATTTTTCTGTGTGCTGGGAGCGCTGGCTTTTACCCAGATTGCAGATTCGCTGCTGTATGTGACGGTTTTGTACTGGAACCGGCCGAATCAGTTTGAATTTCTGACCGGCGCTTTTCTCGCACGGGCTGCCGCCACGCTGTGGCTGAGCATGTTGCTGACGATATACCTGAGGAAAATCGAAAGCGAAGCGGAACCGCATGGCCGCAGTACACTGGATATCATCTTTGCCTTCTTTGGGGGCTATGGCCGTTCCAAACTGCTTGAAGAGAGCCTGCGGGAGTGGGAAGGACGCTATCAGCAGGTGCTGCGTAATGCCAGTGAACTGATTGTGCTGCTTAATCCCGAGGGCCGGGTGTTGGATGCAAACCTGGCAGCGGCCCGGACATTGCATATGGAATCGCCGTCGGAGATGATCGGTATGAAGTTTTTCCAATGGATGCGCAATCCGGACGGAACGTTGTTTCATCCGGCCCTTTCCGAGGACGGGGAGCATCTGTCGCCGGAAAAGGGGGTATCACGGTTTCAGGTGCTGCTGGGGGGCCCGCGGCCGGAACGGGAACGACTGATTTCCTGTTCCCTGTCGCTGCAGCGGCTGAAGGCTCGTCCGGTGCTGGTGTTGATCGGGCGTGACGTAACGGAAGAGGCGCGGTTGGAAAAGGAACGTGAACGTCTGAGCGAACAATTAGCCCATGCGCAGCGGATTGAGTCGCTGGGACAGCTGGCAGGGGGGATTGCCCATGACTTCAACAATCACATTCACGCGATTCTCGGGCATATCGACGTCATCAATTACATGCATGCGCCAAGCGATCCGGAGGTGGCGCGCCATCTGGGGAAGATCGCGGAAATTGCCGAGCAGTCAGGGCGTTTGACCGGGCAGCTGCTGGGCTTTGCCCGTAAGGGGAAATATCAGATTACCGATCTGGATTTGCGGGAACTGGCGGAAAACAGCATCGGTATGATGCTGCCCAAAAGTCAAACCGGGCTGGATATCGAATTTCAACCTCCCGCCGTCCCGATGATCGTGAGCGGGGACCGGATTCAGCTTCAGCAGGTGCTGTTGAATCTGATGCTGAATGCACGCGATGCCACCGAGCGGAATTCCGGACAGCGGCTGCTGGAGTTGATTTTGTGCGAAGCAGCTGCATGCGGGGAGAAAGTAGAACCGCCGCCGGAGATGCAGAAAGATTTTCAGCTGCATGATTTCTACTGTCTGATTGTGCGGGACAATGGCCATGGGATGGATGCTGATACGTTGCGGAAAGTCTTTGAGCCGTTTTTCACCACCAAGCCGGTGGGACAGGGAACGGGGATGGGATTGGCCATGGTATACGGCACCGTTACCAGTCACCATGGCTGGGTGCAGGTATTCAGTCGCCCGGGCGTAGGGACGGCTTTTTACGTATTTTTGCCTAAAGCTGTGCCGTCGCAAGAAGCCTGATCCGCAAGGGGAATGGAGGGGGAACCGGTGCGGAAGCGGCCTGGAGGGATGCCTTTTTTGCGTTTGAACAATGCCGCAAAATGATATTCGCCAGCAAAACCCAGAATATCCGCAATTTCCTTGAGTCCGTGACTGGAGTGGCGCAGCAGCTGCATGGCCACCTCCATTTTCCGGTTGAGCAGATATTGGCGCGGTGTGCTGCCGAACTCCTTCCGGAAGATTCGGATGGCCTGAGTCGGGGAACGGCGGATGGCCCGGCCCAGTTCCGCTGCTGACGGCGCGGGGGAGTGCAGGTGTTTTTCCAGAAGTTCCCGCATGATCAGGCCTGCCGGCGTGTGGCCGGAAGGGGTCTGTTCTGCCAGTTGGCCCGCCGCTGTTGCGGTAATTTCCATCAGCAGCCGGGGCATGATTCGGAGATGAGCTTCATTCGGATGGCGGTATAGTTCCCGCAGACCTTCCCGGAAGAGTTCCGGTCTCCGGAAATGGTGTACCAGAGTCCGTCGCCGCAGCCGATAGAGATCGAACAGCGCATCCGCCATGGGGCCGCTGACGTTGAACCAGTATTTGATCCATGGATTTGTCGCATCGGAATGGTAATGATTTTCCGTATAGGAGGGGATCAGATACAGATCGCCGGTTTCGGGCCGGGTGATTTCTCCGTCGATTTCCACGACACCGCGTCCGGAGACGACATATTCGAGCACACAGGTAGGGGTATTCCGGCGGCTGATCCGATAACTGCCGTCGCAATAGCTGATTCCGGCCAGTTCCAGACGCAACGGCCAGTCGACTGGTGGCGGCGGGGGAATGAAGATTTCTTCCTGCATGTTCGTTTTATATATTTTTTTGCATATTTTATCATTCAAAAAGCGACAATTCTTTCTTATAATATATAAAAACCTTTTTTTAGTTCAAATCTGAACCATGACAATTTTTCCGGGCAGTTGGCCGACTCCGTGACGATTGGCATGCCGGAAGAGAAACAGCAAGGAGAATGGGACGATGATGAAGAAACCTTTCCGCCCTCCCGCCGTGCCGTTGTTGACGGTGGATCCCTATTTCAGCGTCTGGTCGATGGCGGATCGACTGTTTGACTCCGATCCCTGTCACTGGAGTGGGATTCCGAATGCGTTGAATCTGATGCTGCGGATCGATGGTGTACCCTGGCGGGTGATGGGACTGCTGAAGCCGGATTTGAGAAACAGCCGCAACTGCAATACGCAACAGCCGATGGGGATGGAACAGCGAGTTCTGGAAGTACGGCCCTTGACGACCCATTATGAATTTTACGCCGCCGGCGTGCGGTTGACGCTGGATTTCCGGACGCCGTTTCTACCGGACGACCGGCAGGCGACGATGCGTCCGGTCTCCTATGTGGAGTGGACGGTGGCGGCTGAAGACGGGCGGAAACACCGGGTGGAATTGTATTTCGACGTATCGGCGGAGCTGTGTGTCAACGACGGGACCGAGGCGGTGAACGGCCGGCGTGAGAACATCGGTGGTCGGGCGGCGCTCTCCTTCGGCAACCGGGAACAACGACCGTTGTGGCGTTCCGGCGACGACGTGCGGATCGACTGGGGGCGGATCTGGCTGAGTGCTCCGGCGGAAAGTCGGGCCGTGATCGGTACGGCGGAGCTGCGGCAGCGTTTTGCCACCGGTGAGGATTTGCCGGTGGCGGATGAACTGCCGGGGATGGACGCGGTATCGCGGAGGCTGCCGGTGATGGCCTGTTATCAGGATTTCGGGCTGGTTGATGGAAGGGAACGAAAATCATTTTCCGTAATAGCTTACGATGACGTGCTGGCGATTGAATATTTCGGCGCCCGGCTGGTGGCTGCCTGGCGCCGGGAAGAACCGGATTTCCGGCGGATGCTGGAGGCGGCGACGGCGGAGTACGAAGGACTTGCCGCAAGCTGCGACCGTCTGGATGCGGAACTGATCGCTGAGGCGGAGGCGATTGGCGGGGAAAAATATGCCGCGATCTGCGCGCTGGCCTGGCGTCAGGCATTTGCCGCGCATAAGATGGTTTACGATGAAAACGGCGAACTGCTGTTTTTCTCCAAGGAAAATTTCAGTGGCGGCTTTATCGGCACGGTGGATGTGAGTTATCCTTCCATGCCGCTCTTTCTGCGCTTCTGTCCGGAACTGGTGCGGGGAATGATGCGGCCGATTTTCCGCTATGCCTCAAGGCCGGCCTGGCAGTACGAATTCGCACCGCATGATGTCGGCCGCTATCCTCTGGCCAACGGACAGTTGTACGGCGATAATCAGCTGGAATATCAGATGCCGGTGGAGGAGTGCGGCAACATGCTGCTGATGGCGGGGGCGGTGGTCCGGGCCGAACCCGATACGACATTCACGGCGGAAGAGTGGCGGCTGCTGCGGCGTTGGGCGACTTACCTGTCGCGGACCGGTCTGGAGTTGGAGCGGCAGTTGTGCACCGACGATTTTGCCGGGCATCTGGCGGGGAATGCCAATCTGGCGATCAAGGGGATTCTCGGCATCGGTGCTTTTGCACAGTTGTGTGAAAAACGGGGGCTGCATGAAGAGGCTGCGACGTTTCTGAACCGGGCCCGGGAATTGGCAGCGGAATGGCTGGTTCGGGCCGCCGTGAACGGACATACCGTGCTGGCTTTCGGCGCGGCGGACAGCTGGAGCCTCAAATACAACCTGGTCTGGGACCGGCTGCTGGGCTTGAATCTGTTTCCGGAGGAGCTGGCCGCTGCGGAAGTGCGGTCGTATCTGGGGCGGATTCTGCGCTACGGTGTACCGCTGGACAACCGGAAACCTTATACCAAGGCGGACTGGGTGGTCTGGGCAGCGTCGCTGGCGCGGGAGCGCATAGACTTCGAGCATCTGATAGCCCCCTTGTATCGTTTCCTTGATGAAACGCCGAGTCGGATTCCGTTTGGTGACTGGTATGGAGTGACGGATGGTCTGGAACAGGGGTTCCGGGCGCGTTCGGTGGTGGGAGGGGTGTTTTTACCGTTTTTATCGCGGGAAGGGGGCGGTTTCGGCGCCTGATTCGCAAAAAAGTAGAGTTCCCGTGAAACCCGGTGGTTGCTCCTTTGGCTTGCGAGCGTATATTATAAAGAAACGATGCAAAAACAGCTAAAAAAAGGAGAGTCGCATCATGTTGTTTCAACGGGAAATCACTATTCGCGACACTTACGATGTCTGCGTCGTCGGCGGCGGTCCGGCCGGCGTGGCGGCGGCGGTCGTTGCCGCGCGACAGGGGGCAAGGGTGTTTCTGGCGGAAGCGCACAGCTGCCTGGGGGGACTGGGCACAGCCGGCGGGGTGCCGATGTATATGACGTTCGGAAACGGCGTGGACTTCTGTGCGGACGGTTTCGGCCGTGAAGTGCGTGATCGACATGCTGCCGAAGGCGTAATAAACAACAATCCCGATTTCATCAACGGTGAACGGCTGAAGCGGATTTACGATGATCTGCTGGAGCGTGCGGGGGTGGATTTTTCTCTGATGACCGAACTCATTGCGGCGGAGACGGAGGACGGCAGGGTTACGGCGGCGGTATTTCACGCCAAGAGCGGATTGTTTGCCATCGGTGCGCGGGTGTTTGTGGACGGTACGGGAGACGGCGATCTGGCGGCTTATGCCGGAAACCGGACGGAAAAGGGCGATGAAAACGGCGTGGTGATGCCATCGACGCTTTGTTCCGGCTGGGGCGGGATCGACTGGGAGCGGTTCCGGGCGTCCGGGGACAAGCCGCGGGAGATTCTTTTCAAGGCGTTTGCGGACGGTATTTTCCGCCATAACGATCCGCATCACACCGGCATTACTCCGACGGGGACTCACCTCGGAGGAGGAAATATGGGGCACCTCTTCGGGCTGGATCCGCTGGATGAGAAATCGGTGACTGCCGGTCTGGTGGAAGGGCGGCGTCAGATGGTGGAATTTCAGCGCTATTACCGGGAATACATCACCGGTTACGAACAGGTGGAGCTGACTTTCACGGCTGCTTTGCCGGGGATTCGGGAATCGCGGCGGGTGGTCGGGGATTACGTGCTCAATCTGGAGGATTACAAGGCGCGGCGGGTCTTTGATGATGAAATCGGACGCTATTGTTACGGCATCGATATTCACCCCGCATCCACCTCGGCGGCGGATCAGGAGGAATTCAAGCGCTTGAATTTCGGAATGCATTATGATCGCGGCGAGAGCTACGGCATCCCCTACCGGAGTCTGATCGCGGCGGACTGCCGGAATTTGCTGGTGGCGGGACGGTGTGTGAGCTGCGATCGTTATGTGCAGGCGTCGATTCGAGTGATGCCGGGATGCTACATCACGGGACAGGCGGCCGGCATGGCTGCGGCAATGGCGGTGGGGCAGGAAGGAGATGTTCGGGGCATTCCCATCGGTGATCTCCAGCGGCGCCTGAAAAAAATGGGAGCATTTCTGCCCAATTGCCGGGGATGAAGTACGCAGAAGAGACCGCCAGCCGGGCAGTGAATACCTCCCGGATGGTTGTGGTTGGAATAGGTAGATTCAGTGATATTGACTCAAAATGGAAGAATATCTGGAAGAAACAGAGCGGAGCGGACGTCACGCGCGTCCCGGGGCGCCGGAGATGGCGCGGCTGAACGCCTGTGCCCGGGAACTTGTGACGCGTCGTTTTCTGCAAATGGGGTATCCCTTTGACCAGGACGTCTGCCTGAAGGGATTTTACGAGTGGCTGCTGGAAACCGGCTTGCAGGATGTGACGCTGATCAATGTCGGCGACCCCTACAAGACAGAATGGGATATGCTCAATACGGATGAGTTTGAGCGAAAGGCGATTGATTTTCTGGCGGACGGATTCGGTTTTCGCGGCGGGCACTGGGGGGTGGTGACCAATGGCGGCACCGATGGGAATATGCACGGGGTTTATTTCGGACGCAAGGCGCTGGCGGCGCGTTCACCGCTGCCGCCGATTCTGTATGTGTCTGAGGAGGCGCACTATTCCGTCAGGAAACTGGGCGACATTCAGAATCTTGAGACACGTGTAATCCGGGCCCACGCCGACGGAACGATGGATACCGAAGATCTGCGTCGCCGTCTGGATCCGTCGCGCCCGGCGCTGGTGGCGATTGCCATCGGCGGGACTTTCAAAGGTGCGATTGATGACCAGAAGGCGATCGATGCGGTATTACGGGAGGTTCGGCCGGTGGCGGTCTACCGGCATCTGGACGTAGCGTTGTTCGGGGGCTATCTGCCGTATCTGGACGATCCGGAAGCGCGGGAGGTGGTGGATGCTGCGGCGATGCATTTCGATTCGCTGGCGGTATCCGGACATAAATTTCTGGCGTTGAACGAACCGGCGGGAGTTTTCATCTGTCGGAAGGAGATTCTGGACGATCTGCAGTCGATTCCGGTGCCGTATCTGAACGGAGTGATTCCGACGATCAGCTGTTCCCGCAGTGGCTTCGATCCGCTGAAACTGTATTGGCGGATTGCGGCCACCGGACGCGAGGGGTTCCGGAAACAGGCGGAACATGTGTTGGCCATGACCGCTTTGCTGCGGCGGGAACTGGATGCGCGCGGTGTGCATCCGCTGGTCAACCGCTGGTCAAATACAGTCATTTTCCCGCGTCCCCGGGAGGAGGTGGTACATCGTTACTGTATGGCGTGCAGCGAAGATGCTTATTACGGGAAACTGGCTCATGTGGTGGTCATGCAGTATTTCCAGCCGGATTTGATTCGGCAGCTGGCGGCGGATATCGCGGAAGGGTGACAAGATGAACGACATTGAGCAACGGGCGACAGAGATTTTCGGGCGCGTTCCTAAAACGCACAACTGTGCTCAAACCATCGCCGCCGCCGCCGGACGCGATGATCTTGTGGAGAATTTGCGGGCCGGCGGCGGTGGGCGCGCTCCCGAAGGGCGTTGCGGCGCTCTTCATGCGGCCTGCCTGATTGCATCTGAATCGGAGCGAGAGGCAATCCGTCAGGCTTTTCTGGCAGAATTCGGTACGGAAATCTGCCGGGAGCTGAAACAGAGCGGCATTCCCTGTGCGGTCTGTGTCGCGGCTGCGGCCCGGTTGCTGGGGGAAGTACAAAGCCGTTAAAGCGTTTTCCGGGAAAACGCGACAGGTTCTTTTTCAGATGCGGACCAGCAGCCCTTTCAAATAGAAGGATTCCGGGATGGCCAATGCGGTCGGATGGTCGGCGGCCTGTTCCAGGCGTCGGACGATACGGCCGCTTACGCCGGCTTCCAGCGCGGCATCGGCGGTGATTTTCTGGAAAAGCTCCGGTGTCATCAGACCGGAGCAGGAGAATGACGCCAGTATTCCACCGGGATTCAGCAGCTGGAAGCCCAGCCGGGCGATATCCTGATACGCCCGGCATCCCCGGGGCAGGGCTGCCTTGCTGTCCACGAATTTAGGCGGATCCAGAATGACCAGGTCAAAGCGCTGCTGCTTATCCCGGTATTCCCGGAGTGCTTCGAAGACATCCTGACGACGATTTTCACAGCGGTCCGGACCAAATCCATTGAGCCGGCAGTTTTCCGCTGCCAATGCCAGAGCCGGGCCGGAAGAGTCCACATTGATGACATGGCGCGCTCCGCCCGCCAGTGCCGCGGCAGCGAATGCGCCGGTGTAGGCAAAGCAGTTCAATACATTTTTTCCCGCCGCCACCTGACCGATTGCCATACGATTGGCGCGCTGGTCGAGATAAAAGCCGGTCTTATGTCCGTGGTGGACGTCGACCAGCAGCCGGAGGCCGTTTTCCCGAATTTCGATGGTGTCTGGCGGAGTTTCGCCGAGCAGCACCCCGGTACGTTCCGGCAGTTGCTCCCGGGCACGGATGGAGACATCGGACCGTTCGTAAACTCCCCGGCAGCTGGTGGCTTCCTGCAGCAGTTCCGCGAGCAGTTGCCGATGCCGTTCCGCTCCGGCACTGAGAATCTGGCACACGACGAATTCACCGTAACGGTCGGCGATCAATCCGGGCAAACCATCCGCTTCGGACGCAATGAGGCGGCAGCCGCCTTCCGGCACGTCCAGCCCGACAGCGCGTCGTAACCGCAGTGCGGCGGCAATACGGTCGGCAAAGAAAGCACGGTCGATAATGACTTCCGGATCGAAAGACCAGACTCGGCCGACGATTTGCGAGGCCGGAGAAAACGCAGCATGCGCCAGCAGTCGGTGATGGGCATCCCGGACCTCGACGGTATCGCCGGGGGCGGGATCGCCGCTGACGGTTTGAACGGCTCCGGAAAAGATCCAGGGATGATGGCGCAGCAGGGATTTTTCACGCCCCGGCAGCAGATGAAGACAGGGGGCATTCATGGCGTTCAGTTCCTTTGTACGGAAGGCAGATTCAATTCAGCAATGACGGAGTTCCGGGCAAGGACCATCAGGCCGTTATGCCGGAAAACCAGTCGATATTCAGGATTTTTAAGGACATTCATCAGGCAGGCATTCAAGTCCGCGACCGGTGTGAATCCGGTGTAATTGTCATGGTCGAAAACATATATGTCGCTTCCTTCCGGCGGTCCCGGAATTGAGTAGACACGGCGGTGGCGGATAAACAACGGCCCCGGTTCATTCTGAGCCGTGACACTCAGGTGTTTCGGAATCATCTTCAGGAGAATTTCCCGGGTTTCCGCCGCCTGGGCATCGGCGGCGAGCATGGCCATGTACCAGTCGCCGCGCAACGGCAGCGAGAGAAATCCCGGGTGCAGATTGCGATTCCAGCCCGGAACGTAGGAGTAATAGCGCGTCATCGGCAGGTCACAGCACAGAATGTGGATGCTCAATGCCAGCAGCAAGGCGAAAAGCCACGCGGTTCCGGACGTCACCTGAAGCCGGCATTTCCTTCTTCGGACGGCGGCACGCAAGGTCCGCACTCCGATCAGAGCCGCCACCGGCGTTACGCCGATCAGCGCCGACGCATAATGACTGACCAGCAGATTCTGGTGCGGCGCCCCCGAAATCAGCTGGATGCCGAGAACCGGAGCAAAGAGCAGAAAAAATCCCCGCCAGTTGGCCGCCGGGAGCAGGGCGAATGGCAACAGTACGCTCAGCAGTACCCCGGGGACATGGGCAGAAAACAGGCGTCTGACCATGGCGGCGAGATTATCGGGACTGACTTCATAGCGACCGTAATGCCAATAGGCGCTGTGCATGATCCAGGGAAAATAGACTTTCAGGATGAAGAGCGTCCAGCAGCCTGCGGCGGCAAGCAGGAATACCCCGTCCTTTTTCTGCCCCTGCCGAGAAAGACAGTAGAGCCCGACCGCTCCGAGCGGAATTACGAAATCCTCCTTGATCAGCGGCATCGCCGCCAGCAACAGCAGAAAGGCCCATCTTCTGCCGTGTGCCCGGGCCAGAAACGCACCGAAGAAAAATAACGGAAACAGACATTCAATGTGAAAGTCAAACAGCGCCATCCGGGAAAAATACGGATTCAACAGATACATCGCCGTCAAAATCAATGGCGGTCCCGGCCGTGAAAAATAGCGACGGGACAGCGCGTACAGCAGCGGTGCCGCCCCCGTCAGTGCCGCCACCTGCACCATCACCAGCCACCCGGGAGCATCCACGATCCAGTATAGCGGTACCAGCAGCATCACCAGTGGCGAAAAATGGTCGAAAGCTCCGCCGCGGAAATCCTGCATCCATCCCTGACCCGTCGCGGCCAGGTGCAGCATGGAGTCATAAATACCGAAGTCCCAGAGCCCCATTTGCAGCGCTTCCAGCTTGAAAAAGCCGAGCACCCCGTAAATCAGCGCTGTGACGATGGTCATGGCTGCGACCAGACGCTGTGCCGTGGCCTCCGTTTCGGGACTCCGGTGGAAACGATGCAGCAACAGCGTCCCGAAAACGGCCGTTGTGACGGCAAGCACAATGATCCAGTAGTAATTCATAATTTCATAACATACACGTGCCGCCGTCGGTTTTCAATCCCCCCACCGGGAAATCCCGGCGGCGACACCGGTGACTGGTGTCGCCGGAGCATCTTCAGGGCAGCTGCAACTTCCAGGTGGATTCCGCCAGAAAGCCGCAGGCGAGCAAGGCGACGGCCAGCAGGGCGAGATCGGGGGCGATTTCCCGGTATTCAATGAATTTGGGTTGCTCAAAGCTGGTGGTTTCCAACTGATTGATTTCATCCATAACCCGTTTCATGCCATCCGCGTCATTGGCGTGAAAATACTGGCCACCGGAATTTCCTGCGATGGTGCGCAACATCTCTTCATCGAATTCATCGGCGACGGGTTGAAAGCGTCTGCCCACAAAGGTGTCCACCGGGATGTAGGCGTTGTCGCTGCCGATCCCGACGGTATGAATGGTAACGCCGGACTCTTTCCCCAGTTCCGCCGCCTGTTGCGGAGTGAGGCGGTTGTCGACATTGTTTCTGCCGTCGGTGAAGAGCACCAGGACGCGGCGTGGCGCAGCTGAATTCTTCAGGCGATGAATGCCGGAAGCCAGCGGCGCGGCCAGTCCTGTTTGATCGCCGATCAACCCCGGTTGAAGCCGATCCAGCTGGCCGATGAGCCAACCGTGGTCCAGGGTCGGCGGGACAATGCTGTAGGCCATGGGGGCAAAACCGATAAGACCAATGCGGTCATTCGGGCGCCCCTGAACGAATTTGCGCAATTCTTCCTTGGCAACTTCCAGTCGATTTTTGATCCGGCCGTTTGTCAGGCCCTCCTGCAGGGTTCGGGTATCACGCACGTCGGGGGGCACATCGATGGTGGCCATGCTGCCGGACAGGTCAAGAGCCAGAATCATATCGATCCCCTGGGAACGAATGACCACCTTTTCGTCTCCGAAACGGGGACGAGCCAGGGCCACCACCAGAACAGCGGCAGCAGCAAAATAGCACCAGTTCGGCAAACTGATCCGCCGGCGACCGACCGTGGCAAACGGTGTGGCTGACGGCACGGTGATCGACGGATATTTCCGAAAACGGGCATAATACCAGATCAGCGGCAGCAGCATAGCGAAGAGCGCCAGCGCCCATGGATAGGCCAGTTCAAACATGGGACACCTCCTTTCCCTGCTGCTCCAGCGGCGACGGCGTGGTATGTTTTACAAATTTTTCTGCGCCGTCGACGGCCCGGAACAGCTGTGTCTCGTCCGGCGGCATCCGGGCGAATTTTACCAGATCGGCCGCTTCCAGAAATTCGCCGAGAAACGGTTTGTCTTCGGTCGGAAGCGGTGAATCCGGGGATTTCAACTCTTCCAGAAATTCATCGGTAGTCCGGACGGAGGCCGGCAGAAGATAGCGTTCCTCCAGGTAATTCCGCACCAAGTCCGTCAGCCGGACAAATGCTGTTTCCAGATTAATGCGGCGATTTTGCACTTCCGTCCGGAGTTGTTCCAGGGCCTCGGAGGTACGAATCCAGGGCGGGCGCAGAGGGGGTGGTGTTTTCCGGTGCCGTCGCCGCCACAGGAAAAAGCCTGCCAAGGCGATGACGACAACTGCCGCAATGATTCCCAGTATCCATCTGCCGGATCCACGACTGTCCGAAGGAACCATACCGGCCAGTTCCAGATCATCCCGGCTTGTCTGGAGCGGCAAGACAGTCAGGGATGGAATCGCTACCGTCAACATTTCCGGTTTCTCCGGAGAGGACAAGGTGATGGTGAGCGTGCCGGCGGTGGTTTCTCCGGGACGCAGAGCCTGCAGGCGCGCACGGATTTTCCAATTGGCGCTGCTCCAGTGATAGGCATCCAGACGGATTACTGTTGCTCCATTCTGTACCGTGTGTTCGGGGGGAGTGAGCCGCGCTTCCAGCGGGCGCATATGCAGAGGCAACCGCAGTTCCAGTTCCACTGTGACCGGAGTGCCCAGTTCCACTTCGCGGGAAGGGAGGATCAGAGCGCTTTCCGGCATCTGCGGCAGCGGTAGCCGGAAGGACCAGCCGTAACCGGCCAGGATCATTGCCACAGCCAGCACCAGAAAAGTTGCTGCAGCGATTAAAACGAGTGTTTTTCCGGATTTTTTCATGGGTCACCCCCGGAACCGGCGACGTCGTCGGTTAAAGAATTGAATCAACGGTTTTAATGGATCCTCCCCGCTGCGAATATCGATCAGATCCACTTTGGCGCGTTCGCAGATGCCGGAACTTTCATGCAGTTCCGCCTCCGCCGCTGCGCAAAGCCGTTCCGCGGTGCGACGGCCGCCGCCAATGCTAACCTGTCGACCGCTTTCGGCGTCCTGTACCGTGACCGGCACGGTCAGCGGCCAATGTAGTTCGGCCAGGTCGCGGAGGCGTACGGCAACGACATCATGGCGACGGTTCAGTACCTTCAGGTTTTTTTCATACTCTCCAGCATCCAGAAAGTCGCTGATAAGAAAAATAACGCTGCGTTTGGACAACAGAGCTCCGACCTCTTTCAGCGCCAATGCGATATCTGTCCCCCGCCCCTGCGGCGTGAAGGCCAGCATTTCCCGAATCAATCGCAGTGTATGCGTTCGTCCCGAGCGCGGCGGCAGCAGCAGTTCCCGCCGGTCGCTGAAGAGAAGCAGGCCCACTTTGTCACCGTTGCTGCCTGCGCTGAAGGCGAGCAGGGCGGCGAGTTCCGCGGCAGTCCGGCGTTTGGTTTTCTCGCCGGAGCCGAAAGCTCCGGAGGCGGAAACATCCACGAGAAGCATGACATTAAGTTCCCGCTCCTCGATATAACGTTTGACGTAAGGCGTATTCATACGGGCCGAGACGTTCCAGTCGATATCCCGGATGTCGTCATCGGTGGTATATTCGCGGACTTCGTCAAATTCAATGCCGCGTCCTTTGAATACACTGTGATAGGCGCCGCCGACAATTTCTTCGACGTCGCGATTTGTCCGGATTTCCAGAAGCCGGATCTGTTTCATGAGTTCTGGTGGCAACATGGTTTTCGGATCCTCCCATTCGGTTGGTCTTGCGTGGAGAGGAGGAAAACTCAGGGCGTGCGCAGTTCATCCAGGAGCGATTTGATCACGGCATCGGTATCGATGTTTTCCGCTTCCGCTTCATACGAGAGGATGATTCGGTGCCGCAGCACATCCGGGGCAATGTCCTTGACATCCTGCGGCACGACATAGGCGCGTCCGGCAAGAAACGCTGCCCCCCGGGCCGCCACCGCCAGCGCAATTGAGGCGCGAGGGGAGGCTCCGAACGAAATCAGCGCTGCCGTTTCGTCCAGTTTGGCCGAGGATTGCCGTGCCGAGAGTTCCGCCCGGTGTCCCGGACGGGTGGCGAAAACCAGATCGAGAATATACTCAACAATTTTTTCGTCAATGTAAATTTGATCGACAATTTCCCGGGCAGCAACGATGTCTTCCAATTTACCGACTGCGACCGCCTCTACCCGGCAGGCTGGATGCGCCATGCGGCGGATGACCAGTTCTTCCTCGGCCCGTTTCGGATAATCCACTTTGAGCTTGAACATGAACCGGTCCAGCTGCGCTTCCGGCAATGGATACGTTCCTTCCTGCTCAATCGGGTTCTGGGTGGCCAGCACCAGAAACGGGGCCGGCAGGGAAAAGGTTTCTCCCGCAATGGTCACCTGTTTTTCCTGCATGGCTTCGAGGAGTGCACTCTGCACCTTGGCCGGGGCGCGGTTGATTTCATCTGCCAGCACGATGTTGGCGAAAACCGGTCCGAGCCGGGTCGAGAATTCATGGGTCGATGCGTTATAAATGCGCGTCCCGATCAAGTCCGCCGGCAGCAGGTCCGGAGTGAACTGCAGACGCGAAAACGTACCGTTCAGCGTCTGGGCCAGCGTGCGGACTGCCATGGTTTTGGCCAGCCCGGGTACCCCTTCGAGCAGGACATGACCATCGGAGATCATAGCCAGAAGCAGGCGGTCGAGCAGCTTGTCCTGTCCGGCGATGATGCGGCCCATTTCCGTTTTGACCAGCTGCAGCGCGTTCTGGCGCTGCCGGACGATTTCCTGTAGTTGCTGAATGTCTTTTGTTTCCATGATTTTCCCCCCATGAAAAATAATGAAAAAACATTGAACGGATGAAAAATCTCGTTACTTTGAAACAATGTACTCTTGGCTTCGGCGAATGTCAAGTACAAGTCCCCGAAAATCTTTTTACTCGCTCTTGGCAGCCGGACCGGTCGGGATGCGGTAAACCAGAATCCGATACAGACAGCCCTCCATTTCATAGAGGCCGAGCAACTCCAGACCAAGTGGTCGGGCATTGAGTACCGGTACCCGGGACAGCAGGTAACGTGCCCCGTATTCATGGATCAGTACATTGCGGTCAATGGCCAGTTCCACCGGGCGGTATTCATGTTTTTTCGTCGGAATCCAGGTGAGCCATGGATTGTAGAGATAGAAACGCCCGCCCCAGGCATCGAAATATTGCTGAAGAGAGGGATTGGTGTTCAGGGTCGGAGCGATCAACCGGCGGAACTTTTGCATGGCGGCCTGCGAATGCAGACTGTTGTAACCGTCGATGCAGTTGAATCCATTGTAAACCAGCACGGAGGGATGAAATCCGAATGCCATTACCTTTTCACCTTGATAATCGAGGTCATTTTGAATCTTTTGGAAAAGAGGCGTCGAAAAGAATTCCCGCCAGGTCACTTCGGAGTCTTCCACATGACCCGAAAACAGATGGCGAATATACCGCCAGTTTTTGAGGGAATCATTGTATAAAGTATCGGAAAACAGAATCCAGCAAAGCTGTCCTCCCAGCATGCAAATGGCCAGTATCCGGCCGGCTTTTTTCCAGCGTCCATTCTGGTCGGAGAGAAAGGACAATGCCAGTGCGAATCCCAGATAATACAGTGGCAGCTGAAATACCAGAATCCGGGCCCAGTTGAACCCATTCAGCATCGGCAGTATCGGTGCCGTCAAACGTTGCACGGCACCACAGGAGCCGCATGCCGCAACCACTCCAATTCCCAGGATCGCGACAGCGCACCAGACCAGCAGACGAAACCGGGCGGCGTTCAGGGAAAGTTTTATTGCTGACGGAGAAGGGAACGTGGCCGTTTCATTCCGACGTTGGCGATGCCGCATGACGAGACCGGTGAATAATACCGCTGCCGTCAAAGGCAGAACCAGTGGCATGGCACGACCGTCCGCGTGCTCCAGACCGATTGCGAACGCGTCCCACAGACACTGAAAAAAATGGCCTTGTGGAGGAATCAGCGCCCGGTTTACCGGTTCCCGAACGACCAGCATCAGATAAAAGAGTTTCAAATCGACCAGCACATAGCCGGCCGTCAATAGAATCCATCCTGCCGCCAGATTGACATTCCATCGCCGCCGGATTCCCCACAGCAGGAGCGTTGCGGCTGCCCAGAGACCGATCAGGAACATGCCGATGACGGAAAAGCTGGAGAAGAACGGCAACAATATGATCCAGAATACTTCCGGCGTAAAACGTTCCCGGGCGGCATAGCGGAGAAACAACAGCGGCGCCAGCGGCAGCGAGGCCAGCGCCGGTGTCCAGACCGGCAACAGCGGCAACGCAGCATAACACAGTGCGACGCCGACCGCGATCCAGTTCGGCGGTACGACGAGTCGGTGGAGCAGCAGCAACATGGTGCAGAATGCCATGACCACCATGGAAACCTTCAGAACTACATAGGCTTCAAACAATGGGAAAAGCAGGAACAGCAGACTTTGATACGAATAGTCCGCCTCCCAGCAATAAAGAGTGGATAATCCATCCATAAACCGGGTCGGCGCATCCCAGACAAAAAAAAGCCCATCATCCCGGAACATCCGGTATAAGGGCAGCCAGTCCAGATTGTCGTGGATGGCGACGATGCCGTCTTGGCCCAGTAACAGCAATGGCCCCAGAAGCACCAGCGCAACCGGTAATACCATCAGGCAGGCTATCCGGTTCTGTTGAAAAAAATGAAACCTTTGGATGTTCATCATGTTCCTTCTGCTCAAAAAATCTTTGCTTGTGTTTCCCCATGCCTGTGACCATGGAAAGTATCTTCCGGGAGCTGATTGGTTCTTTCCCCGCGGATGATCAGGGGCATTCCGTTATTGTCGGAATAAGATTCACCGAACGGATTGCGCCAGAGAATCCGGCTCCCGACGGGGGCACGTTGTGTTTTTCCGGCAGCCGGAGACAAATTTATCATACTCCCGGTTCGGCAGTGCTGCAAGCAGGGAAGTGATTTTCGTACAATAAAAAAAGCGAAGCGTCGTGAAACGCTCCGCTTTCCCTGAAGGTATACCGGGATCAATACCGGCGCTGTTTGCTCCGCGCCAGCACCCGCAGACGCAGGGCGTTCAGCCGGATAAACCCTTCCGCATCCTTCTGATTGTACGCTTCCGCCCCTTCGAAGCTGGCGATGGCGTCGTCGTACAGGCTGTATTCGGAGCGGCGTCCGGTGACATGGCAGGCGCCTTTGAAGAGCTTGACCCGGACGTCGCCGGTCACGAATTTCTGGCTTTCGGTGATCGCCGCCTGGAGCATTTCCCGTTCCGGCGCATACCAGAAGCCGTTGTAGACCATTTCCGCGTAACGCGGGATGAAGCTGTCACGCAGATGCATCGCTTCCCGGTCCATGGTGATTGTTTCCAGCGCCCGGTGCGCGTGATGCAGGATGGTTCCGGCAGGCGTTTCATACACGCCGCGCGACTTCATGCCGACGAAACGGTTTTCGACGATGTCAACGCGGCCGACAGCGTGTTTCTTGCCGAGAGCGTTGAGCTTGCGCATGAGGTTGGCCGGGGAGAGTTCCTCGCCATTGACCTTGACCGGAATCCCCTTTTCAAAGGTGATGATCACATCTTCCGGTTCGTTCGCAGCCTGGGAAAGGGGGCGGGTCATTACGGCGATGTCTTCGGGGCAGGCGTTCCACGGATCTTCGAGAATGCCGCCTTCAAAGCTGATGTGCAGCAGGTTGCGGTCCATGCTGTAGGGCTTTTCCGCAGTTGAGGTGACCGGAATGCCGTTTTCCCGGGCGTACTTGATCAGATCCATACGGCCGGTGAAATTCCATTCACGCCAGGGGGCGATGATTTTGATGTTCGGTTCCATGGCATAGGCGGTCAGTTCAAACCGGACCTGGTCATTGCCTTTGCCGGTGGCGCCGTGGCAGATGGCGTCGGCGCCTTCCGCGCGGGCGATTTCGATCAGGCGCTTGCCGATCAGCGGCCGGGCGATGGAGGTGCCCAGCAGGTAGTTTCCTTCATAAATGGCATTGGCCTGCATCATCGGGAAGATGAAGTCGCGGGCAAACTCCTCAGTGAGGTCTTCCACATAGCACTTGCTGGCACCGGTACGGATGGCCTTGGCCTCCACTCCGTTGAGTTCTTCTTCCTGGCCGACGTCGGCACAGAAGCCGATGACTTCCGCATGGTAGGTTTCCTTGACCCACTTGACGATCACCGATGTGTCGAGACCGCCGGAATAGGCGACGATAACTTTCATGATGTTACGATTCCTTTCAAAAAAGAGGTTAAGAATTCTTGATCTCCACCGGACCGGCGCTGTCGGCGGTGAGGTAGTTGGTGGTGCTCGGGAAGGCGAAACTCAGGCCCTCGGCGTTGAAACGTTCCAGAATCTGCAGATTGATCTCCTGGCGCGCCGCCTGCATGGCGAACCAGTCCTGTGTCTGAAACCACACGATGACACTGATATTTAGTGACCAGTCCCGCAGTTCCGTGAAATAGATTCGGGGCGGCATCTCCTCCATGTCGAACATGGGGTGATTGTCCAGAATTTCATGCAGAATGGCGAGCGCCCGCCGCATCTGTTCCGGTGTGGTGCCATAAATCAGGCCGATGTCAAAGGCATATTTCAGATTCGGGCGCTGGGCGTAATTGCGCAAGGTACTGTCCGCCATCTGGCGGTTGGGAACATACCAGACCGTTCCGTCCAGGGAGCGCAGCCGGGTACTGCGCAATCCGACTGCTTCCACGATGCCGGACGTTTCCCCCATTTCCACGCAATCTCCGACCTTGAACGGTTTATCCAGAATCAAAGTGGCTGCCCCGAAAATGTTGGCCAGCGTGTTCTGGGCTGCGAATGCGATTGCCAGACCGGCGACTCCCGCGCCGGCGAGCAGGGCGCTTACATTCAACTGAAAGATGTTTTGTGCGATAAAAATGATGGCAATAATACAGATCGTTGCTTTGACCACCCGGCGCACCAGATCGATCAGGAGATCATCCATGGTATTGGCGGTTTTTGCGGCGATTCCTTTGAAGTAGAAATCCAGAAACCCGATGAATCTCATGAGCCCCCAGAAAATAATCAGGGAGATAAAAGCATAATAGCAACGGGGCAGCCAGCGGGCGATCACCGGCGGCAGCGCCGGCGCCTGAAGGCTGATCATGATACCGGTGGCACCAAGCAGCATCATGACCGGCAGATGCAGATGGGTGACAAGCGCATGATCCAGTCTGGCCCCGGTTCTTTTCATCAAAGTCGGGATCAGACGACGCAGAATCCAGCTGATCAATGCCATGAGTGCCGCGGTGATGCCCAGACCGATCACCATGATCAGCAATTGGAAACGCTGATCGACAAACCATTGGATGACGGTTGAGAACCACTCCGTCAACGGGGCGAAAAAAGAGGTGGCTTTATTGGAAAACGTGTTTCCGGCTATTGCTGTTCCGACAATCAGCGGCATAATACGGATTAGCTCCCCGTTTATTTTTGAATTTTACAATTGCACGCAAACGGATTATATTTTAAGATAACACCGGATTGCCTTTGCGGCAAGTCCGAAAACCCCGGAAAGTGCAGGATATGAGTGACTGTTTTTATCAGATCTTAACCGGATGTCTGAAGGAGGAAGGGCTCAGGCATCGGTCGGTGGAACTTGATCCGGCGATCTGGCAGGAATTTCTGAGCGACGTGCCCGCTGTTTCCGCCGTTGCGCCGGAAAGAAAGCCTGCCGCCGTGACGGAAAACGTGCCGACGCCTTCATCTGCTCCATCTTCGTCCGCTCCGGATGTCGGGCCGGTGACCGCAACCTCTGCTCCGGTTGCTGCGGACGGGCCGGAAGCGGCGCTGGCGGCGCTGGCGGAGGAGGTACGGGTATGCCGGCGCTGTCGTTTGTGCGAAAAACGGCATCTTGCTGTGTTCGGCGAAGGGAATCCGCGGGCGGAACTGATGTTTATCGGCGAAGGCCCCGGCGCGGATGAAGATCGGACCGGACGGCCATTCGTCGGCCGGGCGGGACAGTTGCTGGACAAGATGATCGCCGCCATGACTTTCGCCCGGGAAGAGGTGTATATCGCCAATGTGGTCAAGTGCCGTCCGCCCGGCAACCGGGCTCCGGAGCCGGATGAGGCTGCCGCCTGCATCGGGTATCTGAAACGGCAGATCGAATTGATCCGGCCGAAAGTGATCGTCAGTTTAGGCGGGGTGGCGTTGTCGTTTCTCTTCAAGGAGTCGGCGGGCATCAGCCGGATGCGCGGGCACTGGATTGATTTCAACGGTATTCCGGTCATGCCGACCTTTCATCCGGCATTTCTGTTGCGGCAGGAATCGGCCAAAAGAGATGCCTGGAGCGATTTGCAGCAGGTCATGGCTCGGCTGGGACGGAAGCGGCAACGATAAAACATTTCCGGATCCCCTGGACAGATGGAGAAAGCAGTGCTATGATACCGTGTGTCCCGGTATCTTGTCTGTTTTTTCCGGGGCGTGCCCGGCCAAAGAAGCGGAAACGAACGATTCCGGCTGACCTTGAAAAATAGAACAGGAGGAGAACGCGATCATGACGAAACATGCGCCGATTATCGCCGGTTGCGACTATTTTCTGCACGGAGGGGATTACAATCCTGATCAGTGGCTGGACCGGCCGGAGATCATCGATGCGGATTTCCGATTGATGCGGCTGGCACGCTGCAATACTTTTTCGGTCGGTATCTTCGCCTGGAGCGCCTGCGAGCCGAAGGAGGGCAGATTCGAATTCGCCTGGCTGGATCGGCTGATGGATCGGATGGCCGAAGCCGGAAACAAGGTGTTTCTGGCAACCCCTTCCGGTGCCCGTCCGCCCTGGCTGAGTGCAAAGTATCCGGAGGTCCGGCGCGTGGACCAGCACGGGATACGCGATACCTACCGCGAGCGGCAGAACCACTGCTGGCGCTCGCCGGTCTATCGGGAAAAAGTTCGGGAAATCAACCTGCGTCTGGCGGAACGTTATGCCGGACATCCCGCGCTGGCGGCATGGCATATTTCCAATGAATACAGCGGACACTGCTATTGCGATCTCTGCAAAAAAGCCTTCCGGGAGTATCTGGAGCGGAAATTCGGGACGCTGGAAAATTTCAACCGTCGTTGCTGGACCTCCTTCTGGAGTCATCGTTACGGTGACTGGGCGGAAATCGAACCGGACGACCCCTGCATGGACTCGGTGGCGCTGGAATGGCGGCGATTCGCCACGGAACAGGTTTGTGATTTCATGAAATGGGAGATTGAGGCGGTCCGGCGATATTCACAGCATCCGGTGACAACCAATATGATGGGAGTTTTTCAGGGGATTAACTATTACCGGATTGCGGAACTGTGCGATTTTATCGCTGATGACCGTTATCCCGGCTGGTGTGATCCACGGGATTTTGTGGGGGCCGCGAGCGAAAGCGCCATGATCCATGACATGCACCGGACCATGGGGGGAAAACCGTTCGTATTGCTGGAATCCACGCCGAGCAACCTCAACTGGAACCCATATTACCGGTTGAAGCGACCGGGGCTGCACCGGGCCGAGGAGCTGCTGGCGGTGGGGCACGGTGCGGATGCGATCATGTATTTTCAATTCCGGAAGGGACGTGGGGGCAGTGAAAAATTGCATGGCGCGGTGGTGGATCATGAAGGCTCGGAGAACACCCGGGTATTCCGTGAGGTGGCTGAGGTCGGCGAGATCCTTGAGAAGATCAGAGAAGTGCGCGGTACCATGACCCATCCTGAAGTGGCGTTGGTGTTCGACTGGGATTCCCATGATGCGTTACTTGTGTCGCAGGGGCCTTCCACCACAGAGACCAAGAAACCGTGCGAAACCATTCTGCAGCATTACCGGGCCTTCTGGGAATTGAACATCCCGGTGGATGTGGTGGAGAGTACCGCAGATCTGTCCGGGTACAAGCTGGTGGCGGCGCCGATGCTGTATATGCTCAAACCGGGAGTAGCGGAGAATCTGCGCAAATTCGTAGCCGGAGGAGGGGTGTTGATTTCCGGATATCTTTCCGGGTATGTCAATGAGGACAATCTGGTGTTTGAGGGGGGATTGCCGGGAGACGGATTGCGGGAGCTTTTCGGCATCTGGCAGGAGGAACTGGATGGGCTGGCGCCGGATGATCGGCAGTTTTTCCGGGTGACGGCGGCGAATTCTCTGAATCTTACCGGCAGCCATGTGGTGCGGGATTATGCGGAACGGATCCATCCGGAAGGAGCGGAGGTGCTGGCGGAGTATGTGCGTGACTTCTATGCCGGCGAAGCAGCGCTGACGGTAAATGCTTACGGCAAGGGGTTCGCCTATTATCAGGCGGGACGCAGTGATCTGGATTTCCTGCTGACCTTTTACGGCAAGCTGGCCAGACGCCACGGAATTGGCCGGTTGCTGACGACTCCTGCCGGAGTTCACGCTACGGTACGCGAAGGGGAGGGGCAACGCTATTTGTTTGTCTACAACTTTTCTCGGGGACCGGAGATGTTTCGCACGTCACTGCGTGGTCGGAGCCTTATTGACGGCAGTGTGCTGAGTGGAGAAATGGTGCTGCCGCAGTTCGGGTCTCAGGTTTATCGATTGGAGGATGGAGAAGTCGCGACCTGCCATTAAGGATCATGAGAGGGGACGCAGGACGGTACCACCGCCGTCAGGAGCGTTTCCGCACGTCAGGCGAGGTGCGTCAACAGCTGCCGGAAGGCAGAGAAGGCGCTCGGCAGGGCAAATTCTCCGTTCAGCGCGGCGGGAGTCGCCCAGGTGAATGGTGCCGGCATCGACCGGCAGTCAAAAGAGTAGCCGGTCATATGCCATTCACGATGCGTGAAAACGTGCCGTGCCGTCATTTGCCGTACCGGTGCAACTTGCCACCCGCTCTCCATTCGGGCAAGTGCCGCCGCCGCTTCCTCTGCGGAGAGATGTCCCGGCAACATGGGAAATTCCCACATGCCCGCCAGCAAACCGACGGCGGGCCGCCGTCTCAGGGCGACGCGGTTGCCGCAATGCAGGACCAGGACCGTCCATTCTTCGATTTTCCTTGCCCGGGGCGTTGGTTTTACCGGAATTTCCCGCCAGACATCATTCCGGGAGCAGCGGCAGAGCTGGTTGAGAGGACACCGATCGCATTGCGGTTGGGCACCGGGCAGACAGACCAGGGCTCCCAGTTCCATCAGGCTCTGAGTGAAATCTCCGGCACGGTCCTGTGGATAGATTTTTCGCAGGGCGGCTGAGACGGCGGTTTTGGCAGCGGGGCGTGTGATATCTTCGCGCCATTCCGTGACGCGGGCGAGAACGCGCAGCACGTTGCCATCTACCGCTGGTTCCGGCAATCCGAAAGAGATGGAGGCAATGGCCCCCGCGGTATATTCCCCGATGCCGGGCAGCTGTCGCAACTGGACCGGATCAGAGGGGAACTCTCCCTGGAACTCCGTCAAAATGCGTTGTGCTGCCCGCTGCAGGTTACGGGCACGACTGTAATAACCGAGTCCCTCCCAGAGTTTCAACAGTTGTTCCTCTCGCGCTTCGGCCAGCGCACAGAGATTTGGGAATGCACTCAGAAAACGGTTGAAATAAGGCTTGACGGTTTCCACCCGGGTCTGCTGCAGCATGATCTCCGAAATCCACACCCGGTATGGCGTCGGATTTTCGCGCCAGGGCAGCGTGCGTGCGTGGCGGTCATACCAGCGCAACAGCAAAACCGGCAGTTCCGGCGGCAGAGCAGGGAAAACAACGGCGGGCGGCATGCTCGATCACTCCCGGGTGAGCGGCGCGAAACAGGCTCCGATACAGGATGCCAGCGCTTCCGGTGCACTTTCCAGGTTCAATCCGATTCGGCCACCACTAAAGCAGATACGGTCAAATAACTGGGCTGTTTCCTCAATATAGGTGGGGAAAAGTTTTTTCATTCCGACCGGCGAACAGCCGCCGTGCCGGTATCCAGTCAGCGGGAAAAGCTGTTTCAGCGGCAGCATGGAAATCTGCTTGACTCCGGCGGCACGGGCGGCCTTTTTCAAATCCAGTTCCTCCGCAGCGGGAATGAGAAAGACAAAATACTCATGTGCCGCCGATTCCGTTACCAGAGTTTTGAATACCTGTTCCGGGGCCCGATTGATTTTCCGGGCAACAGATACGGCATCTAGGGCGCCGTCCGCCGTGTCATATTCGTGCGTTTCATAGGAGACGGCGGCAGCATCCAGAAGACGCATGGCATTGGTTTTGCCGATGGACATGGTGAAAGACAGTATTAACGGACAGCGGAAGACACGGAGAGAATACCGTTTTTCCGCTGTCCCGTTTTAAGCATTATTCTGCGGACGCGTTGGTGGCCGTTTCCGCTTCCGGAGCAACTGTTGCTGCAGCCTGGCTTTTTTCCGTCAGCATTTCCGCCAGACGGCGTTTCCCGACATGGCGCAGTTCGGCGAGTTTCCGCTTCTGTTCCGCACGTGGAGCGCAACGCCCCAATTCCCAATGACTGATCGTCGACAAGCTGACATCCAGCAGAAGGCTCAATTCGCCCTGTGTCAATTTCAGTTTCCGGCGAATCCGGGCAATGCCGGCGGCGTTCAGCCGGATTTTCTTTTCAACTGCCGGTTGTTCCGCGGTTTCGCTTTCCGCAGAGGCCTGCAGCGGGGCGACAGCTTTCTGCAGCGCGGCCAGCTGCCGCCGCTGTTCGGCGACGACCTTTTTCAAGGCAGAGATCGTTTCCTGCAATGGAGCAACGGCGGTTTTTACCTCTTTCCGCGCCAGTCGGCGGATTTCTTCACTTAAGACACTTTTGACGTCCGGCATGATTCGCTTCCTGTTTTTTATGTTTTTTACTGTTATCGTTATAATATCCGCCGGAGTTTGCCGTAAATGAGGAAAACACCGGCAGTCTGTATTTTTTTACAGCTTTTTCCCTTTTTTCCGGCCGGCAGTCTGAATTTATAAAATTACGACCTGTTTCAGAGATGGCGTTGAATTCGATTTGAAAAATCTACAACTAATTGAACGATATGGGGGCAATTGCCGCCTGTTTGCGTTCATTTATTCAAAAAACACCATTTCGGAAAGTGGAAAATAAACTGTAATGTCTTCATCTCTCCTACATGGATAATTTATTATTATTTCTTTAGAAAATCAATAGGAAAATATCATTTTTTTTATATTTTCCCGAGTTTCGAAAAAGGAAAGTGATAATTAGACTATTTTACAGAGCATAAAATATCTTGTTGTGAGGACTGGGCGCTGGATCATACCGGATTTAAAAAATCGGTTTATTTTATTGCAAGATGCGGTTTCCGATGTTACATTAAAAGCCGGGACCTCAGAAAACATCATAAGGAGGCAACATTATGACTGTTCCATTTCAGATTGATCTTTCCGGCAAAGTCGCGGTAGTGACCGGCGGCGGCGGGATTCTTTGCAGCGTCATGGCGGAAGCCCTGGCGGAATGCGGCGCCAAAGTCGCCATCCTCGACCTTCGTGAGGAAAATGCGCGTAAAGTGGCAGATCGGATCAACGCCGCGGGCGGTTGCGCCATGGGCATCGCCGCCAATGTACTGGAAGTCGATAGCCTGAAAGCGGCAGAAGCCAAAATTCGGGCCGAATTCGGCAGTTGTGACATTCTGATCAACGGGGCGGGCGGCAACCACCCCAAGGGGACGACGGGACGGGAATTCCTGTTGCGGGAAGACCTGACGGCCGGCGCCGGCAATACGTTTTTCGACATGGATCCGGCGGGGGTTGGATTCGTATTCAATCTTAATTTCCTCGGGACTCTGCTGCCGACCCAGGTCTTCTGCCGCGGCATGGCCGAAAAAGACGGCGGCGTGGTCATCAACATTTCCTCAATGAACGCTTTCAAACCTCTGACCAAGATTCCCGCCTATAGCGGTGCCAAGGCGGCCATCAGCAATTTCACCCAGTGGCTGGCGGTGCACATGGCGAAGGTCAATATCCGGGTTAATGCGATTGCGCCGGGATTTTTCCTGACGGATCAGAACCGGACGCTGCTGACCAATCCCGATGGTTCGCTGACTGCCCGCGGCAATACGATTCTGGCGCATACCCCGATGGGACACTTCGGCAAGCCGGAAGATTTGATTGGCGCACTGCTCTTCCTGGTAGATAAAAACGCTTCCGGCTTCGTCAATGGCGTGGTGTTGCCGGTAGATGGTGCTTTTTCCGCGTTTTCCGGAGTCTGATACTGATGATTGCGGTCGTCGATTACGATATGGGGAATCTCGGCTCTGTAGTCAAGGCGTTGGAATGCGCCGGAGGCGAGGTCCGGGTAATCGATCGTCCGGCGGAGCTGGCGCATTTTTCCGGCTGTCTGCTGCCCGGGGTCGGGCATTTCGGAGACGGCATGGAAAATCTCGCCCGCCGGGGATTTCCCGCTGCGCTGGAGAATTTCATCCGGCGCGGCGGTATTCTCACCGGCATTTGTCTGGGGATGCAGATGTTGCTCGATTCCAGCGAGGAGGCACCGGGGGTGGCTGGATTGGGCATCATTCCCGGACGTGTACGGCGTTTCCCTGAGGGAAGCGGTTGCAAAGTCCCTCATATGGGGTGGAATGACATTCGGGTGCGCCACGACCATCCCGGTGCTGATGGAATTGCCGACGGAGATTATTTCTATTTTGTGCATTCGTACTATGCGGAACCGGCCGATCCGGCGGATGTTGTGCTTGAATGCGACTATATTCTGCCGTTTGCAGCGGCCCTGGGGCATGGAAATATCTTTGCGACGCAGTTTCATCCGGAAAAAAGTCAGGACGCCGGGTTGCTTTTGCTTGGCAACTTCGTCCGGCGGACGGAGGCGGCTGCATGAAGTCGAAAAAACAACGGCTGGCCGCCGTTTACGATCGCTTGTTCGAGCGTTACGGTGAATTGCGTTGTCCATTGCGGCATGAGTCCCCGTTTCAGCTGCTGGCCGCAGTGATGCTGTCGGCACAATGCCGGGATGATCGTGTCAATGAGGTGACGCCGGCCTTGTTTCAACATTATCCGGATGCTGCGGCGATGGCCGGAGCCGATCCGGAAGAGGTGGGACGTCTGATTCACGCTTGTGGCTTGTACCGCAACAAGAGCCGGAATCTGGTGGCTTGCGCCCGGATGTTGCAGGACCGTTTCGGCGGAGAGGTTCCCCGGACCATGGAAGAACTGGTACAGCTGCCCGGGATCGGGCGGAAAAGTGCGAATGTGCTGCTGGGAAATGCCTTCGGTCTTCCTGGATTTCCGGTGGATACTCATGTGAACCGGGTGCTGAACCGACTGGGATTGACGAAATCGAAGGATCCGGAGAAAATTGAGGCGGAAATCAATGCTCTGGTGCCGCCGGAACGCTGGACGAATTTTTCTCATCTGTTGATTTTTCACGGACGGGACACCTGCCACGCGGGGCGCCCCGCCTGTGGCGAATGCCCATTGAACAAAGATTGTCCTTCGGCTTGACTTTGCGGAATGGGTAAGATATATTCCCATCAATTCGGAGAATCCGGAGGAATGGAATTTTCCGGGCGCATGCAAACGAGAGTCTGAGCGATACGATGCTGATTCTGATTATATTTCTGGCCGCACTGGTGGCTGTTGCGGTGGCACTGCTGCTGCGTGAACGGCAGAACAACCAGGATTTGACGGCCGAACTGAACCGGGTTCGGGAGGGAAGCCGTCGGGTGGATCATTTCCTGAGCGGCATGTTCGGCGAAATGCGGACCGAAGGGGGGATGAAAGGGGCGATGAACCTGGCCGCCGGTTATCTGGCTGAACAATGTGGAGCGGAAACTGCGGCAATTTATGAATTCATCGATGAACGGCTGCTGGTTCTGGGGGTTCATGGGGCTTATCCGCTGGTGCACTCGGGGAATCGGATGCTACTGGCCCATCCGAATCATCTTTTTGAATTACTGCGCCGGGAACGGATCCGTCCGGGAGAGGGTTTTATCGGTGAGTTGCTGAACACCGGTCGGGCTGAACTGGTGGCCAACGCGGCGGTGGATTCTCGTTTTGACGAATATCCGGATACCAATGTTTGCGGCAGCGTGATGGCAATGCCGCTGGAGAGCAACGGTCAGACTGTGGGGGTGGTTTGTGCTTTCGGCAACCGGAATCAGCCGGGGGCGGCGTTCGATGAGGAGGCTTTCGAACATTTTCAACTGCTGGCTCCTCAGATGGCGATGGCGCTGGATATCGTGCATGCCTACGGAGAGATCAGTCGGCGGGACCGGATTGATCAGGAACTGGAATTTGCCCGGCAGATTCAATTTTCATTGTTGCCGGAGGCGTTTCCGGACTGGGATCAGTTTGCCGTGACGGCCTTTACCCGTTCGGCAAAGGAGGTGAACGGGGATTTCTATGACTTTGTGGAGATCGATGAGGACCGGTTGCTGATCGTGCTGGGAGATGCCTGCGGGAAAGGGGTGCCGGCCTGCATGTTGACGGCGATGACGCGGAGCGTGATTCGGGCTATGGCGGATAATTTCGTGTCGCTGGGGGACTTTCTGCGGGATTTGAACCGCAAGATGTATCGGGGAACGGATGCGGATCGGTTCATTACGCTGGGATGCTGTCTTTTGGACCGGCGCAATTCTCTGCTGGAATTCGGGCGGGCGGGGCATACGGAGCTTTTGACATTCGTTCGTGATCATATCCGGACGATCATGCCGCAGGGGGCGGCGCTGGGGATCATGCCGGATGAATTTGCGGAGTTCGATACGTTTTGCACGGCATTTGAGCCGGGAATGGCGCTGTTGTTGTATTCGGATGGATTGACGGAAGCGTTGAATGGGAAAGGCGAGGAGTTTGGCCTGGAGCGGCTGAAGGAATTGTTCCGCTTGGGCTGTCGTACCGGGGAACCGGCGCGGAGTGTGATCAACCTGATTCTGGAAGAAGTGGGCAGTTACGAGGTGGAGCAGGGGGATGATCAGACGCTGGTGATGATCCAGCATACCTAGTTTTTTTCAGTTCCGGACTTGAAAAAATAAAAAACAGAGTCATTTTATAGCATCCTTTTTCGGAGAGATGGTCGAGTGGTTTAAGGCGGCGGTCTTGAAAACCGCTGCGCGGGCAACCGTGCCGAGGGTTCGAATCCCTCTCTCTCCGCCAGATTATCAACGCTTTACAACAAGATGTGAGCTCGCTTTCAAATAAAAACCATCCCCGGTTTTTCCCCGATTGCTGATGAATAACCCAATAATTTGAGCTCAAAACACAACAAGGCCCGCTTTTATCGTTGTGGCTGAATATGGGCAACCATAGCGATGATGATAAGCCTTTTTGAGCTTATCCTGAGGTTGGGGAATATGGCCGCGAAGGGCATGGATTTTTGCTGTCATGGCCTTCCGGGCGTTCTTATAGTGCAGCAAACAGTATTTTCAGAAAAGCTTCATTCCTGAATATGCAACCGGAATTTATCCCGGAACAATCGTTTTTTACCCTTCTGGAATCACAGGAAAAATTTTTTACAGATCCCAGTTGTTTTCCGCATAGCCCTTCTCTTCCGGCGATTTGGTGCCTCCATAGGCAAAAGGGGCCGCATCATAAATTTTCGCCGGATCCAGCGTCGGCACCTGTTCCAGCGTGGCATGGCCGTCCGCCCAGCCGACCGCCAGCCTCTTCTGGTCATGCCGGGGCCATATATACCCGGCAAACGTTTTGTAGGAGGCATAATCTTCTCTGCTTTTGGGAGAGACGATGAAGGAAGAGGTATCCTCCTTGTCTTTCACGTCCGGATCATGCCGTTTGTTTTCCGCCAGCAGAATCGTCTGCGAGGGATGCCGGATCCGGTTGTTCCGCGCCGGTTCCTTGTTTCTGCCGAAAGCGGCCCAGTTGTAGCCGTAACTGATCCGGTTCCCGGCAAAATTCTGATAATCCAAGCCCCGTTCATCGTTCAACAACCGGTCTACGTAAATGCGCAGCGCATCCAGATGGTTGCCGCCGCTGGTTCCGTAAGGCATCCGGGCTACTTCTGAACAGACCAGCAGTTCGGCATTGGTGACATACCGGTGGTACACCAGATTTTTGACCCAGCTGTAACGGCCACCGAACCAGTTGGGGTAATAAGGCGGGAAAAATCCATCGCTGTTGGAGGTGTACTGCATGAAAGCCATCTGCAACTGCCGATTATTGTTGACGCAGGTAATCTGGATGGCTTTGTTGCGACTTTTGTTCATGGCGGACAACAGGAGGGCGGCCAGAATAGAAATGATCGCAATCACCGTCAGCAGTTCCACCAGCGTAAAATTTTTTTTCATCACCTGCAATCCTTTCAATCGTTTTTTCCCACCTCAGAAGAGGGGTCCGGTAGTTTTTCGCGTTCGACAAATGCTGCCAGCATATTCAACCATGCCGTCTCGGTAAGGGAGGTATTCAGTATATGACGCTCCATGGAGGGTGGCAGCTTCTGGCGGATGACCTGGTCCGGATCCTCGTACCAGAGTATTTGGGCCGGCACCCCGTCGATCGCCTTCGCCGGAGATATTTCGGGTGTGGGGTGATCATACTCCAGTTTAAAACAGCCAATTCGGCGAATGCGTTCACTTTTTAATTCCAATGCCGCCCGCAACGCAAGCTGACCTTGGAAGCCGCCGAGTGCCAATTCCAACGGGTATTGCTTCCACTTTTCTTCATTTAAAATGTCACGCAGAGCCCGTTTCCAGTCTTCCACCCCGGCTTCTCCGAAGCGATCGGTCAAGCCGACTGCCAAGACGCCGGGAATCACACATTCGTACAACGAATCGCGCAATCCCGCTTCCCCCGAAAGGGGGGGGACTACCACCAGCAGTCGTTTCACGTCATCCCGGGGAGGATAAACCGAACGCACGATTCCGGTATTGCCGGCGGCTTCCGGGGCGGCCTGCCAAGCGGTGATCTCATGGGGTAGTTGGCGCCATAACCGGGCGAATTCTGCTGAGGGAAGTTGATAGGTTTTCCCCTGGATGACCTCTGTGACCGGCCATTGGGCGGGAGGCGGCATCCGCCCGCCGTTTTCACGGCGCAGTCGGGCGGCATCGCTGAGAAAGCAGGCAATCAATTCATACGCTTCCTGATTGGGAGTGTGGTGGTTGACGCCCTGTTTTCGCTCCCGTAAAGGGGGAGTTTCCGCCCGCAGGCAAGGCATGCCCAGATCGCGCATTCGTTTTTCAAAGATCCGGTTGACCGGAACTGCGGGGCATCCCCAGGTATTCAGTACCAGCCAGGCGGTGTGATTGATTTGAGTCGGTTTCACTCTGATGCCTCCGCCGCAGCCGGTTATTGCATCAACTGCATCGGGATAACGCAATGCCAGGTGTCCCGCCATGGCTTCCCCCGCAGACTGTCCCCAGGCCAGCAGCGGGCGCAATTCCAGACCGTGTCGGCGCACAATCAGTTCCCGGCATTGCATGACTACTTCCATCCAGCCGCTGTCGGGATTGCTGTAATCGAGTGGTTCCTGGGGGTAAGTTTTGCCCAGCTCGATGGAAAAGGAAAAAATCGTCATTCCCAGTTCTTCCGCAAAATAGAAATGAATCGGACGGCTCGGGGGTTTCCGCCAGGCTTCTCCACTAAACGGCGCGTAAAAAACCATGTCCGAGGCACTTGGCAACGGTTTTCCCTGTTCGTCTACCGGCATCAGATAGGTGACGGTCGTACGAAAATTCCACGGCAGATTCACCCGGAGCGAAAAACGTCCACGCATGATTTTGTATTTCGGCGGTTCCTGCCTGGGGGATGGCACCGGCATTTCCAGCGTCCATCCCTCAATCCGGGTTTCTTCCCAGTACCACCACACTCCAGCAAGAAGCACGATACCCAACCCCAGAGCCGGCCAGACCCATTTTTTCTTCAAAAACATCGGTTCAATACCTCCGCAAAAATGACACCGGGGGGTGTCCTGTTGTCCGCCGGCTCCGGAAGAATTCGCTTCGTTCCCCCTTCCGCCAATTTTCGTGTTGCATCGATGTGCCATTGGTCGGATGCCAGAATCAGCGGTTTGTTCCAGACGTCGAGCCGCTTGACGGGAGAAAGTTCTGCAAACGGCCAATCCGACGGCAGATTGAATGTCGCAATTCCGTCCCAGTCAGGCTGGAGGGAACCGGTGGCTCCAGCTGCCAGCACCACCAGGGACAACTCCGCATCGGGAGCTCCCAGCCAGACCGGCTTGTCGTCAGGAAGGGTGGCGCGTATCTGTTGGGCCGCTTCCCGGAAAGGTTCAACGGCATTTGTACCGGGGGCAGTTTCCAGGCCGATCACATGCCAGCCTTTCTCCACCAGGGGGCGCAACACGGGCCGGATGGCCGTTTCCAGATGGGATACCGCCAGAATCACCGTGCCCCGTGTTTCCTGCCGGGGAGACAGTTCCAGGAGGGGAAGGCTGTTCCCGATTTCCCGCTGCTGCCAGTGGAATGGTCGATTATGATAGACCATGCCGCCATATCCTCCCAGGAGCAGCGCAATTCCCGCCGCCGCTCCGAATGCCCATCCGGCAATTGCCGGACGCGGTCGGAATCCATATCGCCGCATGTCGCGCAAGACAAATAATGCCACCACGCCCCATGCCGCAGCCCATGCCGCCATGATCCAGCCGGAAGCATAGCCGGTGGAAAAAAGTCCGCACACCAGATACCCGACAATCGCCGCCAGGGCATAAAGCAACAGGGGATCCCGATTGCCGCGCCAGCAGCACCAGCCGATCCCAATCCCGGAAAACACAGCCAGCAGTCCGGCGGTCAACCAGATCAGGCCATACGCCGTCGCCAGTGTCATATAATCGCTGACCATCGAATGATAACGTTCCTCAAGCCATAGCGGCTGATAATAAGCCGTATAAAGATTCCCTGCCGCCGGCGGTGCTCCGATACCGGTCGCCCAGTGGCGGGCTGCGATGGCCGTGCCGCCGTGCCACAGCAGCAGACGGTTTCGGATGGAGCCTTCTTCCCACTGTGTTGCTGAACGGATGCGGCTTCCGCCGTCGACAGTCAGTAGAATGACTGCCAGAATCAACAACGGTACCACCCAGCCGCGCCAGTTTTTTTCCGCCAGCGCGGCCAGTGTGGTGGCAGTCAGGGCAGCCAGATAACCGCCGCGGGAATAGGTCATGGCCAGCATGATGATTTGCAATCCGGCCATGGCGGCAACGCTCCATGCCGCCATTCGGATTCCCGGCGTATGGGCTATGCGCATCCGTCGGAATCCCCCCACCGTCAACAGCAGGGTGATTACCAGAAACGCAGCACAGAGGTTGGGGCTGAAAAACCACAACTGAAGTCTTGCATGTTCGAGATAATAAAACATCCGCTGTCAGTATCGTAAAAGAGCATCATTCATGTTGGGATCTGTTGTATTCCAGCATTTTTTCTGGAAGGCAGATCCTGAATTCCTGTCGAAAGAGGAAAGCGACATTCGGATGGCCTGCTTCTCTTGTTTTATTTATCCGGTTTCAACCGCAACCAGAGCAGCCGGCCGCCCAGCCCCAGCAACAGCACCAACGCGACGGAACCGAAAAAGGCGGGCCCATAGCGGAGCAGGGTGTCCCAGGAGATCCAGCGTCGTCCCCATCGCCCGGTTTTTTCCAGCAGCGACTCCAGCGGGTCCTGGATCGGCCGTGCAGCCAATTCACGCCGTGCCGCCGCCCACATGCGAAAATCCGGACGAAAATAAAAGGACTCCTGGATACCGGAAGGCGTTTCGTACAGATCCATATTGCCGCTGTCTTCCGGAAGAACGGTTCCCAACTCCTGGGCGATCAGCAACTTTCCCCATGCGTTATAATGTTTCCGGGCGTAAATGATATGATCCTCTTTGCCAATCCAGAACACCCGGACAAAAGGCCGAACCCGCCGGAACTTACCATGAACATCCTGAACTTCCAGGAACGGTTTTCCGGAAATGTCGGCAAGCAGCAGATCGGATGGGCCGACCTTCATCCGCAACTCATAACAGGGAATGCCGTTATAAATTCCATCCGCTACCTCGTAAACACTGTTCGACAGCTCCATCGAGTCAATCGGAAGATGTAGGAAGTCCAGATCGAAAAGAAGGAACGTCTCACCAAGCCGGCTCCGATATTCATCGATGATGCCATATTGTCCGGAGGCATTGGCGATATATACCTCTTCCACAGTCCCGTTTCGAAGAATTTCCGCCCGGCGATAGACAACACCGTCTTCTCCGGTATGGCGATAATAGCGTATCTTCCGATGAACACCTTCCTTATCCCGCGCTACTCCTTCAAATTCCGTACAATAATTGAGGGCTTCGGTTTTTTCGAAGGCGTCCTGCAATAAAGCCCGGCTCCATGGCATTTCCGCCGGCCGGGCTGCCGTCTCCGCCACGGTGCTGATCGCCATTGCCAGAATCAATCCGATGCCCCAACCGGTAATCATGCGATGTCTTTTCATTCCGGATCTCCGAAGTTACTGCTGATGATCGCCGCCCAGCGCGCCCCCCGCAATGCGGTTACCATGGGTTCCATGCGATAATGAAAATCCTTGACCCGATGCACGACGCCGTTGTCATTGACTTCGATATCCAGAATTTTTTCCGCCGGAGTATCTTTCACCATTCGGAATGACAATGAAATCCCGTTCACCACAGAAGAAGTTCTGCCGGTCCCGTCTTCCTGATAAAGCAGTGGACTGACGGTGGCTATCCGGCCAGGAAGATCCTGGGCGAGGAACAGCCTCATCTCTCCCTTGCGTTCACCGGATAACCATGATTTTTGCGGTTTCCTGCACACCTTATCCAGGATTCGCACGTTTCTCCGCGCCACCCAGCTGCGGTAGAGCACACAGATTCCCCATACCAGCAACAGCGCCAGGCTCGCCGATATACCGATTCTGAACCATTTTGACCTTCTCATCTCAACGCGTTCCCTATAAAGAATGTCAACAGTTGGATCTATGCTGTTTATCTTATAAACTTATAGAAAAACACTAAAACGTCACAATTCCCAGTCTGTACGATAGAGAAATTACCTGTGGTTCTGAAAAATACGTCATGTCTGGATTGGACTGGAGAATTGCGGCTGAACAATTTCTGATGAATATGGTATTCCCTGTTCATGGGGATCGCTCCGTTAAATAAAGCTTATTTTGCACCACAATAATCTCAGCCGCATGATGATCTATCCATATAGTATATGTTGACATTCTGAAAAGTCAAGATGCTTGTCTCCCAATCGTACATGATGAAACTGTTTTTGATACAAAATTCGCTTGATAAATCGGTTGTTGCGTTTGCGGAGTTGGCCTGATTTTTTAAAAAATCCGCTTATTTCTGACCCAACAGATGTTTGTGAATATCAGAAATGCCGGGTGGACAAGATGAACAACAGTCCTGCTGATAGAAAGTTTCGAAAATCCAAATCTACTGCCGATGCTTGTAATCATCGACCACAGAGAGTATAATAAATGAGGTGAAATCAGGCCCGTATCCGGGTGGGAAAGGAGCATATTTTTCGTGGCTTCCGATCAGTATGTTGCGGTGTCCGAAGAGGAAATGACCCTGGAGCATTACCCCTGCGGAGTCGATGCGGGGAGCTGCATGGTGCCGAAAGTGGATCTGTACGGCACCGATGAAGCCGGAAGATCCGTTCTTTATTTGAAAAAGGGCCGGCGCTGTCTGGTCCTTACCGGTGATCCGCGGGAACCGGAAGTGATCTGGTTCCGCATCTGTGCCACCGGAGAAATTGCGACCTGGGACGACACGTTTCCGGATTCGTTCGAACCGGCGCCGCCCAAACCGGACATCCATCCGGATATACTGCCGGGCAAGAATCTGCTGGTGGAGATCGTCCGCTGCGACTCCCGGGGGCGGGAAATCGGCCGGGACAACCATTTCGGAGAAGTGGTGAAGTGTGCCGCCGGGAGTGTGACCATTCGTGAATCGGGTCGTCCGGAATGTTTTACCGTTCCTTTCATGCCCGAAGCATTTGAGGAATGTGGCCGGGAACTTGTTTTCACTTTCGGCGATGTTTCCGTTGCCGGGGTTGATTTTGTCTGTCGTTTGCGTACACTGGCTTCCAACCAGGATCAGGAGCACTAAGAGATGAATCGTGAATCGTTGCTGTTAAAACCTTTCGCCTCATTCAGAAGACAGATTCGGATGAAGCGGAGGCCGCTTGATTCTATGAACTCCAGGAGAAGGCGGATGATGGAGACAGGACTGTATATGTCGGGCGGCATTCTGGCCGGGCTGCTGCTCGCTTCCTGCGCGTCCAGCGAACGCATGACCCGCATGTCCGGCGTGCTGGAGCGTTATGAAAAACCCCGGCAGGAACGGATTGACGGTTTTGCGGCGCGTGTTCCTGAAGAGCAACTCGCCCCGCTGGACGACTCGCTGATCAATCTCTGGCCTTTTTCTATCGGAACAACCTTTACACCTCGGTCTTCTGGCCGATGATCGACAGCGATCCTTACGGATTCGCGGTGCGTCCCTTCTTCAACCAGGAGGGGAATGAATATGCCGTGCTGTTTCCGCTCTGCGCCTGGAATCCGGTCAACGGCGACGGCTGGCTGGCGAATGCCTACTGGAATCGCGCCGGCTTCGGCATGGCGCCGCTTTTCCATCACTCGCGGACCCCGGAATGGCCGGCTTATTATGCGCTGTTCTGGCGGCGGGGAGACCGTCTGGGCCTCTTTCCGGTTGCCTGGTTCGGTTCCGGCATTAATTCCGTCATACCCTTCTGGTGGTATCGCGGGGATGAACACACTTCCGGCGGGCTCTTTCCGCTGGCCCGTTTTTCTACGCAGGCGAATGCCTTCCAGTATGCCGGCCCGTTCTGGTGGAAAGGGCAGTCGTTTGGCTTTTTCCCAATTGCGCGATATGTTCCTGATGGACTTGGATATGCCGGTCCGTTCTGGTGGAAAGGGCAGTCGTGTGGCTTTTTCCCGATTGTGCGATATGTTCCGAATGGCCTCGGGTACGCCGGCCCGTTCTGGTGGGATGGCTCCGACCAAACTTTCGGGTTCCTGCCGATTTTCCGCTATCGGAATGCTCTGAATCAGTATTTATTTCCGCTTTACAGCATTTCCCGTGACGGGAAATGTTTCGTCAGTCCGTTTGCAGCGTGGGATGACGACGGCATGCTCTCCATTTTGGGGCCGATCTATCTCAGGAATCGGCAGGAGTTTCGCCATCCACCGGAGGTCAATCCCATGTTTGCGCCAGGCAAACGGAAGGCGGAACAGTCGTTTCAATTGTTCGGTCTGCTCGGGTATGCCGGGACTCGGAGTGTTTTTCACTGGCAAAAAGAGTGCGATCTTTCCCTGCTGAATTCCGGGAGAATGGATAAGATCCTGGCTCATCGGCCCTATCTGACTTATCAGTTGGAAAAACTCGGCTACCGGGGGAAGTTCCCCGAAAACGAAGCCGAACTTAAACAGCTCCAGACGGCACTGCGGGATCAAGCCGTGCTGCAGAATGAAAGTTATTTCGGGTTGATACCGCTGTTTCATCGGGAAAGTTCTCCGACGGAGCAGACGTTCCGTTTGCTGGTCTGCTTTCCTTATTACCGGAATGTCGCGGACCGCGAACAGACGTTCCATTTTCTGGGCATCTGCCGCTTTCAGAAACAGCAGTTGCGGGCATGGGAAGCCAGTCCCATCGTGGAGAGGACCAGCGTCTTTGCCTTGCCACTGCTCGGGAATGTCGTGCGTACGAAGCATTACGCCGCTTCGCCGGAATGGGAGACAGTGCGGAATTTGTTCGCCGCTTCCCGTGCGGAAGGGAATCAGATCGACCGGAAGCAAATCAGTGCCGAACTCCGGAAGCTGAATCCGGAGCTGATTTTACCGGAAAGTGTTACAGACGGGGAGTCGTTGCGCGCCTTTCTGAAGGATACGATTCCGACATGCCGTCTACCCATCCAGACGACCTGGAGTGGAGGGTGCCTGCCACTTCTGTACAAACAGGATGGGACATGGTTTTCTCTTGCTCTGCTGAGCATATACAGCCGGTCGAAGGAGGAGAGTACATTCCTTTCCATACCGCTTTTGACTTACGTCAAAGACAGTGCCATGGAAAAGGACCGCTTTTTCCTTTTTCCCGTCGGCTGGATGGCTTCCCGAAAGCAGCATGACCGCGATGCCGCTGTCGTCTGTGAAGCGGATGCGGTGCTGGATCACCGTTCTTTCGTCCATCAATCCGGGCTGGGAGTCCTGCTGGGATTGTATCATCAGGAAGACGAGACGGTTCTGGTGGCGGTCAAGCCGGGTGAGGCGGCGCGTTTGAATCAGCTGCGTGCCCTGTTGCGGACGCGGATTGGTGATTTGCGGCAACTGGCGGAGCTGGAAATGCGCCTGCATGTTCAGCGGCCGCTGGTGGAACAGGCTTTGAAAGCGGAAACGGGAAAGACGTTGGTTCTGGATCACGAGGACGCCTGCCGCAAGGCCGCATCTGTCGTACCGAAAGGGTACCTTCAGACCATGCTGGAAAAGCTGAAATGGGATTATAACTGGCTGGAAAAGCAACGGGCGATGTTGCTCTCTTCACAGAAGGAGTTATCCGAAGTTTCTGCCGAACTTGGACTTGCCATTGCGACATCTGGTATGAACTCGGCGGAAGCGCTTCAGACGTGTCTGAATTCGCTTTACGGCGAGCGCATCCGGGAGTGCGGGGTGCGGGAATACGGCACCTGGCTCTTCGGCGTCAGACGTACGGAATCGGCTTCCCGATGGAATGCGGCGTGGATACTGGCGGACGGCTTCGCTTCGGACGACCGGGAGGAGGTGCGCATTCTGCGGTATTTGTATCGCTATCGGCGGGACGGGGAAAAGAGTGAAACGCTGCTTCCGTTCTTTTCGTTGCAGAGAAACGGCGGGGACCGGCGCGTTTCGTTATTCTGGCGGCTCTGGGAGTGCCGGACCGTCAACGGGAAAACCAGCGGGCACTTTTGTTTTATTCCGTTCGGAGATTCCGAATAAGCCTGCATAGTGGCCAGTATATCAATGAATGATAAGGAGAGTACGGTATGAAACGCATCGGAGAGTTTTGGAATCCGGGAGTATTCTGGTCGTTTCTTTCCGCATTTCTCTGGGCGACAGTTTATGTGGCGACCCGGTGGCTGATGCGCGGCGGGGAGGCGAAAATCGATCCGGTAACGCTTTCGCTGCTGCGTTTTGGAGCGGGGGGGCTGCTGCTGTTTCTCTTCTGCCTGGTTGTGAATCGCAGGGCGCTGTTCAGGTTGTCGAAACGCGATTATCTGCGCGTTGCGGTGCTGAGTCAGTTTTCGTTTGTCGGGATGAGCGTCTTTCTGTTCTGGGGGCAGCGTTATACCACGGCGGTCAATTCCTCGATGATCATGTCGAGTGCGCCGGTGCTGACGATTCTGCTGGGGTTGTTCATCGGCGAGAAAATCTCATTGCGTCAGGGAATCGGTATGGCGGTCGGGACACTCGGGTGCATGATCGTAATCGGGGTGGTGACCGAGCAGGGCCTCACTTATTCGCCGACGAGTTTCCGGGGAGACCTGCTGGTGCTGGCTTCGGCGTTGAGCTGGTCGATCGCCTCGGTCTACGCGAAGAAGGTCGTGACGCCGGAAAACGACCTGGCGGTCACGGTCTGGTCGATGTTGTTCGCGTCGCTCTCCCTGCTGCTCATCAACTGCTTCCGGATGAATGAAGTCGTTCTGCCGCAATCCGGTGCAGTCTGGATGCTGCTGGGGTATCTGGCGGTGTTTCCGACAGCGCTGGGGTTTTACGCCTGGAATGCCGCCATGGGGCGGGTCAGTCTGAATCTGGTAACGATCATGCAATATTTGACGCCGATCATGACGATTCTCATGGCGTGGGCGCTGCTGGGGGAAACCCTGAGCCTGTTTGAAATCTTCGGCGCCGTGCTGGTGATTGCGGGAATCGGCTATTCTTCCTGGCCGAAACGAAAGGTGGCGCAGGGGAGGGCGGCGGAGGGGAGCTGAACATCCTTGTGGTATTCCATGGAGGCGGAGGGGGACGGGCCGCTGACATGGTCTCGGCCGAATGGGAGAGGATGGCCATGACCACAAGCATTTCTTGCCAAGCCCCGGTCATGGTTTCACAGCTCAGGGCAGGACATGCTGCTTCAACTGTCGGCGCTGTCCGTATCCGTATGAACAAGCGGGAAAATGAGTAGATAGGTCAGCAGCAGGACCGGCAGGAGTTCTTCGTACGGATACAGTCGGAAAGCCGTCTGTTCGGTTTCCCGGATCGGCAGCTGGACACCCAGCAGGTTGCGGCCGAAGCCGGCGCGCGACGCGATGAATTCCCGCCAGGGGATTCCCAAAATGTGAAACAAGTCGCTGTCCTGTCCGGTACGGATCGCGAATGCGACGTTGAATGGCGCATTTCGGGCTGTGCAGATCAACGTCCTTTCCCCGCATTCGGCTTGAATGCAGGGAAGGTCCAGATTGCGAACCGTGATTTTGACCGTGGTGGCGCTGTCCGGGGAACAGGTGCCCACGTAATCGGGGGCCGACAGCCACCGCGCCGGTCCGCGGCGTTTGGAGATGGGAGTGAACCGGATGATCTGCCGGGTCTGTCCGAGATCGATGGTGAGTTCCGGCTCCTTCCGGATGCAGCGGATGCGACCGGAGGCAACCCGGCAGGCCGTATTGCGTTCGAGGCCGCGGAAGAGCCGGATCGTCCGAAACCAGTCGTGTCGAGAATAAAACCACAGCGAGGTTTCCGGTTCCGGTGGCATGGGGCCCGGCGCCGGGCGGTGGCCGGTTTCCGGGGAGGCGACGGGCATGCAGTTCCCTTTCGATTTCGAGGTTTCGCACAGAAAAACTCTATTTTATTTTACAGGGAAACACTTCCAGATGCAAGCTCTCTTCCCCGGCATGAAGGGAAAATTGGGAAAAATAGGGAAAAAAAGAAGAAAACAGCTTGCAACTGTATGATTTTTATAGTATAATTGTATTAGCTTACTAATACAAATGGGGGATGGCACATGAAACTTGACCTGATGTCGGATGTCCCGATCTATCGACAGATCGGCGATGGGATCCGGGGGGAAATTTTGTGTGGCCGGTATCGTCCGGGCGATCGGATTCCGCCGGTGCGGGAACTGGCGCTGGCGCTGCGGATCAATCCGAATACCGTGGCCAGGGCGTACCGGGAACTGCAGGAGAGCGGCGTGCTGGAGAGCCGTCCGGGGGGGGGGAATTTTGTCGCCGCCGCAGCCGAAGGGGAGCTGGAGGAACGGCGCGAGGCGGCGCTCCGGGTGGAGCTGGCGCGGCTGTTTGAGCGGACCGACCGGCTGGGAATCACCCGGGAAAGAGTACGGAATGCGGTGAACCATTGGCCGGAACAACCGGAGGAGGCGAAGAAATGAGGATGAAACCATGGATGGTGTTTTGCCGGGTGGATTTCCGGCGCAACCGGTTGGTGCCGCTGTTGCTGGCGTTGCTGCTGGGAGCGGGACCGTATCTGGCGGCGCTCTGGTTAAGCTGGTTTTCCTGCTCGCGGGACGAACGGGAGCTGGCGCAGTCCATGATCCTCTGGGGACTGGGGGGGCTGGCGGCCTGGATGCTGGGCGATTGTGCCGGGCGAGACTTCCGGCAGGGAACGCGGCCGCTGCTGTGGACGCTGCCGCTCCGTCCGGGAACGATTTTCCGGGTGCGTTACGGGTTGTTCGGAGGAATGCTGCTGGTGTTGCTGGGATGGTTGCGGCTGCACGAATTTCTGGCGTTGGGAGGCGGGTGGTCGTGCTGGGGGAATCTCTGGTGGCTGCTGCTGTTATGGACGGTTTTCACCGTCACTTTCTGCGGCGCACTCCTGAGAGGGACGGATGGGGGCGTCTGGGGACTGATTCTGTGGGGCCTGCTGGGCGCGTGGTTGGTGCTTCCGATCATGATTCTGCTGCTGTTTTTCGTGCCCGGCAAATCTCTTCCGGTGGTGGCGGCGGGTGGCGTCATGGTGGCACTGGGGATATATTTTCTGGTGGTGACGGCGGCGGTCTGGCGGCGACGGGTACGTTATGACCGTCCGTTGGGGGCGGCGCTGTTGTGGGGTGTGGGGGGGGCGGTGGTGCTGGGACTCGTTTTGTGGGGAGGAGGATGGCTGGGACTGGAACTGAGTTATCACCGGCTCCGGCAGGAATGGAGTGCCCGGGAAAATCTGGTTCCCTTCGATTTCGAAGGGGAATCCGTCGATTCGGGGGCTTCCCGCTGGTATCGCGCTTTGCGCGCGGCGGTGAAGACCGAGGGTAAATTTCGGGCGAGTAGAGAATGGGACGCGCGAATGGCGCAGTCGGAAACCGTGGGGACGCTGCTGCGGCAATTTGCGGAAAATCCGCCGCCGCCCCCCCTCCGGTGGTTGAGTCCTCAGGAACAGCGCCTGATATTGTTGGAGGTGGTCCTGCCGCGTTTCCGTGGATTGCTTGCCGCCGGACGTTGGGAGGAGGCGCAACGTTGCTGCGAAGTCGGACGGAAACTCCGGAACTGGCTGGGACGGGGGGAAGGCGGACGATACCTGCAGGAGGGCGCGGCGGTGCGATTTGACGCCGCCATCGGGGTGTTGCTGGCGGAGTACTGGCCGATCCGGGCCGCGGAACGGCCGTTCCTGGAAGCGGAACTGGCCGGTTACGAGGCGCGTCCGGCGCTGGAAGGAATTCAGTTGCCGCGGCTGGCGGAGATGGTGGCGACCGGTGGCCAAAGAACAGGATGGCTGTCCCGGATGTCCGGAGGGCGATTCCGGATGGGATGGATGCGAAGAGAAATCCAGGAGGCGGATTTCATCATGCGCCTGGCCGGTTGCCGCCATCCGGAATCGCTGCTGGCGGTGGCGGCGACGGCTCCGGAAGGAGAGTGGTATCAGTCGCTGCTGGAATCCGTATTGACCAATCGGATCCTGATACCGATGGCGCTGCGTCTGAAATTGTACGCCATCGAGCATCAGGGGCAATTCCCGACCGATTTGCGGGATTTGCCCGGAGGGCGGCTGCCCGGCTTAAGGATGGAGAAGGGGAAACGGAACGGTATGGTACAGCTGTATTTCCGGTGTGAACGCATGAACGGCGCTCCGATCGCGCTGGCGCTGACGGTCGGCGGCCTTACACAAGGAGAAAACAGATGACGGCGGCGGTGGCGATACAGGCGGATCGGGTGGAAAAACGGTTCGGACGGAAAACGGTTCTGCAGGAGTTGTCGCTGCGGGTTCCCGCGGGCAGCTGTTACGCTCTGCTGGGGCGCAACGGCGCCGGCAAGACCACGCTGATGCGGCTTCTTGCCGGGCAGCTGCTGCCGGCTGCCGGGTGCATCCGGGTGCTGGGTGAGGATCCGGCCGACTGCCGGTTGGAAACGGCGGCGCGCATCGGGTATGTGGCGGAGCGCCGGCACCTGTGGCGGGAGATGACGCTGCCGGAATATCTGCAGTATCAGCAGGCGTTTTTTCCCGAACGGTGGGATGACGCGCTGGTGAGCGCGCTGTGCCGTCGGCTGCGGTTGCCGGAGACGGGACGGATCGGGGATTTTTCCTTCGGGACGGCGGGGAAGGCCGCCCTGCTGGGCGTGCTTGGACGACGACCGGATCTATTGCTGCTGGATGATCCGCTGCCGGGACTGGATCCGGCGGCGCGACGGGAATGGCAGGACGTCATTCTGGAGTCGCTGGCGGAAACGGGTTGTACGGTCTTTTTTTCCACTCATCAGATCGGGGAGTTGACCGGAATCTGCGACCGGGCGGGGATTTTGCGGGAAGGGCGGATGGTGGCGGAGGGGACCATCGAGGAGCTGCGGGCGCGCTGGCGGGAAGTCCGGCTGCCGGCGGCGGCGAGTCCCGGCACGCTTCCCGGAGAAATCCGACGGGAGGTGCTGGCGGATACGCTGCGTGTGGTGACGACGGCGCCGGAGGCGGAACTCGCGGCGGCATTGCAGCAGCAGCGGATCAGCGGCTTCCGGATTCAATTGCTGACGCTGGAGGAAATCTTCCTCGAACTGGCCTGAAGGGCGTCATCGTCGGGGGCCTGCCGGGAGGAGAGCAGAAGGGCGGCGGCCCGGAGCGCTTCCTCGCGGGACTGGAATTCGCCGCCGAGCTGCCGTTCGTAAAGAGCGGTCAGAACCCGGCCGAACGCGGGGCCGGGCGTAAAACCGGCGGCCAGCAGATGGCGTCCCTGCACCAGCGGCGGGGGCAGCGCAAGTTCCCCCTGCCGGCGGCGGACCTCGTCCAGCAGCCGCAGATATGGGGCGAACAGCCCATGACTGGCCAGGCAGTCGAGCCGGTTGAGTTCCAGCTCCAGCGGAAAGGTCGGGGACGCCAGCAGTTTCCGCAGCGTGGTCTCCTTCATCTGCTCCACCTGAGCGAAACGCATATGGCGGCGCACCGCGGATTCAACGACATTCTGCTGGTCGAGCGGGAACCGCAGCCGCCGGGTGATTCCCGCCGCCATGTCCGCACCTTTCGCCTCGTGGCCGAAAAAACGGATGCGGCCGGTTTCGTCCCGATGCCGGGTCGGCGCTTTGCCGATGTCGTGCAGCAGGACACTCCAGGCCAGTTCCGGTCCGGCGCAGCGCAGGTGGGCAAGCATCAGCAGCGTGTGGGTGAAAACATCCCCTTCCGGATGAAATTCCGGTGGCTGTTCTACGCCGTCCAGCGCGGCGACCTCCGGCAGCAGCCGGTGCAGCAGTCCGAGTTCGTGCAGCAGCCGCACCGCCCGGTCCGGCGCGGGACCGGTCAACAGCGCGGTGAGTTCGGCGCGGATCCGTTCCGGGGCGATGTTGACGGCCAGCGGCGCCAGTTCGCGAGCCGCCGCTGCCGCTTCCGGCGCGATGGCGAACCGCAGTCGCGCGGCGAACCGCACCAGCCGTAACATACGCAGATAGTCCTCCCGGAAACGTCGTCGCGGATCTCCGACAGTACGGAGAATACCCGATTGAAGATCAGCCAGCCCGCCGGTGAAATCCAGCACTTCGCGGTGTTCCGGGTCGAAAAAGAGCGCATTGACTGTAAAATCGCGCCGTTGTGCGTCGATTTCCGGATCGGTCGTATAACGGACCTGTTCCGGATGGCGTCCGTCCTGATAATTACGCTCTTCCCGCAGGGTGGCGATTTCAAAATTCCGTCCGTCCCGTTCCAGCAATGCCACGCCGAAACTGGCGCCGACAAGTTTCAACTGTTCCGGGTAACGGGCGGCCAGTTCTTCCGGGCGCGCGGTGGTGGCCAGATCGTAATCCTCCGGTTTTTTCCCGCAGAGCCGATCGCGCACCGCGCCACCGACGATCCAGGCGCCGAACCCCGCCGCGCGTAGTTCCGAGACCAGTGCCGCCGCCGCGCAATAGGCCGGGTCTTCATCAAAGTGAAGCGGTATTCGGCGCATGGGTTCAGAAAATGGAATCGGGGAAGTAGAATTTTTCGGCATTATCCCGGTTGATGACTTCAGCCGGAATGACCACTCGTTTCTGATCCGTCAGAGCTTTGCCCCGGGCCAGTGCCAGCGCGTGTTCCATACCGGTGGCCACCATTCCCGGGGGATAGGTGACGTCAAACGGCACGAGCGGATTGCCGTCCAGCACCATTTTCACCACCCGTTTGGCGCCGGCGCCGCCGATGAAACAGCGGATGTCTTTGCGGCCGGACTCCTCGTATGCCTTGAGGGCGCCGAGCAGCACGTCGTCGTCGCCGACCCAGACGGCGTCGATTTCAGGGTATTTCTGGAGGTAGTTTTCCATCAGCTTCAGGCCTTTTTCCGGATCCCAGTAGGCGGACTGGGAATCCAGAACGGTGATGTCCGGATATTTCCGGATGACTTCGTTAAAAGCGTTGACCCGGTCGGAATTGACCGCACAGGGAATACCTTCCATGATTAGAATTTTGCCTTTACCACCGAGAAATTCGGCCATGGCTTCCGCTCCGGCACGTCCGAATCCGGCATTGTCTCCGGCAATGGTGAGATCCTGAATATCTCGTTCCAGGCCGCGGTCCACGACGACGAGTTTGACTCCCCGTGCCTTGACTTGTTCACAGACGCCGGTCAGCGGGCCCGGCTCCTGCGGCAGAATAACCAGGGCGCGGATGCCCTGCACCAGCAGGTTTTCCACCTTGTCTACCTGTTCTGCGGCATCACGGGCCGTAGAGATCAAGACTTCCACGTCCGGATGGGCGGCCTCCAGCTCCTCCTTGGCGCGCTGAGCGTGCCAGACTACGCCGCCGGTCCAGCCATGGTCTGCGCTGGGAATGGAGACACCGATTTTGATTTTTTCCGTCTTGTCGGAATTTTCGCCGCAGCCGAAAGCCAGCAGCAGCAGCGCGGCGGTCGCCGCGGCCAGATACCCTGCCAGATGTTTCATGAAAACGATTCCTTTCCGTATTAAAAATTCAGAAGCTGCAGGGCCCGGCGCAGCAGATTTTCACAACCGCACTCTTCAGGCGGCAGTTCCGCGAGCAGCCGCCGCAGCGTCTTGTCCACCGCATCGCGTTTGAATCCGAGCTGTTCCAGCGCCAGGGCCGCGTCGTTGGCTGCGGACGCGAGAGCCGGTGTTGCCGCCGCATCCGCGGCGGTCGGCGCACCGCCACCGAGGGTGTTCAGACGTTCCTTTAATTCCACCACCATCCGTTCCGCGGTCCGCTTGCCGATGCCGCTGATCCGGCTGAGGAGTTTCAGGTCGCCGGCGGCGATCGCGGCGCAGAAATTCGGCACCGGCATGGTACTCAAAACGTTCAATGCCAGTTTCCCGCCAATGCCGGACACATTGAGCAGCTGCCGGAAGAGCTCCCGTTCCTCCCGGGTGGCAAAGCCGAACAGCACGATCGCATCCTCCCGCACCTGCGTATGAATGTACAGATCCACCCGCCCGCCGGGCTGCGGCAGTTTTTCAAAAGTGGACAACGGAATGGATACGTCATATCCCACGCCACCGGCGTCGACGACGCAGTTGGTGTAGGCGGATTCCAGCAATTCTCCCCGCAGCCGGGCAATCATGTTTTACTCCTCCGTTTCCATCGGGACAATATCCATGGAGATGTCCGCGGCTTTCACCGAGTGCGTCAAGGCACCGGCAGAGACGAAATCCACACCGATTTTGCCGATGGCTGGCAGTCGTTCAAGCGTGATACCCCCGGAAGCCTCCAGCCGGGCGCGTCCGGCATTGATTTTCACGGCTTCGGCCATCATCTCGTCGGTCATGTTATCCAGCAGAATGTAATCGGCTCCCGCGTCCGCTGCTTCCCGGACCTCTTCCAGCCGATCAGCCTCTACTTCGATTTCCAGATCGGGGTAGGCGTGCCGGACTCGCGCTACCGAGCGGGCGATCCCCCCGGGACCTTCCATCGCGGCCAGTTCCCGGTGATTGTCCTTGATCATGGCCCGGTCAAACAACCCAATGCGGTGATTCGTCGCACCACCGACGGCCACGGCGTATTTTTCCAGATTTCGGAATCCCGGGGTGGTTTTCCGAGTGTCCAGCACGACGGTTGCACTGTCCTTCAGCGCCGCCGCGTAACGGGCCGACACGGTAGCAATCCCGCACAGCCGCTGGAGAAAATTCAAGGCGGTCCGCTCCGCCGTCAGCAACGCCTGAGCCGAACCGGTTACTTCTGCAATGATTTCTCCCTTCGCACAGCAACTGCCGTCGGGTTTGAGTACCTGGTAGGTGGCCAGAGGATCCAGTCGGGCGAACACTCGTTCCGCCACCTCCTGACCAGCTACCACCATATCCTGCTGTTTGCAGCGCAATACCGCCCGGGCGCGCTTGTCCGCAGGTACTACCGCCAGTGTGGTCACGTCTCCGGCCCCATCCAGGTCCTCATTAATAGCCAGTTCAATCAGGGCGTCGACTCTGGTCCAGTCGATTTCCGGAATATGATTCATTGTTTATTCTCCTGATGGTTTATAAAAATGGTTCAGACGGCAAATTCCCGTGAAAACGGCCGGATGGCACTCGCCCGTCCGGTCAGGTGATCGTAGGTGATGACGGCGGCATCCAGACGGATGACACCTTTTTCCACTACATTCAGCCGTCCCGGCATACCGGTTGTGAATTTGTACAGCACATCTCCGACCTCACGGCCGAGGACAGATCGGGCGGCTCCAACCATGCCGACGTCAGTTTGTGCGGCGGTGCCGCCGGGCAGAATCCGGGCGTCGGCAGTCGGGACGTGGGTATGAGTGCCCAGCACGGCGGTAACACGGCCTTCCAGGAAGTAGGCCATGGCCAGTTTTTCGCTGGTGGCTTCGGCGTGAAAATCCACGATGACGCTTTTTACGGTGCCAGGCAGTTCCTGTAGAATGCGATCGACCGTTTCGAACGGACAATAGGCGCTGTCGCGCATAAATACTTTGCCGAGCAGGCTGATGACGGCGATATCACCGCCGGCGGGATTGCGGAAGACTCCGAATCCCCGTCCCGGCTGGCGGTTGGAAAGATTGGCCGGCCGGACGAAATTCGGCAGTGTTTTGATTTCACTCTCAAAGCCTTTCTGATCCCAGACATGGTCTCCGGCTGTGAACACGTCGACTACATCCGCCATCTCCTGCAGGCAGCGCGCGGTCTGGCCGTTTCCCGCGGCGGAATTTTCGGCATTGGCGACGACGAACTGGATATTGAATTCCCGGCGCAGCTCGGGCACCAGCGATCGCACCGCCTTGCGGCCGCCGCTGCCGACGATGTCGCCGATAAAGAGCAGATTCATACAGCTTCCCTTCCTGATGGTTCCCGGAAGAAATATACACGCCGTCGCCTGGAAATGCAAAGCAGGGATGTGGGAATCTGCCGTTCTCCGGATCAATGAACGAACCGGAACAATCAGATTAATCAGTTTTTTCGTCCAACTTGTCCCTCCGGTATTGTCGCCGGCTGATTTTTTTGATATAATAAGAGCAGACAGATACGCCTTCACCAGTTGAAAAACGCTGCGTGCCGCCGCTCTTCGTTATCGGACGGCACGCGAACAGAAGAGGGAGAAGATATGAAAAAAATTCAAAAATTCACGCTGATTGAACTGCTGGTGGTGATTGCGATCATCGCCATCCTCGCCGGAATGCTGCTTCCCGCGCTCAGCCGGGCCCGCGAAACGGCCAAGAAAAGCAACTGTCTGTCCAACATGAAACAGCTGGCCACGGCGACGCTCATGTATGCCGGAGACAGTGATGACTTCATGCCGATTTCCAACGTGACGATTCCCAATGTGCCGAATCTGGGATTCGCCAGCTGGAAGGGGCAGATCATGCCGTATACTTCGAAAAACGTACCGGCTGTGACCAGTCAGAATTTCCGGAAGATGTTTTCTTCCGGGGTATTTCGCTGCCCGAACTGGCTGCCGGAGTCGATGCAGGTTTCCGGGGTTGCCGCTTATCTGGATCCCAATACCGGTTCCGCGGCTCAGAGTGGTGGCGGTTATGGTTATAATTTTGGGAACGGCAAGGGGGCGGTGTTCCCGCACCTGGGGTATAAGTCGTCTTCCACGTTGTATGCAACCAAATCCGGCAATATCAACCGTCCTTCGGAGACTTTCGTGATCGGCGAAAGCTCGGATACCATGTCCACCAGCAACCAGGCCACGCTGGTGTATTCCACCAATCAGAGCTGGATCGACGGTCGCCACGACAATCGCACCGTCATGCCGATCGCCTGGGCGGACGGACATGCCGCCGCCATGAGGAACGTCGAACTTTATACCGGGAAAAAACGCATTTCTTATCCTGCCGCCGCCGACAGCACGTATTATTTCGCGGTCAAGAAATAAATCCGGCGTAATCTTTCATGGACCGGTGCGGGGTTTCCCGTGCCGGTCTTTGGGTTTCACGGGATCGCAGTGCGTTCCGGCCTGATGGAAAAATCTCTTTTCTCACGGGGAAGGGGAAGCGGAAAGGGCGCCCGGCTTTCGCATTTCCCGTTCGCCGCCGTCCGTTCAATACCAAAAAACACGCCGAACCGGAAATCCGGTTCGGCGTGTCGTCTGTTCGGCAGGAGCCGGACGACGGATGACTTACATCATGCCGCCCATGCCGCCCATGCCGCCCATGCCGCCGCCGGCGGGCATCGCCGGTTCTTTTTCTTCCTTGATATCGGTGATCAGGCATTCGGTGGTCAGAAGCAGGCCGGCGATCGACGCCGCGTTCTGCAACGCGAAGCGCGTCACCTTGGTCGGATCCAGAATACCGGACTTGAGCATATCAACGTATTCGCCGGTCGCGACGTTGAAGCCATCGTTGCCCTTGAGGTCCTTGACACGCTGAACCACGATGCTGCCTTCATAGCCGCCGTTGGCAGCGAGCTGACGGAGAGGTTCTTCAATCGCCCGTTCCACGATCGCGGCGCCGGTAGCTTCATCACCGGCGAGCTTGAGGTTCTTGAGCACGGACGCAGCGCGAATCAGCGCAATACCGCCGCCCGGGACGATCCCTTCTTCCACCGCGGCGCGGGTCGCATGCAGCGCATCATCGACGCGGTCTTTCTTTTCCTTCATTTCCGTTTCGGTGGCCGCACCGACGTTGATGACGGCTACGCCGCCGGCCAGCTTGGCAAGACGTTCCTGAAGTTTTTCCCGATCATAATCGGAAGTAGTTTCTTCGATTTCGCGCTTGATCTGGGCAATGCGGCCCATGATCGCAGCCTGGGTGCCGGCACCTTCCACGATGGTGGTGGTTTCCTTGCTGACGGTCACGCGTTTGGCTTTGCCGAGCTGGGCAACCGTCACGTTTTCCAGCTTCAGACCGAGGTCTTCCGTAATGCAGGTGCCACCGGTCAGAACGGCGATGTCCTGCAGCATGGCTTTGCGGCGGTCACCGAAACCGGGGGCCTTCACCGCGCAGACATTGAGGATACCACGCATTTTGTTGATCACCAGCGTGGCGAGAGCTTCGCCTTCGACGTCTTCGGCGATGATCAGCAGCGGCTTGCTTTCCTTGGCGACCGCCTGGAGCAGCGGCAGCATATCATTGAGGCTGCTGATTTTCTTTTCGTGGATCAGCAGATAGCAGTCTTCGAGCACGGCGTCCATGGTTTCGGCGTTGGTGACGAAATACGGAGAGAGATAGCCTTTGTCGAACTGCATCCCTTCGACCACATCCAGAGTGGTTTCGATGGTCTTGGCTTCTTCGACGGTGATGGTTCCTTCTTCCCCGACTTTGGCCATCGCTTCGGCAATGATATTACCGATGGTGGTATCGCCGTTGGCGGAGATCGTGGCGACCTGGCCGACCTGATCGCTGACGGATTTGCTCATCTTGCCGAGTTCGGCAACGACCGCTGAGACGGCCTTGTCGATACCGCGTTTGAGTTCCATCGGGTTGGCGCCGGCGGTCACGTTTTTAAGACCTTCGCGGTAGATGGCTTCCGCCAGCACGGTGGCGGTGGTGGTACCGTCGCCGGCGACGTCATTGGTCTTGCTGGCGACTTCCTTGACCATCTGGGCGCCCATGTTGGCCCACGGATCCTTCAATTCGATTTCCTTGGCCACGGTGACACCGTCCTTGGTGACGGCGGGGGCACCGAATTTTTTGTCCAGGACCACATTGCGGCCCTTCGGGCCGAGGGTGGCCTTGACGGCCTTGCTGAGCAGCGTCACGCCTTCGAGCATGCCGCGACGGGCTTCTTCCGAGAAAATAAGCTGTTTCGCCATAATGTATTAAAACTCCTTGCAGTTAGAATTTTTCAACCGGATCGGGGCTTCAGCCGACGATCGCCAGAATGTCATCCTGGCCGACGATCTTGTATTCCTTGTCGCCAACCTTGACTTCGCTGCCGCCGTAACGGCTGGTCAGTACGATATCGCCGACCTTGACGTCGAAGGGGATCTTGGCGCCTTTGTCATCCAGTTTGCCGGTGCCCAGCGCGATCACCGTGTATTCCTGCGGCTTTTCCTTGGCAGTATCGGGAATGAGGATGCCCCCCTTCATCTGTTCCGCGCTTTCGCGGATTTCGAGCAGGACGCGGTCGCCCAGGGGCTTGATGGTCGTTTGAGACATGTTCGTTCTCCTTTTTTTCGTTTTTGTTCGGGTCGAATCCGAAAAATCATGAATCATTCCGCCGGCGGAATTTTCTGACATTCCGCCGGACGGAACTTGTTTTTTGTTTCTTGTTTATTTGTCGTCGACGACTTCCGCATCCACGAATCCGTCATCGTTCTTCGGCTTGGCGTTGCTGCCGGCAGAACCGGCATCCGCACCCGGCTGCTGCTGTTGGGCCTGCTGCGCCTGCTGATAAATCGATTCCCCGAATTTCATCAGATGCTGTTCGATTTCCTGCATCGTGGCCTGCATGGCAGCGGTATCGTCGGATTCCAACTGTTTTTTGAGCTTGGCAATGCCGGCTTCTACCGGAGCTTTGACATCGGCAGGCAGTTTGTCGCCATGTTCCTTGAGCTGCTTTTCGGTCTGATAGATCAACGAATCGGCACGGTTGCGCGTTTCGATTTTTTCCTTGGCAGCCTTGTCGTCAGCTTCATGCGCCTTGGCTTCGTTGACCATCTTTTCGATTTCGCTGTCGGATAATCCGCTCGAAGCGGTGATGGTGATCTTCTGTTCCTTGCCGGTACCGAGGTCTTTGGCGGTCACATGCAGAATGCCGTTGGCGTCAATGTCAAACGTCACTTCAATCTGCGGGACTCCGCGCGGGGCCGGTGCGATGCCGTCCAGTTTGAACCGGCCGATCGACTTGTTGTCGCGGGCCATTTCGCGTTCGCCCTGGAGCACGTGGATTTCCACAGACGGCTGATTGTCGCTGGCGGTACTGAAAATTTCGCTCTTACGCGCCGGGATGGTGGTATTGCGTTCGATCAGCTTGGTGGCCACGCCGCCAAGAGTTTCGATCCCGAGCGACAACGGCGTCACGTCCAGCAGCAGTACGTCTTCGACCTGACCGCCGAGCACACCCCCTTGAATGGCCGCGCCAGAAGCAACGACTTCGTCCGGGTTCACGCCCTTGTGCGGTTCTTTGTGGAAGATATTCTTCGCCGTATCCTGCACTTTGGGCATCCGGGTCATCCCGCCGACCATGATCACTTCCTTGATAGAGGAAGTGGTGACACCGGCGTCACGCATACAGTTTTCGCACGGCACCTTGGTATGTTCGAGCAGACCGTCGCACAATTTTTCGAGCTGGGCGCGAGTCAAGGTCATATTGAGGTGGACCGGACCGTCCTGGTTCATGGTAATGAACGGCAGATTGATATCGGTACTCATGCTCGAAGACAGCTCGCATTTGGCTTTTTCGGCAGCTTCTTTCAGCCGCTGCAGAGCCTGGCTGTCTTTGCGCAGATCCACGCCGTTTTCCTTCTGAAATTCATCGGCCAGATAATTGATGACTGCCTGGTCGAAGTCGTCGCCGCCGAGGTGGGTATCGCCGTTCGTCGCCTTAACTTCGAAGACACCGTCGCCGATTTCCAGCACAGAAATATCAAACGTCCCGCCGCCGAGGTCGTACACCGCGACGGTTTCGTCAGATTTTTTATCAAGACCGTAAGCCAGTGCTGCCGCAGTCGGTTCGTTGATGATACGCAGCACTTCCAGACCGGCGATTTTACCGGCATCCTTGGTGGCCTGACGCTGGCTGTCATTGAAGTAGGCCGGCACGGTGATCACCGCCTGGGTGACCGGTTCACCGAGATAGGCTTCGGCATCGGTTTTAAGTTTCTGCAGAATCATTGCAGAGATTTCCGGCGGAGAAAAAGTCTTGCCGCCGGCCTTGATGTGTGCATCGCCGTTGGGGGCTTCCACGATTTCGTACGGAACGAGTTCACGTTCACGCCCGACTTCGGAGAATTTACGTCCCATCAGACGTTTGACCGAAAAGATTGTATTTTTTGGATTGGTGACCGCCTGACGTTTAGCGGTCTGACCGACCAGCCGTTCGCCGCTTTTGGTGAAAGCCACGATAGAGGGAGTCGTGCGATTGCCTTCCGCATTCGGAATTACCTTCGCTTCCCCATGTTCCATGACCGCCATGCAGCTGTTGGTGGTCCCGAGGTCAATACCGAGAATTTTAGCCATAATCAATGTCCTCCTGTTCGTAATGTTTTTTTTCTTGCCCTCAGGAAAAGCAATATTCATGCCAAAAGCTTTTTACTGCCTTTTTGATCGGAAAATGTTTTGATTTTTTTCGTTTTTTCAAGGTGTGCCCATGCTGTGTCACACTCTGGCACACCCCGGGTGTGTCAATCTGTCCCGGCAGTGTGACAGCGATAGATGAAAGCGGGCGGCAGATTGCGCCAGACCACCGGCGTGGTTTCCACTTTGTCGAAGATTTCGCAGAGCCGTTTCCGGAAACGGCGCCCGGCGGGAAGCATCAAACCTTGCAGATAGGCGAAGGTGGTGAAGCAACCGCCTGGCCGCAGGGAGGCGAGGACGTTTTCCAGAATTTCCTGCTGGAGTGTTTCCGGGAAAATCGCCCATGGCAATCCGGAAACGATGACGTCAATCCGCTCCAGCTGTTCTTCCTGTAGAATCGCTTCCAGGCGCGCAGCACTGTCGTTGCAGAGGCGCAGCTCGGGGAAATTGCGACGCAGATCCATGCAGAGCGCCTTGTCCAATTCTATGGCGAGGAAGGTGGTTTCCGGGGAAAGCCGGCGAAGAATTTCCCGGGTGATGACGCCGGTTCCCGGACCGAGTTCAACGACGGTCGTTGCGTTTTCCAGACCAATGTCGCTGGTGATGGTGCGACAGAGGGCGGGAGAGGAAGGGCAAAGGGCCCCGATTTGCGTCGGATTCTGGAGAAAACGTCGGAAAAGAGAAGATGTGCTCATCAATGGACTCCTTGTGCCGACTGGGACTGTTTTCCGCGTGGGGCAAAATAATAAAGATCGACACCGCCGGCATGAAATTTTTCCGGAGCGGGTACGTTTTCGGGAAGATAGGCAGCCGCGCCTTCTCGTGCCAGATAAACTACCGCCGGTCGTTCCGATGCCAGCAGCAAAGCCTGGTATTCTGGAAGTTCCAGAAAACGATCCGCCGCCTCTGGATAAGACAGCCCATAGTCCAATTCCCCCATGGAAACCGCCAGCAGCAGATCCGGCCGTTTCAACGTCCAGGCTGCTGCATGCACCATGCTGCGGTGGCAGATGAGAAGAGCGTCGTCCGGAATGTGGGAACGCAGTTCCAGCAATGCCGCGGCAGGACTTTTATCCGCCATCGCAGATGGACGGATAATGAGGTTGCCGACAAAAATCAGCGGAACCATACCGGCAAAAAAGACGGCCAGCAGCCGTTTCCAGGTCTTCTTGCGGAAATACCAAAGGGTAATTCCCCAGGCCAGGACGACCAAGATGGCGGCCACCAGAATCGGAGTATGCGGCATCCATAACGATTCCTGCCATTGCGGTGCGATTCGGGGCAGTGCCAGGCGTCCCGCTGCCGCCAGTACTCCGGCGAGCATCAGCAGCAGTCCCAGCACCGTCAGCGGATAACGAAACAGTTGGTAGGTACCGCCGAGTCGGAAGTAACGGGCGAGTCCGAGCGCGCCGAGAATTGCCAGCGGTGTAAAACAGGGAAGAATATAGGTGGCCAGTTTGCCGCTGGAAGCAGAAAAGAAGAGGAAGGGGAATATCAAATAACAGAGTGTATAGCGGATATACGGCAACCGAAGCAGTTGGAGCCGATCGCTCCACAATCCTTTGATGGCACAGGGCGCCAGCAGGGCGGCGGGCAGCCCCCCGAAGAGCAGGGGAGGCAGAAGAAACCACCAGGGCTCCGGGTGCTGGCCGGGGGCGTCTTTGTGAAGGAAACGCTGAATGTGTTCCACTTCAATGAAGTATCTCCAGAAGTCCGGCTGTTCGTGATGAATGGCCAGCGCCCACGGCAGAATGACCACTCCGGCTGCGATCAGCGGCAACCAGGGGAGAAGAAGAAAGTCTTTCCACCGCTTTTCCCAGACGAGAAAAGGAACGACAGTGACCGCAGGGACGGCGAAAGCGATGAAACCCTTCGTCAGAAAAGCCAGTCCGGCGAAAATGCCGGTCAGCAGCAGCAATACGATTTTAACCCGGTTGAACCGGGGTTCCAGACAGGCCGGCAGAAAGCAGATCAGGGTTCCTGTGATGAAGAGCGTTGTCTGACTGTCCAGCACGGCGAAAGTGCCGATCCCGTAAACCAGGCCGCCGGCAAGATAGAGAAGTGCCCCCATGGCGGCGATTTTGTCCTCGCCGGTAAAGCGGCGTAGAAACAGGGCGATCAGCAGGGCAGTCAATCCTGCCGCCAGGGCCGCCGGCAGGCGCAGAGCAAAGGCGTTTTCGCCGAAAATGGAGAAGGCGGCGGCGGTCAGCTGGTACCCCAGAACCGGTTTTTCAAAGTACCGCATGTGAAGCAGCGTCGGAGAGGTCCAGTTGCCGCTCTCGATCATTTCCCTCGGAATTTCGGCATAACGGAATTCATCCGGCGTCACCATCGGGCGGAAACCCAGCGGCGCCAGATAGGCGAATATGAAAAACAGCAACGGTGCCCAATAAAGTTTCATTGATTTCCAAACTCCATGATACTTAAGTCAACAGGACGAAAATACGCGCGCCGCTGCGGTGACGGCAATTCCGGCGGCACCGGGCCCGCCCGGCGGATCAGCACCACCCGGCGTCCGTCGCGCACAATCGCCGCGGCCAGTTCCGTAGCGGTGATTTCCGGGAGTCCCGGCACGGCGGCCGCTCCTTCCGGGCGAAGCACTCGGAATTCCCGTTCTCCCCGCAGCAGCCAGACGGCGGGGCCCCAGCTGCGTTCGGCCACCAGCAGCGTATCATCCTGCAACAGCGGCGCGACATAGCGGCGCAACGGGGTTTCGCAGTCCAACATGAGACGGATCTGCAGCGGGACCAGCAGCTGCGAACAGAGCAGTACGAAAGCCGTGCCGATGGCGAAGGCATCTATTTTAATCCGAGGGAGGGATTCCCGCATGGCGAAGTTCCACCAGCAGATCAGGACGATCAGGGCAATGACGGCAATTACCCATGCGCTGCCATTGCCATAGGGGACGTGATCCAGCGACAGACGGCCGAGTTTACCCAGTACCTGCAGAACAAGCAATCCCAGTGCCGCAGTACCGGCCATGATGCTGTAGGTACGCAGCAGCCGGTTAAATCGGGTGCCGTCGGGTTCCTGGCTGAAATAGGTCTCCAGCCCACATCCGGCGAGGAGAGCCAGAAATGGCGTCATTCCCGGCAGGGCCGCCGGTATGGAATCACTGTTTGCCAGTGCCAGAAACAACGTTCCCGCCACCCCGGCACCCGCCCCCCACAGCAGAGGATTGTTCCAGGGCGCACGCCGCAGTCCGGTGAGCACCAGCGGCAGCAGCAGCAGCCAGGGAAGCAGTCCCAGCACCAGGAACGGGGCCGGATCCCATGGGCCGAAAAACGCCGGCCGGAGGTATGGCGCAAGTCGCAGAAACAGCGAGGCTCCGGTAAGCATGGCGATGAAGAAAAATAACCGGATCGCCGGCGGGCGCTGCTGCAGCAGTACGCCTGCTGCACCGCAGACCAGCAGCGTGAGGGCCGCAATCGCCGGCGCCACTGGCAGCACTGCAGTACCGGTAAAGAAAACCAGAGCCGTACTGAAATAGATTACTCCGGTTGTTTTCGTGATTCGCGGCATGGCCTGCCGGGCCAGGAACATCAACATTCCGCCGGTCAGGAATGTTGCGGCAATCGGTACCAGGTGCAGTACCCACGGCGCGTTGCCGAACAGTCCGGCCAGCAGGCGATTCAGAGTGGCAACCGGTTCCGGGAGCATGGCGGGATATCCCGCGGCTGCGGCGGCAACCAGCATTTCGTCCGGAGTCCAGAAACCGCGTTGATTGAACGTGCCGAGATACAGCACCGCCGGCAGCAGGACCGGAAAATACTTCCAGAATTGTTTCATGATTCCCGGTGTATTCCTTTCTTCGGGGCATCGGGATTCGTCCATTATTAAAAAAAGTGCAATACAATATCGCCTTTTTCCGGATTTGGCAACCGGACGACTTGTATTTTTGCGGCAAGAGGTTAATTTCCCGGTAGCCGGAATACGGCAGTAAATTGAAAGAATCCGGGAACGGGAGGGTATGAGAAGTTTAAGAATCGAAGGCGGTGCGCCGATACTCGGCGAGGTGACGATCGGAGGCAACAAGAATGCGGCATTGCCGATGATTGCCGCCTGTCTGCTGACCCGGGAAGAGATGACCTTGCGCAATGTTCCGGATATTCTTGACGTCCGTTCCATGCTGGACATTGCCCGGGCGCTGGGGGCGGAGGCGGAATTTTCCAACCATGTGCTGCATATCCGCTGTCCGGAGTTGCGTACGACGCAGGTGCCGGAAGAGCTGTGTGCCCGCAATCGCACATCCATTTTGTTTGCGGCTCCGCTTCTGGCGCGGGGCGGGGCGGCGACCCTGTATCCGCCGGGGGGGGATGTGATCGGAAGACGGCGCCTGGATGGCCATTTCTACGGGCTGAAGAAACTTGGCGCCATGTTGAATTTCGGAAGGGTGTATCAATTCCGATTGCAAAAAGGATTTCGTGGGCGGGAACTGTTTCTGGATGAGGCCAGTGTGACCGCTACCGAGCAGATTCTGCTGGCGGCGGTGACGGCAGAGGGGACGACGACGCTTTATAATGCCGCCTGTGAGCCGCATGTGACTGATCTGGCGGATTTGCTGAACGCCATGGGGGGGCGGATTTCCGGACATGGCAGCAATACGATTACCATTGAGGGCGTGCCTGAGTTGCACGGCACGGATTATTCCGTGGTTGGCGATCACATCGAAGCCGGCAGCTTTCTGGCACTCGGAGCGGCCTGCGGCGGAGAGCTGGTGGTGCGGGGAACGACGCCGCGCCACTACTGGATGATACGCCGGGTTTTCGAACGCATCGGCGTGCGGATAGAGCTGCGGGGAGATCATATTTTTCTGCCCGGCGGGCAGGATCCGCAGGTGGAATCGGATTTCGGGGGATACACGCCGGTGCTTTCGGACGGCCCCTGGCCCCAGTTTCCATCGGATATGATGAGTTGCACCATTGTGGCGGCAACCCAGGCGCGGGGATCCGTGTTGTTTTTCGAAAAAATGTTTGAAAGCCGGATTTATTTTGTAGACCGACTGATCAGCATGGGGGCGAACGCTATCGTCTGTGACCCGCACCGGGTGCTGATCACCGGTCGGAGTCGGTTGCACGGTATGACGGTTTCCAGTCCGGATATCCGGGCCGGTATGGCCATGGTGATTGCCGCCCTGTGTGCCGGAGGCGTCAGCACGATCAATTCCGCCGATGTGATTTACCGCGGTTATGAAAATCTGGTTGGGAAACTGACCGCGATCGGAGCGAAAATTACAGAATTATCTTGAAACAGTTGCTGTTTTTCAGCGATAAAACCACCGGTTGAAGCAGCGGGATGTCTTGTTTTTTCAGTCCTTGAATTAGAGTATGATTCAGAGAGGGGGGCAATCCGCATGGCATCCGGAAGGAAACAGAAGATGATGAAGCAGAGAGTAAAACACGCCGTTTGCGCGAATCTGGAGTGGTTCCGGCGATCCGGCGTCATGGATCCGGCGGACGGATCCTGGGGAGTGGGAGAGCGGGTGGCCGTGACCGGCGGCAACAGCGCGATCGAAAAGATGTTATCCAGTTTTCCCGCCTGGAGTATGAAGGACGGATACTGTATTATCGAGCAGCGTCGTGCGGATTGCAATTTCCAGACGCTGTTGCTGTTTCTGCTGGCCTCCCGCAGTGTTGGCGGAGCAGCGGAGCGGGAAACCGCCCGGCGGCTTCTGGAATATTTATATTGTCGCAGCGGACTGCTGTTTCACGAGGATGCCGGCAAAGTTCCGGCCGGTGCGTGGCAATGGTCGCATATCAAACAGTCGCCGGTGATTTATTTTGACGATGAGGCGTGGTGCGTGTTGATTCAGCTGGCACTGACGCGTCTGGAACCGGATTGGGCGAAGGAGTTTCACTGTCGCGAACGGGCGTTGCAGCTTGCCGATGCGCTTTGCGTCGGAATGCGGAGAAGTTTCGGACACCCCAAACCGGATGATCCGGCATTCTGGTGTGATCCCGAAGACCTCTGGCTTGGGAATTTGCGTATGCCGCACTGGGGATCGCTCGGCTGCATGGCTCTGGCCGCCGCCTACGGTACGCAGCCGAAACCGGAATATGCCGAGGAGATCCGGCGTTACTGCCGTTTCGTTGACGACCACCTGGCCTCCTGGGATGTCAGCGAGATTTGTTACGGTCTGATCGGAGCGGCATTCGCCGCAAAATATCTGGGGGATTCGTGTTTCGGAGAATATACGGCGCGGTTGGAGGCAGAGCTGCTGCGACGGCAGAATTCGGAAACCGGAAACTTTCCTTCCGAACATGAGAGCGAGGCGCCGGTCGGACCGGACAAGGTTGATACGATTTATACTGTCAACTGGGCGCTGCTGGCGCTGGAGTGTGCGGCGGCAGTGACGGGCAACCCGGCGACGGTTTCCGCCCGGGAGCTGCTGATGGAACTGCTGCTGAAAATTCAGGATGCGACACCGGCGCCGCAGTTTGCTGGCTGCTGGCGAGGAATGTACGATTTGTCCGCAGGCGACTGGGGCGGCGGGGACCGTTACGAGGGAGGAGCCGGAAGTATTTATACGGGCTGGACCAATGCGCCGATTTCCATCGGACTTCTACTGGCGTCGGCCGGGCGCAGCCTGCTGGATCTTTAAAATCAACCAAGGGAGCTTGAAGAAAATATGAACTGGCAGCCGATTATTGAGCGTTATGAACGGGAATTGCTGGATTCGGTGATTCCTTTCTGGGAAAAGCATTGTGTGGACCGGGAATACGGCGGGTATTTCACCTGCCTTGACCGGGATGGTTCGGTGTACGATCCCAATAAATATATGTGGATGCAGTGGCGGATCGTGTATATGTTCGCGACTTTGTACCGGAGCGAATACGGCAAGGGACGGGAAGACTGGTTGAAAATCGCTGCGGACGGATATGATTTTCTGACGAAGCACGGGCGGCTGGCGGACGGGAGCTATTATTTTGAGCTGAACCGCCGTGGTGAGCCGGCGATGGGACCGTTCAGCATTTTCACCGATTGCTTTGCGGCGATGGGTGCGGCGGCGATGTATCAGGCGACTGGAGAGGATCGTTACCGGGCCGAGGCGGAATCGGCCATGGCAAGTTACATCCGGCGCATTCCGAATCCCAAAGGGGTCTATGAGAAAAATCTTCCGGGCAAGGAACAATATCTCTCTCACGGTTCCTACATGATTCTGGCCAATCTCGGTTGCGTTATGGCCGAATGCCTCGGCACCGATCGTTACGACGCGGAGTGTCGCCGGGCGATCGATACGGTGATGAACAAGTTCTTTCATCCGGAGTTGCGGGTGATTTTTGAAAACGTCCGTCCTGACGGAAGTTTTGACCTGGATACCTGCGAAGGACGTTTTGTGAATCCTGGCCACGGACTGGAGTCGATGTGGTTTATGATGAATTACGCCGAAGCGCACGGCGATCGGGAGCTGATCCGGCGGGCGGCGGATTATGTGGACGCTCTGTTTCAGTTCGGGACCGACCGGGAATATGGCGGGATCTATTATTTCATGGACGCGCTGGGCAAACCACATCTGGAATTGCAGCATGACATGAAGCTGTGGTGGCCTCACAATGAGGCAACTATCGCCGCGTTGTATGCCTACCGGTTGACTGGGGAAGAGAAGTTTTTAAAGTATTTTGAAGCGATGGATCAATATAGTTTTGCGCACTTCCGTGATCCGGAATACGGCGAATGGTTCGCCTATCTCAACCGCCGCGGAGAGCCGACGCACATGCTCAAGGGCGGTAAATGGAAAACGTTTTTCCATCTGCCCCGCTGCCTCTTGACTTCCGTGCGGCAGATGAAGAAAATAGTGGCGCAGGAGGCGGCAGCGAATACAGGCAAAGCCTGAAAAACAGGGAGGATCACGTCGATGAGCAGTCGTTCGAGTCGTATCGCCATGGGAGGGCTGGCCGCGCTGGCGCTGCTGATCGGCGCCGGCGTGCAGGGAGCGGAAAATGCTCCGGATCAACAGAAGAAGGCGGAGGTGAAGAGGGAACGCCGTCGTATTACCGTCAGTGTGATCGGATCAGACCTGCCGGAGCTGCCGCCGGGCGAAACCCCGACGGCGGAACGGGTCATCGCGTATTGGGCGAAGGAGATGGCGTCGGAATGGGGAAATCGGCCGGACCTGATGGTGCTGCCGGAGCTCTGCGATGTCTTCCGGGGGATGACGAAGACGCAGATGCGTGACTACCTGAAAACGCGTGGCGACCGGGTGCTGGATTTTTTCCGTGCAACCGCCAAAGAACACCGTTGCTATCTGATTTACGGCGCCTATCGGGATCTGCCCGGCGGCGGTTATGCGAACTGTTCGTATCTGATCGGACGGGATGGGGAAATTGTCGGGATTTACGACAAGAATTATCCGACTATCGGGGATATGGAGTTCGGTACCCGGCCCGGAGCGGAGGCGCCGGTGTTTGAAACCGACTTCGGCACAATCGGAATGATCATCTGTTTTGACCTCAATTTTGATGAGCTTCTGGAGCGTTATGCGGCAAAGAAGCCGGATATTCTGGCATTTTCCTCCTATTATCACGGCGGGTTGATGCAGGGATACTGGGCCTATCGCTGCCGGGCGCATTTTCTCGGTGCGGCTGTCGGGGCGCTGGAGTCTACGGTAGTGTCTCCGGTGGGAGAGGTGCTTAAGAAATCCACCTGCTATTTCCGTAAGTTCACGACTTCGATCAATACCAACTGTGCGGTGGTGCATCTGGACGGAAACTGGGCGAAACTGCAGGCGGCCATTGACCGTTACGGAACAGATATTACCATGTCCGATCCCGGCAATCTCGGGGCGGTGCTGCTGACTGTGGAACGGCCGGGCTTGAAGGTGGAGGAGGTGCTCCGGGAATTTTCCATCGAGCGCTGGGATGACTATTATCAACGCAGCGCGGCGGCACGGGAACAGGCGTTGCAGCAACAACCTAAATGACAGGATACAAGGTATGGAAAAGGAAAAATTGATCATTATCGGCAGCGGTCCGGCCGGACTGACTGCTGCGATTTATGCGGCGCGGGCGGAATTGAAACCATTGTTGCTGGCCGGAGAAATGCCGGGAGGGTTGCTGACCCAGACCAGTGAGGTGGAGAATTTTCCCGGGTTCCCGGAAGGAATCAACGGTTCTGAATTAATGAGCCGGATGCAGCAGCAGGCGGAACGGTTTGGTGTCCGGGTGGAGTATGAGCAAGTCGATTCAGTAACGCTTTCCGACGGCGGACCGCAGCGGCTCCGACTGGCGGACGGACGGGAGTTGGAGGCGGAAGCACTGATCGTCAGCACCGGGGCCGCGCCGCGCTATCTGGGATTGCCGTCCGAAGAGAAATTCCGGAATCGCGGAGTTTCTGCCTGTGCGACCTGCGACGGTGCTTTTTTCCGAGATGTGCCGGTGGTCGTGGTTGGGGGAGGGGATTCGGCAGCGGAGGAAGCGACGTTTCTTACTCGTTTCGCGAGCAAGGTGTATTTGATTCACCGGCGGCATGAGCTGCGCGCTTCGAAAATCATGGTTGACCGGGTTCTGGCCAACCCGAAAATCGAAGTGGTCTGGGACAGCATAGTCGAAGAAATTACCGGTGACAAGGAGCTGGACGGAGTGCGGGTGCGCAATGTGGTGACCGGAGCGGAGCGCCGGATTGATTGCCGGGGATATTTCGCGGCACTCGGGCATGTGCCGAATACGGCATTGTTCAAAGGTGTGTTGGAGCTGGATGAACAGGGATTCATCCGATTGTTCGAGAACTCTTCCCGAACCAGTCTCCGAGGCGTATTCGCTGCCGGAGATTGTGCGGACCATGTGTATCGGCAGGCGATTACTGCCGCCGGGATGGGGTGTTGCGCCGCCATTGATGCGGAACGGTATCTGGTGCACTAAGAGCATATTGGCCGGAATGTTTTCTGCCGGGGGCAGGGAGGAGGGGGACAAAAACAATGCGGACACAGACTGCGGTTTTTAGGGAGGATTCCTGATATGGAGCGGATGTTCAGAGGAAGACGGGGAGGCGTGTACGGAGCGGCTGGCCTGCTGGTGGCAACATGGCTGCTGGCAGGCGGGAGCGTTTCCGTCCGGGGAGAGACGATGCCGTCACCGGTTGCTGCCGGTGACAGTTCTGTTCAGATAACGGACGGGGCGAAAAAAGAGGTATCGGAAAAACCATTTCGAGTATTTGAACTGACCAGCCGAAGACCGGATGTGGCGGTTTTTGTCGGGTCGGTGGATTATGCGAAGACGACAACGATAGCCTTTGAAGCATCCGGGCGTCTGGCGTATGTCAGGGCGGTCGGTTTGCCGGCGAAAAGCGAAATCTTCAAGCTGGACGGCGGAGTCGTGCGCAAAGGTGAATTGCTGGCGCGACAGGATACGGAGATCCCCCTCAGTGAGTTGCGGATTGCCGAGGCCAAGCTGAATGATGCCACTTTGCAGATGCAGGAGAAAACCGAGAATTACGAACGGGATCGCAAGCTGCATGAGCGTGGTGCAGTCAGCTCCCGGCAGTTTCTCGAATCCAAGACTGCTTATGAAAGCGCCGGTTACAACCGGCTTGCCGCGGAGTCCGAGCTGGCGCGTGCCCGCCGGGTGTACGAGGGATGTTTCAGCCGTGCGCCTTTCCCCTGTGTCGTGGCGGAGGTGTATCTTTCTGCCGGTACCGTAGCCGATGTGGCGCAGGCGGTTATGAAAATCGCCCTGGTGGAGGCGATGAAGGTGACGGTGCGCTTGCCGGAATATGTGACGCGGCGGCTGGATCCGACGACCCAGGTGCTGGTATATCCGGAGGGAGCGGTTCAACCGGTAGTTGCCTGGTTTGACAGTGCGAACGTCGGCACCGGTACGCTGAGCTGTTATGTGGACAATCCGCGGATTCCGGTGGGCAGTTTGACGCAGGAACAGGAGAAGCTGCCGGAGATAGACGAACTCAGTTTTGTTTTCGAAGCCGTGCCGTCGAATCAGTCGCTTGCGCCGCTGTGGGTGAAACCGGAGGCCGTGCGGAGCGATGCGGAAGGCGATTTTGTCTGGCGGCTCCGGGGCGTGAAAGCCTTTACGGCAGGACAGCCGATTCCTCGGGAAGCGGTACTGGAAAAAGTGCGGGTCAAGGGACTGGATCTGGAATTTCATGAAGGCATCTACCGGTTGCGCGGCATTGAGGCGATTGGCGAACTGTCACCTTACGATCTGCTGGCAGGGCAGGTGCCGGATACGGTCAAGTCGGGAGATCGGGTGGTGTTCCGGGCTTCTCGAAGGCTGTTTCGGGCTGGTGAACGGGTGAATGTGGTGCTGTCCCGCAGCTTTGATCGGCATCTGTTTCCGGTGCCGCGGACGGCTTTAAAGAGAAATGAGCAGACGGGAGCATTTGAAGTGCTGCTCTGGCATGACGAAAAATTAATGCCGATTCCGGTTGCTCTTACCGGGGAGATGCGTGAATATGTGCTGGCGGAAGCGCCTGAACTGCAGGCGGGGGCGCGGCTGGTCGTGTCTGATTCCGGGAGTTTTGAGGGAATAACTCCGGCGAAACTTCGTCAGGCTGAGGTGGTGCGACTGACACCGGAGGAATGGCCGGAAGGGAGTGCCGCGCGGCCATCCGATGCTGTTTTGCCCTGATGAGAACTCTTGAGAAGTAAAAAACGGCGCCTCCGAGGACAAGCGGTTGGTTCTCGGAGGCGTCGTTTTTCCAGATTATTTCCGGTGCCAGGCCAGCACGATCGGGCTGGCGATGAAAATCGACGAGTAAGTACCGATGATAATGCCCAGCATCATGACCAGGACAAAGTCGTTGATCGCGATTCCTCCGAAGAAGAACATCGTGACCACCACCAGGAAAGTGGTCAGACTGGTCAGAATCGTTCGGCTCAAGGTCCGGTTGATGCTCAAATTGATGACTTCCCGGTAATTACGGTCGGGCATCAGGCGCCGGTCCTCGCGGATCCGGTCGAAGATTACGATCGTGTCGTTGATCGAATACCCGATGATGGTCAACAGCGCAGCCACCACCGGCAGCGACAGTTCCCGGCCCATCAGAATAAAAATTCCCAGAGCGATGATGACATCGTGGAGCAGTGCCAGAACGCCCGCCACCGCGTAGGAAAATTCGTAACGCAGCGAAACATAGACACAGATCCCTGCAAATGCCAGCAACAGAGCCACTGCCGCCGATCGGCTCATTTCCCGGCCGACCATGCCGCCGACCACGGTGGATTGACCATCGGTGAGTTGCAGCTCCGGAGCGGCCTGATTGAGGATTTCGGCCACACCGGCATTGAGATTTTCGACCGTGAGGGCACCTTGACCACCGCGGCGGATGAGCACTTCCAGTTTGCGGTTGTCGGCGACCGAGGCATTGCTTTTGTAGCTGATACGGCCGTGGATGCCGGCATCATTCAGGGCTTTCTCCAGCGTGGCTACGGGGGCGTTTGTCTGGTAGTGGTAGGAAAGCAGCGTACCGCCGGTAAATTCCACGCCCAGCATATTTTCGCCTTTAACGAAGAAGGCGATGAAGCTGACTGCCAGCAGGATTCCGGAAAGCAGAAATGCCTTGGGCGCCTGCTTCAGAAAATTGATCCGGGGATTTTGAAAGAAGCGGCACATCTTCAGCGTCTGCCAGTTCCGGTACCGCAGCGCGTAGTCAAAAATCAGCCGAGTCATGAATAACGCCGTGAACAGACTGCTCAGAATCCCGATCGACAGGCTGACCGCGAACCCTTTGACCGGACCGGTGCCGAAATACATCAGGATCAACCCGACCAGCAAGGTCGTGATATTGCCGTCAAAAACCGCTGAAAAGGCTTTGTCGTATCCCAGCGACACGGCTGTACGCAAATTCTTGCCGGCCGCAAGTTCTTCCCGGATCCGCTCAAAGACCAGCACGTTGGCATCCACCGCCATTCCCATGGTTAGAATAATCCCGGCAATGCCCGGCATCGTCAACGTCGCTCCGGTGGCTGCCATGGCTCCGAGAATCAGGACTACGTTGACACTCAGTGCAATCATGGCGATCAACCCAGCCCGGAAGTAGTAGATGCACATGAAAACCGCCAACAGCGCGAGTGCCAGCAGCCCGGCCCAGATGCCGTTGCTTACGTTGTCGGCTCCCAATGTCGGTGCGGTATCGTAGACGGCGGTGATGTTGATCCGAAAGGGGAAACTGCCGCTGCTCAGGGCGTCGGCGATGTTCTGTGCTTCCTCATGGGAAAAATCTCCGGAAATTTCCGCCTGGCCGCCGCCGATGGCGCCCTGAATGACCGGAGCGCAATAAAGTTTTCCGTCCAGCACGATTGCCAGCTGGCGGCCGATATTGTCGGAGGTGACTTTGGCGAAGCGCTCTCCTCCGGCATTGTTGAAGCGCAGCGCAATTTTGGTTTGTCCGAATTCGTCCCGGACGACCATAGCTTCGGCGATGTCACGACCATCCATTTCGACTTTGCGGGAGACCAGATGGAAATTTCGGTCGGTGCGGTCCTGACCGTCCCGGGAGACTTCGCGCATCAAATCGTAGCCGGCAGGGGGCAGGAAACCGGCAGGATCGGCCGCGGCGCGGAGTTGCAGCGCCTGATTTTCCGGATGAACCAGGCGGAACTGCAGTTTGCAACTCATGCGGATCAGTTTCTGGAGCTTGTCTTTTTCGTCTTTGGAGACGATGGGAGCGCGAAGTGCGAGGCCTCTGGCTCCGAACGGAGTGATTTCGGATTCGAAGATCTTCTGGGTTTCAAGGCGTTTACGCAGACTTTCCATCGCCAGATCGCGGTAACGGGCAAAATCGGAGGTCATGCGCTGTTCCAGCTCCTCGCGGTCGGCGTGATCGGAGCCGGGAGAGAAACGGGAGAGAAACTCTTCGTCCGGTTCCAGCTCCAGCAGAAATTCCACGCCGCCGTTAAGGTCAAGTCCCAGCCGGATAGAGCTGGCGGCTTTCTTGCGGAGCAGGGCGATAACGTCGCTGTTATCGGTGAGATCTGTACCG
>CALXOD010000050.1 GCA_944389925.1 uncultured Victivallaceae bacterium | reverse complement strand
CGGCGCCGTGGCGGTGAATGCGGTGCAGCTTGCCGAAACGCCGGAGGCCCGGGCCTTGTTCGGCAGGAAGGGGATGAAGCCGTTTACGTCCGGCTTCGATGCGATTCCGGACCGGCCGCTGGTGCATGGCCGGGAGAAGAACGACAAGTTTTTTGTCAATACGGTTCGCGCCCGTTCTGATCGGCGGATTCCATTGTTGGCGGACGAACGGGGACAGGCGGCGGCAATGCTGGTGCTGCCGGCGGATGAGATGAATCCGGACCGGCCGCTGGCACTTTTCGGACTGCCGGAGACGGCCTATCGGGAGACGCCGGCGCTGTTCGATCTCGCGGCGGCGGCGGCGGATTATCTGGTGAACCGGCCGCAGATTGTAAACGTGGTGCCCAATGTCCGCAACGAACACTTGTCGGTCAAGATTTTCGTCAACAACCCGTCCGCTCAGCCGGTTGCCGGTACTGTCACCATGCAGCTGGCGGACTTGAAGCCGGTTTCCGCGCCGTGCAGTCTGAAGGCGGGGGAAACGGCAACGGTCGTGCTGGAAATGCCGGAGATCCCGGGATCGTTTCCTTTTACCGACTTTTCCTGGAGCGTCCGGCTGTCCTCGCCGCAGGGCGCGGATGTCTGGAGCGAGCGGGTGGATGTCAGGAAAACCTGCGATTATCTGATTGAACATCTGCGGCAATTGGCCGGGACGCATGCGGACGGGCGTTTTTCGCACCACTATTTTTCGGATATTTACGGCGCGCGTGCCTTTGCGGTGATCGGGCTTCGGCAGAACCGGCCGGAACTGGTGCAGGAGGCGCGGCGGCTGGTGGACGGCATTGTCTCCCGACAGACACCCGAGGGCGGACTGCCGATGGGATACGGCGAACAGCGCCGGATCTGCTGGGTGGCGGACAACGGGACGGCGATGATCGGCATTCTGGAATTCGCGGCGATGTTCCCGGAACTGCGGCAACGCTATCTGGAATGTGCGCGGCGTTATTATGACTGGCGTGAGACCTTTTACATGGATGATGCCCGCGTGGCCAAGCTGGAGAAGGAATTCGGCAAGGATCCGCGATTGATCCGCAAGGGCTTTTACGGGATCGGCTACAACGACGGACTTTTCTACACCAAGGGGAAATTCAAGGAAACGGTCCGGGTCGAACGGGGCGAAGCCTGGGTGAACGGTATTTCGATGGTCTCGCTGCCGCTCTATTACCAGATGACGGGAGATCGGAAAATTCTGGAAATCGCCCGACGCAATCTCCGCGAATATCTGCCGCATATGAGCAAGGTCAATTATTTCGGAGCCGAATCGTTGTTCCAGATGTACCGGATGCTGCCGGATCAGGAGACCGCCGATCTGGCGAAGCAGCATCTGCGGGACGCTTATTTGTCCTATATTTTCGACGAGGACGACGATTATCTCATGTTCGACAAAGGCGGACGCCGCAGTCTGGACGTGGTGACGGCGCTGTACTGCCGGAACAGCGGCATCGAGGACTCGCCGCGGCTGCGAGCCTATCTGGTGAAAAATCTGCTGATTCATTGTTCGGAATCGCTGCCGCTGTCGGTGCACCGGGTCGGCGCAAGCTACCGGCATTCGACCCACGGCTCCTCCATTGCGGCGGCGCGCTACGCCGGAACGCTCAGTCTCTTCTGGCTGACCGAACTGCTGTATCCCGGTTCGACTCTGATCAAACCGGAAGCCTGTGTCGATTATCGCCAGGAGCTGAAAGTCGCTGAACCGATGAATGAAAAATAGAGAAAGATCGTGCCGATGGGTACGTTGAAAAATGATGTGCTGCCGGATCCCGGGCAGCTGACGGCGGCGTTCTGCCGGTATTTGGACCGGGAAATCGTGGAAGAAAACGGCGTCTTTCTGCTGCCGGATCCCTACGAAACGGAGTATTCCGAAAACTACGGCTGCGCCTGCGCCGCGGTGGCGTATGCCGGGGCGATTCACCGCGACGAATCGCCGGAACTGCGCCGGAATTACCGGCGGATGCTGGACCGGACGCTGCAGCTGGCCGCGGACGGGACGGTGGCGCCGTTCTGCCGGACGTTTCTGGCGCATTTTGCGGCGATGAGTCTTTTGATGCTGCCGGAAGCGGAACGTCAAGAACAGGGCATGGAGCCGATACGTTTTCTATTGAATTTCAAGGACCCCTGTCCGATGATTGTGGTGAATTGTGCGGCGATGCAGCTGTCGACGCAGATTTTCCTGCATGCTTTGAGTGGAAAACCGATGCCGCCGGAGAAGGCGGAACGGTTTTTATCGTTCATCCGGGCGGCCCGCTGCGCTTCCGGATTCATCAACGACTCCGTCGGCGAGGAGCGCGGAGTCTGGGATTTCATGCCGATCGCCTATCACGGGTTCATCACTTTTCTGCTGAGTACCGGGCTGGTGTTCGGACGGCGTTTCGGGGTGCTTCCTGCGGAATGTGATGTGGCCATGAGTGAATTGATTCACGACAATATAACCTGGCTGGGGAATGTGTTTCTGCCGGACGGGGAATTCGCCATGTGCGGCCGCAGCCGTTATCAAGCTTTTACCTGGGGCGTGCAGGTGGCCCTCGGGAAGTTAACCGGTGCGCCGGAAGAGCGGCTGCAAAAGATCGTGGCGCGTTATCTGCGATTTGCGAAGCCGGACGGGAGTTACAGCTGCACGCCCAATGAGCTGCCGCACTCCTTCCGGGCGGGTTTCGAAGGTTACACCCATGTCAACATGTACAATACCCTGTGTTTTGCTGCAATGGCATTTGCAGCGGAGGTAAGAGAGCAGGACGTGTTCGGTCAATGGTATCCGGCAGACTTGCCGGACGGCGTGACCGTGGATCGGGAAGCCGGTTACGCCTTCCTGCGCAATCGTGGAGGTTACTGCGGGGTAGCGCTGCGGGATCATGCCGGGGTTTACACGCCGGCCATGGGTGGGTTCCATTATACGCTTCCGGGTGTTTTACTGCCTTTGGCGGAGAGTAAGATGAGCGGGGCAGTGCCGGTCCGCGACGGGATCGCTTTTCGCCGCGACGGGGGGGGGCATTATCCGGAATTTGCAGCCAATGTCGAAGTTTCCGGTACGGCGGCACAAGGGATAGCAATGAACGGCATGGATGCTCGATACGGTCAGCTTTCGCGAAAGATTGCCGTGGACGACCGGACCGTGAGCTGGGAATGCAGCTGGAGGCCGGCAGCAGAGTGGGAGGATGCAGCGCCGGTGCAGCTTCTGCCGGTGATCGTGAATGATGGGTACCACCAACTCCAGGTACGGTCACTCGGCAGGGATGCCTTGGAGATGACGTTTGCCGGCCGGACGTTCCGACTGCATTGCGATGGTGCGCGCAAGGTGGGATTGTCGTTGGTGCGGTCGCTGGACAGTGTTTCCGGTTTGTGCGCCGAAGTGCAGATAGAATTGCCGCCTCCGGACGCTCAAAATTCCTGCCGTTCCTGGCGGACGGTACTGGAGGTTCGATAATGTCCCAAATTTTGTGACGGGACGTGTTGTTTGACAAGGTTGCATCTGCCTTTTATTTTGAGTAACTCAAAATCTCAACATAAAAGGAAAGGCAGATGCAAGGTAAAATTAGCATGGATTTGTCGTTTTGTCAATCAGAAGAAGGTTTTTCTTTGGATGAACTTGTGTCCAAACTGGCGGATGTGTATGAACGCAAGGCCTTCTCCGAGCTGTTAAAAATGATCTTACAGATGGTTCAGGAGATTCAGATGTATCGAATTTTACATGGCCAAGCGGATTCCATGAAGTGCTGTTCTCACGGCCATCTCCGACTCAACGGCAGCTTCGAGCGTCGCATTCGAACCAGTTTGGGCGAGTTCAAAATGACGTTCTGGCGTGTGAGTTGTTCCGCGTGCGGAAAAACCTTTTCGCCATTGCAGCGGTTCATTCACCTGGGACGTTATCAGACGAAAACCAATGAACTGGAAAAGCTGATTGTTGAAGCTGCGAGCGAGACGAATTACCGTCGTGCAGTTCAGGAATTAACTCGTGACGGAAAACTGCCGGTGTCATTTCATACTGCGCATGGCTGGGTATTGCGCACGGATTGTGATGAAATAGACATTTCAAAACGGGTGATCGGTTCCGCTCCGATTCAGATTATGCCTGACGGAACCGGATTCAAAGGAGAAGGGCGCAATGGCGAGGCGCGTAAAGGCGATTTGAAAGTGGTTATCGGCATTACCACCAGCGGAGAAATCTTTCCGCTGGGAAGTTGGGCAGGAACCAGTTGGGATGCGATTAACAAACAGTGGAAAGAACAAGAGATGAAGTTTCCGGATGGCAGTATTTTGATCTGTGATGGCGAACTTGGATTGTCCGAAGCATTTGCCGAATACGCCTCGGAGCAACAACGCTGCCACTGGCACATTACTCGGGATTTGTATCACGCGATGTATCAGGACGGCGGACGCAAGGTGGATTCCAAGCCGATTCAGGAGGCTTTGGCTGGAGCGCTGGCGATCGAATTGCCGCAGGAAGATTTCAAGTACGTGTCCGAGGAAGAGAAAGACGATATTGAGGAACGAATGGAGAAAACAGAGGCGGCCATAGATCAACTGATCGGATATTTTCAAGGCCATGGGTATGAAGCGGCGGCTACCTATATGCGACGGGCAAAAATCGGCATGTTCGGTTATATTCGCCGCTGGCTGAAATGGGGACTGATCTCTCCCAGAGCCTCGTCTATGGTCGAAAGGGTTATGCGGGAACTTGGACGCAGAATTAAGAAAATCGATTATGGGTGGAGTGACAAGGGTGTAACGAAAGTTGCGAGAATCATATTGAAACGGTTTGCAAACGCCGGAGCATGGGAGGACTACTGGCAAAAGCGTATGGATATTATCGGCAACGTCTTCATCGGCGTTGGAAATTACAAATGTGTTTCACAAAATTTGGGACAATAACGGAGGTTCTGGCATGAGGAGACTTTTTGCCTGTCGATTGCTCGTGGTGATGACTGCACTGGCCGTGGGGGAGGCGGCCGTACCCGCGGGTGAACCGGAAACGCCACCAGCAGAGAAAACTTCCGGGAAACGTTTTTCCGGTCCTGCCGGGCGGGCGGAATTTCTGAAACTGTTTCACCGAAAACTGGCCGGAGAGGGGCCGGCCAAGCGTTTCGATTCGGTTCTGTCCTTTGACAAGTCCGAGCAAAAAGACGGTTATACGCTGCACACGGTCTCTTACTTTGTGGACGACGACGAGAAGATTTCCGCCTATTTGCTGGTGCCGGACCATCCGAAGGGGAAAAAACTTCCACTGGTATTTTGTCCGCATCCGACGAACCGGATTGGTAAGGATGTACTGATCAACCGTTATCCTGCGCCGCCGGCAAATGAAGCAGAGCAGCGCAAACGGGAAAATCGTGCGAATGCCCTGGAGCTGGTACGGCGCGGTTTTGTCTGTTTCGTACCGGACCGGGGCGGTTACGGAGAACGTTCACCGCTTCCAGAGGAACCGAATCCGTTCAAAAACATGCATGCCTATCAGGAAAAACTTCAAAAAAAATATCCTGATTGGGGATATACCCGGGGAAAGGTTCCGTATGATTTAAGCTGCGCGCTGGATGCGCTGTTGAAGCTGGACTTCATCGACGGCGAAAATGTCGGCACCATCGGGCATTCTCTGGGCGGCTGGGATTCGCTGCATTTCTGGGGCAGCGATCCGCGGGTGAAGGCGGCGGTGATCAACTCCGGCGGCTCCTATGAGATTGATCCGGAACTCTGGACGGACGACGGCTGGATGGAGAAGTTCGCCGCCGGAGACACGCTGGGCATGAGCAATATCCTCCGTTCCGCTCAGGGATACATCCTGTTGGGGGCGCCGCGGCCGCTGCTGTATATGAAATCCACGGAGGAGGGGAAAACACCAAGCAGTATCATGGAGAATCTCAAGGTGATCCGGGCCGGTTATGCGGCTGTTCCGGCAGGGAGATACAAGGTCGCAGGCAAGTCTCAATTCAGCGCATTTTTTCACAACGACGGGCACGACTTTCCCTCATTTGCCCGGGAATTGGCCTATCGTTGGCTGGAGCGTCAGTTACAGGGAAAATACTGAACCAGTCTGAGCACTCTGGTGATTTGGCATGGATAGGGAGAAAGCAAAAGGAAAGGAAAAGAAGTGAAAAAGGGGTTTACGCTGATCGAACTTCTGGTGGTGATTGCCATCATCGCCATTCTGGCTTCCATGTTGCTACCATCTCTGAACAAGGCCCGCGACAAGGCCCGTACCATCCAATGTGTCAGCAATGAAAAACAAATGGGCAATGCCATTTACATGTACACTGGTGAAAACGACGATTATTTTCCCGTCAACATCAAAGGCTTTGACAGCAGCGGCAAGCCTCAGGCCGGCGACCATTTCGTCCGGAATATGGAACGGGCGGGGGTGATCAAGGTTGGGTTTTCCGGCAATTATGTCCGGCGGGGATCCGTGGCCAACTGTCCTTTGGAACCGGTCAAGGCGGTGGAAGGCGTCAGCTATACGATGGCCTATGTGAGTTACCCCATTAACGATTATATGGCGGGAGGGCAACATGCCGGTTCCTATGCTTCGAATCGGCCGAAAATCCGAGCGTCGATGCTGGTGAATAAAATTACCCGGCCGGCAACTCGACTGCTGCTCGCAGAACGTGGCTTTTCCGGTCGGTATTTCAACAATATGGGCAATACCGCGCCGGGATTTCCGCACAGCAATCCCAACAATCAGCTGACTTCAGATGCTATCCAGATTAAAACGATTCCTGCTTCTGCCCGGGCTAACATCTGCTTCGTCGACGGTCATGTGGTGACTGCCACCAAGCAGGAAGCCTACTCCAAACTGCTGGATGATGAATGGTTGATCGTTCCCGAACAGACCATAGGAGCCTGGTTCTGAGTGCTCTTGAGAAGGAATCCACAGGTCCTGTCGGCCTCAAATCCGCTTCCGAAAACAAGGAGGCGGAACTGTCTTTTTCATCTGGCGGCTGTCGATGTCAAATCAGCTCTGCTACATGAGCAGTCAGACGTCCGGGAATTTGCAAAAAGAGTGTTTAGAGGTTATCCTATAGCCGTATGCAAGAATATCTGCCGGGAACTTATCTGAAAATTTGGAAGAAAAGGGAACAGGCATGTTCGATCTTCATGGCGGAGGATGCTGGGATGGAGTGCGGATTTCCTGGGCGCTGGAATTGCATTCCGGAGAGTTGATGACACCGGAGAAGATGCCGGAATGTACGGAATTACCGGACGGCAGCGGTACCTGTTGGCGGGATGGTGCGTTTTCCGTCATCTGCCGCTGGCGCAATGGAGAGGATGGCAGCAGGCTCGGCAGTATCAGCTATGAAAATGCACCAGGGGTTACGGCCATCCGTTTCCCGATTGTCGTAAAAACAGAATTTCCGGAAAGCGGCTCCCTGCTGCTGCCGGATCAGTACGGCATCATTCTGCATCATCCGTTGACTCACATTGCCGTACAGTCCGAATATACCTGCGATCCCTATGATCCGGAGATGATCGCGATTTCTGAAATGGTGACGATGCGGGGAGCGGCCATGCTGTTGCCGGAACACTCACTTTTTTTTGATTTCCGGGATGCGACCTGGTTTCAGAAAAGATGTTTTTTCCGCCGTGGGCCGGGGAAGGGGGAGGTCGTTTTTTACGGGAATCATCTGGTGCCGCAGGATGACCGGTCCCGTAGCTGGCAGTTGCCATATGAATGTGGTATCACGCCCTTCGAAGGCGGCTGGTTTGAAGCTGCGCAATTGTATCGGCGCTGGGCGTTGCAGCAGCCATGGGCGAAAAAAAGACCGGATGAACGTGTACGGGCCGTCAGTTGTGTCTGCTGGAATCGCGGATTGGCGGCTCAGGTCGCCCCGCCGGTACTGCGCCTGAGTGCCGATACCGGGAGTTCGGCTATGCTCTCCTGGTACTGGTGGCATCATAATCCCTACGATACCGACTATCCGGATTACTGGCCGCCACGGGATGGGGAGGCGGTTTTCCGCGAAACCGTCGCCGAGTTGAAGCGTCATGGCTGCCATGTGCAGGTGTACGTCAACGGCATGACCTGGGATATGGATGGCACTGCCCGCTGGCCGGAGGGGGAGTCCGCCATTGCCAGACGCCGTGACGGTACGCCCGAGTGTTTTCCCTACAATGTGTTCAATCACCACCGACTGGGCAGCATTTGCGGCAGCGTCAAAGAGTTTCAGGATCGTTTGATGATACAGTTCGATCATCTTGTCGCCGCCGGATTGCCGGGGATTTACATTGACATGATCGGGAATGCCAATCATCGCCCCTGCTATGCGTCGAATCATGGTCATGCCCCGGGGGGAGGCGATTATCATTATCAGGGGTATCGCCGTATGGTGAAAGAATTGCGGCGCCGCCACCCGCAGCTTCTGCTCAGCACCGAGGACTGTGGGGAGGACTTCATGGATCTCATGGATTTTTTCATCGGATTCCATATTTGTCATGAGCGGTTTTCCGCTGATCCAGATCGAGAGATTGTTCCATTCTATCCGGCTGTTTATCACGGAATTATGCCGATTTACGGCAGCTATACTCTACCGGATGGAATTCCGCCTTACGATCCGGCCTGGCCACAAGAGGGGCGTTGGCGCCATGAACGAGATTGGCTGAAGTTGTTCCCGGATCAGTTTTTTCTCGAAATGGCACGGCAGATGGTGTACGGCAACATCCCGACAGTGGCCAATCTGCAAATGAAACACTGCGTAGAGGCGCGTTATCGAGAAGTGTACGGGTATTTATGCCGGACAGTCCGGTTTTACCGGAAGTATAACAAATTTCTTTTTGATGGCGAAATGCTGGCGCCACCGAAAGTCGAGTGTCCGGAGCGTGAAGTGGATTTCATGGTCCGTTTTATTTACACGCGCGAAGAAGATATGAAGACCCTGCGGCGCCGAATGCCGCAGGTATTGGCGTCACGCTGGCGTTCTCCGGATGGGGAGGTTGCAGTGGTGGCAGCCAACTGGTCTTCCGAAGTTGTCACAGCGCGGATTAATGGAGTTTCTCGGGTTATTCCTGCGCGTGATTACGCCTGCTGGAGTGAAAACAGGTGATTATCGTCTGGAGGGCAGGGCGGAAGTTTTATTCCGCCCGAACGTCGCCGATATCGGCTGCGTCCGCAAAAACCATTGCCAGTCGGTCCAGCCCGAGTGCCGCGCCGGAACAGAACGGCATCCCCTGTTCCAGGGCAAGGAAAAAATCATCCGGGTTCGGATAGTCAAGCATTCCCGCTGCCTGCCGAACCCGGGTGGCGAGGCGAAATCGTTCCCGTTGTTCCACTGGATCAAGCAGCTCTCCATATGCGTTGGCCAGTTCCAGGCCGCCGATATAGAGTTCCCAGCGTTCCGCCACGGAGTGATCATCCGGTTTCAAACGTGCCAACGAAGCTCGCTCCGCCGGATAATCGGTCAGAATCGTCAGGTGTTCACACCCGAGTTTGGGTTCGATTCGGGTGACCATGAGTTCATCGAAAATATCTTTACGGGAAGCCTCTTCCATGGAAACTCCGCAATACCGCCGATAGGCATCCGCAACAGTCAGAATCTCCGGTGGCACCCCAAGATCTATCTTTTCCCCCCGGAACGTCAATTCCGGGCGCCCGAAAATCCGTTCTGCCGCCTCCCGAATGAAGCCGGTCGTGAAGTCCGCCAGCTCCCGGTAGTTCATGCCGGCAGCGTAGTATTCAAGCATGGTGAACTCTTCCCGATGCCGTCCCCCATGCTCACCGGCACGAAAGCAGCGGCCGATTTGATAAATGCGTTCATAACCGGCGGCGACCATGATTTTCATGGCGATTTCCGGACTGGCCCGCAGAAACTCACCGGAAGCGGGGATGGATTCGATAAATTCTTCCGGTACCGGTGCCGGAATGCGTACATTGGTCTCCACCTCCAGAAATCCATGGGCATCAAAAAAATGACGGATGGCTGCGAATAAGGCTGCCCGCCGCTCCAGATTTCCACGGCGCCGGGCTACGGTACGAATATCCATACCCGAAAAAGATCCTTTTACATGAATATGGTTGCCAGGATATAAAAAACTCCGTGCCGGATAACCGGACACGGAGAAAATAAAGCACAAAAATCGCGATTACGCTTTGCTGATGCGTTCCGCGTAATCACCGGTACGGGTATCGATTTTCACGATGTCACCGATATTGATGAACAACGGCACCTGGATTTCGTATCCGTTGTCAATCTTGGCCGGCTTCATCACATTGGTTGCGGTGTCTCCGCGGGCACCGGGTTCGGTTTCCACGATTTCCTTTTCAATGAAGGTCGGCAACGTGATTTCAATCGGCTCTCCGTTAAACAGGAGGAACTTGCACAGGCTGTTCTCCAGCAGGAAATAGGCCTGTTTGCCGAGCACTTCGGGATCGACGCTCATTTCCTCGTAGGTTTCCACATCGCTGAAAACGTAGTGGTGACCGTCGTTGTAGGAATAATACATTTCGCGTTCTTCGAGGTCCGGCTTTTCAATCCGGTCGGTCGGGCGGTAAGTTTTTTCCATTCCCGAACCGTTGATCATGTTTCTCAGGCGGCAACGATAAAGCGCGGTGCCTTTGCCGGGTTTGCAGAATTCAAATTCGGTAATTTGCCAGGGCTGGCCATCGATCTGGATTTTCAGGCCTTTTTTCAGGTCGGAAGCACTGTACATGGTTAATCCTTCTTTGCTTTGCAGGGGTTTATCTTCATTCTATCATTTTGTAATATATACCGGCAAGCAGGAAAAAGCAAGAGCAGTGGCGGTTGTCACGGCGAAAAATCACTGAAATTCACACGTTCTTTGATTACTTCCGGGATCGAACCGCACGGAAAATTACGGTTTTGATTTGAACTGGTTCCGGGAACCCATTATATTGAGAATATGCGTTTTATTCAAAGAAAACAGGGCAGTGCCCGAAATTCAGAAGAGGAAGGAAAAAAATGAGCGAGGATTTCCGCAATCACGACGGTGCCGTATGCGGGCAACAGTTTTCCGACAATCACGGGTTTATCGGATCCGATTCCTGGCGGATTCTCCGGATCATGGCTGAATTTGTCGACTCGTTTGATACCATGAATTCCCTGCCGTTGAAGATGGTGTCGATTTTCGGCTCGGCTCGGACCGACAAAGATGCTCCGGATGCGCAGGAAGCGTCCCGTCTGGCGACGTTGCTTGTCAAAAATGGTTATGGGGTTATCACCGGTGGCGGTCCCGGCATTATGGGGGCGGCCAACCATGGTGCGCATAAGGCCGGCGGGGTGTCGGTCGGGCTGAATATTGAACTGCCGATGGAGCAACGGCCGAATCCGCACCAGACGCATTGTCTGGATTTTCGGTATTTCTTTACCCGCAAGGTCTGTTTTTTGAAATATTCGCTGGCGGTGGTAGTTTTCCCCGGTGGGTTCGGTACGTTGGATGAGTTTTTTGAAGTCATGACCATGACTCAGACGCGTAAGATCAATCGGGTGCCGTTGATTCTGGTCGGACGTGATTTCTGGAAGGGATTGCTGGACTGGTTTCAGGAATCACTGGTGAAACGGGGTATGATTGCGCCGGAAGACCTCTCGCTTTACAAGGTGGTCGATAATGCAGATGAGGCGCTTGCCTATCTGCTGGAATGTCATCGCTATGGGTTCCAGAGTACTGTGAAGCCGGAGTGATTGGCGAAGTATAAAAAAAGCCGAAAAAAAGAGGCGCGAATCGGTTTTTCCGGTTCGCGCCTCTGCTTTCATGCGGATTTTGTTCCGATCAGACACCGGGATCCGGCGGTGTGTAGTTTTTGTCGCCGCCCAGCTGCAGGAACTTGCGGTAGACCAGCCACAGACTGCCCGCGCCCAGCAGCGTGGTCAACACGCCGAAGAGAAACACAATCCGGTAATTTTTGTCCGTGCAGTCCAGAATATAGCCGAACAGCGGCCCCAGAAGCACGTTCGAAATGGCCAGAATCATCGACATGGCCGAGTTGAACTGGGCAAAAAGCGACCGCGGGAACAGTCGCAGGGCCAGCGAGGCGGAAACGGTAAAGTAACATCCCGACAGCAGACTGTGAATAAACAAAACCACCAGATAGGATGTTTGTCCCGTCACGCAGAACCATCCCGTAATCATGGCGCCGAGATAGAGCACCAGCGCGGCAATGGAGGTGCGCAGCGGATGAAACCGGTCTGCCAATGCGCCAAGGAAAAAGCTCAGAATGAAGGAACAGCCGTAGGTGACGGCGGAGACTTTACCGTACATGCTCATATCCACATCCAGAGCTTTGGCGTAGAGAATCGCAAACATGTTGAACGGTACTGCCGCCAAAGTGGCCAGAACCAGCGCGGCAATCACCAGACGGTAGTACGGCACCGAAAAACTCTGTCGGAAATACGTCAGAATCGGTCCGAAGATCAGCATGGCTCCTTGCTGTCCGACCGGTGGCGGCGGCGGCGGCGGATACTGGCCTTCCTTGACCTTCAAGCACAAACAGAGCAGCCCCAGTCCGTAGAACAAGCCGACCCCGAGGAAGATCAGCATGTAGTTTTCTTCCACCAGTCCCAGCAGGAAGTAGTTGAAAATCATTCCTGCCAGCAGACTGATCGCCCGGAAAAGCCCATAGAAACGTCCCAGCAGTTCCTGCGGCACCACGTCATTGACCAGTGCTCCAGAAAGTGCGCCCGCCATGGTCTGACCGAAGTCCAGCGACGCCCAGAAGACACCGAAACAGATGACGCTGGCAAGGTTGACCGACAGTACCTCCGGTCCACCACAGACTCCGGAAAGCCATCTTCCGAGCATGGGCGAGAAGCCCAGTCCGCAGGCTCCGACGACAATAAAAGGAGTGGTAAACGCCAGAAACGGAATACGCCGTCCGAAACGTCCCCGGTGCCGGTCGGAAATATAACTGATCATCGGCATCAGGAAAATATTGGTAAAATTCGGAAAAGCGATGATAATCAATGAATAGACCAGGTCGGACACCCCGAATTCGCGGATCAGCAGCGTGGCCGCAGGACCGATGGCCCGGTCTTTCATCGCCCAGGCAAAGTCACCGCCGAGCAGCCAGCAGAACAAGGTGACCAGGCCGGCGAAGGTATAGGTCAGTGTACCTACGCGCCATACTTTGGGTTGGGGGTCCGTGGTAGATTGCGTTTCTGTCGCCATGGGTCAGGGGTCCTCCTTGTGGTTTTTGGTTGATTGAAAACGGGTGTTGTGCAATATGCCATAGCTTTGTGAAGAATACAACCGGACGAAGTCCGGATGGACAAAAAAAACAGTAAAAAAATACCATTTCCCTGATGGGAAACGGTATTTATTTCTGGGCGGACGCTACACTGCTTCCGCTGTCGTTGCAGGTCGCAGCAATTACAGCAGTTTCGCCGCCAGAGCGGCCAGTTCACTGCGCTCACTCCGGGTCAGGGTGATATGGCCATGAATCGGATAGCCTTTGAGCCGTTCGGACACACAGGTAAGGCCGTTACTGGAGGCGTCCAGATAGGGATTGTCGATCTGGTGAGGATCGCCGGTCAGGACGATTTTTGTATCTTCGCCGGCCCGGCTGACGATGGTTTTGATTTCATGCGGCGTCAGATTCTGCGCTTCATCGATGATCACGAACTGCCGCGGAATGCTGCGTCCCCGGATATAGGTCAACGCTTCCAACTCCAGACGGTGAGTGTTGAGCAGGCTTTCCGGGGTGATGTGGGAAGAACTGCGCGGTTTTTCCCGGGTTTCGTTCTGGAGCAGATACTGGAGATTGTCGAAGATCGGCTGCATCCAGCTGGCAAGCTTCGAACCTTTGTCTCCCGGCAGATAGCCGATATCGTTGCCGAGCGGAATAATCGGACGGGACACCAGAATCCGTTCATACTGATTTTCCCGAAGCGTCGCCTGCAGGGCGGCCGCCAGCGCAAGGAGCGTTTTCCCGGTACCTGCACCACCGACCAGAGTTACCAGCTGGACAGCAGGATCGCAGAGCAGTTCGAGTGCCATGCGCTGTTCCTTGTTACGGGGCGTAATGTTCCAGACTTGATCCACCTGATGCTCAACCAGATGCAGTTTGCCGTCCGCCTTCAGGCGGGCAATGGCGGATTGCCGGGACCCTTCGGCGTGAAATACGGCAAATTCATTGGGCAAAAGCCGGTATTTATCTGCCGGCAGGGTATGATCCCGATAAAGTGCGTCAATATCCTTCGCTGGGCAACTGATGTCGCGGAAGCCGGTATACAAGGTTTCATAATCTACCTTTTCCCGTTCGAAGTCCATGACTTTCAAGCCGAGAGCATCTGCTTTGAGGCGCAAGTTGATATCTTTGCTGATGAAAACCACGTTTTTCTTTTGTTTATGCAGGGCGAAGGCCACCTGAAGAATACGATTGTCCGGGGTATCTGCGCCCAGGTCGGTACGGAAAATCTGATTCATTTCCGCCTCCGATTCCGGACCTTCCAGCATGGCTGCGGCCAGCACGAAAAGTTTGCCGGTCGCCATCGAATCCTCCCGTGTCAGCGGCACGCCGCGCTGGAGATTGCCCGCTTCGCGCAAGCGGTCCAGACGTCGGATTACCTGACGGGCATTGCGACCGAGTTCGTCCTGGTTTTTTTTGAACTTGTCCAGTTCTTCGATCACCGCCATGGGGATTACCACGTTGTTATCCTGAAACGATTCCATGCTTCGTGCGCTGTGGAGAAGAACGTTGGTGTCCAGTACGAATGTTTTTTTCATCGGCAGTTTCTCCCGTTTTCATAATACTGTGGAGACGAGCGACGCGGTGTCGCCGTTTCCGGAACCGCTCCTCTTCGCAATACCGTGTTGATGGAGATCAATCGGCTTTGCCGGTCCCGAATTCAGTATACACCGATGCACGGAAAATTACAACTCTCCGTCATGGTTTTGTCGAAAAGTCAGAAGTTTTTCTGCCGCTGCCAGCGCCGCCAGCAGTAGAAAACGATCGGAGCCGTCCGTGTCATAGCGCAATTCCGCCCATAGTTTCAACTGCAGCCACAGACTCGCCGCCGGGTAACTGTCCGCATTCAGTCCGGGTTCGCGCATGCGGCCCGCTCCGAAGCGTTCGCTCAGGAACTGTTGCGGCGGCAGACCGGGATGCTGCCGGATACCGTACAATTCCAATTGCGGCGGCAGCAGCAACTCCAGACAGCTGGTGTAGGCATCCCGGTCGTATTCGCCGATAACCCGCTCAAAAACGGGACGGTCTGTCGGAGCCGCCTGCCAGATCGGATGTTGGCAGATCTGTCGGAGCAGTCGCTCAATTTCGGAACCGGGAAGACGCTCTTCGGCTTCGAAAAGCGCATGGGCGGACGATTTGTCCGGCAACAGCAACCGGCATAGAGAGATCAAAGTTTGCTGACGCAGCACCCAGTAACTTTCATTGGCAAGCACCGGAAATACCCGGCGGACATGGCGATGGTTGCCGATCCGGCTGAGGGCTTCTCCCGCCAGAGGCCAGAGCAGTTGGTAACGGCGATTGTCCAGGAGTTCACAAAGGGCGTTTTCCGCCTCGGGAGCGCCGACGAGCCCGGCGGCGAAAACACAGGCCTGCGCCAGCGCTATGTCATTATCTCGAAAATGGCGGATCAGTACCGGCGTCGCCTCCGTCAGTTTCAGGCGGCCGATGGTCCGGGCTGCCATGGCCTGAAGGCCGATTTCTGGAATTTCGATCAGTTTTACGAGTTCCTTCGTCAATTCCGGCGGCACCTTTCCCTCCAGGCGACAGATATTGAGCAACGCGCCATCCCGAATACGACTGGAGGGACTGTACAGGTCATGAATGAGTTCGTTGGAAATCAGTTTCCCCTGTGCCCGACGCAGGGTTTCCACACGACTGATTTCCGTCATCGGCTGAGACAACAGATGGGCATGATAGATGGAGCGTACCGGATTAGCCGAAAACAGCGTTCGTACCACGTTGACGGTCGGCACTGAACCATCCTCCCGGAATCGGGCGATGAAAAAGACACTCATAAAATAACCCAGGGCAGTGATCAGCGACAGAATGTTGAAAGAAGTGAAACGCGACTGTCTGATGATTTCCAGTGAATCGAAATATTCGTATAACAATCCGCTCTGGCTGGAGACCACGAACCCGGCGATACCCACCAGCGAATAAAAAACGCCGATCGAGAGACTGCGTTCCCGCCGATTCCCCGTCGAGGTGATGATTGCCATCTGGGAGGCACCGATGCCGATATTCACAAAGCCGCCCGCCATGAAAACCGGCAGTGTACTGATCAGGCCCGGCTGGAGTGCGATATGCTCCAGACCGAAGGTGGCGGTGAAATTATTAAGGGCCCAGATGCCGATTTCATCCAGGAGGCCGTTCCCGGGACGCAAGGTGCCATACAGGATGAACTCTCCGGATTTCAAGATGGAGCATAGAATCAGTACCGGTTTGTTGCCGTATTTTGAGCCGATGATCCGGAAAAAATAGGCAGCCAGAAAACCTACTGCGCAGGCTACTGCCGCCAGCACCTGGACCGATGTCATTGTAAATCTCATTTCCTGTTGGAGATAAACATAGATGAATCCGCTGGACACCCAGGCGAAGGCAGATTGAAAGCTGAAGAAAGCAGTAATCCACAGAAATTGCCGGTTCGTTAAAATCGAACGGATCTGAGTCCAGGGCGATTCCGCTCGTTTCTGGTACGGATCGGGGTCCGGCATAAGAATATTCGAAAACATGGACAGATAGCCGAAAAGTACCCCGACACCAGTAAGAATGGCGTAAGTAGAACGATTATCCTTGCCCAGCAGGTCCGCCATTTTTCCCATGACGATGCCGGCAACCATGCTTCCGATCAGCGCCAGACCGTTACGGCGGTTCCAGAAGGCCGTGCTCTCACGCGGCGGTACAATGTCACCGGTCCAGGCCCAGTTGACGGAACTGGAGAGCTGGGCTGCCAGCTGACTCAGTGCGTAGGTGGCCATGAACATGCCGACGGCCACCGGCGTGGAGATTTTCAGCCACACTGCCGCCAGCAGAGCAATGCCGAGAAAGCTGGAGTAATGCACCAGAATGCACCAGAACCAGAATTTTTTCCGGTGAAAAAAACGCTGCTGCAACAGTGCGCCGATCATCTGCATCGGCAGAAACAGCAGACTCAGGGACATGACAAATCCGATCTGTGCTTTGCTGAGTTGCAATGACAGTAGCAATCCTGCCTGCAGAGGACCGCTGACGACCGCACCGAAAAAACACCAGATCAGTGCAGCCACAATCATGTAATTCATATAGCGCCGGATCAGGCGCGGTGGAATATTCGGTTGACTCATGTGGAAAACTCACTTGTTGTAAATACTGCGACCGGGAACCGGGAACGACTGCTGGCCAGACGGCGGTAAAGCCGTGATGTCCGGTCAGTCCCCCGGCGGTGCAGCCGCCGGGAGTTGTTGAGTGAGTTTTGGGAAAGCGAGGAGGCAAAGGGTCGAAAATCGGTACGCGATCATGGCCGTCATTCCAGAAAAATCCCCGTTTCTTTGAATTTTCCGTAATCTACATGGTGATGATGAAAATACAACAGCTCATTTGGCTTGACGACAAAATAATTTCCGGGGCAGGGCGGGTTTGCAGAAAAAACGGGGCGACTTTTGCAAAAATCCATTTTTTTTGCCGGGCGGCGCTGTAAAATAACGGGAAAACGCTTATATTATCTCTCATATGTTCATTGAGTACGGAAAACAGCAAACCACCGCCATCCGGCGGTTATTTTGGAAGCATGGCGGAATACAATCCGAAAACAGCGAAAACTCAGAAAAAAAATGATTCCCGGAAGCGCAATGCCCTTCTGCTGTTGTTATTGCTGGTTGCAGTCATCGGCCTGGGGTGGCTCGGATTGGTGACTGCGGGCAGACTGCTGTTTACCCGGAATGATCATTTTCGGTTGCGGCGTTTCGAATTGCGTACCAATGGCCCCGGTTACTGGTCCGGACGTGGTGACCAGCTTGCTGCCGCATTGGATTTGAAGATCGGTGCGGATAATATTTTTGCCTTGAATCTTGGCGATATCCGGGGACGACTGCTGCGGATTCCTGCCGTAGAAAGTGCGGAGGTCAATCGCATTCTTCCGGATACCATTGCAGTTTCCATTGTGGAGCGAATCCCCCGGGCTTCGCTGAACAACCCCCGTTCGGAATGGGTAGTCGACTCCCATGGTATGGTCATGTCGCGTTTTGAAGCAATGTCGATCCCGGTTCGGTTGCCGGTTATTACCGGATTCCGCGCGGAAGATGTTCCGACGCCGGGGGCTGTTTTCAAACCGGCACTGCCGGCGCTGGAGCTGCTGATGAATACGATTCGCAGTTATCCGGATATTTCCATTATCTATATCAATGTGGCAACCCCCGGTAAGCTGGAATTCTCTCTGCGTTACCGAAATCAGCATCTGTACCGGGCGATCATGCCGGATCGGGGACGTATTGGTTATCTTCTGGGAATGCTTCAGAGCGCCATCATCAGTGCGCAGCGCAGCGGTGATACGCGCAGTACCTTTGACCTGTCGTTTGACGGCAGTGTCATTTTACGCTGAAAGTCTATCGATCATAAGATCGTTCAGTATTAAGAACAGGAGCAGGTATGAAAAATCAGGTGGTGTTGTTTCAGGGCGATTCTATTACCGACTGCGGCAGAGGCCGCGAAACGGAACTGCCGAACGAGCAGCTGGGGGCGGGGTATCCGGCGATGGTTGCGGCGCGTCTGCGGGCTGATCGCCCCGGCGAAGATTTGCAGTTTTTCAATCGCGGCATCAGCGGCAACCGGGTCGTGGATCTGTATGCACGCTGGAAAATCGACGCCATCAATCTGAAGCCGGATGTGTTGAGCATTCTGATCGGGGTCAACGACACCTGGCATGAATTCGACCGGAACAACGGCGTGGAAGTGGAGCGTTACGGTGAATTCTACCGGATGCTCCTGAACTGGACGGTAGCGGCCCGACCGGGCATCCGACTGCTGCTGATCGAGCCGTTCGTATTGGAGACCGGAGTGGTAACGCCGGAATGGGTGGGGGAAATCAATGAACGTCGCCGAATTGTCCGGCAGTTGGCGGAAGAATTTCATACTGCCTTTATTCCCGCGCAGGAGATTTTTGACGCAGCCCTTCAGGATGCTCCGGCAAACTACTGGCTGGGAGACGGGGTGCACCCGACTGCAGCTGGACATCAGCGTCTGGCCGATGCCTGGATCGAAGCGACGAAAGAATTTTTCTAAGTCTTTCCGGGTAGGAGAAAACCGCAGAAGTCATACAGGACTCTGCGGTTTTTTTATGCAGTAAAACAACGTGTTACTCTTCCGGTATCCGGTAGCGATATACGGATTGGAGCAGACCAAGCGCCGCCATGCCGGTCAGAATGAAGGAACCGCCGTAACTGACAAACGGCAACGGCAGGCCGGTGACCGGCGATAAGCCGATACTCATGCCGATATTGACATAGATATGGGTGAACATCATAGTGCCGATGCCGACACACAGGTAACGTCCGAACGGATCCGTGGCGATGACGGCGGTGCGGATGATGGAATAGAACAACAGAAGGTAGATCCCCAGCAATATCAAGCACCCGAGAAAGCCCGTTTCTTCAGCGATCACCGAAAAGATAAAGTCATTATTGGAAACTGACTGCGGCAGAAATCCCAGCAGGTTCTGTGTGCCCTGGCCGATCCCCTTGCCGGTCATTCCCCCGGAGCCGACAGCCAGTTTTGCCTGAAACTGGTTGTATCCCCGGTGCGCCAGATCCCGTTCCGGGTCAAGGAAGGTCAGCAGGCGTTCTTTCTGGTAGCCGTGCAGTAGGGGATGAATGCCGTAGGTGATGATTTCTTTCCCCTGTGCATCTACGGAGCGGTTCGGCAGAAATTCATTGATGACGCCCACGGTAAAAACAATCAGCAATACACCGGATGCCCAGGCGAGAATTTTCCAGCGGATGCCGGCCACGAATGCAATCGCCGCCCCGATCGGCGGCAGTATCAAAGCACTGCCGAGGTCCGGCTGCTTGACGATCAACAGGAACGGAACCGCCACCACCAGCGCCGCCACTCCCAGCCCGAGCAGCTGACCGGATCGGCGGCTTCCTCCGCGCTCGCCTTCGTCATCAATGGCGAACATCCGGCTGGAAAGGAGGGCGGACAATACCATAACAACTGCTACCTTGGTCATTTCCGACGGCTGCAGCCGCATACCCAGCCCCGGTACATGAATCCAGCGTTGCGCGCCGAAAACGGTGACCCCGATGAGAAATACCATAACCAGAAGTACCAGGCAGCCCAGATAAAATACAATCGACGGAATCAGCAGCTTACGGTAGTCGATAAGAGAAAGGGCCCCGTAACAGCAGAAGCCGACGGCGATCCATTGAAGTTGTTTCAAGTACAATCCCGCCGCCCAGGAGGTACCGATCTGGATGCCGGTGGAATGAATGAACAGCACACCGATTCCCAGAAGGGCACACATGGCGCCGAATTGGACATAGTCGAATCCGGAGAGAAAACGCAGCAGCCATTTGATGCCGCCCGCGGTGTTGCCTGATGGTTTCTTCATGCCGTCACCTGACGCTTTTTCAGAAAAAAAGAACCGGAAGGCTTCCGCCCGCCGGTCCGTTCATTTTGTCCGTGCAGCCAAAACGTCAGACCTCGAAGGTCTGGTCACGGCGGGGACCGACGGAAACAATTGCGATTTCGGCTCGGACCAGTTCCGCTAAACGCTGCAGATACCGGCGGGCATTTTCCGGCAGGTCATCCCAGCAGGAGACGTTTTCCGTACTGCACTGCCAGCCGGGAAGCCATTCATAAACCGGTTTCGCCTTGGACAGCGCTTCGGTGGAGGCCGGAAAATAAGGTGTTTGAACACCATCTACTTCATAAGCGGTACAGATGCCGAGTTCCGGTAACTGATCCAGAACATCCAGTTTGGTAATCGCCAGCTTATTGACTCCGCTGATCATGCAGGAATACCCCGCGGCAACGGCATCGAACCAGCCGCAGCGGCGGGGACGACCGGTGGTAGCCCCGAATTCCCGGCCGACCTGGCGCAGCGTTTCTCCCGCCTGATCAAATAGTTCCGTTGGGAACGGCCCTTCGCCAACGCGAGTGGTGTAGGCCTTGAGCACTCCCCAGACATCGCCGATATGGCGCGAGGCAATCCCCGCTCCGGTGCAGGCTCCGCCGGCGACGGTGTTGCTGCTGGTGACGAAAGGATAGGTGCCGTGATCAATATCCAGCAGGCCGCCCTGCGCACCCTCGCAGAGAATCTTCTTGCCGGCGCGGACGGCTTCGTTGATGGAAACGACCGTATCGCCGACATAAGGAGCAAGATAGCGGGCAGCCTCCGCCACTTTGAGCCATTCGGCATCAACATCCAGAGGATCGATTCCTGCTTCGAGGAACAGACGGTTGTATTTGGCTGCCTGTTCACGGAAAAGCTTTTCCAGCTGCTCCGGTTCAGTCAGAGCGATGCCACGAATGCCGCAACGGTGCGCCTTGTCGGCGTAAGCGGGGCCGATACCACGTTTCGTCGTGCCGATTTTGCGATTGCCGGCTCCAGATTCCCGGAGCGCGTCCGCGCGTTTGTGGTATTCAAAAATCAGATGGGCACGATTGGACAATTCCACCCCGGAAACATCAATTCCCCGCCGGGTCAGATCCTGCATTTCCTCCATCAGACCGATAGGATCCACCACGACGCCGTTGGCAATCAGACATTGAACACCGGGCCGGAAAATTCCGGAGGGAACCAGATGCAGCACATATTTTTCGCTGCCGATTTCCACCGTATGGCCGGCGTTGTTGCCGCCTTGAAACCGTACTACCATATCGACATCCCGTGTCAGGACGTCGATCAGTTTACCTTTGCCTTCGTCACCCCACTGGGTGCCCACCAGAATATCTACCGGCATGCTGGATTCCCTTTGAATTCTGAGAATTGGATTTTTCTGAAAAATCAAATACTTCATAAAATAATCCGCTTTCCGTAAAAATCAATGTGTCCCCTTTAAAAACCGGTTGATTTTATCAGTGGCAAGCAGTATCTTATAGCTGTTTATTGAAATGCAAAACACAAGGCCTTAGAAAGAGGAGTTCATAAGTCATGACAGCCAGAATGGAAGAGATGCGGGAGGCGCTTCAGCGCATGGGAGAAAAAGCCGTGAAAGCCAGCCGGGCCCTGGCCGTTCTGGCTCCGGCAGCCAAAGCCGCCTGCCTGAATCGTATGGCAGACGAGCTGGAAGCTGCTCGTGAAACCATTAAAAAAGCCAATTCTCTGGATATGGACGGAGGTCTCAAGGCGGGATTGACCAGCGCCATGCTGGATCGATTGCGCCTGGATGACGCCCGGATTGACGGTATGGCACTCGGTTTGCGGGAAGTCGCAGGTCAAACGGATCCGGTTGGGAGAGTGATTTCCAGTGTGGTGCGCCCCAATGGATTGCGGATTGACAAGGTAACGGTGCCGCTCGGAGTGATTGCCATTATTTATGAATCCCGCCCGAATGTGACTGCGGATGCGGCCGGTATTTGTATCAAGGCCGGCAACGCGGTGATTCTGCGGGGAGGCAGCGAGGCATTTCATTCTAATCAGGCTATCGCCGAAGTGCTGAACCGGGCAGCGATTATGTCCGGTCTGCCGGATGGTGCGGTGCAGTTGCTGCCGTGGACGGACCGCGCGGCCGTCAATCTGATGCTGAAAATGGACCATTACATTGATCTGGTCATTCCACGCGGCGGCGAGGGGCTGATCCGAGCGGTCATGGCGGAATCGACGATTCCGGTGATCAAGCATTACAAAGGTGTCTGTCATCTGTTCATTGATCGTGAATGCGACCTGGATATGGCTGTGAAGATTGTCGAAAATGCCAAGTGCCAACGTCCCAGTGCCTGTAATGCGTTGGAAACGCTGCTGATCGACCGGCAGATTGCGGAACGGTTCATTCCGCCGTTTCTGGAGTCGATGCGCCGCAACCATGTGGAACTGCGCGGCGGATATGAGTTCCGGAAACTGGTGCCGGAAGCCAAGTCTGCATCGGAAGATGATTTCCACAACGAATATCTGGATTATATTCTGTCCGTGCGGATCGTGGAAGATGTGGATCAGGCCATTGACCATATCAATACTTATGGGTCCAAACACAGCGACGGCATCATCAGTTCTATTCCGGAGAATGTGGAAAAGTTTTTCGCCAATGTGGATTCGTCCACCGTCTACCACAATGCATCAACCCGCTTCACGGATGGGGGAGAGTTCGGCATGGGAGCGGAAATCGGCATCAGCACCGATAAGCTGCATGCGCGCGGTCCGATGGGGGCAGATGAGTTGACTTCCACCAAGTTCATCGTACGCGGCGAAGGGCAGATTCGCGTCTGAGCTGGGGAGGGGAGCACCGGCCGGAACGAACTTCGAAAATCGAATGTTCCGGCAGAGTGCCTGCAAGATCATGAACTCGAAAATCAAGGGTGTGTTGCTGGGGGCCGTTGCTGCGGCAACCTACGGCATGAATCCGTTGTTTGCTCTGCCGCTTTATCGGGAAGGCATGACGGCCGATTCGGTATTGTTCTACCGCTATGCTCTGGCGATTATCATGCTGGGTGTGATCATGAAGTTTCGACGGCTGTCATTCCGGCTGACTGCGGGGGAAGTGATGCCGCTGGTGTGCGCTGGATTGCTTTTCGCGGGATCTTCCTTGTTCCTGTTTCTAAGCTATCGCCATATGGACGCCGGAATTGCATCGACGCTGCTGTTTGTATATCCAGTGATGGTTGCGGTGATCATGGCGATTTTCTTCCGGGAGAAAATCACCCTGATAACAGCATTCAGCATCGGACTGGCTTTAAGCGGAATCGCCCTGCTGTACCGTGGGGGAGACGGTAAGCCATTGAGCTTGATGGGAGTATCTCTGGTATTGATATCCTCTTTGACGTACGCTCTCTACATGGTACTGGTGAATCGGAGCACCTTGAAAAACACTCCGGGCATGAAGCTGACATTTTATTCACTGCTATTCGGACTGCTGATCTTTCTCTGGCGTCTGGATGGCGGGTTGTCGCTGCAGGTGATTCCTTCCTGGACGGGATGGGCTAACATTTTGTCGCTGGCGCTGCTGCCGACGGTTCTGTCGCTCTGGTGCACGGCATTGTCCATTCATCTGCTGGGGCCTACCCCTACAGCGATTCTAGGGGCACTGGAGCCGGTGACAGCGGTGTTCTTCGGCGTAACTGTGTTTGGTGAGGCCCTGACCGTGCGGCTGATGGCCGGCATGACGCTGATTATCATTGCTGTCATGCTGATCATTGCCGGCAAAGAGATACAGGAGTATATCCGGAATCGCCGTCAATTCCGCAGCAATACCGGGCGGTAATGCCTTGTGGCGTATCTGGTGTGCTGCTGTGGAGGCTGCTGAATCTTTTTTTCGGATGCCGCGATAATTTGCCCGCTTATCAGCTTCCCGAGGAGGTTTTCTGGAGGCTCTTTAGCAGGAGGACTCTGCCGGTCGCGTGGATCCCAGAGCCATGCAGTAGGGAACTCCTTCCGGAGACCAGGTGATTCTGGATTCGATGGAGAAGACTTCCCGCAGAATTTCCGGGGTCATGACTTCGCGTGGCGGTCCGGCATAACGGATCGCACGATCTTTGAGCATGATCAATTCATCCGAGCAGGAGGCGGCGAGATTCAAATCGTGCAGCACCATGATGACCGTGATGCCGAACTGCCGGTTCAAGGAGCGCACCAGTTCGACAATTTCAAACTGACAGCAGATGTCCAGGAAGGTCGTCGGTTCGTCCAGCAGCAGCAATTCCGGTTCCTGGGCCAGCGTCATCGCAATCCAGGTCCGCTGGCGCTCTCCTCCTGAGAGTGTTCTCGTCAAGCGGTGGCGCAGCCCCTGCAGTCTGGTCATATTCAAGGCTTTGTCCACAGCCTCCCGATCCCGGGGGGAAGCGGTCCAGGGGCCGCGACGATGGGGAAATCGCCCCAGCATAACCAGTTCTTCCACCGTCAAATCCGGCGAAGAGTGCTGCTGTTGCGGCAATAAGGCCAGACGCCGCGCGAGCTGTGCGGTATCAATCCGATTAACGGATTTTCCATCGAGCAGTACCTCACCGCTTCTGGGCTTGAGGATCCGGCCGATCATTTTCAATAATGTGGATTTACCGCATCCATTGGGACCGAGCAACGTGACGATCGATCGGTCACGGATGGTCAGTGAAACCCCGTCAATCACCAGTTTTGCGCCATATCCTCCGGACAGCGTACACAGTTCAAGCTTCATAGCCATGCCTCCGCAGCAGCCAGAGAAAGAACGGGGGTCCCAGCAGGGCCATGATCAAGCCGACCGGTAGCTCCGATGGTTCCATGACCATGCGGCCAATGGTATCACACCCGACGACGAGTGCTGCACCGAAAAGCGCTGCCGCCGGAATCAGAAACCGGTGGTCGGATCCGATGATAAGGCGCATAATATGGGGAGCAATCAAACCGACAAACCCCAGCAGACCGGCCACGGAAACCGCCGCTGCCGCCAACAGCGCGGCTACTGCAATCAGACAGAAGCGGGTCTGTTCCACCCGCAGTCCCAGTCCGGCAGCGATTTCATCCCCGAGAGTCAGAATATTGAGCCGGTTGCTCAAAACAGGCGCCACTACGAACCCAGCCAGCATGTAATATTGCACTTGCCGGATTTTCGGCCAGCTTCCCGTAGACAGGGAACCGATGGAAAAGTCCAGAATGCCGCCGGCCTTTTCCGCATGAAACAGCAGTACGGCACTGCTGAACGCTCCCAGCATGGCTGCGACTGCCACCCCGGCCAGGATCAACCGTACAGGAGATGCCCCTTGTTTCCAGGCCAGCAGATACACCAGAAACGCCGTGGTCAAAGCGCCGACAAAAGCGGCCGGGACCAGCAGAAAACTGAATTGAGGGAAAGCCAGCATCATCAGAATCCCCGCCAGCCCACCGCCGGAAGAGACTCCGATGATCCCCGGAGATGCTAGCGGGTTGCGCATGACTCCCTGCAGAATGACGCCGGACACCGCCAGGGCTCCCCCTACGAGGGCTCCCAGCAGAATGCGCGGTAACCGGATGTCGGCAAGAATCCGGTAGGGGATACCGCCATCCCGCCGCCAGAGTGTTTCGGCAACTTCCGTCGGGGATAACCGCAGAGCGCCAACGCCCAGGCTGCTCAAAATGGCAGCCAGCAGTACTCCTCCCAAAATCCCAATGACACACCACCGCCCGGTCCTCGTTCGTAAACGATCTCTGAAACTCATGGCTGCTGCTCCATTTCCGGATACAAAAGTCGGGCAAGATGCCGGAACGCCTCCGGATAATCCGGGCCGGGCATGTAAAGATAATGTTGAATGGGCAGAAAATGGACACGATTATTTTTGGCTGCGTCTAATTCTTTCCAGGCGGGTTGTTCGGCAAAATCACGCTGAAATTTTTTCTGCAGTCCCTTGGCATTGCCCATGGGGATGATAAAAATCACATCAGGATTATCCATCAACAGTTGTTCGTAGCTGAATTTTCCGCGCAACGGTCCTTCGGTGGCCGTAAAAATATTGCGTCCTCCCAGCATTTCCACCATGGTCCCCGTATTAGTGCGGCTGGATTCCAGTGCGAATCCCATGGAGGAGGCGAAAAGAATAGCGCAGCGGGGACCTTGCAGATGCCGGACTTTTGCACAGATCGCCTCCACCTCTTGCGTGACCTTGCGAGCGGCGGGAACGGACTCAAGCGTCCGGCCATTGAGGCGACAGAAGAAATCCAGCAACTGATGGAAATCACGATAGTTGTTGTAATTGACGCATACGGCTTCCACGCCGGCCCGGCGCAGCATTTCCGCAGTGGCACGATGTTTCTCAAGTTTTGCGATAAGCAGCACCAGATCGGGCTCCAGAGCGAGAACCCGTTCCAGATTCGGTGCAGTGGCAGACCCTACAGGAGGAAGATCGCGCATGGCGGCGGGGAGGGCGTTTTTTTCCGCCAGAGCGGGAACACCGATGGCTCGACCTCCAGCAAGATCCCATACTTTGGCCAGCGAACCATAACCGATGATTACCCGCTGGGGAAGTTTGCTGAGCGGAATTTCCTGGCCGTCAGGCTGGCGATAAAAGACTCGATCCGCCTGCTCCCGGACAGTCTCAGCGTTCAGACATGAAACCGCCCAAAGGGCACAGACGGCAATGATGATTTTGCAGTAGGGCGACAGAATTTTCCTGAAACAGGACGATGAAAGCAGCTGCATGGTACCTCTTTTGTGTTACTCGCACAAGTCGAAGGTTGTTTTTTTCGGAGCAATGGGATCTGGCTGGAGTGCCGGAACACTCACACAGTTGCGGAACAGCTCCCGAATCACACGGGATTCACCATTACGAAACTCCGATGACGTTCTGATAATGTATCTCCGGATTCCTGATGAAACAAGCGGAATTTTCCGGATTTTTCATTTTTTTCGCGATGGTTTGAAAAAATCTCTATGGCTGTTGTTGCAGGGGATGAAGAGGACAACGGAATCAGTTGGGGAAGCGAAAGTCCTGGCAACTTTTCGACAGTTCCGCATCGACTTCAGCAGCGGGATGTTTATTGTTGGTGCATAAGTGTAATATATTAATTAATTTTTTATTTTGATATTCTGTAATTCAATATATATTGTATGATAAGACAATATGATAGTGTTGCAAAAATATGCTAAATAAAAATTCAATGTTCTGTTTTTTATGGTTGCAGCTCATGCGAGCGAATGAGAATGCCAGCACCGATGATAATATGATGAAAAACAGTAAGGCAGGGAGAGAATACGAAAATCAAGGTAGTAACACCTTTAAAGTCTGTGTTTTCGGCAGATCATCAAGTGAAATACATCAAAGAAGAGGAGGGCAAGATGAAAACAATTATTGCTGTCAGAAATGCTGGGGGGAAAGGAAAAAGTGAAACGATTAAAAATTTCTGGACACTGCTGCAATCCACTTATCCGTGTACCATACTTTTTCCGTTTGACCGTGGACGGGACATTGGAGTGGTCGTAAAAGTCAATGGAAAAATAATCGGCATTGAGAGTTGTGGCGATCCTCAGAGCGCCTTATCGGAGCGGTTGAGCCAGCTGGTGAATTTTAAGTGTGATATTATTATTTGTGCATCAAGAACCAAAGGAGAAACGGTTGATATTGTTGTGCCAGTTTGAAAGCAACTTATCAGATCATTTGGACATCCACCTACGAAACAGACTCCGGCTTGGCGATATCGCGGAAAACATTGAATAGTCTGAAGGCGCGGCATATCCTGGAACTCTTGCAAAGTACCGGGCTCATATCATAACAGCCGACGCTTCGATTCCGAGATACTGCCGTTACGAAACGGATTCTTCATCATGAACCCGGCGGAGAACCCGTTTCCATTATATGATCATTCGTGTTTCGATACGGAACGAACGAAAATACTTCAATCCATGGCAGTTTGTCTGACAGTTGAAACTGGCACCCGGGAGATGAGAGTCCGCCGGTGCCGTTTCTACCTCAGAATAAGCTGCAACCGCTTACCGTGCAATGAAAAACTATCGTTCTGATCCGATTCCATGCAAGGCGCCTTGAATTGTCAAAACGGCACTTTTTGGCACATTTTCATCTTTAAACGGCACAAAACGGCACCGTTGAAAAGTGTGGTACCCCTGCTCCAATCCTGAAATCAAACAACTGATTTACTATAACTCTTCATATTCGCCATTGCAAACCGGTTTTCAAAATTTTCTCTTGAAATAATGTAAAGCATCATTGACATTCATCATAATCTGTGATAGTTTAAACTGGCATAACTAAGGAGAAAACAATGGCGAAGCGTACCACAGTGCTGTTTCCGAAAACAATTGAGCTGCTGCAGGAGTTCGGCGAGAACCTGCGTCTGGCGCGTTTGCGCCGCAATATCACCTCCGCGCTTCAGGCGGAACGGGCCGGAATCAGCCGGGTGACGCTGTCGCAGATTGAAAAAGGCTCGCCCTC
>CALXOD010000049.1 GCA_944389925.1 uncultured Victivallaceae bacterium | reverse complement strand
CTGCTGATCAGTACTGCCAATGAAATGGAGGAGTTCCGCACCGCGCTGCTTCCGGAGGGAGTGGGGGTGTTCGACTCCATGCACCCGTCTTATACGGTTCTGAATCCGGAAACCGGGCGGTTCTGCTACGGGTGGACGCCCTACCAGCGGAACCCGGAGGAATTTATGAAGCGGTGCGGGGAGGATATTGAGCAGTTCCGGAAAGCGGAAACGATGATGCCGTGTCCGGATATGCCGCCCAATGTTTTGAATGTTTCAATGATTCCGTGGGTGCATTTCACGGCGTTCAATCTGAATCTCCAGCATGGTGATCAGTATCTGCTGCCGATCTTTACTCTGGGAAAGTATCAGGAAAGGGACGGCAGGCGCATGCTGCCACTGGCCATTCAGGTGCATCATGCGGTTTGTGACGGTTATCATATTGCCTTGTTCATGGAGAAGCTGCAGCAGAAAACAGCGGCATTTCCGGCCGGGACACCCGGATGTAAACGGAAGAATTCGTAAGGACATGTCATGATTTTGGAAAATACTCCGACACTGGAAACCCGACGGCTGATTTTGCGGAAATTAACGGATTCGCCTGCGGATCTGCAGGCCATGTACGTCCTTTTAAGCGATGAGAAAGCCAATGAGTTTCTCCCCTGGTTTCCGGTGAAGAACATGGCGGAGACCCGAAAGCATGCACAGGAGCGTTATTTTGATTTCTATACCGGAAATTCCGCATATCGCTACGTGATTTGTCTGAAAAGCGACCGGATTCCAATCGGTTATGTGGGGTTGAGCGGCGGCGAAAGTCATGATTTCGGCTACGGGTTGCATTCGCGATTCTGGCATCAGGGGATCATGACCGAAGCTGCCGGTGCTGTAGTGGAACGGCTTCGGCAGGCCGGCTATGATTTTATTACCGCCACGCACGATGTTCGCAATCCCCGGAGCGGCGCGGTTATGGAAAAAATCGGCATGAAATATTGTTACAGCTATGTGGAACAATGTATGCCGAAAAATATCCGGGTCACGTTCCGCATGTATCAGCTGAATTTTGATGCCCATCAGGAGCGGATCTATCGTTGGTACTGGGAGCAGTACCCGGAGCACTTCATCGAACAATAAGCGACGGACAGCCGTTTTTCCCGGCTGTGCCGCCATCGTCCAGGGAATCCTGGAACCTTCTGCGGGGAGGAGAGGTTTTCCGGATCAGTTTTCCGGCATCCGCCAGAGGGCATCCGCTGCATCGGCGGGCATCCGCCAGTCGCCGCGCGGCGACAGGGCGATGGTGCCGACTTTCGGTCCGTCCGGAACGCAGTTCCGCTTGAACTGCTGTCGAAAGAAGCGACGCAGAAAGATTGCCAGCCAGCGGGACACAGTGTCCGAGTCATAGGTGTCACGGAATGCGTTTTCCGCAAGGAAACGGATTTTTTCCGGTTCCGCACCGTATTTTACGAAATGGTAGAGGAAGAAATCGTGCAATTCATACGGGCCGATCAAGTCCTCTGTCTTCTGGGCGATCGTGCCGTCTCCTGCTGCCGGAAGCAGTTCCGGGCTGACCGGGGTGGCGATCACGTCACGCAGCACGGCCGCCAGTTCCGGTGCCGAGCGTTCCGCAGTGGTTTCGATCAGAAAACGGATCAGCGTTTTCGGAATCGAACAGTTTACCGCGTACATCGACATGTGGTCGCCATTGTAAGTACTCCAGCCGAGTGCGATTTCCGAAAGGTCGCCGGTGCCGATGACCAGACCGCCGGTTTTATTGGCCACGTCCATCAGAATCTGGGTCCGTTCCCGTGCCTGCACGTTTTCATAAGCGGTGTCCAGCACCTCCGGATCATGTCCGATGTCCCGGAAGTGCTGCAGGCAGGCCGGGCGGATGTCTACTTCGCGCAGGGTTACGCCGAGCAGTTCACAGAGACGAACCGCGTTTCCGCGGGTCCGGTCGGTGGTGCCGAATCCGGGCATTGTATAGGCGATAATCTCCGCAGGATCGCGTCCGAGCAGCCGGCAGCACTCCGCTGCCACCAGCAGCGCCAGGGTGGAATCCAGACCGCCGGAAATGCCGATTACCATGGTTTTCGCGTGCGTATGCTCCACGCGCCGGGCCAGTCCGGCGCATTGAATGTCGAAAATCTCCATGCAGCGTTCCCGCCGGTCGGCATCGTCGCCGGGCACAAAGGGACAGCGCGGATTAACCGCATACGTCAGATCGGGCGAACTCGCCGCCGCCGGCAGTGGCACGGTCCGGAATGTAATGTTTTCCGGAAGCGGATTGTCATTGAAACTGCTTTCGGACACCCGGGCCGCCGCCAGTCGTTCGAAATCGACATCGGCAAAGATGATGGAATTTTTCCGGGCGAACCGCCGGTTTTCCGCCGCCAGTCGCCCGTTGTCGGCAATCAACGCATGACCGCCGAAAACGACATCGGAGGTGGATTCGTAGACGCCCGCCGAAGCCAGTACATACGCGGCAAGGCAGCGGGCGCTCTGCTGCCGGACCAGATCGCGCCGATATTCCGCCTTGGCGGCGAGTTCGGTACCGGCCGACAGATTGAAAATGGCCCGGGCACCGCCCAGCGCCAGCAGGGACGATGGCGGGAGTACCCCCCAGAGGTCTTCGCAAATCTCCACTCCGAAGCGAAAATCGGCGCCATCGTCAAACAGCAGGTCGCTCCCGAACGGAATTTCAGCGGTTCCCCATCGGATTGTGCGTCCGCGAACCTTGCGGCCTGATTGGAAATAGCGTTTTTCGTAAAATTCCCGATAATTCGGCAACAACGTTTTAGGCACCAGGCCGCGGATTTTTCCTCCCGCGGCAACCGCGGCAACATTGTAAAGAGTCTCCCCCTCCAGCAGGGGCAGACCGAATATCGCCATCGTCTGCCGGCCGGCGGTTACTGCGGCGAATTCCACTGCCGCCTCGCGCGCTCGTTCCAGCAAGCGTTTCTGAAAAAACAGATCGCCGCAGGAATAGCCGGTGATCGATAATTCGGGAAAAACCACAGCCGCGGCATTCTGCCGCACCGCCTCTTCGTAACATTTCCGGAGCATTCCGGCATTGAAATCGACATCCGCCACGCGCAATACCGGTACTGCCGCCGCCAATCGATGGAATCCAAACATGATGCACGCTCCATCTCTGAATCAATGATCGTCTTGTATCGTTATAATGTACTCGTGCAACCGCTCCGGTGCAAGCGGCCGTCCTGCGAAACCGGCAAAACCTCCGGAATCATGCCGGATGACGCGTTGTCCGGAGCCTGCTGAAAAAAAACGGCTTATATGGGGTGCGGAAACCGTTTACCGGTTGGAAAAATCCATTGCCGGATGCTAAACTAAATATTGGGAGCCGGCCGGCTGCGGTAGACCCCTGTTCCGGCAGGGCGGGCAGGGGAACAGTCTCCCCGGAACATTCATTGCCTTAACAGAAAGAATCTGCTATGAAGACACTGATTATCGGCGGCGTTGCCGCAGGTGCCGGAGCGGCGGCAAGGCTGCGCCGTCTGGACGAATCCATGGAAATCATCCTGCTGGAGCGCGGTGATTACATCTCCTATGCCAACTGTGGTCTGCCGTATCATCTGGGCGGAGTCATTCCGGAGCGTGATTCGCTGCTGGTCATGCCGGAGCCGAAATTCAAGAGCTGGTTTCAAGTCGATATCCGGACCCGGGAAGAGGTTGTCTCCATCGATCGCGTGCGGAAAACGGTTCAGATCCGCCGGGCGGATGCTTCCGAATATACGGAATCTTATGACAAGCTGCTTCTGGCCACCGGGTCCCGGCCGGCAGCTCCGGACCTGCCCGGCAGTGACGATCCCCGGATTCATTCGCTCTGGACCATTCCGGATATGGATGCGCTCGGGGCTCTGGCGGCGAAGGGGGCGCGGAAGGCATTGGTGATCGGTGGCGGTTTTATCGGCCTGGAGGCCGCGGAAAATCTGCGTCATCGCGGGCTTGAGGTTACCGTCATTCAGCATTCCGGACATGTGCTGCCCTCCGTTGACCGGGAAATGGCCTGGCCGCTCGGGGCGGAATTGGCGGCACTCGGAATCGAAGTGAAATTGAACGCTGAACTGACCGGTTTTCGCCGAACCGGGGAAAGCCTGTTTGCCTGTTTGAAGGACGGCAGCGAGCTGGCGGCGGATCTCGTCGTCATGAGCATCGGTGTGAAGCCGAATTCGGAGCTGGCGGGAGCCGCCGGGTTGGAACTTGGGCCGCGCGGTCATATCATCGTCAACGAACATCTGCAAACTTCCGATCCGGATATTTATGCCGCCGGAGATGCGATTGCAGTTATCGATCGGGTTTCGGGACAGTCTACGGCCATTCCGCTTGCCGGTCCCGCCAATAAACAGGGCCGGATTGTGGCGGATCACATCGTCGGAAGACCTGCCGTCTATCGCGGCAGCTGGGGCGCATCGGTCATCAAAGTCGGCAGCCTGACAGCGGGAGCCGTGGGATTGACGGAAGCAAGGCTCCGGCAGCTGGGAGTGGCTTATCATCGGATTTACACGCATCCGGCCTCAAATGCATCATATTATCCGGGCAGTACCCAGATGCACATGAAGCTGCTTTTCGGTACTGACGGCCGGATTCTCGGTGCTCAGGCGGTGGGCGCCAAAGGGGTGGACAAACGCATTGACGTGATTGGCACCGCCATGCAGTCCGGGCGCACCGCGCCGGAACTGGCCGAATTGGAACTGGCCTATGCGCCGCCGTTTAATTCAGCCAAAGATCCGGTCAATTTCCTGGGGATGATTGCGCGCAACATTCTGGACGGTCTCAGTGAGCCGGCTTATGCCGACGCCATTCCTCCGGAAGCGCTGGTCATTGATGTGCGTGAAGAGGCGGAGCATCAGGCCGGAGCGATTCCGGGCGCCGTCTCCATGCCGCTCGGGCAGCTGCGGCAACGCCTGGCGGAGCTGGACAAGTCGCGCGAGCTGATCGTCAGTTGCCAAGTCGGGCTGCGCGGATACCTGGCGGAACGGATTCTGAAGCAGAACGGCTTCCGGGTTCGGAACCTTTCCGGCGGCTACCTTACCTGGAAATACATGCATTCCGAAATTCCCGCTCCGGCTCCGCGTCGACCGGCTTCGCCGACCCCGGCCGTGTCCGCGTCCGCCGCGCCGGCACAATCCGTTGCAGCCGTGCTGGATGTCCGTGCCCTGGCCTGTCCCGGTCCGATTGTGCGATTGAAGAACGAAATGGATCAGCTTTCTCCCGGTTCCGCGCTCCGTTTGCTTGCTGCCACCTCTTTCGCGCCGGATCTGGAGGCCTGGATCCGGACCGGTGGTCATGAACTGGTCACGCTGGAGCAGACCCCCGACCACCTTGAGGCGCTGGTGCGCAAAGGCGGTGCAGCTGCGAATACTGTCGCGGTCCCGTCGAACGGTGGGCACCGGGCGGCGATCGTATTGTTCAGCAACGATCTCGACAAAGCGATGGCAGCATTGATTATCGCCTGCGGCATGGCGGCTTCCGGGGCGCAGGTGGGAATTTTCTTCACCTTCTGGGGGCTTTCGGTTCTGCGGCGGGATCCGGCGCCTCCGGTTGCGAAAAGCGGCTTGTCCCGGCTGTTCGGCTGGATGCTGCCCAAAGGAGCTTCCCGGCTGGCGCTTTCCAAAATGCACATGGCCGGGCTTGGCACCACCATGCTGAAGGACCTCATGCAGCGGCAGAACGTCACTTCACTGCCGGAACTGTTGACGCAGGCCCGTGCACTCGGCGTTCGCTTCGTTGCCTGCGAAATGGCGATGAATCTTATGGGGATTACCCGCGAAGAACTCATTGAAGTCGATGAAGTCGCCGGTGTCGCCAGTTTCGTTGCCATGGCAAAAGAGAGCAACAATACGCTGTTTATCTGACGCCTTTCGGGAGGCGACTTTTTCCGATGGGCTTCCGCCTGAAAAGGCAAGAGGACGGGAACATGTTTTCCCGTCCTCTGTTTTTGCCACGTTCAGCGGCAATGATGTCCGCCGTGTCCGCCATGACAATGTCGTCCCTGGCAGGCCGTGTCATCCGGATGATGGGCCCAGCCGCTTATGACATGCCCGGGGGCACAGAATGCAAGGGCGGAAAACGCCAATGCGGCGAACCCGATTGCCAGCCACCATCTTTTCATTTTGCAGCTCCTTTCCACGGATCGGGATTGATCCTTCATCATAAATAATATAACATTTTTTGAAAAAAATGCCAATCATGGAGCCTTCCGGTTGCCGGGAGCGGAGGCGTAGCGAAGAGGAGGAGGGATGTCGGAGATTAAAAGGACGGTGCGTCTTTCCGTGGAAGCTGTTTCAGTGCCGCCTGTGCCGCCGCCGGGCTTTTAAAACGGAGAATACGACCGGGAAAATTTGCCAGAACCGCCTCCAGCCGCGGGCGCATGTCCTGCGGAAATCGCAGAATGTACCGGAAAAAATCCCAGTCAAAACGTTCAGGGCAACCGGGTGTCATGTCAGGTCGGGCCGTGCCGCGATAACGCCAGAACCGTTTCCAGGCGCGCTGGAGACAGATCCGGCGCGGATAGTCCAGCCAGATCACCGTGTCGGCGAACCGCAGCCGTTCCGGGAGCGTCCGCCGGTAATTGCCGTCCATGATCCAGGAATCGGTGCGCAGGATCCCGGCGAGTTCTGCATCGAAATGGTCAGTGGACGTCACCACCCATCCCGGTCGCCACCAGAGCCGGTCCAGATGATGCACCGGAAGCCGGAGCCGCTCCCCCAACCGCCATGCCAATTCGGTTTTTCCCGCACCGCCGCAGCCGATGACGAGAATCCGCCTCATTCGCCCTCCCTGACCGTCGTCACTTCCGGCCGACATGCCACAATCACTGCGAATTTCCCGCAACGATACCAGCACTCCACCGGGGCGAAGCCGGAGGCCTTCAGCAGGGTGATCTCCGCATCGGGCGAACATTCCCGGTCCAGTTTCCGGCGCTCCCGCCAGCGTTCCAGTTCCACCGGCGAAAGCCCGCTCCGTTCCAGCTCCGCCGTCCAGACCGCGTCCATCCGCTGACTCCATTCCGGTGTGGCGGCGCAGAATTGATCGTAGTTGATGAACACCCCGCCCGGCGGCAGCGCGGCGTGGATGGCACGGAACAGCGCCGCCTTCCGCTCCGGCTCCAGATGATGAATCGAAAGCGCCGAAACCATCCAGTCAAACGGTCCTTCCGGCAGCGTCCGGGTGTAGTCCCCCACCAGAAACCGGAAGTTGGCCAGACCGGCGAAACGTTCACGCGCGACCTGCAGCATCCCCGGCGCCGCGTCGACCAACACATATTCAGCCCGCGGGAAATGCCGGAGATAATACCGGCTCAACAGTCCGGTCCCCGCCCCCAGATCCAGAATCCGTTCCGGCGCGGGAAAACAGGCGGCGACCAGCGTCGTCGTCCGGTCGTAAAAGTCGTCAAAGCACGCAATGAATTTTCTCCGCCCGGCGTCGTATTCGCGGGCAATCAGGTCGAACTGTTCCTCCAGTGTCATATTCACGGTCTCCACGTAATGATTCCATTCACCGGGTGCGCGGCGCGCCAGGCGAGAAATTCCGGCCAGGTCCGCACCCCGCCATCCAGCACCGCCTGATAATATTCGATCCCATGAATGGATTCCGTTTCGGGCGTCCGATATTTGAGCTCCAGAATCGCCCGGCGCGTCTCCGGCGTGAGCGCGGCTGCAATCCGGGACGCGACCTCTTCAAAGTATCCATCGTACCGCGACCCCCGCCGAATCTGAATCAGGTCGATCTGCCACAATTCCCCCCGGTATTCATACCATACGTGCCATTCCAGGCACGCCTCCTCCGTCGCGGCAAGATTCCGGTATTCCAGACGTTTTACGGCGGGATTCGCGCCGATATCACTCATGATCCGGAACCCCACGGCAGCCTCAAGTGTTTCCGTATAGACGTGCAGATCAATGTCGCGGTGCGTCAGCAACAGCCCCATCGCGAGGGAACCGATCGGATTCACGCGCGCGCCGACCGCCTCCCAGGCTTCGCGCAGGCCGCTGGAGCGAAGAACCGCGCGGGCTTTCTGCTGGTTGATGGCTGCGAGTTTTTCCAGATCATCCATGGTGTTGATTTCCTTTTTAGGCCGGTAATGGCAGAATATCCGTTCGCGGAACGACCAATGCCTGCATTTTTTCCGGCATGTGATTGCAGGAGATTTCATAATGTATCGTGCGAAAACGGATTTGCAAGGGGGCGGCAGGAGCGGCAAAGAAGAACAGGGGCGGATTCAGTAAAAACGGAAAAAATTCAGCAGAACCTATGTTTTTTTATTTTTCATGAACTTGCTTTTTTCACAGGAAACCGGTATCTTCCAGCAGATGGTTTCTTTGTTGCCGATTGAGCCAATCGACATGAAAAAATGGAGCCATTCTGTATTCTCCCATCGTGTTCATCATGAAAACAGGAGTAAGTTACCATGGCGCACACCACACTTTTCAAAGGAACTCCGGTTACTCTTGCCGGTGTTCCGGTACGTACGGGCGAACCCGCGCCGGATTTCACCCTCGTCGATGCCGAGTTGAAACCATTCCGGCTGGCGGACGGAGGAGGAAAACGTCTGCTGCTCAACATTTTTCCCAGCATTGACACCCCCACCTGCGCAAGATCAGTCCGGACGTTCAATCAACTTGCCTCCGAGATGCCCCGGACGCTGGTGCTCTGCATCTCCCGGGACCTGCCCTTCGCTCAGAGCCGTTTCTGCGGCGCGGAAGGACTGCAGAACGTCCGGACGCTCTCCGCGTTCCGGCCGCAGTGCCGGTTCGGCGAGGACTACGGTGTCCTGATTACCGACGGCCCGCTCGAAGGTCTGTTCGCCCGCGCTGTCGTCATGATTGATGAAAACGGCATCATCCGCTATACCCAGCTGGTGGATGACATCGCAGAAGATCCCGATTATGATCGGGCATTGCAGGAGCTGGCCCGATAAAGCTTGGGGGGCGGTACGGTCATGAGCTTTGTCCAGCAGGAGATTTTTTCTCCTGCCGGAATGGCTCATGTTTGTCCTCCGTCAGGGTTCACGGGGGAGCTCCCGCTGTTTAAGCGGTGCGGTGATGCGGTAACGGATCGATTTTGACGGCAGACGCTGTCCGTGGCAGAAAAATTCCACTTCGGAGAGAAATACCCAGGTGACGGCATCCCCTTCCAGGGCCACATAACGTTGTCGGAGCGGCCGGTTGAAACGAAATACGAACATTGACTCCTGTACTTTCCCGTCAGGTGTATTGCGAGTCATCTCCCGTTTCGGCATCCCTGCCATAACCGCCTGTTCCGGCAGTGCTCCCGGACCGCCGGAGACTTTTTCCGGCGCTTTCCCGAAGGCGTACAGCGACAAGCGGAGCGGATAAGCGATCGCGGCTCCCGGTTCCCGCCGGGCATGCACTCGGACTTCGTCCCATTCCATATTACCGGGGCCGAGGTCGAACATGACACCGAGCGGGGCATTCTGCCAGCCCAGATACGCGCCCCAGCCGCCGGAAGTCTGCCCGTCGAGCAGTTTGCGCCCGGCGGTATTGTCGGGATACGCGTACACCGCGGAGGACGATGCGGGGGGCGCTTCCTTTTCCGTCTTTTCCATCTTTCCGGGCGGACCGGCGGGTGTCACCGAGTCGGGCCAGACTCCGGTGAGGCGCGGTGCGGTGGCTCCCTCCGCCGGAATCATCCGCGCCCGCAGCGCCGTTACATCGGCGAAAATCGGTAACGTGATATTCTGAAATCGCCCGTTGGCGGGATCCGCTCCTTTCCGGGAGTGCCATACCAGCGGCTCCCACGCCGCGTCCGGCGCCTTTTGTCCTTCCACTACGACAAATCCACGCCAGGGGTTTTCCGGCGGCTCCTCCAGCAGCAGATCCAGGTAATGGATCGGGCGTGCCGACTGCCATGCCATTTCCGCCAGAACCTCGCCCGAGTCATGGCGGTTGATCCGGACCGTTTTCGTGGAAATCCGCATATCCTTGCCCGCAATGTAATCGCAGGTCCAGTCGTACACCTGCCGGACCGCTGGATCGGGCGAAGCGTATTCCTTGAACTCGCTCCCCAGATAATAGGCCGCCGGCACCTGCTGAAATCCCAGACGGCTGCCGGCGTCGTAAGTCTGTCGGATGATTTCGATCCCCTCCGCGTCGCGCCGGTGAGGAAATTCAATTTCAATTCCCAGCCCCCGGCTGCGAGCCAGATCGGCGCAGAGATCAAGCCGGTTCCGGCGCGACGTCTTTCCGGAAGAGTACGACGTAAAGGCGTAATTGCTCTGCATCAGCGCGCAGTCGAACCCGAAATCACGCCACCGTTCCCAGCCGGCCGCCCGGAACCAGGGGATCCAGAGGAAACGAAGTCCGCGTTCCTTCAGTATGCCGGAAACGATCTTCAGCGTCTGCTCGTCTTTCCGGACGCTCTCGTTCATCCAGTAGAAGCCCAGCAGCTTCAATTCCGGATATGTCTGCATTTTTTCTTCGATGGTAGTGATATACCACTCGGCGACTTTCCGGACGCCTTCCGGATCGGCGAAGCTCTCACTGATCCCGTCCCCGTCGACATCCCCGAAATCCGTCACCGCCGGATGCATGTAGGGAATGGAAAAAATCACCGTCAGCTGTTGCGGCAGTTTCCCGCCGAACTCCTGTTTCAGCTCCAGCACCGCCCGATGCAGAGCGTCCACTTCCCGTTCCGGGGTGAACCACTGTTCCAGCTGCAGTTGCCAGTCTTTCAGACGGGTTTTCCCGTTTTCCGTACGAATGCCGTTCACATGC
>CALXOD010000048.1 GCA_944389925.1 uncultured Victivallaceae bacterium | reverse complement strand
CTGGCGGAAGCGGTTCTGGCAACGGCCGGCATCACGCGGACGCTGCAGCCATGTACGACGGCGGCATTCCCCCGCCCGGCGCAGCGCCCGGCAAATTCACGGCTGGAGAAGCGGATGTTGCGGATTGCCGGACTGCCCCCCATGCCGGACTGGCGCGAGGCGTTGCAGGAATTCATGAAAACGGAATGGCCCCGGTAAGCAGCCCCCCCCCCAAAAGAAACGGCTGCAGCATGTTTTTACCGCATCCCATCCATCCCATTTTGACGCCAGAGCCCGGAATCAAACGGCGCACGCCGGTTGGGACAATTCGTCCGATGGCACAACTGACAGGTGGCAAAGTTGTGTTCCGCTGCAAATAAAACACCGGACGAACTCTTGTACGGCAGCATCAGCAACGACTCGGTCAGCACCACTCCGATGGCTGCGGTTACCTTGTTATCAAGTAGTTGCGTAAAAAGCTTGGGTTGCTCCGTCAACGGCCATACTTCAGCATCGCCCGATCCCGGCGCCATACCCGCCAACCGGGGAATGCGATACCGTCGGCGGATTTCTTTATGCAGATACGCAATCGCCTGACGCAGAAGATTCAGCCTCAGCTCCTCCAACCAGAAACGCCCCAGGGCATCCAGTGAGTCTTCCAGCACGGCAGTCTCCGTTCCGCAAGTGACACAATAGGCGAAGAGCCGCCGGCGCTCTCCGATCTGGCCGGCCAGTACCCGGCTCTTCAGCGGCACGCCTTCGACAACGACAATATCATCGGACACGGCATCAACTGTACAATCCCGGTAAATCGCCTTCGGACGCGCGAGCTTCGTTACATTCCGCACCAGCGCTTCCCAGGCTTGGCGCAACTCTGCATCCTCCTCCGGCAGATGGATTCCCGCCGCGAGTCCAGCAGCATCCAGACAAAATGGAATAGAATCCAGCACAATGGCTTCACTCATACAGCACCTGTTTTTGGGGTTTCCGTTAAAATAACACTACCTGCGAGTGGAATCAAGTCACGATCGGAGAAGGTTTTTCAAAACATCGTCCCGTTTTCCGACTCCCCTCTGACTGATATTTTTTTAAAAAATTTTCAAAATCAGGGTTGACCTCCAAAAAATAAATATTATATTTAAATAGATTTAAAAGTTAAAACAGCATTTTGATTTAAGCATCATGAGAAACGACGCACATGGGAATTTTCCGGAATTCTGTCGGCAAAACGGCTGGAAGTGTACCTCTCAGCGCGTGGCTGTATATGAATTCCTGAAAGGCAATCTGAGCCACCCTGATGTGGACACTGTCTGGAACGCGGTACGTCGGCACCTGCCGGCAATCACCCGGGAAAGTGTCTACCGGATTCTCAATGAGTTCGCCGACAAAGGGCTTATCGCCCGGCTGGATCATATTGACCACGCCCGTTACGATTCCCATACCGGAGCCCACGGCCATTTTCTCTGTTCCAGTTGCGGAGAAATTGCCGATTTTGACTGGCCGCCGGAAATGACGCTGCCGCCGGAAATGCGCCGGCGAGATCTCATTCATATGGAACTCCGCCTCGTTGGAATCTGTCCCCGGTGCGCTATCGCCGCTCCGGAAGACGCTTCCGCGCAGGAACGGAATAATGCGTCCCCTCAACCGCCACTCATGAAAAAGAAAGGAAATCATCATGAGAAGCATCACCCGTTTTGACATCCAGTACGCCCATCGTTTCTACAAGTTTCAGGGTGAAGCCCAGTACCTCCACGGCCATACGGGGGTTCTGACCATCGAGGTGGAAGACACCATCGAACCCGGCGTCAACATGGTCTACCCCTGCAACGAAATCCAGAAAGTCGCCTGGAATGTGCTGAAAAATTTCGATCATGCCTTGATCCTGCGGGAAGACGATCCGCTGCTCCCGGCCATCCTCGATGTCTACGACAAACAGGGCATCCGGAACGGCGCGCCGTCCAATAAGATGAAAGGCGAAGCCTTCCGAACCGAATGGGCCACCGCCTATCCGGACGCCCGGCTGGTCGTCACCAAGGAAACCATGACGGTCGAAGGCATGATCAAAATCGTCTATGATCTCCTGAAAGACAAATTGAACATTGCCCGGATCACCTTCACCAGCGGCGTCAACGCCGCGACCCAGGAATACACGCCCACCCGGACGCTGGATCGCTGTCCGCTCTGCGGCGTGGAACTGGTGAACGGTGTCTGCCCGAAGTGCGGTTACAGAAAGCACTGAACAAAATCATAAGGCCGTGCTACGGCTAAAACTGAAAATCCTGCCGGAATTTTCGTGCGAATCGTGGCAAAGTTCCGGCAGGATTTTTCTGTTTTTTTGCATCCCATCCCTGCGGATATGGCGAAGAAGATTCCGCTCTCCTGCTTGCAATCAACAGCACCATCCGTTATAGTAACCCGGTATTCTCCTGAATTCTCACTGAAAACAGGATCGCCTCAAATAATTTTCCGCAAGTTCGCCAACGGAGAAGTGAATAACATGAAATACTGTACCCGATGCGCCATGCCGGATACCCGACCGGGAATCACTTTTGATCACAACGGAGTATGTTCCGCATGTCAGGCTTATGCCAACCGGAAGAACGTGGATTATCAGCAACGTTTTGAAGAGCTGAAAGTTCTCTGCGACCGCTACCGGAACATGAACGGACCGGCCGGATACGACTGCATGATCGCAGTTTCCGGCGGCAAGGATTCCCATTTTCAGGTACATGTAATGAAAAACCTCTTGGGGATGAATCCGTTGCTGGTTTCCGTCGAGGATAATTTCAAAATGACAGAGGCCGGCAAGCATAACCTGAAAAATATCTCTGAAGCGTTCGGCTGCGACCTGATCACCATGAAACCCAACATCAAAGCGCAGAAGATCATCATGCGCAAAACCTTCGAACGCTATGGGAAACCCACCTATCTGATCGATCGCTACATTTACACCTACCCGTTGTGGATGGCGCTACGGTTCCAGACACCGCTTCTGATCTACGGAGAGAATGTCAGTTATGAATACGGCGGCAGCCATGCGATTGAAAGTTATTCCGCCCGCGATCAGATTTTTAACGGTGTGGCTGCGGGGATTCCCGCAACGGAACTGCTGGGGGATGGCGTCACCCTGAAAGATCTCAATTTTTTTGAGCCTCCTTCTCCGGAGCAGCTTCAGACACTGGATCCCATCTATCTGAGTTATTTTGTCCCCTGGAACAGTTTCCACAATTATGAAATCGCCAAAAAATATGGATTCCATGATCTGACCCACGAGTGGTGCCGTACCCATCATGTAGAACAAATGGATCAGGTGGACAGCCCGGCTTATCTGGTCCACTCATGGATGAAATATCCGAAATTCGGCCATGCCTCCGCAACCGATTACGCCAGTCGTATGGTTCGTTACGGCATGATCTCCCGAGAAGAGGCATTTCGGTTAATCAAAAAACATGATCATGCGCTTGATCCCCGTTGCGTACGAGAATTCTGCGAATTTCTGCATTATTCCGAGCATGAATTCTGGACCATTGTCGACTCACACTACAATCAGGACCTCTTCACGAAAGATGCCCTGGGGCGCTGGATTTTGAAACCCTGACCGTCGTTCGAAAAAGCACGACGCCAGACCTTCCGGTTGATTTCCTGTCGTTCAGGCGACTCCTCGTCTTTCAGGCTGTCACCTCCTCGACAGAATCAACCGCGGCACCGTCTCCAAAGTTCTTTCAACCACCGCCAGGGATCGATTTGAAACCAGAGATCCAACAGGGGGCACCCCTGTGCCCGGTAGGCAGCCCACAGCAGTCGATGCATTTCTTCCGGGCTGACGCAATCGTGAATCCCCAGATGATATTCTACAAAAGCTTTCTGTTCCGCAGTAATACCGTGGTCGCGATCTCGAAACAACGCACATAATTTCTGATACTCAGGCATCTTTTCCAAATCATAGGCGCCAGCCGCAAAATTCGGATCGCCGTGATTGTACCACACCGGACTGTCCCCGTACAGGAAATAGGGAATCCCCATCTCCACCGAATAATATGTATGTGACCCGGGGCTGTTGGAGGTCGTATAACGAAAATGCCGAAGCACTTCGTAAAACCGCTCCGCAAACCGGTAATCCGCGGCATTGCCGGCGGTGTAAACCGGGAAACCGCTCTCCTGATAAATTTTATGCACCCCTTTCTCGACGTCATGCATATGCAGCATGATGCCGATCGGCTGAAATTTTTCCGGAAGTTCCCGCAACCGCTTTATGTAAGCAGGCAGATCGGTATCCACCGAAAACCCGGGGGTACTATGCGAGTGAAATGCCAGCGTCCCCTGCGCATCCGGGGCCGGTTCAATACCGTTTTTCCGCCGGTAATGCACAAATGGCGAAAGCATGGTGTAACAGGGGCGCTGTGATACCTTGCGAAACGCCTTGACGTTCTCCGGAGAATGATAGAATTGACAATACGCCCCGGAATTCAGTTCGTGCGGCGGAATTCCGTCGTAATACATCCCCACTCCATGGTCGGTATACACATGCAGGGGTAAAAATGCCGGATAATTCGCATAGTCCCGGATATGTCGACCGAAGGAATAAACCTCCGGCGGCCAGTATTTCCAGCGAGCATGTCCCCGCCGCACACCCCCGTAACGGCAGAGCTCGTGCAACTCTTTCGGGCTGTATCCTTCCGGTTTAAAAGCAATCGACATTTCTGAATTTCTTTCTCTGCTATTGCGTTCCGGAACCGGAAGAAAAACGGAAATGTTCCAGCATTTCACTTTCATGCCGCCGGTAGGCATCTAATCCCACAGTTGATTCCCCCGGACGCGGCTGCAGCAGACAGGTAATCTCATTCAGATGCCCAAGCCGCACCCCCGCCTTCCCCAGCCGGACAAGCAGATCCAGATCATTGACCCGGTTATGCGTTTTGCGCCAGCAGTCCGGATTGTAGTGAAAAGCTTTCAAATAAGATCGATAAAAATAGGTACTGGTGCCGCCAATCACCGGATTATAGACATACTCCCCATGCCCCGGTACCTCCAGGCGGAAATAATCGCCATACAACGGATATCCGCTGCTTCGAAACACATTGCCGTCCCGTTCTTCCCTCATATCCGCGGTAACGAATTCCCAGTTCCCGGCCTGTGCGAACTTCAGCACTTTTTCCAGGTGGTCCGGCGTCCAGGTGTCGTCGTCATCCAACCGCGCGATCCATTTGCCCCGGACCCGTCCCAGTGCCACATTGGCGGCCGTCACGGGCCCGGCAAACCAGTGGTTCTCCACCGTCGGCGGATACCGGTACCCGCGACGGGGAATATTGTAGAATTCAAATCGCGGATCGTCGACCTTTGCGGCCAATTCCGCGGTGCAGTCGGTACAGCAGTCGCCGACCACCAGATAATGGAAATTCCGATAAGTCTGCCCCAGTACGCTGGCAACAGCGCGCTCCATCAGAAGTTCGCCACGATTGTACGTCGGTGTGTAGACAAAAATTTCCGGCTCCGGCTCGTCCGGACCGTAAAATTTCTCGTATTTCATCCGCAGAAGCGCCAGCTTCCACGGCTCGACACAGTCATACCAGCAGGAACGGCAGGCGGCAATCGCCCGGTCTTTCCACGTTAATTGACCAGCCGTCATCCGTCCCGCTCCTCACTTTCCGGCGTGAAACACCTTGTGATGAACCACCCGGCCGTCGTCGTCCAGGAACATGTCCGGACCGCATTGCCGGAAGGGCCGATGACTCCAGGGCCGCCAGTCACGTCTCAGCTCCTCGATTTCCTCCGCCGTCAGAACTTTGGAAAAAACCTCCGTACATCCACGTCGGTAACGCGGTGATTGCACCTTGTCCAGCAATTCCGCAACACCGGGCGAAACCAGATCTTTGCCCAGTCTGGCGTCCACCGGCTTCATCGGCACCGCCGCACTGCACCAGCGGCAATAGCGCTCCACCTGATCCTGAAAATCCGCCGGTGTCTTCTTCCACCACCCCGGCTCGATCGGATACCCGCCAGGACCGTCGAACAACATGTCCAGCGCCGCCGCCACCTCGCAGAAAAAACCGCCTTTCGGCGTAATAGAAGCCGACCAGCGCTTCTGAATCCAGCAATTTTCAATCAAATCCCGCCGCAGTTCCGGATCAGCCACGATCTCCTCACTGGCGCACAGCAGCGGATGATGATGCCCTTCCGGCGCAGTATGATCGTTGTAAACAATATTTTCCGGAAAAAACGTCTCCAGAATCAGATCCCGGTACCGGTCCCAGCGTGCCCCGTTGGTCCAGAACCCGCGCCGTTCTTTGGGCACATATCGCTGTACCAGGCGGCAGATTTCCGCGAACTGGGGATGCAGTGTCGGCTCTCCTCCCATGATGCCGATATTGTGCGGGAAATCCGCCAGGGACTGCAGGGCCCGCTCCACCATTTCCAGACTCATCATAAATGGTTTGACGTGATGCCCGCAGAACCGGGTACAGCAGGAGCACTCCAGATTGCAGGCATTGGTAACCTCAATGTGCAGTGTCGTAATATCGTAAATGGCCCGCATATGTTTTCCTCTGCTTCCGCTCCTCATCCATTTCATCGCCGCATTTCAGGCACGGCAACTCATTTTCTCATACCGACATCAAGTAATATAACCGTAAAACCCCTGTATTACAAACCATCCGCTGTCATGCCCCGCGCCCGTTTCAGCTCCTCCGGGCGTCCAACGTCAATCCAGTCTCCCGTCAGCTGAAACACACCGCACGGCTTCTCATTCGCCAGAGCATTTTCAAACAGATTGGTCATCGGGAAAAACACATCGCGGGGCACATCACGCAGCGCCTCCGGAGACAACACATAAATCCCCGCATTGACCTCTCTCGTCACCAACGGCTTTTCTTCCAGCGCCGTCATCCGCCCCTTGCAACTTTCCACACACCCGAAAGGTACTTCATGTGTATACAGATGGGTTCCCATCGTCGCATAAAAACCATGTCGACAGTGAAAATCCAACATCCGCGCAAAATCCGCCTCCACCACCAGATCGCCGTTCAGCGCCAGCACCGGCAATTTCATCTCCGGCAGGAGAGCCAGGGCGCCGCCGGATCCGAGCGGCTTGTCCTCCCGCAGGTACCGGATCCGGCATCCCAACGCTGCCCCGTCCCCGAAATAAGCTTCAATCTGATCAGCGAAATGGTTCACCGCCAGAAACAGTTCCGTAAACCCGTACCCCATCAGCCGCAGAATCAGCCGCTCCAGAATCGGTCTTCCCGCGACTTTCAACAGGGGTTTCGGCGTCCGGGCCGTCAACGTACCCAGACGCGATCCCATGCCGCCGGCCATAATAATCACAGCATTTTCGCGCACGCTCCGATTCAGAAACTGCCGCAGCAGATGCAGTCCGGCCACCCGGCCGTCGCGGTCCAGGACCGGGACCTGATTGATTTTTCTGGCCTGCATCAGTTCCAGGACTTCGCTGCGGTCAGCGCCTTCCGAAACAGCCAGAAAATGGCGTTCGATAAACCCCTCTACCGCATCCTGCACGGTCGCTCCCTTCAGCAATGCCCGGCGTATATCGCCATCCGACAGGGTGCCCAGCAGGTGTTCATCCTCATCAGTAACCAGCACCATGCCGGAAGAATTCCGTTCAATTTTCCGCATCGCCTCCAGCAGGGATGCCGCGGGCGAAAGCAGATAGTCCCGTTCGTTTTCATCCATATGCATGATTTCCTCGGTAAACGGGTCCGGCCCGGCCATACGGAACGAACCCGGATTGTATTTTACCAGACCGTCCAGCCGCCATCCACTACCAGATTCTGACCGGTCACATAGGCCGAAAGATCGGAAGCCAGATACACGATCGCCCCCTTGAAATCCTCCTCCTTCGCCATTCGCCGCATGGGTGTCCGGTCCGCATACCGTTCGACAAAACGCGGATCCTGATTCCGGAAAATTCCTCCCGGCGTAATCGCGTTCACCCGGATCGCCGGAGCAAAGCAACTCGCACAATAGCGCGTGAACTGCAGCAGACCGGCCTTTCCCGCACCGTACGCCGCCGGGTTGTTCATAGCCAATCCTTCGTACAGCCGCAGATCCGGGCCGCAAATCCCGTAAATACTGAGAATATTGATGACCGATGCCGCCTCAGAACGCATCAGAAACGGTTTCATGCGGCGCGTCACCTGAAATACCGAATTCAGGTTGACCTGTACCGCCCGACACCAGCTTTCGTAGGACTGTTCATCAAAAGGCACATTCCATCCGGTCAGCGAACTGGTGCCGACGAAGGCGGCATTGTTGACCAGAATGTCCAGACGTCCCCACTCCCGTTCCACGAAACGCACCATATCATCCGTGCCTTCCGGCTGCTCCAAGTCACCGCCGACCCACCGGGCCCGGCCGCCCTGTTCCGCCATCAGCCGTTCGGCGGCTTCCCACGCCCGTTCCGTGGTCAAATCGGCAATCAGCACCTCAGCGCCGCACTCCATCAGAGCCGCCGCCATCACCTGACCGAGATGCCCCGCGCCGCCGGTAATCAGCGCCCGCCGCCCGGAGAGGTCCATCAAAGTTTTAACACTGCGTTCCATGATTCCGTTCCCTCATCAGCATGTCAGCGATTTTAAAGTCCAGAGCAGAGTCGATATCCAGTGCGTCCTCCTCCGGAATTTCCACTCCCCGCACCCGGCCGTCGAAATAATGGTCCTGCGCCAGGACAAAATCCGGATCGGTCACATACGCCGCTGTCGCAATATTGTAAACCGGCGAAAAACTCTGCCGGCACGCACCTCGTTCCTGTTCCATTGCCAGCCGTGCATACCCCTCCTGATCCAGCGTCACCATGTTGAATGCCGGATGCCGGTTGCTGCGGCTCACGGCAATCACCGTATCGCTCCCCCCCCGCAGAAACGCCTCGATGCAACTGTCGACTTCCGCCACTGTCCGCAACGGCGCGGTCGGCGGCAGCGAGACCATCACCTCCATCCGGGAATATCGGGTCTGCGACCGGTTCCATTCGATCGCATGGCGCCAGGCCAACCGTTCCGGCGTCCGGTCTCCGGCCAGTTCCGCCGGGCGCAGGAACGGCACGACTGCCCCCGCCGCCCGGGCGACTGCCGCAATCTCCTCCGAATCCGTAGACACAAACACTTCCCGGATATAGGCCGATGCCCGGGCAACCGCCACCGCGTATTGCAGCAGCGGCCGACCGCACAGGGGGCGAATATTTTTCCCCGGAAGCCCCCGGGAACCGCCGCGGGCAAAAATCCAGGCCTGTATTTCCCGGCCAGCTGTCTTCATATGCACTCCTTTTCTTCCAATTCCGCACGCAAGCACCATCGTCGTTCGCGGGCAGCGGTTTCCGCGCTGTCTATCAGCCCCACCACCATCATCGCCTCAGACGCGGTACAGCCTGTTAAAGGACCGGTGCCATCCAGCAGTTCCCGGTGCATCGCCACGAACAAATCGTTACGCTCCCAGGTAAAATGCTCTTCTCGATCATTATGCCATAACACCCCGGCAATCAGATCGCCCCGGAGGCTGCCGCCGTCGTATTCAATCTGAAAATCCCGACGCACCCGGCGCGCCAGATAATCCAGATGACACTGTCCCGACGCTCCTGACGCCATCTGCACCAGCAGCTCCGCCGACGCCTCTGAATCGATCTCCAGCTCCCCCCTGTCGCCAATCAACGCCGTCACCGCCTGCCACGGTCCCCCCAGATGCAGCAGCAGGTCCAGTTCATGGCTGAGATCCCGCAACACGCCGCCGCCATCCGCCCGCCGGGCGGAATAACACTGACGATAATCCCGGCCCGGCCGCCAGTCCGGCAGGTACTGTCCAACATGAAAATTCAACGTCCGAATTCGTTTCCCCCGCAGCAATTCCCGGGCCCGCCGCACCACCGGATGAAACCGCAACACATAGCCTACCCGGGTCCCCGGGTGCGTCAGCCAGACAGCGGCACAGGGCGCGGCCACCAGTGGTTTTTCACACAGGCAGAGGCCGCGGTATCCCAGCTCTTCGCGCAGCGTTCTCAGTACCTCGCCATGCGCGGCGGTCGGTACGGCCACCACCACATAATCAAATCGCTCCGCCGCCCACGCCGCAGCCAGAGAAAAGTACACTCCAGTTTCTGCTCCCCCCATGGCAAGATGCCGGGAAACCAGGGCGGTTGATACTCCCATATGCCGCAGTACCTCGCAGTGCCGCTGTCCGATGGAACCGCCGCCGATAACCAGCGCCCGGGAAGGATGGCTCATGCTTTCACCTCCAGCTCCGGAGCGTAAAAGACTTTTCGCAGATCAATGCCCCGTTCCAGAAACGGCAGACAATGGTCCAGAATCGCCGCCGCCACGCCGCGTCCATCGCCGTAGGGAGAACGCACTTCCGGCAAAGTCCGCCGAAATTCCGGAGAAAAAAGTTCCTCCAGCGCCGCCGCTATCTCTTCGCGCGTATGTCCGCAATGAATCACACTGGCCGCGGCCAGCCGCCCCCGCTGCCGGTCGCCGATGTCCACCGTCCCCTGATGCAGCGCGGGCGCCTCCAGCAAACCGCTGGAGGAATTTCCCACAACACCCGCAGCATAACGGATCGCGGCCAGATAACGCCGGGTCCCCAGCGAAGACACCAGTTGACAGCGTTCCGGATTCCGCTCCCGGTACGCCGCCAGCAATGTCGCCACCCGTTCGCCGCCGCAATCGGCATTCGTCCCGGTGATCAGAGCCTGCGCGCCGACATCATCCAGTGCCGCCAGCAGCGAAGACACCTGACGTTCCGCCGCCGCCGGTTCCACGAGCGTCTCCGGGTGAAACGTCACCACCACGCTGCGTGGGCCGAAAGAAAACGCCAAATCTGCTTCCAGCTCCGCCTGCGTCGGGAAATCCAGTTCATGCAGATTCTCCAACCCGATGGCGCCGACCCGGAATACCCGCTCCGGGGCCTCCCCCATCCGGATGATCCGCCGCCGCGCCGCCTCGTGGCTGGCAAAATGCAGATAACTCATCTTCCTCAGCGCATGACGAAAGACCTCATCCACCGCCCCCCCGCTACAGTCCCCTCCGTGCAGGTGGGCAATCGGCACCCGGCACAATGCCGCCGCCGCACCCACTGCAAAAATCTCCGACCGGTCTCCCAGCAGAAACAACAGTTCCGGCCGCTCTTTTTCCAAAACCGCGCCAAACCTCTTGACGGCTTCCCCCATCGCCGCCGCCACCGCCGCCGCGCCATCGAATTCCTCGCCGATGTACACCTCCGCCGCCACCGGCATGCCGTCCGCATGAATTTCGTCCACGCTGTGCAGCCGCTGACTGAGATGGCTCCCGGTCACATATAGTCGCAACGCCAGCTCCTCCCGCGCCGCAATCGCCCGCAACAGCGGCCGCAACAATCCGTAATCCGCCCGGGAACCGGTAACCACCCCGATTTTTCTACTCATCGATCGCCTCGTTTTCCCGGTAGTTCCGCTCTGCCCGACGTCCCAGCAAAGTCCCGATCCGCATCGGTGAAATCCCTGTTCCCGGGCGCCGGAACGTCAGATTCTCTTCGCTGAAACATTCACCTGCGGTAATCGGTCGCGAGGCGACAATGCTGCGCCGCGCCACCGCACGATTGGCCCATTCCCCCGCCGCTGGTTCCTTTCGTCCGTCCCCCAGCGCGGCTTCCACCTGCCGCACGGAATGGACCAGTTCCGCCAATTCCGCCGGTTCCAATGATGCGGCCTGATCCACACCGGGCAGCCGTCGATCCAGCGTCAGATGTTTTTCCAGCACCGTCGCCCCCAGCGCCGCCGCCGCTACCGCCACCGCAATCCCCGGAGTATGGTCGGAATATCCCACCGCCACTCCCGGAAACGCCAGCCGCAGCGTCTTCAGCACGTTCAGATTCACCTCCGCAAACGGTGCCGGATATGCCGTGGTACAGTGCAGCAGTGTTACCGGCCCCGCCTGTTCCCGCTCCAGCAATGTCAGTGCCTCCCGCACCTCCTCCAGCGTACTCATGCCCGTTGAAAGCAGAATCGGCAACCGGCAACGTGCCGCCGCCCGCAGCAGAGATGGATTGGTAATCTCTCCGGAAGGAATTTTTATGCGGGATACGCCCAGCGCCACCAGCATTGCCAGACTCTCCGGATCGAATGCCGTCGAGAGAAAGGCAATGCCGCGCGCCGCCGCATGCGCTGCCAGCCCGGCAAAATCGGCACAGCTCAACTCCAGGTGCCGGAGCATTTCCAGCTGGCTTTCTCCGGCGTCACTGCGTTCCTGCTGATACGCCGCTTTCGGCGCGCCTGGCGCCGCCAGTTCATCCGCCCGAAAGGTTTGGAATTTTACCGCATCGGCGCCGGCGTCCGCCGCCGCATCGATCAGCCGTTTTGCCAGCACCGGATCACCGTTGTGATTGACACCCGCTTCTGCAATAATCAGGCAATGCCCGTTCATATTCCGGCTCCTTCTGCGCAACTGCGGCGCACCAGTTCCCCGGCCCGGATAAAACTGTTTTCCGGCAGAACCACGTCGTTGACCACAATCGCCCCGCTCCCGATAAATGATCCGGCACCGATCCGCACGGTCCCGTTCACTCGTGCCCCGGTGGCGATATGGCAATGCGCCCCCACCCGACAGTCATGTTCAATCAACGCCTTGGTGTTGACGATACAGTTTTCGCCGACAATACTTCCGGCATTAATCAGCGCATCATGCAGCACGATCGTACCCGCGCCGATCCGTGCCCGCGGGGACACGTACGCCCGCGAAGATATTACCGTCGCCGCGGAAAAACCATTCTCAGTCAGCCATGCAAACAGCCTCTGCCGCACCTGCGCAGTGTGGATCTGTCCCACCGTCACCAGCGCGTATGACGCGCGATCCCGCCATTGTGCCAGATGGTCATCGTCGCCCAATACCGGATATCCGTACAACATGGATCCCGGCGGCAGATTCGGATCCACGATACCGATAATCCGCCATTGGCCCGTGCTCTCGATCACCTCGATGCAGGAGCGGCAGTGCCCGCCGCCGCCCAGCAGCAGCAGATTTTCGTTTTTTTTCATACGCCCGCTCCGCTTTTCGGCAACGCTTCCGGACGGACGCCGCTCGGCAAATTCACCAGCTGCTCCGCCAATGCCTCCGCGTTCGGCAATGCGCTCCGGAAACAATGACGATACATCGGCAGCTCCGATAACAATCTCCATGCCGGACGGGTCATGATCTGCCGGTCGTTGGTCTCCTGCAGTACTTCGTCCCGTTCCGCCCGATTCCGACACCGTATCGCATTCAGCCAGTAATTGGAACTTGTCCCGGAACGCTCCTGCAAGAACGTCCATGGCCCGTCGGCAAAAAACGCCGCGTAACACCGCGCGGTCTCCCGCTTGTTCTCCAGAAAAACCGGCAGCTGCTCCAGCTGCGCACAGGCTAATGCGGCATTGATGTTCGGCATCCGGTAGTTGAACCCCGCCTCGTCATGGAAAAATTCGTACCGATGGGGCACCTTCGCCGTGGTCGTCAGGTGTTTTGCCCGGCGCGCCAGTTCGGGATCGTCCGTTACGATCGCGCCGCCGCCGCCGCAGGTTACGGTTTTGTTCCCATTGAAGCTGAAAATCCCCAGCCGGCCGAATGTCCCCAGCTGACGGTCCCCGATCCGGCTGCCCAATGCCTCCGCCGCATCTTCCACCAGCATAAGCCCCCATTCCGAGCAAAGTTCCGCCAACTCTTCCACACGTCCCGGCAGTCCGAATGTATGCATCGGCACGCAGGCAGACACCCGCCCGCCGTCGCTCTTCAAAATACATTGCCCCGCCCGCCGTACACAGTGTTCCTTCAGATAAGACGCGACCGCCGCCGGAGACAACCCTGCGGTATCCGGATCCACATCCAGAAACACCGGCTCCGCTCCACAATAATGAATTGCGTTACATGTCGCTACAAAACTGAGCGGCTGCGTCAGCACCCGATCCCCCGGTTGCACCCCCGCTACCAGCAGCGCGGCATGCAGCGCACTGGTCCCGTTGACCGTAGCCACGGCAAAAGCCGCTCCAACCCTCTCCGCCAACATACGCTCAAAACGGTCGACATAAGCCCCCACGGAAGAAACAAACGTCGAATCGATCGCCGCCAGCACATATTCACGTTCCCGGCCGACAAACACCGGTTCATGCAGCGCAATCCGCTCCCGATCGGGATAAAGCTCCCGAATCAGTTCCACAAGTCTGGCAATTTCCGTTTTCATCATTCGCACATTGTATACACTGACTTTATAAAGGGGGATTGGCCGCCTGAATCATCTGGCAATGACTGCCGCGATTCTGCTTTCCACAAGCAATACTATTGCCACCGGGAACTTCCATCAGGGCCGGTGTACGCACCGCACCACTTGCCGCGGGAAGGGACTCGACCAGATGCACACCGTTGGAACTGCTCATCCGGATTCATGGTTATTCCGCGTCCATCTCCTCTCTTCATTTTCACATCGGTAATATAACACAAATTCCCCGTATTGAAAAGAAAACCGGAAAAAAACTTCCCGCCCTCCTGCCCCTCCATTCGCGCCCCTCTCCTCTTCGCGGCAGCAGGTCACTCCGCAAGGAAGCGCGGATCCAACAGATATTCCGGCTGCAAACGGCACAGGGAATGCAGCATCTGTGCCCGCACATGCGGCATGCGCTGCTCCAGTTCCTCGACCAGACGTTTGAAATACGCCCGGTCGCCATTCACCTCCAACTGTTCCGCGTAAGCACACTTCCCCGCCTCGGGCAATTCAAATTCAGCCGCCGCCTCCCGGATCAACTGCTCCGGCGCCAGGATCAACGGTCGGATGACCCGAACCGGTTCGCGCTCCGCCCGCACGTTCGGTCCCATGGTTGTGAGCCCCTGCCCCCGGCAGAAACTCATCAGAAACGAAGCCAGCGCGTCGTCCAGATGCTGCCCCAGCGCCAGGTGCCCGCACCGCAATTCAGCCGCCAACCCATAGAGCTTTCCCCGACGCAACCGGGCACACAGCATGCAGGGAGTGGATACTGCCTTTTCCCGGACGATATCCCCCACCGGCAGTGACACCACCTGCAGCGGCCACCCCTGCCGCATACAGTAGCTTCGCAACCGTTCCAGCCCGAATTCCGAAAATCCGGGATCAAAAACCGCCGGATACAACTCAAACGGTACCGGCGAACGCCGCCGCATCGCATACAGTACATGCGTCAGCATCAAACTGTCCTTGCCGCCGGAAACCCCGATCAGAATCCTTTCGCCGCCGGTAATCATCCGGTAACGACCGACAGCCTGCCCGGCCAGACGGCAGAGTTCCCGGAAAGCGCGGCTCCGCTCCGGATCTTTTTTCTTCTCCATCCCCATTCCTTTCCGATCTCCCCGTTATCGCCGCCGCAGCCCGGCAAAAACGCAGATCATGCCGAACGCGACAAACGACAGTGGAAACCAGGCGATCCCCCAGAAACTCCCGGACAGTTCGCGACTGATCAACGCCTCCTGCGGATTTTCCGGATTGACGTAGCAGGAAACCGGCGTTCCCGGCGGGTGAGCCCGCACCACCTGCCGCATGGACTGCACTCCGATATTGGAACTATGCTCCGAACGGATCAGGTCAAAGCGGTCGCCCTCGTAGCGAACTCCGGCATATTCATATTCATACCGGATCAGAATCCGCCAGGTCGTCGATGCATTCCTGCCGGTAGAACGACTGCGAACCAGCTCAGAGGAAAGCACCTTGCCCGGCACCTCCACCCAGGCGCGGCTGGCATAGGCTGTCAGAATCGGAGAGAGCGTAAAAAACCATAGAAACATGGCGCCAACCGCCAGCAGCAGCCCCCCCGCCAGCACCACCGGCAGCCAATCGGATTTTCCGCCTTCAGCCGGCGTCACGTCGATACACAGCGGCAGGCCCAGCTTTCCCGCCAGCCTTGCGGCATCCCGCTCGATCCGGCGGCGGCTCATGGAATCGAGCAGATGAAGTCTGCTGCCATCCCGTTTCACCAGATTCATCTCGCAACAGCGAATATGGTTGCCGGAAAACCTCACCGTCTTTTCCAGAACCTGCACCGCCGCAATTTCGGAAAAAGGTATTCCATCCGGTGCCCAGCCGGACTTGGCGGCTCCGGCCCCGTCATTCCGACAAACCTCGCGCTGCAAATCAAATACAATCCGTTGCCGACAACCGCGCGCCATGAAAAGGCCCAAGCAGAAAAATCCCGTCCCGAACACCATTCCAAACGCTCCCAGCGCCATGTCGCCGAACGCCGTGTACGTTCCGCAGGCCACCGTCACTCCCCCGGTCAGCATCAGCACCAGGACAGGAAACAGTCCCCACCCATCCGGTCGAATTCTCCAGACGACGCCGTCGTCATGCAGCGTTCCACAGCCGAAAAATTGTTCTTTCAGAGCACAGCGTTCCCGCATCTCCATACGTCATGATCCTCATGCCGTTGCTTCTTAAAAAAAACGGCGGCGCCCATAAGAGCGCCGCCGTTGCGAATCATTACAGAGATTCCGCTTTCGCCGGATCAGTTGCCGAACAGCGAAGCATATTCCTGAACATTGTCCTTGTTGACCAGCACATACCGGACATTAAACGCTTCCTGCGGATCGCTCGGAGCCGCCTTTTCGTCGAAAACCGCCTTCGGGCTGACCGTCACCACCGCACTGATCGCGCCCTTGGCGATCGCCATGGCCATGCCCGGCATTTCGCTGTAGCCAACCAGAATCAGCGCCGGTCCCTTGCCCGCCATTGCATCCTTGAAGAGTTTCATACGGGCGGCGTCACGCGGCACACCGACCATCGAGAGAATCACTTTGGCATCGGAATGCTTGGCCACCAGCGCATCAAAATCTTTGGCCGACATGCGTTCCATCAGAGGCTCGATCATATTGGGATCGTTCGAGGGAAGATTGATGGTGTCGATCACTACTTCACCACCGCCCATGCCTTCTTTGATCGCTTCGGCCAGCAACGGCAACCGGGTATCGTTTTCATAACCGTTTTCTGCGACAATCAACACTTTACCGGCACCGACTCCGGAACCGATAAACTTGCCGACGACATATCCCTGAGAAGTAAAGAACTTCGTTTCATTGGCCCGCAGAGAGTCGGTGCTGCCGCCGAAGACATCCATTTGTTTCATCAACAAAACCCCGCAAACCACCACCACTACCATCAGCACCATGGCGATGATTTTGGCCGTCGGCATGACATTCTGCTTTTTGTTACAGATAATCATCCCGACCAATGACGCAAGCATGACGACAATCAGCAATGCCACTAACATATGAACTCTCCTTAAAATTGAGGGTTTTTGGTGTTCCAACGATCTTTCACACGATCTGCATTTACCCTAATCTGTCTTATTCCAAAAATCAAACGGTTTTTACCCTATCCTTTTTATTTTTTCTCTTTTTTTCTGATATTTGATGTAATATTTTCCCTATTTTTGATTTTTCTCACTTTGTGTGTTTGACATATCTTTTTCGACAGAGTATTATATTCCAAAGTTAAACCGGTTTATAAAAACACCACAATCAAAAACCGGTCAAAAGGTAAAACCTCGGAATCCAGCAGGAGAAAGCGGGTATGAGCAAAGTCATCAGAGTCGGCATCGCCGGATTCGGCCGCAGCGGATACGGCATTCACGCAAATTGCCTCAAACACAAACCGGAACAATTTCAAATCGTCGCCGTTGCAGACCAACTTCCCGAACGGCGTCAGGACGCCGTCAATGAGTTCGGCTGTGCCGTCTACAACGACTATCAGGAGCTGCTGGACAAGGCGGACATCGACCTCTTCGTCAATGCCACGCCGAGCCGTTTCCACGTGGAAGCCTCTCTCGCTGCCCTGAAAAAAGGCCGCAACGTACTCAGTGAAAAACCATCCGCCACCTGTGTCGCTGATTTCGACCGTCTGACGGCTGCCGCCCGAGAAGCGAATGTCGTATTCTACCCGTTCCAGAACTCCCGCTTTTACCCGTTCTTCATCAAATTGCAGGAAATCATCCGGTCCGGTGTTCTCGGCGATATCGTCAGCATCCGGTCGAACTGGAGCGGATTCGCCCGCCGCTGGGACTGGCAGACGCTGCAGAAGGAATGCGCCGGCAATCTCTTCAACACCGGGCCGCACCCGGTTGACCAGGCAGTGGTTCTGTTTGGCGAAGGATATCCGCAAGTGTTCGCCCGGATGTATGCCCATCACTGGGGACTGGGCGGCGACGCGGAAAACTACGCATCCGTCACGCTCTACGGCCCCGGGAAGCCGAATATCGAAGTAATCGTCAGCTCCTTCCAGGCTTATCCGCAGGGAGAAATGTACAATATCAGCGCCACCCGCGGCGGTCTGACCGGCGGCCCGAACGGTTTGAAATGGAAATACTTCAAGCCGGAGGAAGCGCCGAAGCATGAATTCTGGAAACCGTGGAGCAATCAGCGCCAGTACTGCTCGGAACAGCTCTCCTGGCACGAAGAAACCTGGACTTACACTGATAACAACAGCAACGCCACCGGATTTTCCGGTCTGGTTCACGCTTTGTACAACAATCTGTACGATGTCCTGGTCAACGGTGCGGAACCCATCATCAAGCACGAGGAAGTACGCAAACAGGTTTACGTCATGGAAGAAGCTCACAAGCAGAATCCGCTGCCGCGCAACGCAGAATAAACCTGTATGCCAACCGGTTCCTGAGACCGGAATGGAAAAAACGGATGCCGTGAACAGCGGTATCCGTTTTTTTTCTACTGGCAATAAGACAGGCGCTCCCTGCACCGGAATCGTTTTCAGATCCGCACGTCCCCATGGAAAAACAGATTTCTTCCCGGGAAACTCAAAAATATTCTTTTTTTTTAAAAAAAAACTTTTCAATCCATTCAGACCGTGCTATAGTAAATGTTGGTTCAGCGGTGAAGTTTCAAGAGATCCTATACGCATTTTTCTCCTCTTCATAATTACTCCTCTAAGTTCTCAAGAGGCCCCACCGCTGAACCTTTTTTCATACAGTCACCAGCAGGAGACCGGAACCGTCATGATTCTGATTGATGCCTACTCACAGATTTTCCGCTGTTATCATGCGGTCCGCCACCTGAATAATTCCCGGGGAGAGCCCACCAATGCGCTGTTGCCTTTCACCCGGTTGCTGCTGAAGCTGCAGCACGATTTCCCGGGGGAACGGGGGGCAATGGTTTTCGACTGCGGGCGTGTCCATTTCCGATTGGAGCTCAATGCTGATTACAAAGCTAACCGTCCGCCGACCCCCGAAGATCTGAAACAACAGGTTCCCGTGCTCCGGGAACTGGCTGCCGCTTTCGGATGGCCGCTGCTGGAGGAACCGGAATATGAAGCGGACGATCTGATCGCCGCCCTGGCGCAGGCGACCAGGGAACCCGTGCAAATCATCAGCTCTGACAAAGACCTGGCGCAGCTGGTGGATCAACGAGTATCACTCCTGCTTCCGGGGAAAAACGGTGCCGGCTGGGAGCGCCGGGATATTGCTGGCGTGCTGAAAAAATTTTCCGTTCCCCCTGCAGCGATCGTAGATTACCTTGCCCTGCTGGGAGACGCGGCGGATAACATTCCCGGTGTTCCGGGCGTCGGCCCGAAAACCGCGGCGGAGTGGCTGCATATCGCCTCTCTCGATGAATTGCTGGCCTCACCGGAGAAAATCCCCAATCAGCGGCAGCGTGCCCGATTGCTGGAATCCACTGAACTGCTGCAACGCAACCGTAAACTGATCCGACTGCGCAGCGACCTGCCGACACGTCTGTTGCCGGTCGCGGAGACCTGCGCGCGCCAGTCACCGGACTGGGAGAAAATCGCCGGTATTTGCGAACGCATGGAACTGCACAGTCTGCTCCGGCAGCTCCCGCGATCGGAAAGAATTTCTCCGGAAAACGATGAGTTGCCGTTATTCGCCGCAACAGCCGCTTCCATGCCGAAGTCGGAACAACCGATTCAAGGGGATTTGTTTGAAAATCTCTAGGCTTCCCGTGAAAATAAGGCTTTGAGTGGGGCTTTTTTGTTTTTTTTTAACTTTTTTCACTTGCTTTTTTACAAAAACGCGGCAAATTAAAGGTATTGCGAAAGCAGTGCGCTCATAGCTCAGTTGGTAGAGCAGATGACTCTTAATCATCGGGTCCAAGGTTCGAGTCCTTGTGGGCGCACCATTTTTTTGTCCTGCTTCCAGAAAACGTGGCAATGGAACAGCCAGAAGGAGCATTATTCCGTTTCCGCAATGACTGCAGCGGATTTACCGGTGGCATCCCAGCAAGGACACTGCAGATATCCGGCCAGCTGTTCCGCGTCCGCCGCCAGTTTCGGATAGTTTCCGTGACAGAGAATCGACACCCGGCTGCCGTCGCGCCGGACCAGATTTAATTCATAAGCCAGATAATCGACTGCATTTTTTCCGGATCCCTGAACGACGCGCCTTTCCAGCAGCTGCAGAGCTCCGATCTCCTGAAAAGGAGTAAAGGAATCCAGTGCGGACACCTCCATCCCACGCGGATTCCGGGGCGCCCGGTAGAACGCCTCCCGGAGACCGTCGAAGACGATAACGGGATTCATCCGGCGCCACAACCAGACGCCGATCACCACCGAGCCGATGCACGCCCCCGCTACGATCACGTACAGGATCGGCAGTTCAGCAAGAAGCGTACGAAGAGGATTGAGTTTCCCCGCCAGCAGCAATATCCCCAACGTCACAACGATGAATACCGTCGGCAGAATCCCGAAAAGACGGAGCACCGGCGTCGAGCAGAATCGCCAACCACCGGTCATGGGATCCGGTCCCAGCCGGTGCGAGCAGAAACTCATCGTCTGCCGCGCCAGCGGCGTCCAGGACGTTTTTTCCGCCAATTCCGAATGAAAACACGCCGGCACCGTACCGACCGGCGAAGTACCGTTTGTCATCAACTGAGCCATATCCACCTCCTGATCATAAATTACAGGGACTGAAAAAACGCACAGATCAGACCGTCCACCGACGAAAATGCATTCCTTCCGTATCGCGCTCTCCGTCCGATTCCCGGAGCTGAAGGCAACGGCGTCCCGGTCTGAAACCGGGACGCCGCATACCTGCCCTCCGTCGTCAACGGGTACGGACGCTCACGTCATCCAACCAGTAACGGGAACCGGGCTTTCCGTTCTGTCCACCGGCCCAGAAGCGAAGTTTGTAGATATAGCGGTAATCCGGCATCAGTTTGCGCAATTTCCGCAGATCGATTTCCGCCGTATGCCACTGATCATCCGCCACCAGCTCCACGAGCTTGTGTTGGACATACCCCTGTGGAAGTGGGAAGTCGGGAGTTTCCGCCACAAAGACCGATCCCGGGCCGGGTGTGGCGCTGCGGGAAGCACAATAGAGCGTCACACCGACCGGCACGCCCTTCGGAATCCGGTAGGAGAATCGCAACATCGGATATTTCTCCATTTCCCACCAGGCCGGACTCAGATGAGTGGAAAGCGTGGAGTCGCTGTCCTTGTAGGCAGGAGAAAGTTCCGTAAGCATCCGCAGTTTTTCATAGGGCACATACTCCACACGCCAGGACTGCTTGCCGGTAGCGGCGGTGGTATTGTCGACCACGGCAAAGCTGGAGGGTTGACGTGTGAACTTCCAGAGATAGAACCACTGTTCCTGATGTTCCGGTTCAAAATCAGCGGCAAGCAGCACACCGTCTTTTTCGGTCTGGGGACGGATTTTCTCCGAATCGAACCGGGGGCCGGTGGGCTGTTCCATGCCGCTTTCATAAGCGCCGAGGTCGGGAGCTTTGCCGGAATAGGCAAGGTTCACCGCGTCACCTTTCCCGAACGTCACCCGCCGATCCAGCACCAGCGTATTCTGCCTTTCGGCAATATGAACGATTCGGGCCTGAAGTTTATCCGGTCCGATCATCAGCAGATCTCCGACCTCTCCGGGGATGCCGAATCCGTCGAAGAAATAGCGCGCGTCTTCCACCGGCAGGTAAATCGTGTTGGTTCCCGCGGCCCGGGTAACGGTCAACGCCTCGCCCGCATCAATCGCCGGACTGTCCGGGGCCAGAGAATAGTCGTCCCGGTCCGCAGCAACAAATTTCGGATCCTGGTCGATGTTGTTTTTGAAATAAGGTGCGGCTTCGGTTTCAGCCTCTGCCGTGGTCAACAGTTTCGCACCTTCCCTGCGGGCGAAGCGGATGGTGGTAGCGCCGGTCTTTTCGCCGGTGATCAAGTTGCAGCGGAATTGGCAATCCGGCGTGATCGTCGTTCCGGTCTGGATGGCGATGCCACGATCAAAATCATTTTTGAAGAAAATGTTATTCTTAAAAATATTGTTGCGACAGCAGGTCTTTGCCTGATCCCATGTATCCCCGTATACTGCGAGGCCGGCATCTTCGTTGTGGTAGAACGTGTTGTTGTAGTAACGTGAATTCATCGATGTGAAATTCGGCATATCCTGATACTGATAGCCGCTGACGCGGACCGGCAGGTAACCGTTCCGCATCACCAGATTGTTCCGGATGACCGATTCGTTGAGGAACAGTTTCGCCTCTCCGTCGAACGAACCGGAACCTTCAAAGGCGTTGGTCACCACGCAGCGTTCGAACAAGACCCTCTGAGGGGAAAAAAATTCAAAATTCCGCCCCCAGCGGCAATCGAAAATCGAATCTCGCACCACAATATTGGAACAGTCGAACCACAATCCGAACGGTCGATGTCCCACCTGCCCGACATACATATTCTCGAAGACACTGTGCGTCACATTGAAGTTATTCCACATGTCGCCGCTCAGCACACCGCTGGCTCCGATATTCTTGCACCGGGTAGCGTGAATACCGGAAAAACGCAGATGACTGCTGTTATGGCAGCCAATGGGATCGGCCACTGTGGAATTTTCCATCTGCAGATTTTTGAACGTGCAGAAACGGGAACCATCCACCCTGAGCCAGCGGCTGCCCGGCCCGACTTCAAAGCGGAATCCCTCCAGCTCGATATGCGCCCGGTTTTCGATCTTCGCGGCAAATCCGGGATTTTTCGGGCCGGTGAGGACCGCCGTTCCCGGTTCTTCCGCCCGGTACACAATCGGAGCATCCGGTGCCCCGGAACGTTCCGGCTGAATCGTCCCCTCGTAACGGCCAGGCAGAAACACCGCCGTATCGCCGGGCCGGAGCATGCGGTTGGCCCTGGCAATGCTGCGCCAGGGAGCGGACTGGCTGCCGACATTTTTGTCATCGCCCTGGGGCGACAGATAAAACGTGCGTCCGGCAAAACGGAGCGATGCCACCGTCACCGGCGGAAACGCCTTGTCGGAAGTCTCCACCGTCATGGACTCCAGGAGCACGGCAGTCCGGTTCGGACGGGAAGAATAAAAGGTAATCACGATTTTTTTCGTTCCCGGAGGTGCGACGACGGTATCCATCACCGACACGCCGGAAGAATCCGGATACACGGTTCCCGCACGGTACTTCACGGCCGGGCTGAAAAAGGCGGAAATTTCCAGTCCTCCCAACGCCACATCCGGATCAGCGGCCCGGTACCGCGCCGTCACCCGGAAGAACGTTCCCGGCGCGCAATCGAACGTTCGGGTAATACCGAATTCGCATTGGTCGCTCCGGTCGTCAATCCGCAGAACTTTCCGGCCCTCCTCTTCGACGACCTGCACCCCGCCGCCGTTCTTCCGGACGTCATCCGGACCGGTGGCATAAACTTTCCATCCTGCCGGCACACCGCCGACCGGCGCGCTGGCCAGATCCATCTGCATGGTTTCAGCCCCCAGTGTCATACAAACAGCACTGCACAATGCAATCGGCAAGTGCCATCTCTTCATCATGACTCCCGCTTTTCAGTATCAACCTTTCGGACTCCATTCAAATCAACGCTGACCGCTCCCATCGACATTACTTCTGTCCCGGCGCAGTTTCCGGATACCGGTATTTGCCGAAATTCGTCCAGCACCCGAAATACAGGGCACCATCTATGCAGGCGCCACCGGCAGTGATCGCGGCACTGTTGCCGGCAATCGGGACCGCTGCACCGGATACCGGATCAAGTTCCAGAATGTGATTGGACAGTAACACAAACAACCGATCGTCATCACTCTTCTGCAAGGCGTTCCGGGGAACGCTCCCGTAATTTCCGATTTGTTCCCGCCGCATAATTTCCAGGGTTTCCGGATGAACGGTCAGCAATTGCCCATCGGAAGTGACCGCTACCAGCTTTCCTTTCCAAAGTTCCACACTGATCACATTGGTCGCTCCCGGCAACGGGACAGAACGCTTCACCTTGCCGCTTTTCCAATCCAGCCGGAACAGGGCAGCTTCGGTAGCCCGGATATGCCCTCCCCCGGGAGCGTCGATGCTGGTACCGCCGATCAGGTCGCCGTCCGGCAGCACCCGGAATGCAATGCAGCTATGCCCCGGCAGCCAGTCTTTAATCTCCCGGTTTTCACCGGTTTTCAGGTCATGAATGCCAAAGCCGCCTCCGGTCAGGCCGTAATTTGCATAACCGGCAATGATTACATGACGGCCGTCCGAATGCACGGCGATCGCGCGTGGCCGGGTCACCAGGTCAGACCAGCGCCCCAGAATACGCGGATTCGCCTCCTTCGGTGCGGCGTTTCCTTCACGGGGCGCGTCGGCCAGTTCCATCCCCACCAGACCGAACCACGGCTTGCCTCCCCGGTTGGCGTGCACGGTGAACGTGACTTCATAATCGCCGGGTTGCAGCTCAAACGGTCCGAGGGTCAGCATTTTCGATGGCCGATCAGCCAGATTCTGAACGTTGCGCTCTTCGCTTTTCCCCTGAAACGCCACCGTCACCGTGCCATACTGTGCGTGCTCAAAAAGCAGCACATTCAAATACGCTTTCCCCGCTTTCGTCGCCCGGACCGGCAGCGTGAAAACCGCTCCGTCCGTATGTCCGTTGGCAAACAGAATCCGCGGGGCGCTCAAAGCGGAAAAATGCCCCTTCTCCGCCTTGCCTGACACGGCCAGTTCTTCCGGAGTTGGCCCAAACGACGGCAGCGCGCCGCCCCGCATCCGAATCGGCTGCGCCGGATCGTATTCCCACAACCGGCCACCGCTATATTCACAGGCATACAACTTACCGCCGCCGGCAACCATGTTACAGAAATTCCCGCCAAGCACAATCGGATGCGGACCATGGTCAATGATTTCCCCGTTCGCCGGATCCAGTTCGACGAAATGCATCGGGTGACAGGTGGAACCATAGATCTTGCCATTCGGCCCGCGGGCAATGCTGGTGAACAGCAAACCTCCGGAAAGGTAAGAAAACGGAAATGTCCGCATCCGCCCGTCCGCTTCCCGAATTACCGCTTTTTTCTGATACAGGTCGTAAGAAAGCACCCGGGACCCGTCGGAGAACGCCCGGATGCTCCCACCGTACTTCGGCGCCTTGATTGCGGCCGGAGCGGGACAGGCCACATTTTCCGCCACAATTTTCCCGTCCAGCAGCTGCACCCGGAAATCCCGATAGTCCGCATACACATACCCATCCTGACCGGCAACCACCCGACCGTATCCCAGGCCGCGTTTCTCTTCCGGAAGTAATTGGGTAATTTTTCCGCTTTCCGGGTCGAGCGCCAGAATATTGGCGCGGGCAGAACCGACGCCGCTGTACACCCAGCCGTTCCGGTCCACAGCAATCTGATAGAGATATTTTTCCCGTGGGTCCATGGAACCATAATTGCGGAACTTTCCACTCCGGGGGTCATAAGCAGTGACGCTGGCATGGGGATGCCCCCCCATCCAGACTCTTCCATCGGGACCTTCGGTATACACCATGAAATGCTGAGTCTGAGTATCAGGGCGCCCCAGATATTCCGTCTTCCGGGTATTGACGTCAAAACAGAGCACATGACCGCCCGCCTGATCGTAGTAAAACTTTCCGTTCCGAGTCAGCACGGAACCGAAATTATCCCCTTGGCGTACGGCATCCGGGTTAAAATACTGGAAGGTTCGACCACTGTCCAGTTCGGTGAACAGCAGATAGCCTCGTTCACCGTGATCCTGCGGTCGGCAGAGAATGAACCGTTTCCCGGCAGCATCCTCTCCGGCGATCAGGCTGCGGATTTCCGCGGAACGGGCGCCGACACCGAGTTTTTCAAACCCGGCGGCGGAAAGCACGACGCCCGGAGTTACTCCCCCCACGGAAATCTTCGAAAATTCCGCGCTGAACACCTGTCCCCGGTTCCCGCGCGTGCCGATGTAGAAACGCAGCTGCGTCAGTTTCTTATCAGCAGTATCCTTGACCATCTCCGGCTCCCAGACGAGCCCGCTCGCATTCTGTCCGATGGCCAGCCGGAACTCTTTCGGCTCCGCAGCCAGCAAACCATTCCAGCTCTTATACGAGAGAATGCATTCCCCCGCCGCATTGTATCCGCGAACATACAGCGCCTTCGTCAAATCCGGCGTCCTGGACCAGGCCGTGAAATTAAGCTGTTTTCCTTCCACGGAAACCGGCTCGATCGGCAGCTGAAAATCAAAATATGTGACAGTCCCGGTTCCCGCCGCCGCCTCGGCCGCAATCACCCCATTCCGCTCGAAAGCCTGACCATTCGTCGAACCGGCCAGATCCCGGCCGGGCTGTGCTCGGAATTCCGCCAGCGGATCATCGATCCACTTGAGATCCCGGATGCGAAGGTTCATCTTTTTCCCGTTGCCGCGGGCGCCGATATAAATCCAGAGTTTCGTAATCTCACCATCCGGGGCCTGCACTTCGGTACTTTCCCAGCGGAGCCGGCCATTCGTTCCCGGCGTCAATACAAACACCTCGGGGCGGTCCGTCAGCACATCCCATTTCTGAAAGCTCAAAACCTTGCGATTGTCGGCCGTAAGAGCGCGCACATAAAACCCGATCGTCTCCTTCGGTGTATCGCTCCAGGCCTCCAGTGAGAGTCGCTTCCCGGTAACAAAACAGGGGGTTGTCGGAATCTGAAGGCAGACATATGTGACACTGTCACCTTCACTGAGGGCATTGATCACCAGCGTTCCGTCCTCAGACTTCACAGAAACCTCTTTCAGCTTCGCCCCTTCCCGCAAAGACAGACGATCCAGCGCACCGTCCCAGAGAGCTTCCGCCGCGGTCCCGGCCGATGCAACGGCCAGCATGGTCAACGCCATCCATTTTTTCCACATGATTCCGCTCCTTTGTTCGTGTTTTCTCCGGCATAAATCACCGTATGAGAGAAAATAACACGAAAGCGGCCGCTTTTCAAACCCATTTTCATGGAAAAAATGTTTTTCAGTAAGCGCGCAGCACCCGCTCGAAGATTTCACGAAGTGCCAAGGCTTCTTCCGGGCTGTTCTCCGTGGAAAAACTCAGCCGCACTCCGGAATACGCCTCGTCCCGGGGCAGCCCCAGCTCCAGCAGCGCCGCACTCGGACGATCGCTTTCCGCCTGACAGGCACTGCCACTCGCCGCAAACACCCCGTATTCCGAAAGCATTCGCACCAGCACCCCGCCTTGAAATCCCGGAAAACGCAAATGAAGAATATAAGGAGAACTTTTCTCCTCCGGCACACTAAACACTACTCTGCCACCGCCAGGCAACCTCAACTCTGCCAGTGCCAGCCTCATAGCGGCCTGCACCTGTCGCACCCGGGTTAATTCCCTTTCCCGTCGTTCTGCCCGGCGTTCCGCCGCAAAAGCCAGCGTCAGAAGCAGCGCCGGCTCCGGTCGCCCGAAACGGTATTCCCCGCTTCGCAGCCGCTGCAATGTCTGCCGCATGAACGGCAGCCCTTTCCACGCCGGATTGATCAGCAATGCCGCGCCGCCAGGCGCGCCCAGCTTATGCCCTGAAACCGTCAGAAAATCCGCAGATTTCGGCAGTGGCAGCTTGCCCGCGGATTGAATCGTATCTGCCAGCAATAACGCCTGAGGCGCTTCCCGGCGTAACCGCAATGCCAGCGCATCCACATCCGTGATCCGGCCGGTTTCGCTCTGCACATGATGAACCGCCAGCAACTGTGTCTGCTGATCCAGACACTCCGATGTCGGAAAAAGCTCGCCGTCCCGCCGGGACAAAATCCGCAATTCACCGCCCATGCGCCGCAATGCAGCCATCAGCGCCGGATGTTCCGCCCCGCTGGTCACGACATTGCCGCGCCCCCGGCGGGGCACTCCTTCCAGGCAGCTGAAAAGTTCCGTTCCCGTCATCGCCCAGTGCACCGCCATCGGTCTCCCGGCAACGGCCAGAGCCAGACGCATTCCGGCCTCCTCCAGCTTGTTGCGCAACCGGTAGGCCGCCCCATGGGCCGCCTCCTGATTGGCGTAATCACGCAATGAACACTCTCGGAAGTAATCCAGAACCTCCGGCTCCGGCTTCATTGCCGCGGCATGATCCAGATAAAGTGTTGCACACGGCTCGGACATCTGTTTCATTCCGATACGAGCTGGCAGCTCAGCTCTGCTTCAGCTCCTGCTGCAATTCCGCGTCGGCCCGCAACACCTGCTCCGCCTGTTCCCGCCGGAAGGCTTTCAATTTCGCGGCCAGCTCGGGAGCACTCAGCGCCAGAATCGCCACCGCATACAGCGCTGCATTTTTTCCTCCGGCCTTGCCCGCGGTCACCGCCGCTACCGGAATGCCCGGCGGCATTTGCACCGTCGCCAGCAGAGAATCCAGTGCATTGAATGGTTCGGAAGCCACCGGTATTCCGATCACCGGCAACGTGGTATGTGCCGCCACAACCCCTCCGAGATGAGCCGCCATGCCGGCGGCACAGATGATCACCCGGATTCCCGCGGCCTCCGCACCGGCGGCGAACTCCGCGGCCGCCTCCGGCGTGCGATGCGCCGAAAGCACCCGGGCCACATACCGGACTCCGAATTCGTCAAATACCCGAAACGCGCCCTGCAATACCGGCAGATCGCTTTTGCTGCCCATCAGCACAGCCACTTGTGCCTGTTCCGCCATCGCTTTTCTCCGCTTTTTTCAATCCAGAAAATTCATTCCGCGCTTTCGGACGCCGGAGTTTCTACATCCGACTCTGCATCGCCAGGCGTACCGAATTCGTAGCTCAGCAATCCTTCGGCAATTTCCAGCAAAGCCACGTCCAGATGGTTTTCCGAATCACACTTGATCATCGGACGCGCGCCGAATGCGAGCTGACGCGCCCGCCGGGCCGCCACTACGGACAGAATCTGCGGATCGGGAATCACTTTCCTGGCCCGGGCCAGATAATCATTATTCATTTTTTCTCTCCTTGTTTTCCCGGAAAAATCTCCGGTCTCCGGCAACAACCGGGCGGGGCGCGGCTTTTTCCAGGCCGCGTCCCGCCATGATCTTCAGGCGCAAAACGCCTCTGTCTCCACCATCAATAATCGATGATGTCGCGATGATTGTCGATCAACGCCGTATCGTTCGACATCACCCGCATGTAACGCTTCTGGAATTCCGGCACGGAATCCAGCACATAGCGTTCAGCGATGGGCAGACGCTTGTCGCACTTCAACGCATCCCGCAACAGCAGCATGCCGACAAACACATAGGTTTCCATTTCGACCAGGCTGCGTGCCATCAGGTCGTGATATTCCGGATCTTTCTTTTCGGACACGAATTTCACCGCATCCAGCAGCCGGGCATGGTGACCGGCAACCACTTCCTTGAGCCGAAGCAGCTTGCCGGTGAACGGCAACGCCATCAATTCCTCCAGACGCTTGTCATTGTCGCGCTGAAGCACCCCACCAATGGCGGCCACTACCTGCAACTGCGTGGTACCTTCATAAATGTTGGTGATGCGCGCATCGCGGTAATACCGTTCCACGTTGAAATCCCGCATGAATCCGGTACCACCGTGAATCTGAATCGCATCATACGCAACCTGATTGGCGGTTTCGGTGGCCAGTGCCTTGCACATCGGTGTCAGTACGGCGGCGACGCGGTTGTAATACTTCTGTGCAGCACGATCTTCCGGCGTCACATTTTCCCCGCGTTCGACCAGATGGTTGTAACCGTTCCGCAGGTCAACGGCGCGGGTTGTTTCGTACAACAGAGCGCGGGCCGCGGTAATTTTTACCTTCATCGAACTGAGCATATCGTAGATCGCCGGGAAACGGTCGATCGGTTTCTTGAACTGTTCCCGTTCGGAAGCATACTTGCGTGCTTCGCGATAGGCGGCCTCAGCAATACCGAGCGCCTGAGCACTGATCGCCACCCGGGCGCCGTTCATCAAGCTCATCACGTACTTGATCAGACCGAAACGGCGTTTACCGCACAGCTGCGCCGGCACGTCGTTATACTGCAATTCGCAGGTTGCCACACCGTGGATACCGAGTTTGTCTTCAATCCGGCGCACGACCAGCTTCGGTCCCGCTTCGCAAATGAACATGGACAGCCCGCGCCCGTCACTGGTCCCTTCTTCAGAACGGGCCAGTACCAGGTGTACCTTGGCGCAACCGTTGGTGATGAAACGCTTCATCCCGTTGAGGTACCACTGGCCGGTCTTTTCATCCTGCCAGGCCCGGAGCCGCACCGACTGCAGGTCGGAGCCGAAATCCGGTTCCGTCAGGTCCATCGAACCATCGAATTCTCCGGTGGCAAAACGTGGCAGATACTGCTGACGCTGCTCTTCGTTGCCGAATTCGCAAATCGTTTCAGCGATATCCTGCAGACCGAAGAGGTTCTGCAGCGAGGCATCGGCGCGGGAAACCATTTCCGTCAGCATGGTGTAGACCGAAACCGGGAAATTCAACCCGCCATAACGATGCGGCAACATCACCCCCATGACATCCGCCCGGCGAAGGTCTTCCAGATTCTTCTGGGTCAGCGGATGATAGGTCACCGTGTTGTTCTCAAAATGCGGCCCCTCCCGGTCGACCGTCCGTGAACGCGGATCGATCCGATCGCCGCAGATTTCGCCGATCACGTCCAGCACTCGGCGGTAGTTGTCCAGCGCGTCCTGAAAATTCACCGGAGCGCCTTCATATTTTTCCGCATCCCGGTAATTGTCTTCCCGCAACGCCACGGCTTCGCTCAGATCAAGATGTTCGAGCGAAAACTGGAGGTCCGGATTGTCCTTGAAAAAGTTAGCCATCTTGCAAAACCTCCGTTACGCCTTGGCCTTGAAGGCTTTAATCATTTTCGGAACCACTTCGTTCAAGTCGCCGACGATCGCGTAGTGCGCCACCGAAAAGATCGGGGCGTCCGGATCGGTATTAATGGCGATGATTTTTTTCGAATCACTCATCCCGGCACGGTGCTGAATCGAACCGGAAATGCCGCATGCAATGTAAAGACGCGGCCGCACCGTCACCCCGGTCTGTCCCACCTGATGATCGTGATCGATCCAGCCGGCGTCTACCGCCGCACGGGAAGCACCTACTTCGCCACCCAGCACTTCTGCCAATTCACGGATCAGCTTGAAGTTTTCCTTGGATCCCACCCCGTAACCACCAGCCACGATGATCTGGGCCCCCTTGAGGTCCACTTCCTTATCGGCGCGGACCCGTTCCAGCACTTTGACCACCGTGTCGACATCGGACAATTCCACCGGCACGCGCACGACCTTGCCCTTGCGGGAAAAGTCGGGCGTATCCATTTTCATAACGCCTTCGCGTACCGTGACCATCTGCGGATCGTCCCAGGTATTGACGATGGTGGCGATGATGTTCCCCCCGAAAGCGGGACGGATCTGCATAAGTTTGTCGGTATAGGACTTCTTATTGACCTTATCATCGAAATTATCGATCTTGAGGTCGGTACAGTCGGCGGTCAGGCCGGCAAGTTTTTCGGAAGCGATGCGGGGAGCGAGCTCACGCCCCTTCATCGTCGCGCCGAACAGCAGAATATTCGGTTTGTGCTTGCGGATCAAGTTCATGATCACCTTGGCATAAGGCAACACGGTGAAGGGTTCCAGCCGCTTGTCCTCGGCCAGAAACACCGTTTCGCAACCGTAGGCGTACAATGTGTCCAGACAGCCTTCCAGCTGGTCCCCGAGCAGCACGGCTTCGGTTTTCACACCGAGCCGGGCAGCGAGTTCACGGCCCTTGCAGACGAGTTCGAGACTGACGTCGGCGATTTTCCCGCCTTCCTGCTCGATGAACACCCAGACATTTCCTATTTTTTCAGCCATGATATTTTTCACCCCAGGGTATGATCGCTGATCAGTTCGTGAATGAGTCCGTTAATGCCGGCATCGGTGGGTTCCACCGCCTTGGCTTCGCTGGCGGTCAATACCACGCTCATGATATTCTTGACCTTGGTCGGAGAGCCGGCCAGCCCGATCCGGCTTCTGTCGGCGCCGACGTATTCGGCGGTCCATTCTTCGATAAGCAGTCCTTTGGCACGCAAATCCTCCACCACCGGCACCACGGCTTCGGAGTCAACGTAATTGGAATCCCCCTGCGCCTTGAGCACTTCGGAAGGAGTCTTCGCCCGCTTATACTTCATAATCCGGTGCCCGGCCATCGGGCGCGGGTCATTGCCTTCGACTACCGTCATCAGGGCCGGAAGCGGTGATTCGAGCACTTCGTAACCGCCTTCGATGGCACGCCGGGCAACCACCTTTCCCGGAGCCAGTTCCAGGACTTCCTCGACGTAGCAGATCTGCGGAATATGCAGTTTTTCCGCCAACTGCGGGCCGACCTGGGCGGTATCCCCGTCGATGGCCTGACGACCACAGAGGATCAGATCGAAATTGCCGATCTTCTTTGCGCAACAGCTCAGCGCATAACTGGTGGCCAGCGTATCGGCCCCGGCAAACGCCCGGTCCGTCAGCAGCACACACTCATCCGCGCCGCGGAACAGGGAATTGCGCAGCACCTCCGCGGCGGAGGGCGGGCCCATGGTTCCGACCACGACGCGAACGCCATAGCGGTCTTTCAGTTGGAGAGCAAGCTCAAGAGCGTTGAGATCTTCGGGATTGAAGATCGCGGGGAGAGCTGCCCGATTCACGGTACCCTCCGGCGTCATGGCGTCGCCGGTGATATTCTGGGTATCCGGAACCTGCTTGACGAACACGAGTACGGTGTAGCTCACAGTTTCGACTCCCTGTTTTTATTTTGGATTCTGGCAAAAAAAATCCGTAAACACAATGCCTGAAGGGATACTATAACATCGTCTTTTCAAAATTTCCAGTCATCCCCCGGGATTCCTTTTCGAAAAGCACCGATGTTTTTCCGAATCCCCCTCCTGCGCAGCGGCATGGCAACCGTCTGCTTTCCTTTGTCTGATGCCTCCGGGGACGCCCTGCTTACCCCCAAAAGGCCGCCTGGGATTCCCTGCTAAACAGGAAAAGCCTCTTTTTCCGGCGTCATCCTGCTCATGCTTACCACTATTGCCGGGAGGCGGCGTCCACAGCGCGGGCATTGGCACGCAACGTTTCCCACACGGGGGCCGAAGCGGCGCTCGCGTCTTCCAGATACCGCACAACCGCTTCACAGTCGGAAAAATCCCCCGCAATCAATGCCACATGTCCGTCCAGAAAAAGAACACCAACTTTGCCGTCGCTACGCAACCAGGGTTTCTCCAACGCCACAGGAATACTGGACGCCCGTGACAACGCCTCAGCGCCGGTCGGCCATTTCTCGCCGCCGGCGATAAACGCATAGGAGGTATTCTGTTCCGTAAACGGCGGCGTCGACAGCGTCGCCTCTTCGTCAAATGGAGCAATGAACGTCCGGGGCTGATGAATGACCTGTCCCACTACGGTCAATCCGGCGGCGCCGGACTCTCCGGGCAGACACCCTCCGGTGGAATCCCGGTAAACGGCCACGGCCAGTCCGATCATTTTCAAGTTGGTCAGACTGGTCTTCTGATCCAGATCACTCAAAGGGCAAAACCAGTTCTGCCAGACCCGGCATCCCCCCAATGCCAGCATCCCGCACATGAATAGAACTGGAACGGCATATCGTTTCATGGCTTCTTCTCCCGGCCGGCCTTTCCGGCGGCGGCGTAATATTCTTCAAACGCTTTGGACGCAGAAGCCCGGTGAGGCGCAAATTTTTCCAGCAACGCGGTTCCTCTGCGCTGACACTCCAACGCCCGGTCGAGCTGCCCAATCCGGGCAGCATAAAGCGCCGCCAGATTCCAGGCATCGGCGTCCGCCAGCGTTTCCGCCCGTCCCTGACGCCCGGCGGCAATCCGTTCCACAAGCAGTCCGGCATCCCGCAAAGCCGCGGCGTCGAACGGATACCGGGTCAAGAGCAACCACCCCACCGCGCCGTCTCCGGCAGGATCGGAAGGCACATTCTTCATATAAGCGGCTACTATCTCCGGAATCCGCTCTCCGTAACGTCTTTGACGGGATGCAAAATCCAACTGCATCAGGTAGAGCTTCCGTTCTTTCGGGGCGGCTTTCAGCTGTCGCTCCAGCAACTGCCATGCCTGTTCTGCCCGATCCGTATTTTCCAGCATGAACAAGCGCATACGCAGCGCGGCGGCATTGGCCGGATCCAGCTCCAACACCCGCTGCACCGCATATTCGGCCATGCGATCTTCACCGCTGCGCATGCGGGACTGCAATTCCTCCAGCGCCGGAGAAATCTTCCGCTGGCGCGATTCGTCATAGGTGCCTGCGGCAAACGATTCCAGCATTTCCCCAAGATCGACCGCCTCACCATCCCAGATGATCCGGCCACGGTAATCGATCACAAACGCCTTCGGAAAAATCGCACTTCCGGCCATGTACTGAGCCGTCGTCTGCCGGGTACGATCCAGTGCTGTGGCAAAATTCGGATTCGGAAACGTAGCAAAAAACGCTTTTGTCGCTTCCTCCGTATCGGGACACAGCACCACCATCTCCACATTCGGGAAACGGTATTGCAGATCGTACAATGACGGCAGCAAACCCGCGCCGACTGCGGAATCCGCCCGGAGAATCACCAGCACTTTCAGCTGATTTTCCCGGTTTGCGTCCACCTTCGCCGGCACCAGGGAAACGGGTCCGTTGGACAGAAAGTCGACTTTTAACTCAGCCGCGTCATCTCCGGTGCGCAGAGCCACTGCCGAGCGCGGCCATGCAACCAACGCCAGCATCAATGTCGAAACCATCCAGACGGGCCACTTCATCGTCCCACGCTCCTTCTCCGTTAGCGGTTCGCTTCGAAAATCCGGGCTGTGCGCAGCAACCGCGCCTCTTCCAGCGCCGGAGCCAGAAACTGCACGCCGATCGGCATACCGGTTTCAGGATCCGTTCCGGCAGGGATACTGATCCCGCAGTTGCCGGAAAGATTCAAAGCGATGGTGAAAATATCCGACAGATACATCTGCAGCGGATCGCTTTTCTCCTGGAATTTAAATGCCACCGTCGGGGTGACCGGCGTCAGCATCACGTCGCACAATTTCGCGGCTTCCTCGAAGTCACGGCGGATCAGCGTACGCACCTTCTGCGCCCGGAGGTAGTAGGCGTCGTAATATCCACTGGAGAGCACATAGGTCCCCAGCAGAATCCGCCGCTTAACCTCGTCTCCGAAACCGGCGCCGCGGGTTTTGAAATAAGTTTCCACCAGATCCGGCGCCTCCACCCGCGCGCCATAGCGGATTCCGTCGAAACGAGCCAGATTGGCACTGGCCTCCGCCGTCGCGATAATATAGTAAACCGCCACGGCATAACGGGTATGCGGCAGAGAAACCTCCACCGTCTCCGCACCAAGTGCCCGCACCCGCTCCACGGCATCGTGCACAACTTTCGCCACGGCTGGACTCAGCCCCTCTGCCCCGAAATATTCCCGGGGCAGACCGATGCGCACACCTTTCAGGTCTTTGCCCGCTCTGGAAACGGCATCGGCGAACCCGCCTGACGCCGCCGGAAGCGACGTCGAATCCAGCGGATCCCGACCAGCCAGCACATCCAGCAGAATCGCGGCATCCTGCGTGTCCTGCGTCATCGGACCGATCTGATCCAGCGACGAGGCAAATGCCACCAGGCCGTACCGGGAAACCCGCCCGTAAGTCGGTTTCAGCCCGGTAATCCCGCAAAAGGCGGCGGGCTGGCGGATCGAACCGCCGGTATCCGACCCCAGCGCAGCCGGCACCAGTCCGGCCGCTACAGCTGCGGCGGAACCGCCGGAAGAACCACCGGGCACCCGACTGAGATCATGCGGATTGGCCGTTTTCCGAAAAGCGCTGTTTTCGCAACTGGAGCCCATGGCGAATTCGTCCATATTGAGTCGCCCGAAGGGAATAAAACCGGCGGCCCGCAACCGGGCAACGGCGGTACTGTCGTAGGGCGATACCACCGTTTCCAGCAACCGGGGAGCACAGGAACAACGCTCTCCGGCAGTAGCGATACAATCCTTGATGCCGATCGGAATCCCATCATAGGGGCTCCGGGCCTTTCCGGCAGCCCGGCGGGCGTCGGATTCGGCGGCGGCAGTACGGACATGATCGGCATCAACGGCAAGGAATGCGCCGATTTCTCCGTCCCGGTCGGCAACGCGGCGGAGACACTCCTCCGCCAGCTCCACCGCAGACAATTCGCCGCGGTCGAGCTGCCCGGCCAGATGGTGAATGGTGAAATCCGTCATACTCATGATCAATTCATTCCTTCCCCGGGCAACACCTGCGGCACCTTGATGAATTCTCCGTGCAGGACGGCGGGCGCGTTGGCCAGCATGGCCTCCCGTCCCAGCGGCGTTCCGGCCACGTCTTCGCGCCAGACATTCGCCAGCGGCACAGCGTGCGCAGTGGGTTCCACTCCGGTTACGTCCAGTTCGCTGAGCTCGGCAATGTAGCCGACGATCGACTCCATATCGCGCTGCAACCGCTCCAGAGCCTCAGGAGCGATTTCCAGTCGCGCCAGATCGGCGACATACCGGACGTCCAGTGATTGAGTTGTCTTTTCCACCGCGATCACGCCTTTTCCAGTTCCAGCGTCCGGGTGACCTGGTCGCATACTTCGGACGGACCGAAATACTGAATCGGACCGGGATAGACATAAGCCGTCTCCGTCGCCCATTCGGCACGGCGGGCGGCAAAAGTCTGGAACGGTTTGCCGTCCAGCTCCACCAGCGCCTTGCGGATCACCGGCTTGTCGTGACCGTGGCGGCGTTCGACGTTCATGAGCATGGTAATCGGAATACCACCGGCAATCCATTCGGAAGCCGGACGCATGGTATTGCGCACATTGGCCATATAGCCGGTCTTGCCTGCGCCGATCAGCGCGGCGGCGGTATACCCCAGACTGTAGCAGTAATCCGCATCGTAGTTCGACGGCGCGGCACAACGGCCTTCATAACCGAAGAAATGCGTCTGCGTGCTGAATTTGCCGTTATATTTGCCTTCGGCAGCCATTTCCGCCAGCCGGGCCTTGACCATTTCGGCCAGCATTTTTTCCGTTTCGATCAACGACACCTGCACGTTCCCGTGGGGGTCGCGGTCGTTGCAGAGCTGGGCCTGAATCCCCTTCGGCAGCGACTGGAACACCGCCGCACAGCCGGCGGACAACCACGCCGCAACAAATGCGGTCTTGGACTCAGCATCAGTCAGTTTACCGAAAGCCTCGGCCTCCTGGGCCAGCAGATCGTTGAGTTCGGCGATCAGTTTCTTGACCTCCGGCACAAATTCGATCAGCCCTTCGGGGATCAGGGCAACGCCGAAATTGCATTTGCGGGCGGCGCGGGCAGCCACGACCTTTGCCATGTCGTCGACGATCTGCCCGAGCGTCATGCCCTTGGCGGCGACTTCTTCGGAGATGATGGCGATATTGGGCTGGGTCTGCAGGGCGCATTCCAACGCGATGTGCGAGGCGGACCGTCCCATCAACTTGATGAAATGCCAGTATTTTTTAGCGGAATTGGCGTCGCGACCGATGTTGCCGATGAGTTCGCTGTAGACACGGCAGGCGGTATCGAAGCCGAAAGAAGCTTCGATCCACTCGTTTTTCAGGTCGCCGTCGATGGTTTTCGGGCAGCCGATGACCTGAATACCGGCGTTGTTTTTCTTGTAATATTCGGCCAGCAGACAGGCGTTGGTATTGGAATCGTCGCCGCCGATGATCACCAGCGCGGTGATCCCGAGCGCACGGCAGTGTTCCAAGCCCTTGAGGAACTGTTCTTCGGTCTCCAGCTTGGTCCGCCCCGATCCGATCATGTCGAAGCCGCCAGTGTTGCGGTAGTCGGCAATGAAGTCGGCGGTCAGTTCCATAACTTCGTTCTTGACCAGCCCGTCCGGCCCCTTGAGGAATCCATACAGACGGCTGTCCGGATTCAGCGATTTGATGCCGTCAAAAAGTCCGGCAATGACGTTGTGTCCGCCGGGGGCCTGGCCACCGGACAGAATCACGCCGACGTTGACCGCCGGCAGAGCCGCCGGGCGGGCAGCGGCTTCAAAAGTAAGAACCGGACTGCCGAAGGTCGCGGGAAACAGCTCCCGGATCTTTTCCACATCGGCAACAGCGGTGGTCGGTTCGCCCTGCTGGATGCCGACGGCGGCGCCTTGGCGCAACGCGACGGGCAGTTTGGGCTGATAGGCGGCACGGGCTTTCTGCAACGGTGAAATCATGATGTCTCCTGTCGATAAAAATTGCCTTCTGAACATGAATGGACTTTTCCGGTAATGTACCACGAGTCGGAGAATTTATCAACCCCGAGAACCACACAAATCCGGCAAAGCCCCCGGGAGACCAGATTCGTTCAGAATCCGAATTCCGGCTGCAGAATGCCGAAATCATCGGCATCATCCGATCCGGATTCCGCCCCGCTCCCGGATGCGGCAGACGGGGTTTCCTGAGTAGCGGCCTCTTTTCCCGCAGCTGTGGAAGTGTCTGAAGCGAGCGCGTCCGGTGCCGGTTTCGCTCCATTTTTCCGGTGTCGGGCCGCCGTTTTCTTTTTCTTCGGCGCGGAGGCAGGAACCGGCGATTCCCCTTCCGGAACAAGGAGCTCGTCCGAAAGCACTCCCGTCTCCTCCGAAACAACCTCCGGTTCCGGCAGAACGGCAGAGACCGTCGCCGGCTCAGCGGCGGAAGACTTCGCTTCATCCCCAGGAACGCTCTCAGCACCAGCGGAAAGTTGCTCCGAATTTTCCGCTTCATTTTCCGCTCCGGCCGTCGTTTTCGGGACAACGCTCGTCTCAAGCGCGGCTGTTGCGGATACCGGCATTTCCTCGACTGCGGCAGGTTCTTCCGGAGACTCGGTTGCGCCCGATACCGGCGTTTCCTCGGCAGCAGCAGGTACGGCAGGGGATACGCTCCCTTCCGAAACGGCAGATGGCATCGCCGTTTCATCCGGCACGACGGCCGGCAACTCGCCGTCTCCGTCAGCTGCCGCTTCGACCGTCATAGCCGAACGGCGCAATGCCTCCGCCTCTTCCGGGTCCAGATAACGCTCGTGAATGATCTTGCTCAAACTTTTCCCGCCGATGAGAATCCCCCGGGCCCGGGGCGTCCGTTGCGGCAGCGTCAGCAGATTCAACTCCTCGGTCTTCGTGCCGCGTCCTCCGAAACGCAGCTGGTAAATCGCATCGGTCCGGGGCGTCAGCAGTTCCAACCGGCAACCGGCCGGGCAGAGCTGATACTCCCGATCCTTGATGAACGATCCGATCACACTGCGTTTGCCATAACATTTGCCCGACTTCACATCCCGGTAAACCACCCCGAATTCCAGAGCCGGATCATGACGACGGCAATCGTAAAGCCGCCCGACGAACAACTTGTCCGGGGGCAGATCGGTGATCTTGTAGGTACCGTCCTTCGTCACCTGCAGCAGATGGTCGAATTCGTTGCAGATGATCATATCATCGCTCTTGATACCGGTACCGATGTAGCCGTTTTTGCGATCCCAGCCGATCCGGATGTTGTTGAGCGCCGCGGCGCGCCGGTCGATTTTCTCGAAATGATCACAGATTTCGGTGCGCCGCGGATACAGCGGTCCGTATTTCTTCAACAACCCTTCCAGATAGGAAACCGCGTATTCCCGGAGATGCCGCAGATGCCGGTTCACCCGATCGATCTCTTCCAGAATTTCCCGGAGTTCCTTCTGGTTTTTTTCAATGCTGAAACGGGAAATACGGCCGATCTGGATCGTCAGCAGTCGCGCCACATCCTCATCGGTGATCTCCCGCCGAACCAGATGTCGGAACGGCGCCAGCCCGGCGTGCACTTCAGCGTAAACAGCCTCCTCGCTGGCACACTCCTCGATGCGCTTGTAAATGCGGTTTTCGATAAAAATCTGCGCCAGCGTCTTGGCGTGAAACTGGTCCTCCAGCTTGCCCAGTTCGATCTCCAGCTCCCGCCGCAGGTATTCAAGCAGTTTTTCCGTATTGCGCTTCAGCACGCTGTGAACGCTCATCTCCCGGGGGCGGCCGTCGCAAATCACCATCATGTTGACGGAAATCGACACCGAGCAGTCGGTATACATGTAGAGCGCCCGCAACGCCTTCTGCGGATCATACCCGCGGGTCGGCACGATTTCGATTTCCACCTTCTCCGCGGTAAAGTCGTTGATGGAGGCAATCTTGATCTTGCCCTTATCCGCCGCCTTCTCGATCGAGGCGATCAGTCCTTCGGTGGTCGTGGTCGCAGGAATTTCACGAATAATCAGCTTGCGCCCGTCGATTTCAATGCGGGCACGCAGATTGATCTTGCCATTGCCGTCGGCATACTCGGCCACGTCCATGAGGCCGCCCTGCAGAAAATCGGGATACAGCTCGTATTCCTCGCCATGGAGTTCAGCAATCTGAGCCTGGAGCAATTCCGTAAAATTGTGCGGCATGATCTGGGTGCGCATCCCGACCGCGATCCCGTAAGACCCCAGCATCAGCAGCGCCGGCACCTTGACCGGCAGCACCACCGGCTCCTGATTGCGGCCATCGTAGGAGTCGACCAGTTCGGTGATGTCGTTGTTGAACAGCACCTCCCGCCCGAGGTCGGAAAGGCTGCATTCAATATAACGCGGCGCGGCGGCGGGATGCCCGGTATAAATATTGCCGTAGTTCCCCTGCTTGTGGATGAAGTATTCCTTATTGGCCAGCACCACCAGCGCGTCGCCGATGGAAGCGTCGCCGTGTGGATGGAATTTCATGGTGTCGCCGATGACGTTGGCCACCTTGTGGGTTTTGCCGTCGTCGATGCGGTGGAGCGACCAGAGTATCCGCCGCTGCACCGGCTTGAGGCCGTCATCCACATCGGGAATGGCCCGATCCTTGATAACGTAACTGGCGTATTCCAGAAAATTGTCGTCCAGCATCGCCCGCAGATAGGCGTTGGTACCGAGATCGGTGGAACGTGCCGTCGCGGCGGCGCCGTTTTCGGCGTCGTCGTCGATTTTTTCGGGAGCCGCGGGCGGCATCGGCGGTATTTCGTCGTTCATATCACGTGGTCTCCCGGAGGTTGTTCATAATGTATTCCCGGCGGTCGGCATCGTTCTTGCCCATGTAGAAGCCCAGCATCTGCGGGACATTGCGCATGTTGTCGAGCGTAACCGGCAACAGCCGGATGCCCTGGCCGATGAAGGCGGAGAACTCCGCCGGAGAGATTTCCCCCAACCCTTTGAAGCGGGTGATTTCGCAGCCGGTCTTGAGCCGGGCCATCGCTTCATCACGTTCCCGGTTGGAGTAGCAATACACCGTTTCCTTGCGGTTCCGAACCCGAAACAAGGGGGTTTCCAGCACGAACAAGTGACCCGACAGCACCAGCTGCTCGAAAAACGTCAGAAAAAAGGTGATCAGCAGATTCCGGATATGCATGCCGTCCACGTCGGCATCGGTGGCGATCACCACCTGGTCGAAACGGAGATTCTCCACATCGTCGTCCACATCCAGCGACTGCACAATGTAGAACAGCTCCTCATTTTCGTACACTTTGTCCCGTTTTTCACCAAAACAGTTGTAGGGCTTGCCCTTCAGCGAGAAAACCGCCTGGGTATAGGGATCGCGACAGCTGATCATGCTTCCGGCGGCGGAATCGCCTTCGGTCAGGAAAATCATGGTCGGCTTGCCCTTCGCCCCTCGATCGCCGCGGTGGAACTTGCAGTCATTGAGCTTGGGAATCCGCAGCGACATTTTCCGGGCCTTTTCCCGGGACTGCTTTTTGACCTGCGCCATCTGGCGGCGCAACTGTTCATTGCGGTTGATCTTGTCCAGCAGGACCTCGGCGGTCTCCCGATTCTTGTGCAGAAAATCCACCAATTCGTCGCGCACGGTATTGACGATGGGGGCGCGCACGTCGGTATTGCCGAGCTTGTTCTTGGTCTGGGACTCGAAAATCGGCGCCTTGACCTTGATCGCGATCACACCGAAAATCCCGTCGCGCACATCGGACGCCTGATAGTTACGCCCGGAAAATTCGTTGATCGCCTTGAGCACCCCTTCGCGGAAAGCCGACAAATGCGTCCCCCCGTCGTTGGTGTACTGCCCGTTGACGAATGAATAATAGGTCTCGTTGAAATCACTGTGGGTCAGCGCAAATTCAATCGTCTTGCCCCGGTAGGAGATGACATCGTACAACCGGTTGTCCGCCGGCAGTTCGGCCTCCAGCAGATCCTTCAGACCATTCCGGGAATAATACCGTTCGCCGTTGTAGTAAATCGACAGACCGCTGTTGAGATAGGCGTACATCCACATGCGTTTTTCGATATACTCGCCGCGATAGGCGTAATTCGGAAAAAGCTCCCGGTCCGGCACAAAGGTAACCATCGTGCCGTTTTTCTCATCGGTATCCCCATCCTGCTCGCCCACCAGCACTCCACGCGCGAACGACGCCTCGTGGAATTTCCCGTCACGCACACTGCGCACCACAAACTCCTCGGAGAGCGCGTTGACCGCCTTGGTCCCCACTCCGTTGAGTCCGATGGAAAATTGAAACACGTCGTCGTTGTACTTGCCGCCGGTGTTGATGACGGAAACGCATTCGACCAGTTTCCCAAGCGGAATGCCGCGACCGTAATCCCGGACGCTGACCCGGGATCCTTCCAGCACCACGTCGATTCGCCGCCCCACGCCCATGATGAACTCATCGATGCTGTTGTCGACGATCTCCTTGAGCAGCACATAGATGCCGTCATCAGGATGGGAACCGTCACCCATGCGCCCGATATACATGCCGGGACGAAGCCGGATATGATCCAGGGAACTCAGGGTGCGGATGGCGTCTTCGGTGTATTGCCCCGGGTCGACGACCGGGGACTGATTTTCCATCTCGTTTTCCATAACCTTACTAAGGTAACATTTTTTGCTGAAAATGCAAGGTGAAACGTTGTTTTTTTCCTCTTCTCCGATTGCCTAACACCGCTCCCGGTGATATATTGCGTCATATTCGCAACCGTCTCCGGACGGCCCAGTTCAACCCCAGGAGAAGCGTGAAATGGCCTTAGATCTGTCCTACGTCCTGATTACCCCCTACAGTCTGCTCAAATCCCGTACCGGCGGCATTCTCGCCCGACTGCTCTCCCGCACGGAACTGGAACTGGTCGGCGCCCGGATGCTGGCCTTCACCCGTGAAATGGCCGAACGTTACGCCGCCGCCATCGAAAACGAACATCCCGGTTCCCGGCTGCTGGCCGATTATATCCGCACCAACTTTCCTCCCACCGCCGACGGGGCCCGTCCACGAACCATGCTGCTGCTTTTCCGCGGGGAACAGGCCGGAGAACAGCTGCGTCGCCTGGTCGGCGACCTCCCCCGGCGCGGCGCCACGGTTCAGTGCGGGGAAACGCTGCGCGATACCTATGCCGACGTGGTCATGGATCCCCGGGATCCGGAAACGGTCCGCTACTTTGAACCCGCCGTCCTGACGCCCAATGATGACGAAGCAGCACGACGTGAGCTGACGATGCTGGCCGAATTTGCCGACGCCCAGCCCAATCTCATCGACCATTCTGTCGGAAGCACTCCGGAAGATACACGCACGCTGGTCATGATCAAGCCGGATAACTGGCGCTGCCCCTCCTGCCGACCCGGCGGCGTAATCGGTATGCTCAGCCGCACCGGGTTGCGGATCGTCGGCTGCAAAATTTACCACATGACCGTAGCCGACGCGCTGAAATTCTATGGGCCGGTCCGGGATGCGCTCCGCGAAAAACTCGCCCCGAAAATCGCGACCAAAGCCCGGGCGATGCTGGAAGAGGCATTTCATGTCACCCTTCCGGACAGCGCCCTGCCGCTGCTCGTCCAGTCCATCGGAGTGGCGGCGGCCGACGACGAATTTTCCCGCCTGGTGGAATTCATGTCCGGCTGCCGCCCGGAAGACTGTCCCGAAAGCGAAGCCGCCAGCCGTAACAGCACCAAATGCATGGTGCTGATCTACGAAGGAGTCGATCCCATCGCCAAAATCCGTCACGTCCTCGGACCAACCGATCCCGCGAAAGCCCCCGGCGGCACGGTCCGTCGTGATTTCGGCAGCAACGTCATGGTCAACGCGGCTCACGCATCCGATGCACCCGAAAGCGTCATCCGGGAATCCGCCATCGTCGGCATTGACCGCAACGATTTCGCCGAACTGATCCGGACCGGTCTTCAGGCATGAATGTCCCGACAACCTCCTCCGTTCCAGTCACACCGGGATCGGAGTGCCGGGACGTCCGGTGGCTGCTGCTGCTGATCGGACTGGGCATACTGGTTCATCTGACAGTCACGCTGCCAGCGCTGGCGGTGGGGGAAACGGCCGCGCGTTTTTCCCGACCGGATTCACCGGGCTATCTGGGCCCGGCGTTATCTCTGGCGCAGGAAGGACGTTATCTGGATGGTCCCGGCGGAGAACCGTATCTTTATCGTTCACCAGGATTGAGCGTAGTGCTGACGCCGTTTTTCCTGTTCTTCGGGGAGAACGGCGCGCTGCCGGTGGCGGCACTGTTTCTCGGCGTGGTCGGCGTATTGACGACCATACCGGTTTATCTTACCGGCAGAGAATGGTTCGGGGAACGCTGTGGACTGGCGGCGGCAGCGCTGTTTCTCTTTAATCCCACGGGAATCGCCAACCGGCCGCTGTTCCTGACGGATACGCTGTTCACGTTTCTGGTGGCATGGCAGCTGTATTTCTTCATCCGTTTTTGGAAGGATCGGAACGGGGCGGATTTTCTCATCTCCTGCGCGGTGGCGGCGGTGGGAATGCTGGTACGCCCGATCAATTTGACGTGGATCTTCCCGGCGCTCTTCATTCTGGCGGTCATGCCGAAGCTGCCGTGGCGACGCAAGCTGATACTGGGAGGAGTGGCGCTGGCGCTGTTTTTCGCCATTCCCGCACCGTGGATGTATCGCAATGCCCAACTGGGCGCCGGCTGGGTGCTGGACATCAATACCGGCTCCATGTATCACCAGAACGGGGCTATGCTCCGCGCCCGGGTCAACGGCACCGGTTTTGAAGAGGAAAAGCGGAAAATCCTGGCAGAACTGGAAACGGAATTCGCCGATACCGCCCGCTACCCCGATGCCAAAAGCAAAGTCGATTATCGCCTCCGGAAATTCCGGGAACTGATCCTGGCTCATCCTTTCCTCTGGTTGAGTCAGCATTTCCGGCCCCAGGTACTGTTGCCGGACTTCCCGACCCTGTGTGAAAACTGGGGCTTAACCCGCTCCGACCGTGGTACGCTCGGCGTTCTGCAGCGCGATGGGTTATGGGCCGCGGTCCGGCATTATTTCAACGGGCAGCTCTGGCTGCCGTTCGTGCTGGCGCCACTGCTGATTCCGGTGCTGATCACTTACGCGGGGGCCCTGTGGATGCTGATCCGGCAGTTGCGGGACTGGCGCCGGGAATTCATAGCACTGCTGATTTTTCTGGCATTCGCCGAGTATTATTTTTTTCTGCCGGGACCGATTACGGTGCCACGCTATCAGCTGCCGGCGCTGCCGGTGCTGACGGTGCTGGCGGGAGCGGTGCTCTGCCTGTTTTTTGAAAAAATGCGCAAAAAAAGTGCGGAGCGCAGCATTTCGCCGCAGGATCTCCGCTCCTGACAACGTGCCTTCAGGAGGAGGCAGCGGAAACTCAGAACCTCCTCCGAACGCATGTCCGGTTTCTTTGGCGCTCCGTGTCAGCGGATGGTTTTTTTGATTCCGTCGGCGGTCACGAGATAATCAATGTTTTCAAAGGCCTTGTCCGCCAGGACCCGCGTGTCTTTGGCTGTGTCCCCGACGTGACCGTCGGCAAACA
>CALXOD010000047.1 GCA_944389925.1 uncultured Victivallaceae bacterium | reverse complement strand
ACATAAAGAATTTTGGGCTGTCCGTCGAACAGGGCTGCACTCCACTCCTGCTCGGAAAGACCGTAGGTGTCGATCGCCATGCCGGCGGCGGCGTTTCCGGCGGCGATGTCCCGTGGAACTTTTCCGGCGCTGTCGGTCAGGGTTCGGGCATTGGCAACAATGCGTTTGATTAGCCCGAAACCCTCTTCCCAGCCGCGCGCCACGCCTTTTTCGGGACCATGGAGACGTACCTGTTCCGCCATGCATTGCTGTAGAATGGATTCGAAGCACTTATTGGCAGAACCGGATTTGGTGGGATCGGCGACGACAAGATTGTTAAAGAAGCGAGGCGCTCCCAGATCATGCCATCCGGTGGGCGGCGTTGCATCCGGCAGTTCCCGGAGCCGGTCGGGATTGTAGCAAATACCGAAACTGGCCAGACAGGCGCCGTAATAACGCCCCTGCGGATCGTAGAAAACATCGCCTCCAAATGTCTGGGGAATCACCGTTTCCAGGAAATATTCGGGATGGCGCTCCTGTACCCCACCGTCGACTCCGAATCCGCGTTCCGCCTGGCGGCTGTGATCAAACGTACCACCGCCCCAGAAAATATCGATGCCGATCCCGACATCGGATTCCAGAAATTTCCGTCGGACGGCCGCTGCCTGTGGATCTTTCTCCGTTTCCGGATGAATCCGTTGATTGCTGAAGGCCGCGGCCAGAGCGGGGGTCCACGGTGGATTAGCGGGATCGGATTCCCAGAAGTGGCGGAATTCCGCCTCGTAGCGGTCGGCGATATAGCGGACAATGTCTGACGTGCCACCGACAGAGCGGTAATCCAGTTCGACATCGACACCGTATTTTTCCCGATAATGACGCCGGAAGGCCCGCTCAAACTCATATCGGACGGGTTCGGTGTGCGGTGTAATAATAACCAGTTTGTCAGGACTTTTAGCACTGTTGGCGGGTGCAGCTCCGGGGGGGGCGGGACGGAGCAGCAGCGGCACAGCCAACAGCAGAAGCAGCGGCAACAAGGCCGGCAACAGACGCCGGATGATCATGATTCCCGGTCTCCCAGCAGGGCGATCCGATCCGGTCGAATGGTCAGCCGGACGGATTCACCGAGTTGACGAGTCGGCGGTGCGCTTTCATTTACCAATAGCGGTAAGTCGCCGGCACGCAATTGCCATTCCCGATGATCTCCCAGGAAAACTCCGGCTTCCAGTGTGGAGGAAAAGGTGTTTTCGTTTTCTCCAGGAGAGGCGAACGTGAGATTTTCCGGTCGCAACATGGCTGTAAGAACGGTTCCGACCGGGGGAGGGGTGTCCACCACCGCAGTCAGCTGGCCGATCGGTGACTCCAGGCGGACACAACCGCCCGTCACCGCCGCAACTTTTACCGGAACGAAATTGGCGTCTCCCAGAAATGAGGCAACAAACCGGTTGGCCGGTGTCCGATACACCTCCTCCGGAGTTCCTACCTGTTGCAGCATTCCAGAGGACAGAACCGCAATCCGGTCCGCCATGCTCAAGGCTTCCCGGCGGTCATGGGTTACATAGATGGCGGTCAGGCGACGTTCTTTGGTGATTCGGCGGATTTCCAGGCGCATGGTGTCTCGGAGACGGGCATCAAGGTTTGACAGCGGTTCGTCCAGCAGCAACAGGGCGGGGCGTACCGCCAATGCGCGTGCCAGCGCCACCCGCTGCTGCTGACCACCCGACAACGAAGGGATTTTCCGCTCGCGGCAGTCGGCCAGCTGCACCAGCTGGAGCGCTTCCATGACTTCCTTTTCGATATCGCGGGGGCTGACGCCGGCCGAACGCAAGCCGAAGGCCACGTTTTCAAAAACGGAGAGATGTGGCCACAGGGCATAACTCTGGAAAACCATAGCCGCCTGTCGCTTTTCCGGCGCGAACCCGGTCACATCTGTTCCGTTGAATCGGATGACGCCACTGTCCGGTGTCACCAGGCCGGCAAGAATACGCAACAGAGTGGATTTGCCGCAGCCGGATGGTCCCAGCAGAAAAAAAAGTTCTCCGGCCTCCACCGTGAGATCAATCGGCCGCAGGACCGGTTGTCCGGGGACATATGATTTTGATAATTGTGAAAGTTCAACTCTGGTCATAGGGAAGTTTCCTTGAGAAAGTTCGTATCTGTGTGTATCTGCGATAAGGAGGGGCCTGCGGATTGGCACGGAGCTGCTGTCAGCTGGTCTGGATTTCTCCGTCAAAATAGTTTTCCCGGGCCATACGGCGCATATTTTCCAGAATCTGGACTTCCAGCTGGCGGATGCGTTCCCGTGTCAGGCCGAAACGGTTGCTCACCTCCACCAGCGGTTGCGGCTTCTGGTCAAAGAGGCCGAAACGCAGGATGATGATCTGTTGATCCCGTTCCGGCAGAGTGCCCAGCATTTCATAGAGCTTGTCGTACAGAATCCTGCGTGCATAATCGTGAATCGGGCTGGCGCTATGGTCGTCGGCGATGATGTCTTCCAGCATGGACCCTTCGTCGCTGCCGGTAAGCGGCGCCTGAAGCGAAATGGTTTGCCAGGCCATTTTTCGAATGGCGCTGAGTCGTGCGACAGGTACTTCGAGCATGGCGGCGAGCTCCTGTACTTCCGGCACCCTGTCATGTTCCTGGATAAAACGTTGTTCCGCCCGGTTCATGGCGTTGATGGTGTTGATCATATGGGATGGGATGCGGATAACGCGTGATTGTTCGGCAATGGATCGGGCGATGTTCTGGCGAATCCACCAGCTGGCGTAGGTACTGAATTTATGACCGAGCCGAAAGTCGAATTTTTCCAGCGCCCGCAACAGGCCGAGATTCCCTTCCTGAATAAGATCATTGAATTGCAGTCCGCGGTTGCGGTATTTTTGCGCAATGCTGATGACCAATCGCAGATTGGCTTCAATCATCCGGTTGCGAATGTTCATCAGACGTTCCCGGACATTGCGCAGCGTTTGAAGATAGCCGGGCAATTCTTCCGGGGTCATGGCGAATTTTCGGCAGATCAATTCGAGCTGGCGCCGACTCAGGGTATCGAAACGGATATTTTTCGAATGAATACCGGTTCCGGTCATGCGCAGATATTCATTAATGATGGCGAAAAACTCTTCCAGATAGTCACCGGCCAGATCGTAACGGGATAACAGTTCTGCCTGTTGGAGGCGTATTTGCCGGCGTTCTTCCGGGGAGCTTTTCAGTGCATCGACCACTTTTTGTGCAATGGCAGTGATTTCATTTTTCCATGTCTGAAGGGCCTGCCCTCGATTTTTGTGGCTCATATCCGGCATTTTCATGGCGGACGGGGTGAAATGGTCGGCCGGGTTTTCTCCATTTATGCAGCGATCAATGATACGCAGCACTTCATAGCTGGCAAAGCCGAATTGCAGCAGTTCCCGGCGAAATTCCCGATCAATCCGATCAATTTCGGCGCCAAGCGCAGCCAATTCGTCGGAAGACAGCATCGGCATCTGCCCGATTTGTCTCAGATAGATATTGAGGGAATCATCAAAATCGTCGAGTCCTGAATGTCCGCCGACAGCTCCCGACTCCATAATGGGATGCTTTTCAGAGACGGACTGATGCTGTACTTTTTGCATAATTCCCTGACCTGCTACGATTTTTGAGCTCATTTTCATACGTTTGACACCCGGAGTGTTCGGACCGGAGCCGGACGGATGAACGGACTCGATATATGGTAATGTAACTTTTGTTTGGATTTTTTCAAAAAAACTCTTGCATTTTTCCTGAAAAAGGGTATTATAAAGGGACGACAAAGGAATGGGGCTGTAGCTCAGTTGGCTAGAGCGATACGTTCGCATCGTATAGGTCAAGGGTTCGAATCCCTCCAGCTCCACCATTTTCAAAATTCTCCACCGACCGGTCTTCTGGTCGGTTTTTTCGTTTCGGGGGTAAATTTGAGCTCAATTTGCGTTTTTCCCGAAAGCGGAGAATCTCCACTTTTCTCTTATGAAGGGGTGTTTCAGACCCTCTCCCGGTAAATTCTCCGGGGGAGTAAAAGACCGGTCTTTGGGTCCGGAGTGCATTTTTTTGACGGAAATACACGTCGAGAAGCTCGACTTTTGATCGTCAATTTTTCTATGCTATACATTTATTTTGCAATATTTTATTAATGTAAAATATTTATAATTAAGCAATAATGCAAAAATAAACTTGCAGAGGACATGTGTTTAAAAAATCAAGAGGTTGACCCCTTATTCGCGCAATTCATAACAAAAGACTTTTTGATTCAGAGAATTTTTCGAGTTTTGCGAAATTCGCTTTTCAGAACAAACGACCTGTAATCAAAAACGGAGCAAATTTTGTACGGAAATATCTTACACCGGTTTTGCAGCGCGAACTTCGTTCTTCGAACGGTTCCGGCGCTTCCGGATCGACTCTCTCGGAAAACCGATCCACCAGTATCGCGCACGGCTCATCCGTCATTCAAATGTTTTTGATTTGCAATCAGATTTCTTCATGTTATTTTATTGGTTATCAAATTATTAACCAGAAGAAAAGTGTCACCTGTTTTTACTGAAAACAGAACCATTTATTTTCA
>CALXOD010000046.1 GCA_944389925.1 uncultured Victivallaceae bacterium | reverse complement strand
ATGAAAGAAAACGTTCCCGGTTTTCCTCATCTAATTCTCCGGTTACGTCATCTACCAGTGCCACCACTCCTGCCCTGCTTTTTCTGACCAATGAAAATTCCGCCATTTTCAGATAGAGCGACATCAGTCGTAATTGCCCGTTCGATCCGAAATTCCGCAACAGTTTTCCATCCAGATAAAAGAGAAATTCATCCATCTGCGGACCAAAAGTGGTGAATCCACGCAATTGATCTTTTTTTCGATATTCCTGTAATTTTTCCAGATATTCATCGGTTTGTTCCGGATTATCCGATTGCCGGGTGATTTGGAAACGTTTCGTCTGCAACAGCTCATTCACCTGTTGTTCCATCAAAGCTGCATATCTTCTGCGCAACGGACCAATTACTGTGGCAGCAGCGGCCATTTCCGGTTCAAAAGCAGATACAGCCTCTTCCCTTGCCCCCAGCCTCAATGCTGCATTCCGCTGTGCCAAAGCCGTACTGTATCGCTGTAACGCCAGCAAATACGCAGGTTCCAGAACTGAAATGAACATATCGAAAAATTTACGCCGACAACAGGAACTTCCAGCAGTAATCCACTTATCTTCAGGAACAAAAGCGACTGCCCGGAATTCCCGGATAAACTCACTGGAGCGACGCACCGGAATCCGATCCACCGTCAGCTTCCGTCCTCCGCCGCTTCGCTGCTCAACTGCAATGGATTCTGTGTAATTTTCCCGGACTACGCTTCCTTCTATCCGGAATTCTTTTTCACCGATCTTCACCAGTTCACGCACACTGCCGGTACGAAATGAGCGGAGAATACTGAGAAAAAAAATGGCTTCCAGAAGATTGCTCTTGCCAATACCGTTCGCTCCACAGAAAACCACAGAATTTGCAGAAAAGTGCAATTCACAGTTCCCGTAGCTGCGAAAATTGGATAATTGCAGATTTTTTAACACCAGACTCATGATATTACCGAAAAAAAAAACCTCCGGGATCCATCATCCCGAAGGCTTTTTCATGAAACCCGGAATCGAAAGATCATTTTTTGCGAATCGGCATGATCACATAAAGAAATCCTTCGCTTCCTTCCATGGCAACCGGGTTAAAGGAGTCATTGATCTTAATTTTCACCTTCTCCGCATCACAATACTTCAGCGGATCCGCCAGAAATACCGGATTGAAGGAAACGTCGATCGGTTCTCCCGTATATTCGATATCCACCAGGTCACTGCCTTCTCCCACTTCACTGGAAGAAGCCTGGAGTTTCAGTACATTTTCTCCAAAGGAAAGAATTACATAGGAACTCGAATCAGAGAGTACCTGCGACACTGTTTCAATTTTTGCCAGCAACTTGGACGAATCCACTTCGATAGTACGCGTGAAGGAAGCCGGAATCACCTGTCGATAATTCGGATAATTCCCTTCAATCAGCTTGCTGCTCAAAATGAAGTTCGGAGTTTCGAATACACACTGCTTTTCGCCCACCCGGATCGTCAATATGCCTTCTGCTTCCAGCAGGCGCTTCACTTCGTTGGCGGCTTTCAGCGGAATGATTGCATCCCCGTCTTCCCCTTCAATCACTTCCAGACTTTTTTCCTGCATGGCGAGTCGTTTGCCATCGGTAGCCACCAGCGTCGCAGAATTGTCGCGCGTAGTCAGCAACACCCCCGTAAGAACCTTACGACTGTCATCAGGACTGACCGCATACGAAATCGCCCCCAGCATACGCTTGAAATCAATTTCCCTGATCTTGATCTCGCGGACGGCTTCCACTTCCACCATATTCGGAAAATCCGCCGGAGAAAGACCGAGCAACGTAAAATTACTGCTGCCGCATTTCAACTGCATATGGTGATTTTCGTTGACGCTCACTTCCACATCAGTCCCTACGAAACATCCCACCAGCGCCGCCAGCTTACGAGCCGGCACCGTAGTTTCTCCAGCGACTTCCACCACGGCCTCCACCGCGGTTTCGATACGGATTTCCAGATCAGTGGTAGTCAGCCGAAGCTGATTGTCTCCGGCTTTCAACATAACGTTGCCGAGAATGGGCAGCATGGAGCGCGAACCGATAATACTGTTGACTCGCTGAAGCGCTTTTCCCAATTTTTCCCGGCTGACCGAAAATTTCATACCCAAACCTCCCGATGATCGTTTTTGTACAATCTAGCCTTGAAACGGAAAAACTCAAGCCTTTTCCGGAAAGTTTCGCGATTTTTCCACAAAGACGGATAACGACACACTTTCCGAAAGGAGAGGACGTTTTTTCGTTTTCACCCCACTGGAAATTACTATGATTCTATTTTATATAGATAATTCTATAAGTATTAATAGAAAAGGCGGAAACCTGTTGATAACTTTCCGGGAGGTTCTGTACTAAAGGGACTTAAGCAAAAAAAATTCTTTCAATAACCTGCCTCCATCCTGATGAAGGTTGTCAATGACTTCGAATCTGTTGACAGTTGTCAGTAGAATATTGACAGCTTGTCGGCAGTTTTTCGACAAGTCTGTCTGGATTTTTCCAGATAGAAGGTTAGATTATTGAGTCGGAAACGTCCCGGATTTCCGGTACGGTCTGAAAGATGAATCCATTCAGAATATTTGATCGGGGGATCCGTTCATGAAAAAATATCTGGAAGAATTGCTGGTTCGCTACCCGGTTCTGGCATCGGTTCGCCAAGAAATGGAGTCGGTGATCACCGAGGTGATTGCTTCGCTGGAAAAGGGCGGTACGTTGTTTGTCTGCGGCAACGGTGGCAGCGGATCGGATGCCGATCACATTGCCGGAGAGTTGTTGAAGGGATTTCTTTCCAAACGGGAATTGTCTGAAGAGGAAAAGGCCGGATTTGAAGATCGCTTTGGAGCAGAGGGAAGAGCCCTGAGTGAAGAATTGCAGCATGGATTGCGTTGTATTTCGTTGCTGAGTCATCCTGGCTTTACCACGGCATTTGGCAATGATGTCAATCCGGTTCTGATTTTTGCGCAGCAGCTTTATGCACTCGGACGTGCTGGAGATGTGATATTGGGGATTTCCACTTCGGGAAACGCGGAAAATATCCGCCGGGCGTTTATGGTTGCGCGTACAGTGGGAATTCGTACTGTGCTTCTGACTGGAGCTGTTCCGGGGCGCTGTGTGCCTTATGCCGATGTAGTGCTTGGAGTTCCGGAAAGAGAAACATTCAAGATACAGGAGCTTCATCTGCCGTTTTATCACATGTTGTGCATGACGTTGGAGGAGCACTTTTTCGGAACGGAAAAAACATGGTAAGGATTCAGACATTTTAATGGAAAAGTGTTCATCGGTGCGGCATGTTGCAATCATCATGGATGGCAACGGGCGTTGGGCGGAGCAGCGTGGACTGCCTCGAAGTGAAGGGCATCGCCAGGGAGCGGAAACCGTTTCCAGAGTGTTGGAAGGGGCTCTTGACCTGGGGATTGAATACCTTACTTTGTATGCTTTCAGTACGGAAAACTGGAAACGGCCGGTTTCAGAGGTGCATGCTCTGATGGGGCTGCTGGAGGAATTCATAGATCAGAAACTTCCGGATTTTCAGGAAAAAAATGTTCGCTTGAAAACGATTGGGCGTACTTCCGGTTTGCCTTCCGGGGCGGCGAAAAAATTGCTTCGAGCAGTCGATTTGACCCGGAACAACCGTGCCGGAACATTGATTCTTGCCTTGAATTACGGCGGGCGGGCGGAAATAGCGGATGCTGCCGCTGCGTTGGCAAAGGCGGTGGCGGCAGGAAAAGTTCACCCGGAACAGGTGAACGAGGCCTTATTTTCTTCGTTTCTTTATGATCCGGAGATTCCAGATCCGGATCTGATGATCCGTACCAGTGGTGAATTGCGAATCAGTAACTTTCTTCTATGGCAGCTGGCCTATTCGGAATTTTATATAACGGATAAATTGTGGCCGGATTTTACTGCCGGGGATCTGGTGGAAGCGGTAACGGCATTTTCCCGGAGAAAACGCCGGTTCGGCGGACGCTGAACGAAGTGACGGAGAGTGGAAAGGAACAAGGGAATGTTTAAATTCAGGGCAATCAGTTTTCCGATATTGCTGGGGATATTTCTGCTGACGATTTTCTGGAAGGACGGAGGGCCGTGGATTTTCTGGGCGTTATCCGGGTTGATGATGTTCGCTTTGACGCTGGAAGTGCTGCAAATGCTGGAAAAGGCGGGAGTTCCGTCATTTCCTAAAGTGACGGGAATTTTGACAGCTCTGTTTTTCTGGGCGGTGATACTGGGAAACGAATGGCCGGCAGGGAAAGCGGTTATATTCTGTCTGTTTTTTCTGCTGTTATTCGGAAGTTGGCTGGCATTGTTGCGGGTTTCGGATCGGATTCTGTTTTTGAAGAAATTTCTTGTTTCCTGTGGTACTTTTTTATTTATTGCAGTCCCTTATCTGTTGCTGGTGGTGATTTATTACTCAAAAGATGTTTTTCTGACGGCGGATGGGACGATAGAAGAAATTCGTACCGGTTCCATGAATTTTCTGTTTCTGGTGCTGGTAACCAAGGCGATGGATACCGGCGGATATATTGCAGGTGTGCTCTCCGGAAAGTGGATGCCCGGTGGCAATCATAAGATAATACCGTCTATCAGTCCGAAAAAATCGGTGGAGGGAACATTGGGCGGCATTCTTTTTTCTGTAGGAACCGCATTAATCTTTTATGCCTGTGGAGCTGCTCCGGTGCAGACTGGAATCGGCTGGTGTCTGCTGGCCGGTCTGATACTGGCCGTCGGCAGTTTTGCCGGAGATCTGACGGAATCGGCATTGAAAAGGGCTTGTGGTGTCAAGGATTCAGCACACTGGATTCCCGGTATGGGGGGAGTTTTTGACGTTCTAGATAGTTTTATATATAACGGAATTTTGTTTTCAATTTTGTTGATGATTAAATTTTAATATTTGATAATTAAATATTTATAAAATAACGGGGAAATGACGGATCTACTCCGTCAGATTGGGAGAAAAGATATGTTGGACGAACAAATCGTAAGAATGCTCAAGGAGGATGCCCGGCTTTCCGCCGCTGCCATGGCTGCCCGGTTGAACAGAAGGGAAGAAGAAGTCGCCGAACGGGTGAAAGCTCTGGAAGATGCTCAGATCATTCAGGGATATACCGCGGTCATCAATGAAGATGCTTTATCGGATGGGAAAGTGCGGGCGTTGATCGAGGTTCGGGTTACGCCACGGCGCGATGGGGGTTTCGACGAAGTGGCCCGCCGCATTGCCCGTTTTCCGGAAGTGATCCGGCTTTATCTGGTTTCCGGCAATTATGACCTGCTGCTGGAAGTGGAGGGGGATTCCCTTCAGGAGGTGGCTTCATTTGTTTCAGCAAAACTCGCGACTATCGACGGAGTTTTGTCCACGGCAACTTCCTTTCAGTTGAAAAAATACAAGGAATCCGGCAGGATCATGGGGGAGGAGGAAGACTATGAACGGCTCAAAATCTGTCCGTAAACAATACGTCGCGGATCATATCGCAAAACTTCCGAAAAGTGGTATCCGGGAGTTTTTCGATCTGGTCAATACAATGAAAGACGTTATTTCTCTCGGAGTGGGCGAACCGGATTTCGTTACTCCCTGGACAATCCGGGAGAGCGCTGTATTTTCTCTGGAAAAAGGACATACGTCCTATACTTCCAACCTCGGAACTCTGACGTTGCGGCGAGAGATCTGTCGTTATCTTCGCCGGAATTATCATGTGGAATATGCTCCGGAGAATGAATGTTTGGTGACTATTGGTGTCAGTGAAGCACTTGATGTGGCACTCCGAGCGTTGATCAATCCCGGTGATGAGGTGATTTATACGGAGCCCTGCTTTGTTTCCTATCCGGCGGAGATCCGTATGGCGCACGGGATACCAGTGGTGGTGGAAACTTCCGTTGAAAACGCTTTTGCTCTCAAAGCGGAAGCATTGCGTAGAAAAATCACTCCGAAAAGCAAAGTGCTGCTGTTGAATTTTCCCTGCAATCCCACCGGTGCAGTGTTGCCGCTGGAAGATATGCGGGAAATTGCCGCACTGGCAATCGAACACGATCTGGTGGTGATTACCGATGAGATTTATTCGGAACTGCTGTATGAAGGGACGCATGTTTCCATTGCATCGCTGCCTGGAATGCGGGAACGTACCATTTTTCTGCATGGATTTTCCAAGGCATTTGCCATGACCGGCTGGCGGATTGGTTACGCCTGTGGACCGCGTGACATCATTGACGCCATGATGAAAATCCATCAGTATGCGATCATGTGCGCTTCCATCACCGCACAGGAGGCGGCGGTGGAGGCTCTGCGCAATGGTGAAAAAGAGATGAAAAGAATGCGTGACTCCTATTGTGAGCGACGCAATCTGATTGTCAACGGATTCAATCGCATCGGACTGCCGTGTCTGATGCCGAAAGGGGCGTTTTATACCTTTCCGGACATTCGTTCCAGCGGAATGAGCTCCATGGAATTTGCTAAAAAACTGCTGGAGTCCAAGCGGGTCGCGGTGGTTCCAGGCACAGCTTTCGGTGCTTGTGGAGAGGGGTTTATCCGTTGCAGTTACGCTGCTTCTATCGCTGATATTACAACCGCTCTGGAACGGATTGAGCATTTTATCCGGGAAAATGCTGTTTCCAGAGAACAGTGACTTGTTGCCGGCAAAAGAAGACTCCGAGTTCAGGTATTATGCCGGCAAGTGGTTGTAAAATAATAGATAACGCGAAACAGTAATGACTCCGTGGAAAATTTCTCTGTCATGGCGGTTCATGCTGCCGCTCATTTTTCTGGGGGGCAGTATCGGGTTGTTGCTTTCTCCACTGGTCGGGGGGGGACTGGTAGGATTGGGACTGTTCTATGCCGAGCCACGGGGATATTTACGGGAAAAATTATCTGTTCGCAATGAAATTACAGGAGAGGACTGGCTGCTTCTGTTCCGGGTGCTGGTGATTTTGCTGGCGGTAAATGCAGTACTGACGTCGGTCTGGATGTCCCTGCTCCGTTATCTGGGAATTTCCTGTGCCGCGCAGCAGGAGGTGGCACACTTGATTGCCCGGGCTCCGTGGGGAATGGCATTATGGATGGTATTTTCCGTAACGGTGCTTTCACCTCTGTTCGAGGAGATATTGTTTCGACGGTTGCTCTATGGATTGTTACTGCCGCTGGGGGAAAAAACGGCCTTTGCAGGAACAGCGTTACTGTTCGCAGGAATTCACGGTTTTGCAGCAGGGTTTCCGGCACTGTTGATGATGGGGCTGGCCTTTCAATATGTTTACCAGCGCAGCGGCAATTTCCTGCTACCGTGCCTGCTTCATGCATCCGTCAATTTTATTGCATCTGCTCTTTTAATTATTAATCGGTTATAAAAGTGACGGAGAAGTGACGGATAAGGTTATTTCCCTTCTTTCCGGACAATTTCTCCGAAAAGAGAGACATTTCCCGCTCTCAGAATCCGGACGTCTGCCATATCTCCGGCCTTGAGCCCGTCAACCGGCAGGAAGTGTACAGTCCGGTTTCCGTCGGTTCTGCCGCTCCAGCGTTCCTGCATGCGTTTGCTGACACCTTCCACCAGAACGGATTGTTTCGTACCCACCAGAGCTCGCAAATGGCGGCGGGTGCGGGCGGCCAGATCCTCCAGCAGCAGCTGATTGCGTTCTTCCTTCACGCTCTGCGGTACCCGATCTTCCCATGTTGCCGCCCTGGTCCCGGGACGGGGAGAATATTTGAAGATAAAGGCATTGTCGAAACCGACGCGTTCCATAAGTTCCCGGGTAGCATTGAAATCAGAATCCTCTTCTCCGGGAAAACCGACAATGATGTCGGTGGAGAAGGTAATGCCGGGCATGGCAGTCTGCAGTTTTTCCACTGTTTCCAAATAAGATTCCGCCGTATATTGGCGATTCATTGCCTGGAGAATCCGGTTGGAACCGGACTGCAGCGGCAGATGAATATTCCGGCAGACCTTTGGTGTCGCAGCGATGGCCTGAATCAACCGGTCGTTGAAATAACTGACGTAGGGAGACGTGAAACGAATGCGCTGAATGCCGTCGATTTGCGCCAGTTCTTCCAGCAGGTCCGCGAAAGGAGAAACATCCGGCGGCGGTGGCTGGATATTGCCCCCAAGACCGTAAGCGGCAACGTTCTGCCCCAGCAGAAGGATTTCCCGGATACCCGTATCCGCCAGCTCGCGCGCCTCACGGATGACATCAGCACGGTCGCGACTGATCTCCCGCCCGCGGACATAGGGAACAATGCAATAGGCGCAGAACCGGTTACAGCCACGGGTGATGGCGATTTGCGCCGCGCAACTCCCGGGAGCGGGATAATGGCAGCCCATGGCAGTCAGGACGGCACTGCTTTCCGTCACATCCACCACGTGTTTTCGTTCTGCTGCGAGTTTTTCCAGCAGATCCGGCAAGGTGTGCAGCCTGCCCGTTCCCAGAACGAAATCCAGATGGGGCAGCTCACAAAACAGCTCTTCACCACGTCGCTGTGCCATACAGCCGAGAATACCGATAAGCAAATCCGGATTTTTCTGTTTCAGTTTCTTCATGAAACCGACTTTCCCGATGGCTTTGCGCTCCGCCTGTTCCCGGACGCTGCAGGTATTGAACAGCAACACATCCGCTTCTTCTTCGGAGTGAACCAGTTGATGCCCCCGGGCAGCAAGCATGCCGGCGAGCGCTTCCGAATCACGCTCGTTCATCTGACAGCCGTAGGTTTTGATATAAATCCGCATGTTTTTCTCCGGCGACACCGTTCAAACCAGCGAAAGATTGTCGCGGTGGATGATTTCGTCGTCAGCAGCGCGGCCGAGTGCCCGGGTCAGTTCCGGTGAATGCATTCCCCGGATAGCGGCGCATTCCGTACTGGAATAGTTGACCAGACCGCGGGCGATGATTTTGCCTGCCGGATCCAGCACTTCCACCGTATCGCCTCGCTTGAAGCCGCCGCGAATTTCGACTACGCCGGAGGGCAGCAGGCTGCCGCCCTTATTCCGGAGCGCTTCCGCAGCCCCCTGATCGACGACCAGCGAACCGGTACTGCAGGCAAAGAATTTCAACCAGCGCTTGTGTCCGGAAACACGATTGGCACCAGGTATGAAAAGAGTGCCTACATCTTCTGCATGAACGATTTTTTCAAGAATGCCGTCTTCCCGTCCATCCGCGATCCAGAGGGATTCTCCGGCGGCAGTCACCATTTCGGCAGCGCGGATTTTGGAACTCATTCCACCAATGGAAAATTCGGCGTTATCGGTTCCTCCGGCCATATTTCGCACGGCGGCATCCACTTTGGGCACCACGGAGATTCGTTCGCCCAGTACGCCATCCCGCCGTACCCGCAGTCCCTGTTCCGTGGTGAGAATCACCGTCAGCTGGGAACCGGTTAAAGTCGCAAGCATGCCGGAAAGAATGTCGTTGTCTCCGAATTTCAGTTCGTCTACGGAAACCGAGTCGTTTTCGTTGACGATCGGCAGTACATCCCGTTCCCACAGGGCGTTGATACAGTTCATGACATTGAGATAACGTTCCCGGGAGCGCAGGTCCGCAGCGGTGAGAAGCAATTGTGCGGATTGAAAACCGCGTCGCCGGCACTCCGCCTCGTAAATCGCCATCAACCGGCATTGCCCAATAGCTGCAAGTGCTTGTATTTTAGATAGTTCTCTAGGTCTTCTTTTAAGTTTCAGCTGCCGCATGCCGATGCCGACGGCACCAGAGGAAACAAGCAGGACGCGGAATCCCCGGTTTCGCAGGACCGTAATACCGGAAACCAGCTCGGAAATTCGGCTCCGGTCAGTTAACAACCGGGTCCCGGCCTTGACGATGATCTGACGGCAGTTGTTGATGAGCCGCTGCCGGACGGCGATGTTGTCCATTTCCATAACCCAATTGATTCCACTGAAATGATCCTGAATCTCTCTGTACGGGAACATGCCGGGACCGGAATACCCTTCCTCCCGGAAAACAACCGGAGAAGACGAACAACTCCGGACGTATTGAAAGATATACTATACAGCTTTATCGGTTCTTTGGCAAATCCGGGATATTTGCATTTTTACAGAATCGGCAATACATTAATGATTCAAAATTCAGGAGAATATCCGGATGAAAAGAAGTGATTTTTTGCCGTTTACCCGGCCTGCCATCAATGAGGCCGATATTGAAGCCGTAACTGCAGTGCTCCGCTCCGGCTGGATCACCAACGGTCCGAAAAATGTGGAATTCGAGGAGAAGGTCTGCCATCTGACCGGGAACCGGTACGCCGTGGCCCTCTCCTCGGCCACCGCGGCGATGCACCTGTTGCTGAAAGTGATGAAAATCGGTGAGGGAGATGAAGTTGTCACTCCTTCCATGACCTGGGTTTCCATTGTCAATATGATCGTGCTGGCCGGAGCGAAACCGGTTTTCTGCGAGGTAGACCCCGAAACACTGCTCGCCACGCCGGAAAGCATTGCTGCCGTATTGACCGATCGAACCCGCTTGATCGTGCCGGTTCATTACGCCGGAGCCCCTGTGGATCTGGATGGGATCCGGCGTGTGGCGGGTGACATCCCGGTTGTGGAGGACGCGGCTCACGCTTTGGGGACCTATTATAAGGGACGGCATGTCGGTGCCGGCAATACCGCCATCTACTCTTTCCATGCCATTAAGAACGTTACCACTGCGGAAGGGGGAATGCTGGTGACGGATGACAAAGAGCTGGCGGATGCGATCCGGCGGTGGAAATTTCACGGTATCGGTATGGATGCTTTCGACCGGCAGAACCGGGGTCGTTCACCTCAGGCGGAAGTGCTGGAACCGGGATTCAAGTACAATCTGACTGATCTGCAGGCAGCCCTGGGGGTGAGCCAGTTGGATCGGTTGGTCAACATCAACCGGCGGCGGCGGGAGCTGGCGATGCGTTACCGGGAAAAACTGGCTGGAGTGGATGAAATCCGTCCGTTGAAAGATCCCGTCGGATATGATTTTGAACACGCCTGGCATCTCTTCGTGGTGCGGGTGGATTCTCCGAAGTTGACACGGGATGAATTCATGTCGGCGTTGAAGACGGAAAATATCGGCACCGGTCTGCATTTCCGCTGCGCTCATTTGCAGAAATATTATCGTGAAGTCATGGGATTCCGGCCCGGAATGCTTCCTGTGACCGAATATAACAGCGACCACATTTGTTCATTGCCGCTTTTCCCGGATATGACTCCGGAAGATGTGGATGATGTGGTGGCGGCAATTCGGAAGGTGCTGGCATGATGCAGCCTGTTGTGCATATGGAAGGACGCGATCCGGAAACCTGGCGCGGTTCGGAAAAGTGGTTGTGGCTGTTCACTGCAGCAGCATTGCTGTTGTTCCTGGGACGCAATGATTTATGGGGATCGGAAGACCGTTGGGCGGAGATTTCCCGAAACATGCTGCTGCATTCGGATGTGTTGCATCCGGCGATCAACGGCGTGGTCTATTTTGACAAACCGCATCTGACCTACTGGCTGATTTTGCCGTTTGCGTTGTTGTTCGGCGTATTGAACGAATTTATCGTGCGGCTGCCCAGCGTGTTGGCAGGCTTTGTGACGTTATGGGGGACGCTGCGTCTGGCCCGACAGCTGTATGACCGGCAGACGGCACTGCTGGCCGGGTGGCTGCTGGCGGGATGTTACGGCTTTGTCTTCTGGGGCCGGGTGGCGGCGGCGGAGATGGCCAATGTGGCGGCGGTTGTGCTGGCGGCGGCGTGGTTTCTGCATTGCGCGCAGAAGGCCGGATTCTGGAGTTATCTGCTGTTTTATCTGATTGCCTTCTGCGGGGCATGGGCCAAGGGGTTGCCGGCGCTGGTGATGCCGTTTGTGGTGATTTCCCCGTTTCTCTGGCGGGACGGATTGTGGAAGAAGCATCTGAAATTTTCCAATGTGGCGGCATTTATATTGGCCGGAGCGCTGTATTTCGTGCCGTTTTATCTGGCGTCGGTGCTGCCGATGCCGGAGGGGTACCGGGCACCGGAACATCAGCTGTCCGGCCTGGAGCTGGTGTGGCGGGAAAATGTAATCCGGGTGTTTCAGCCGTTTGACCACAAAGATCCGATTTACAGTTATCTGTACGAACTGCCGAGGGTGCTGCTGCCGTGGTCCCTGTTCTTTATTATCGCAGTGGTGGCATTTGTGAAGGATTGGAAGAAATTGCGTCCGGAAACTCGGGATCTTGCCATCGGAACTCTGCTGATGTTTCTGTGTTTTACCGCTTCCGGTTCCCGGCGGTGGTATTACATTCTGCCGTTGATGCCCTTCTGTCTGGTGTTGACCGCCCGTTCGCTGCTGGGCGAAGGACGGGAGCAGTGGAATCGTTATGCCACTATCTTCATGCGTATAGGGGTGATTTTGATTGCATCCGTAGCACTGATCAGTGTTTTGATGCTGTTTTTCTGGGAACGGCTTTTCCAATTTCGTCCGCCGTTGTTGTTTCTGGTATCGATGCCGATTTTGGGACTGCTGGTGTTGGCGCTGCTTTACTGGGACGAACAGCGCCGGGGCTTCTGTGCCCGCTGGAGTGGCCTGCCGGTACCGTTGGCGGCGACGGTGGTGGGCGGATGTATTCTGATCGGCGGATTGTTCAGCTGCATTTTGCCGCCCTGGAGCGAATTCCGTTTTACCAAACCGTTTGCCCATGAATTGCGCGGCTGGGTCCGGGAAGTGCCGGCGGAGGATTGGCTGGCTTGGGACAATGATGTCAATGCGACTTTGCTTTTTTATCTGCAGCTGGAAAAGCCGATTGCCTTCACGGATCAGCCGGACGGGTTGCGGGCATTTCTGGAAGCGCGCCGGGGACGTCGGATTCTGTTGATTGGCGAGTCCCGGGAAAAACACCTGAAACCGATGACGGCAGCGTTTGCGCAATTGGGGATTGACATTCCGTCGGATCAGCCGGATCTGAAGGAGGGGGCGTGGAAACTGGAGCGCCGGGGGAAAAAGAAATACATGGTCTGGGTTCTGGACGTTCCCGCCGAGCTGAAAACCGATAAAAAAACAGAAAAGACAAGTTCCGGTGGTGAAAAATGAAGTCATATGCAGTGAATTTCGTGTCGGTGGTCGTACCGGTTTATAACGAGGAGGGCTGCCTGGAGGAGCTGATTTCCCGGTCGCTGGCGGCGCTGGAAAAAACCGGGAAGCGGTATGAATTGATTCTGGTGGATGACGGCAGCCGCGACCGTTCTGTGGAAATCATGACCCGGGCGGCGGAAACACATCCGGGACAGGTTGTTGCCTGTATTTTGAATCGTAATTACGGACAGCATTCCGCGATCATGGCGGGATTTTCACTGGTGCGTGGTGATCTGGTAATTACGATTGACGCAGATTTGCAGAATCCGCCGGAGGAATTTCCCCGGCTGGTGGAGGCCGCCGAGGCCGGCAACGACGTTGTCGGGACAGTGCGGCAGAATCGCAAGGATTCGTTGTTGCGTACCTTGCCGTCCAAGATCGTCAATATCGCCGCACAGCGCGCTACCGGCGTAAAAATGCATGACTACGGCTGCATGCTCCGCGCTTATCGGCGGCATGTGGTGGAAGCGATGAAACTGTGTAATGAACGCAGTACCTTTATTCCGGTGCTCGGGAACAGTTTCGCCCGGAATACCTGCGAAATTCCGGTCGGGCATAGTGAACGGGCGGCAGGAGAATCGAAGTACTCGTTTTTCAAGTTGATCAATCTGCAGTTCAATCTGCTGACCTGCATGACCACATTTCCCTTGCGGCTGATGACGTATGTGGGGAGCGGGCTGGCGTTTTTCGGATTTCTGCTGAGTATTTATATCATTATCCGGCGGTTGTTTGATTCTGAAGACTGGTCGGCGCAGGGGGTGTTTACGCTGTTTGCGATTCAATTCATCATCTGCGGCGTATTGTTGATCGGGATGGGGCTGCTGGGAGAGTATATCGGAAGAATCTACACGGATGTGCGGGCACGGCCGCAGTTCTTCATAGAAAGCGTGATCGGGCGCGAAGACGAGGCCGAAAAAGACGGAGAATAATCATGGGACGGCTCTGCGTAGTCAGTGGCGATGACGACTTCGCAATCAAAGCGAAGGCGCGGGAGCTGGCATGGGAGCTGTGCGGAGGAGATCCGGAGACGGATCCCGCACTGGAAGTGATTCCCGGTACTGGGGATGAGCTGAAATTTTCGGAGATTGCCGATCGAATGCTGGCTGCATTGCGGACGCCGCCGTTTCTGTCCGATCATCAGGTGATCTGGTTGCGCAATTTTGCATTTTTCGACGAATTGTCGAGCGCTCTGGAGGCCAAAAGTGCGGCGGGTGAAGTGGCGCGGCTGCTTTGTTCCTCCCTGCCGCCGGAGCAATCGGTACTGATCAACGGTACCGGATTGGACGGGCGCAAGAGCTTTTCCAAAAAAATAAAGACTGCCGGCGCGGAGCTGTTTCTTCTGAGCGCGCCCAGAAATACCGACCGTAACTTTGCAGAGAATCGTCGACATCGACTGCAGGAGGCCTGTCGTGAAGCGGGCAAAACCATCGCACCGCAAGCGATGCAGTACCTGGAAGAGATCGTAGGCGGCAATTCCGGTACCATGGCACAGGAACTGGAGAAGCTGTTCTGCTATGTGGGGGAGGCACCGGAAATTACTCTGGCCGATTGCCGTGCAGTGTGCAGTCGGACGCCGGAAGCGGTAAGCTGGGCATTTACCGGTGCATTAATGGAACGGAACGTTCGGAACGCATTGGAAGTTCTGGATACATTGATGCGTCAGGGAGATGCTGAGTTGCGGGTCCTGGCGTCGGTTGCATCGGAGTTTCAACAGCTTCTTCAAACCCGGGAAGCTATGAGAGAACTGGGCATTACCCGGGTCAACCCCCGGACATTTGATCAGTTGCCGGGAGAGGTCCGGGATAAATTTCCGGAAAACCATTTGTTGAAATTACATCCGTTTCGGGCGTATAAAATGTGCGAGCGGGCCATGTCCTTCGGTGATGCCGAGCTGGCCGGGATTTTAAAATCCGTGCTGGAAGCGAACCGGGCGCTGGTTTCCGGTGGTGGAGAGCCGCGCATGATTCTGGAACAGTTGATTTTTCAAATTGCGGGAACCCGGTGAAGGAGGGGATTTCTGCGATATCATCCCAGTCTGATGATAAAGAAACGCGGGACAGGGAAATGGATTTTTGATGGACGGGGTTGAAAAATAGGTTGTAACGTGGTATTGTTCCCATCGGTTCTGTGTGTTGACAGGCTGATGCGGAACTTTTAAGTTAGGGAAAAACCTGGAATACAAGGAAGAAGATTATGGCCCGTAAAACAGTCATTGCCGGTAATTGGAAGATGAACAAGACCGCCGCGGAAGGTAAAGCGCTGGTGGAAGCTCTCAAAGGTCTGGTCGCGGACGTTTGCCCGGCCCGGGCGGAAATCATTGTCTGTCCCCCCTTCACGACGCTCGGGGCAGTGGCGGAAGCCATCGCAGGTAGCAATATCAAACTCGGTGCTCAGAACGTACATTGGGAAAAGTCCGGTGCATTTACCGGGGAAATTTCCGCCGATATGTTGAAAGAAGCCGGAGTGGAATACGTCATTATCGGTCACAGCGAACGGCGGCAGTACTTCGGCGAAACCGACGCGACGGTCAATCAGCGGCTGAAGGCCGCCTTGAATGCCGGTCTCAAGCCGATTGTATGTATCGGAGAGACACTGGAAGAACGTGAAAGCGGCAATACCGAAAAGGTGCTGGCTGCTCAGCTGAGCGGGGGCCTGGCCGGTTTGGACGCGGAAGTGGTTGCCGGTCTGATCCTGGCTTATGAGCCGGTGTGGGCGATCGGGACCGGAAAAACCGCGACACCGGAAATGGCGGAAGAAACGCATCGTTTTATCCGTTCTTTCGTGGCAGGGGAATTCGGTCAGGCGGCGGCGGATGCCATTACCATTCAGTATGGCGGCAGCATGAAACCCGAAAACGCCGCGGCACTTTGTGCTCAGGCGGACATTGATGGGGGACTGATCGGCGGAGCGGCGTTGAAGGCCGACAGTTTCGCCGCATTGGTCAAGAACGCGATTGCAGCCGGACAGGCTTGAAAACAGGATTTTTCCCCGGAAAAAACGCCGTAAAAACGCCAATATTGAAAAAATATTGCCATATCCCTTCAAAAACGGGTTGATTTTTTGTTTTTACGGCGTTATATAATAACCGGTGTTTCTTTGTTTACCGGAAAATTTCTAGGGTAAGGTAGTATTTATGTTGGCGGTATTAACAGTAATTCTTTATGCGTTGGTAGTGGTGGTGGCGCTGCTGCTGATCGGGCTGATTTTGATTCAGCCGTCCAAGAGCGGGGGACTTGGTGCCACTTTTGGAGGGATTGGAGAGTCGGTATTCGGCGCTCAGGCGGGAAGCCATCTGACCAAGGCGACGGTGTTTCTGACTGCGATATTTTTTCTGTTCACGCTGTTTCTGGCGACCTTGATTGGCCATGGTGCCAATCAGGCTAATTCTTCCATCAGTGGAGTGAATGATGCACTGAAGCAGACCTCACAGGCGGCCGCTGCAGTGGCTCCCGAGGAAAAGGACAAAATGTCAGAGGCTGCGGCTCCCGCTGAAAAAGTGGTGACGGAGAAGACCGAGCAGGTTTCCGGGGAGGCAGCTTCCACGGCGGAGCCTGAAAAGAAATAACGAACGGATGCAATGCCGGTTGCCCGGCGGTATGGAAGGAGTCTGAATGAATCGATCATGGCACAGAATGCCGGCGGCGATCTGCTTGGCTCTGTTTTGTTTTGAAGCGGTTGCTGCTCCGACTCCCCAGGCGCGTGCTGCCCGGGAAGATATTGTTGTATCGGATATCAAGTTGCAGTTTACCAGTACACCGATTGTCAACTACACGAACATCAATAATACCCAACGCAATTCAACGCGAAATAAATGGGTTGCCTTTGAAACGGTTTTTGTACCGAAAAGCGAGAATAAAGACTGGTTTGATGATGTAACGATGGAGGGCACACTCATCATCAATTCAGAAACCAGTGCCCAATCTTCCGGGAACAAAGAGGCTCTCTACATTGTTTTGACCGGCAAGACCCGATTTCTGACCATTCCGGCAGATGGCGATGACCATCAGGGCCTGTTGCTGGTTCCCCCGAAGTTGATGGACCGTTATTATGTGAAAGGGAAACCTTTTTCCACCTCAATGATTCTGGCTGCGCGTATCCAGTTTTTCGGTCCCGGGCGAGTGTTGCTGGGGGAAGGCTACTGGTATAACGGGGGGTTTGTCAAACGCAGCAGCGACTTGGCCAAAGTACGGAATCTGATGCGGGAATTTGAGAAGAATTATTCCGATATTGTCCGCATTCCGGGAGGCTTGTATTCCAAAGAGAAGACTCCCTGGGCCCTTTACAATTATGATTTTTACGATCTGATTTATGATGAATCGGCGGGGAAGGATTCGCGCCGGTGATTCCGTTTCGAAGTTTTCAATAATCTTGAAAATAGTGGCAGGATATGGCAAAGAAAGAAAACTCAGTATTAGCGATTGACATCGGCGGCGCCAGTTTGAAGATGGCGGAATTCTCCTTTCCGGAGGGCGGCGGTGTTGTGCTGGAGAAGTTCGCGTTTCACGATTTTGAGGATCGGGACGCGGATCCGGGTGCGGCCTTTGCGGAAGCCTATCGGCAGCTGCTGGCTGAACATCAGTTCCGGTCAAAGAGCGTTTGTTTGTCGATTTCCGGGCAGACCTCTTTTTCTCGATTGTCGAAGTTGCCGCCATTGAGTGGCAACATGAACGCGGTTTCGCGTATTGTCGAGTTTGAAGCCAAGCAAGTGGTCCCCTATCCGATGGACGAAGTGGTCTGGGGATATCAGCTGATCAGTCATATCCAGAAAATAGAACATACCATTGAATCGGAGAATCCGGAAGAGGAGCCGATCGTCGAGGTTGAGGAAAACGAGGATTTCGAAGCTCTGTTCGTTGCTGTTAAGAACGAACAGGTGACGATGTATACCGATGTCATCCTGGATTCCGGCAAGGACATTCTTTCCGTGGATATTGCGCCGGTGGCAATGTTCAATGCCGCGAAGGCTACTCAATGTGCCGGTGATGAAAGTACGCTTCTTCTGAATATCGGCGGTCGTTGTACCAGTCTGGTCATTGCGGACGCCGGTCGTATTTTTGTACGTAGCATTCCAATTGCCGGTGATACGGTTACGCAGCAGGTGAGCAAGGAGTTCGGCATCAGTTTTCAGGAAGCCGAAGAGCTCAAACGGCGTCATGGTTTCGTAGCACTCGGCGGGGCTTACGAAGAGCCTGAATCGGAAGTTGCTGCGACAATTTCAAAAATTGCACGAAACGTCATGACGCGTCTGCATGGGGAAATCAACCGTTCCATCAACGTATGGCGTTCCCAGCATGGCGGCAATGCTCCGGTGCGGCTGCTGCTGGCCGGTGGCGGGTCTTTGATGTATTACACGCAGGAATTTTTCCACGAAAAACTGCATCTCCCGGTAGACTATCTTAACGTATTTTCGGCTGTGACTCTGGGGGATCAGGTGGATCGGCAGCAGTTGCTTGATGTGGCCCCGATGTTTCCGGAACTGGTGGGGATGAGCCTGCGTAAGATTACCACCTGTCCGGTGGATATTTCCCTGATTCCGCAGTCGATCCGTTTCCAGAAGGCTTTCCAGCGCAAAAAGGTTTATTTTTATATCAGTGCCGCTTCCGTGGTTCTCTGTCTGCTGATCTTCCTGGCGGCTGTTATGCACCGGAAGCAATACAGTATGACTCTGGTCAGTGGTACTAAAGGTGGTGTGGAGAGTACCCAGCAGATGCGGGATCAGATCAAACGCTTGGAAGGAGAGTTGAACAGCGCACGTGCCGCTTACGACGAAGCTGCAAACTTCTTCCGGGAGCGGGAAAAATGGATTGGTATGCTTCAGGAGCTGCAGCAGATCATGCCGGATATGATGTGGCTGGTGGCTTTGGAAGGCGAAGGTACGACGATTGAACCACAGGTCACGCAAAATGTAGACCCGATGATGGCGGATATGGGACTTTTCGGTCCAATGGATCCGGGGATGGCACCGGAGCAGCAAAGTGCGTCTCTTGCACCGGAAACGAAGGTTTTTGTGCGCAAGGAGGCCGAGAAGCTGTCTGATGTCAAGGAGCTGCGGTTGAAGTTTTATACGCTGACCCTCGATAATGACTTGGTGGAGGACGAGTTCCGCAAGGCGTTGAAGAATACGAAGTATTTTTCTGATGCAGATGACGCCTTTGTGATTCAGGAGTATGAAGGCGGACGTGGCACGGATAATCTGAAGTCTTTTACGGCTCTGGTTAAATTAAAAGAACCCATTAAGAAATAACGGTGCGCGCATGAAGCGATTCATTAAAGACAATCTGGTGTTGCTGATTGTACTCAGCGTAGCAGTCATCATATCGCTGGCGCTGCTGGTACTGGTGGTGATTGAACATTCCCGGATGTATAACTATTTCCAGCAGGCGGAGGAGTTGCGCAATCAGATCGGGGAGTTGATCCAGCAGAAACCGGCGCCGGTGAAGGGCAATATCAAACCGATTGAGGAAGAAACTGCGCTTTATCGAAAGAATACAGCGCAATTGCAACAGTTTTTTGGAAAAGTCAAAGAGCCTGCACTGGAAGCTTTTGCCGCTACTCTGGGCGTGAAGCTGCCGGAGTTTCTGGAGAAATTCCGTGCGGCTTGGGAAGAAGACACCAACCGTACCGCGCTGGGGGGACGCGATCGTTTTTACCAGCGATTCAAACGGGACTATCCTAAGTGGAATCAGGCGGTAGAGGCTTTCCGGAAGGAATTTCAGAAAGTTACGGCTGAGCCGCTCAGCTCCTCCAATGTTGACGAAGTACTGATGACTGCGCTTGGGGTGCAGCGGAATATGGAAAATTCGCCGGAGAACTGCTTGCGTTATATGTGGAGTATGCGGTCCAGAATGGTGGATTTGTTTGCAGAAAACAAAGTGGAACTTCAGGGGGAGGCAGCTTCATTCGGCTTTGATTATAAAAATCCGCCGTTGCCGGAGATGGTGCCGGATATTGTGCGTAACTGGCAGGTGATCGGCGACCTGGCGACCCGAATTGCAAAGTCTGGCGTCAATGCCCTGTATTCGTTCTATATCCGGAACATGGCAAGTGAGCGGGTCGGCGACTATGTGATCTATCATTATACTTTCGGAGTTTCCGGGGATCTGAATAAGATCCGGGCATTTGTCAAAGCGTTGCATGAAGCCACGCGGGAGCACCGGATGTACATTGTCCGCAGTGTATTTCTCTATGCGGATAGCGATGGTGCTCAGAACGTTTTCCAGGAACGGGCTGCCGAAGCAGAACGGTTGCGTCTGGAACTGGAAGGCTTGAATACCGGAACGGATGCGGCTTCCGGGATGCCTCCGGAAATGGGGGGCCCGGGGATGATGCCCGGTATGCGTAATCCGATGATGCCTCCGGAAATGATGGCAGGGCCGGAAGATCCTTCTCAGGCGCAGCAGCCGGTCAAGACACTGGCACAGATTCGCGAAGAAATTCAGAAGCTGCCGTATGACAAACGACCGGGGTATGGCCGGAAGTTGTTTGGGGGCAGTCCGAATTGCGAAGCTGTGTTTGATGTCGAATATGTGGCGTTGGCGGAACCTGAGCTTAACTGATAAGGTAAGGAGGCTTTACCTTGGAATTTCTGAAGAGACATTATGAAAAGCTGGTGCTGGCAGTTTTGCTGCTGCTGTTCATCGGCTCCATGGTTTATTTGCTGCAGATTGTGCAGGAAACAGCCAAGATCAATCGGGAAGGCTTGACATTGCCGACGCGGGATCCTGATTTTACTCCTGTGAGTCCGACGGCAGAGCAGTTTGACCGTGCGAAGCTGTTTGCTTTTGGCAATGACTGGACTCCTGCGGTAGCGCGTAACGAAAAGCACAAGAATTATTTTTCCGACCTGGTCGTAACATTCGGTGCTGCCCGTTGCGGGCATTGTGAACGGATTATTCCTTTGTACTTTTTTGAAAACCGTGAATGTCCGTTGTGTGGTAAAAAACTTGTTCCTCCTCCGAAAGTGGAGGGGCCGGAGGTTGTTCTGGGGCGGGGGACTCCTGAGGATCCTGACGGGTGCGGGATTCCGCATGCGGTCAAGGAAAAGTTCGGGTTGGATGTCAACGATCCCGGTAATGTGCTGGATGACCTGGATGGGGATGGTTTTTCCAACCTTTATGAGTATAAGCAGAAGACTTTGATGAACGAGCCGAGATCCCGGCCTCCGTTGTGGCATCGGCTGGTGCTGGTGAATATTGACAAGATCAAACTGCCGTTTATGCTGATGAAAGTCAATACCAACAACAGTGAAGATAAATCGACGTGGGACGTTCAGATCAACCGTACAGATACGAGCAAGACGTTATTTACCTCGCTCAATGATATTGTCAAGATTGACAACCGGGATTATCGGGTGGCAGAGATCAAGTTGAACCATACGAAGCGGGATGTCGGCGGATCGGAAGTGATTGACGATAAATCGGAAATCGTGCTGGAATTGCTGGGTGGTAATACCAAGATTTTCATGCAGGTGGGGAAAGACGTCTTCTCGCCGGAACCGAAGGCTTTCGTGAAGGATATCGGCGACAATCGGGAATTGACGCTGGATATAGAGCAGGAGTTCACCTTGGGAAATCGTCGTACCGGAATGAGTCGTTATCGGGTCAAGAGCATTGATTTGAAAACGAATGAAATGGTTCTGACGGAGCGTAGTGGACGGAATCGTGGCAAAGATGTGCCTGAACCGATCACGAAAGCCGGGAAGATTCCGTTGAACGAACGGGTTCGTGTGCGGAATGCGGAACAGGATATGATGATGATGGGCATGGACCCCATGATGCGTTGAACTATGTCGAATTTCATAGCTTAATATAACATGAAAGTGAACAGAAGTATGAAAAACTTGAACCGGAATTCGTTTCCCCGTTCGCTTGGGCTGATCGGTCTGATGTTGCTGGCCGCCGGCACTCTGACGGCGGCGGACGCGAATCTCTCCCAGCTGATGCAGCAGGAGGAGGAGGCACGCGCCAAGTTGCTTGCCGATGTAGATGCCAAGGCGACCATGGCGGAAGAACTCCGTGACAAGCAGTCCTACGGGGATGCGGACAAGTTGCTGCAGGAACAGATCGCCCGCCTTACTCCTGAGAAAGGTGCGAATCTCGGAACTTTGGCCGCGGAACGTCGCAAGGAACTGGAGGCGGAACTGAAGTCATTGCGTGGAGAGTGGGCACGCAGTATTATGAGGAAAGCCCGCAAGGAAGCTGATGCCAAGCGTTATGCGGAAGCGATGGGGATTGCGGCCGAGGCTGCTATTGTAGATCCCTCTCGGGCGGAGGAAGTCAACCGTTTCAATGAAGATTGCCGCCGTATGATGCAGGGGGCGAGTTTTGTCAAAGAAACGACTTTGACGGAATTTGATAAGAACTACGAAGCGAATCAGAAATCCATCGACCTGTTGATGCGGGAAGCTCAGACTTTTTATGATAATGGTCGTTACGATGAAGCGCGCATTCGTTTGGAGCGGGTTTTCCTGATTGATCCTTTTAATCTCAATGCCACCCAGTTCCTCGGGCGTGTGTATACCAAACTGTATACTGCCGGGCATGCGCGACGTGAGGCGGATGTGGCTGGCATGCTCGCCGCCAACGGCTGGGCGTGGATTGAACCGATTTTCCCGACAGAGCTGGAAGCTGCGACAACGCGTCAGGTAGAGGTGAAAACCAATGTGTCGGACAGCATTTACAGTCGGATGGAACGGATTGTTTTCCCGTCTGTGGAGTTTGATGAAGCCGACGTGCTTTCAGTGATTCGTTTTCTGAACAATCGCAGCAAGGTATACGATCCGGACAAAGAAGGAATCAATATTGTTGCTGGTTTTGACAAGGCGGTGGCGGATCGCCTGAATAAGGTGACGATGAGTTTCAGTCGGATTCCGATGAGTGAAGTGCTCCGGTATCTCTGCCAGGATGTTGGGTTGAAATACAAAGTGGATGATGGCAGCATTTTCATCGGGCCCACTGTGGATGAGATGCAAACCCAGTCATTTCCGGTGCGGGGGGATTTGATTGTCAGTATTACCGGTCGTGGTGACGGTGGTGGTGGCAGCGCCGATGCCGGTGGCATGCCTGATGAAATGGGTATGATGGAGCCTGCGCCTGCCGCTCCGGCCATGGATGAGATGCCGCCGGATGCCGGTGGCGGGGAAGGGGAAGCCGTACTCGGCAAAATTGGTGAAGGCACCGATTTGACGGAAACGGGGTTTGTCCGGAGTACTCCTCTTAATAAACAGGCAGTAATTACTGCTCAGTTGCTGAAAAATCATTTTTCGGCGCGTGGTGTACGTTTCGATGCCGGTTCGTCCATTGCCTACGACCGCCGTGCCAATAAATTGATTGTCCGGAATACGGTGGAAAATCTGCGTCGTCTGGATGAGCTCCTGCGGCAGCTGGATGCGATTGAAACGCCGTTGGTTTCGATTGAAATCAAACTGGTGGAAATCAATGAGAACGACTGGCAGGAACTCGGATTTGACTGGTTCTTCAATATAGAGGATGCTGATAATCCGACCGCTTCTGCGGATGTTGCCAACAGTGGCTGGTACATGACGGAATCGTCCTCGCCGGTGCGCAACACCAACTCGAATAGTAATGCAGATGGTGGATCTTTGACTGGGGGAACCAGTGCGGATGATTCTATCAAACTGATCAACAATCTCAAGATATTCCCGAATTTTGGTAATGGCTTGATCAATGGGGCCAATATCAATCTTGCCCTGACGGTGAATGCTATCAGTCGGAATGACCGTACGGAAGTGTTGTCTGCTCCCAAAGTGACGACAAGCAGCGGTTCTCCGGCATTGATCAAAATGGTCAAACAGTACTATTTCCCGGAATCATGGGAAGAACCGGAAGTTGAAAACAGCGGGAACTGGCAGACGATCACCGTTCCGGTGCCGGAATGGACAGATTCTGGTACGGATGTCGGGATCATTCTGAATGTGACTCCGCAAGTTGACCCCGACAATTATACGGTGACCCTGGATTTGCACCCTGAAGTAGTCTCTTTCCTCGGGAAGACCGATGACAGTGTGACGATTTCCTCCGGCTACATTGATTTTTCATCTCAGAAGCCGGAATACGTGACGACCTGGTCGGAAACCTATAATGTCTGGATGCCGATCATCGGACGTCGGAAAATTGACGTGAATGCCAAGGTCTATGACGGTGAGACCATTGTTCTGGGGGGCATGATTGATAATCAGACGGAAACTCTGTACGACCGGTGGCCGGTTCTGGGAGATATTCCCCTGATTGGTCGGTTGTTCTCCAGCCAGTATGAAAAGAAGACGAAGAGCAATCTTCTGATTTTTGTGACGACCAGACTGGTCAATAATGACGGGGTGCCGATTCGGCGCAATACGCAGCGCGGTGCTCCGGATTTCAACCGTTAACCCCAGGCCGGAGGCTTGAATCATGTTGAAGATTGAAAAATACACAGTAGCACTGATTACGGCTGCCGTCAGCATCGGCGCCGTGCTTCCGGCATCAGCCGGAGAAGAAGAGTTGCCGGCGCCTGCCCGGGATACAATCAGCCGCCAGACGGTTTCCCGGCAGCAGATTGAAGCGGAGGCGGAGCAGAAGGTCCGGGAGGCCAATGCGAACTACTCGAAGGGGCAGTATCAGGACGCTATCAATCAATACCTGGAAGCGGTAAAAATTCTGCGCAGTTTTGATACGGAAGTGTTTGCCAAGCGCATAGAGGCTTGCCGGGCACAGATTGCAAAATGCTATTATTATATGGCGCAGGATGCTGTGGTTCTGGCTCAGGAGCGGGCCCAGGCTCAGGATTTTGAGGAAGCGATTCGTCTGTGCAAACAGGCAATCGAATACTGTCCGGAAAGTGCGGAGTCTATTCAGGCGAAGATTACGGAGTTTGAAAAGCGCCGTGCGGCTGCGGTTGTCCGGGCCGATACCGGAGCGGAACAGTTGCTGCCGGATAAATTGGGCCAGGATTATCGGATTCAGGTTCTGATGCGGCAGGGGCAGGAACTGGCTCAGGCCGGACAGTTGCAGCGGGCGATCCGCAAGTATCAGGATATTTTGATGATCGATCCTTACAATGCGGAAGCTCTGCATAATCTTCGCGCTGCCAATATGCGCAGCAGTGATATTGCGGACAGTCGTTATATGACTCAGCATCGGAAACAGGTTACTGAGCTGGAATGGCGTTGGGCGACTCCGCTGCTGCCCGAAGGAGAAACTCCGGTGGATAACGTAGTGGAGTCTCCGTTCAAAAAGAGTGATGCTGTGTCTGGTGGAATCGATAAGAAGATCCGCAGCATTATTATTCCGCGGATCGACTTCGAGGAAGTAACGATTCCGACTGCAATCAAATTCCTGCAGGAAGAAAGTAAACGTAATGACCCGGAACAGGTGGGGGTCAATATTTTCCTGCGTCGTTCCAATGGTCTGGATGCCCAGCAACAGCAGGCTGAAATGACTCCGGACGGCATGATGATGGATCCGGCCATGGGACCGGCTCCGGCTCCCGACCAGATGATGCCGATGCCGGCGGATCCCGGTATGCCGATGGATCCCAACAGCGAATTTGCGGAAGGTGCGGAAGGTGGCGCCGAACTGGATCCCGAAGCGAATCAGAAAAAGATCAGTCTGATTATTACGAAAAAATCACTCTTTGATGCATTGCGATATCTTTGCAATGCGGCCGGGCTGAAAATGCGAGTGGAGCCCTATGCCGTTGTGGTAGCTCCGGAACATATCGCCCTGGACGACCTTGAAACCAAGATTTTCCCGGTGGAACGGTCCGCCTTCGGAGATCTGGATGTGGAAAGCTCCGCTGATCCCAGTCCTCTGAAAACCTTTTTCATTGACCGCGGTATCCGGTTCCCGCAGGGGGCGAAAATTGTGTACGATACCCGCATCAGCCGTTTGATTGTGACCAATACCATTGAAAATCTGCGTCTGATTGATGAGGTAATTCAGGAAATTCTCAGTGACAAGGATCCGATGGTGGAAATTTCCGCCAAGTTTATCGAAGTCAGTCAGAATGACTTGAAAGAACTTGGTTTCGACTACACGGTATCCTATAACCCGAATAACCAGCCGTATGGGACGGGGACCAATCAGGCGATTCCTGGATACAGTTCGCATCGTCTCTCCTTCCAGGAGAGCGGTACCGGTTTGATGCGTAACTACGGTTCCAATGAACTGTTTGTGCTGCAGGGGATTGCCGGCGGTCAGGATGGCGCGGCTTATTCTGCGAAAATTTTTGCGGCGAACAAGATGGACTCGGCGGACACGCTCGCGTCTCCGCGCATTACCACGCTGGCCGGTCGGTCTGCCCATATCGAAATGGTTCGGGAAGTTCCGTTTGTGGAAGAATACAACGAAGGGGAAATGCAACAGGGGAACAGCTCCAGTGGCGATACCAATAGTTCGTACCAGACCTATACGACAATTGGACCGTTCCCGGAATTTGATGACCCGACCCCCCTGGGGATTATGATGGACGTAACGCCGGAAGTGGACAAGGTCCGGCGTACCATCCGGCTGCAAATGGCGCCGAAGGTTACCAGCTTCCTGGGATGGACTGAGTTTACCAGCATGGACGCCAGCGGTAATATCGACCTGATGCGTAAGCCGATTCTGGCAATCCGCGAGATTGATACGACCATTACCATCTATGATGGCGAAACCATTGTGCTGGGTGGTGTGATTGATGACAGTTCCACTGTGTTGCACGACAAGATTCCGATTCTGGGAGATCTGCCGCTGGTGGGACGTTTGTTCCAGTCTCGCTATACCAGTGCGGAAAAGAAGAATCTGCTGATCTTCATGACTTGCAAACTGGTGAAGCCGGATGGTACGCCTTTCTATCCTGCAGAGCGGATTGAACGGGGGCTGCCGCATATGGGGCGCCTCGACTGAAGTCGAAGAGATTCGATACCGGGACGGTAGAAATACCGTTCCGGTTTTTTTTTGCAGAGAAAAATCCGTAAGAAGAGGGGGGGGGCGACTACGGAATCCACCAAAAAAATCCTGTACATCAAGTTACAAGATCGATATAGCTTTGACCGTCTGAGCACATTCCGGATCACAGCAACAGCCTGCTGATAAGAAAGTTTTTTCTCAGAGTTCCAGTAAGATACATGCATTATTTTCCGAAGAAGTCACGAAAGGACTTGCTTTTTTTTTAGAATTGTTTTATAATAGTTTACTGTTTAGATATTGTTTACTTTTTTATGGGAGGACAGACAGTGTCGACAGACTATCGACGGCGTTTGCAAGAACACATCAAGGCCATGCTGGTTTGCGGCGCCTATAAAGCTGGAGATCGGTTGCCGTCCATGCGGATGTATGCCGAACAGTTCGGCATGACGGTTTCGACAGTGCGCAATGCATTGCTGGAATTGGATCGGGCCGGGTTGGTCTCCATGCGGCATGGGGATGGCGTCTATGTAACAGGGCAGGCCCGATTTCCTCAGGAAGAGCCGATCTGGAAGATTGCCGTTTTTACCGATAAGGCGGACTCTCTTGATCCATCCAATACCTACAGCGCCCATGCGTTGCTGGGGGTACAGGAGGAGGCGGCAGAGAACCGTTGTCGGATTGAGATTTTTTTCCGGGACTTTTACGGGACATCCGATCCCTTGGTTATGAATCAGAAGCTGCTGCGCGACAGTGATGCCTGTATTCTTCTGGCGGTATACGACCGGAATCGGATTGTTCTTGATACAGGTATCCCGGTAATTGGTCTCCAGATTGGAGAGCTTTATCTGGGGAGATTGTCCTGCGTCAGCATTGATCCGTTTTCCACTGCGGAATTGGCGCGGGATTATTTTTTAAGCCGCAACATCCGTCGGGTGAAGTGTCTGTATTTTGAGCACGGAGCCAGCAAGGATCAGTACCGGGTATTCAAAAGCGAATTTGAAAATTTCGGTACCTGTCTCGGAGCGGTTTTAACGGATAACGAGCCCCCGTTGGAGCTTTTTGACGATCCAGAGGTCGGCTATCTGATTTTTAGTGGAACTGTGAGTCACATGGCGCAGACTGCTTATGAACAACGTCATGGGCGGCCGATGACAGATGATTTCTGCCTGCTGAGCGTGGACGGGAAATCCCGTTACGTTCCGGCATATAAACCGGTTCCCAATATCGGGATCGATTGGCGGCAGGCCGGTCGCATGTTGCTGACCGAAGCTCTGTTTCGAATCCATGAGCCGGAATTGCCGGGACGGCGGGTGCTGATGACACCAGATTTGCGTTTTGGCTAACCAGCGGAGAAGGAGAAACAAATGCGTGGATTTTGGACAGGCTGCGTGATCGGAGGAATGTGTCTGACGACGGTTGCTGCTACGAAAATCGGACCGTGGACGCCGGAGGAGTTCGCCGATCGCGTCAATCGGTTAAATCGGGCATACGACCGGATTGCCGTTGATCGCAAAGTGCCGTTGAGCGCGGAGGCGGAAGCCGAATTGTTTCGAAAAGCGGATGCAGTTTGCGATGGGATGGCCTTTTTTTTCAAGCAGGAACCGGTGAAAATCGGGGCAAGAAACATCGATTGGCTCGGCGGACAGAAAGCGCATCAGGAGTGGGTGGCTCAACTGAACCGTTTTTTCATGCTGGATTTTCTCTGTAACGCTTATCGGCGGAATCAGTCGGAGAAATATGCCGCTCGTGCCAGGGAGCTGATGGCGGACTGGTTTGATTTCTGGCGGAAACATGATTATCGCTTTATTGATCCGCAGCGCAATAATGAGTTGAATTGCTCCATTCGGCTGCGCAACTGGACGACGGCATTGGCGGTATTTCGCAACAGTGCGGCTTTTGATGATGCGTTTGTTGAGCGGGCACTGGAAATGATTACCCGGCAGGCGAATATGTTGATGGAGCGCACCAGTCCCGGGGACAGCAACTGGCAGATCGCTCAGGCGTTTTCCCTGCTGGAGGTGGGGAGCGCTCTGAGTTTTCTGCCGGATGCGTCCCGTTGGCGGGAGAAGGGGCGAGCCGTTCTCAATGAATGTTTTACCCGGCAGTTTCGGAAGGATGGCGCGCACGTTGAGAATACGACCGGTTACCATCAGTGGATGCTGAGGATGCTGCTGGATGCCGTTCAAGTCTGCCGAGTTCAGGATGAGCCGCTGTCTGCCATCAGTCCGGAGGTGATTACCGGCGCCCTGGATTTCAGCATACTCAGTCAACCTTTTGCTTTCAACGACAGCAGTTATGGCAGAGAATTTCCGCGGCTGGGAAAGCCGGGAAATACGCATTCGAAAATAAGGAGTCCCGATGAACGAAGATTATAAAATTCTGCGGGAACTGGCCTCGGCCTGCGCCGAAGCCGCCGCCGCACCATGCAATGAGACGCGCCGTATCGGCTGGCGCCGGGTCAATGACCTGGAGCGACACGTCAAGCCCATGCTCTGGATCAATGAGGAACCGTGGGAGGAATTGAATACGGACGGTTCGCTGACGCTCCGGTGTCGGGATCCCTATCTGCGGCAGGTGGAGGAGGAACTGCGCCGGACGCTGTACCGGTGGCGGCATTTCCCGGGGGATTTGATCGTGGATGGAGTGATCGGTGTAACGCCGGTGACCAATTATGATGAATTCTGCGGTATGAATATTCAGGAGCAGACCATTGCGCATGATCCGCGCGGCGGGATTGTTTCCCACCATTATGATACCCAGTTTCACACGCTCGACGATGTGGAGAAAATCCAGATGATCACCATCCGGTATGACCGGGAGGAGACGGAGCGTCGTCTGCAGGTGCTGCGGGAGGCTGTCGGCGATATTGTACCGGTGGAACTGCGCAAATACGGGTTTCTGCATTTTTCCCCCTGGGATAAGATTGCGATGTGGTACAATCCGATGGAGCTGCTGATGGACCTGGTGCTCAAAGGGGACCTGATGCATGCGATCGTCGGACGTTATACGGCGGCCATGCTGCATCAGCTGGACCAGCTGGATGCGTTGAACCTGCTGGGGCGGACCGACAACAACCAGCGGATCGGGTCCGGCGGGCTGGGGTTCGTCAGCGATCTTCCCGGACGGGATTATGATCCGGAGCATATTCATCCGATCAACCAGTGGGGGAACGCCATGCCGCAGATTTTCAGCGATGTGTCGCCGGAAATGCATGAGGAGTTCGCCCTGCAGTACGACCGGCGGTGGCTGGAACGGTTCGGGCTGAGTTACTACGGGTGCTGTGAGCCGCTGCATCAGAAGCTCGGCATTTTGAAGTCGGTTCGGAATCTGCGGAAAATTTCCGTCAGTCCCTGGGCCGATCTGGAAAAAATGGTCGAGGGCACGCAGGGCCGCTATGTGCTTTCCGTCAAGCCGTCGCCGGCGTTTCTGGCGGAAGACCGCTGGCGTCCGGAACAGGTCCGGCAGGACATCCGGCGCAAACTTGAGATGATCGGCGACCTGCCCTGTGAGTTCATTCTCAAGGACATCAGCACCTGCCGGGAACAGCCGGAACGGATTACCGAATATTTGCAGATCATTCGTGAGGAGGTGGAGAAATGATGATGGCGAGCACACTTTTGAGTATGGGATTGATGTTGGCGGCAGCGGCAGCGGATTCTGCCGCGCCCGCGCCGCTTCTTTCCATTGAAGA
>CALXOD010000045.1 GCA_944389925.1 uncultured Victivallaceae bacterium | reverse complement strand
TTGAGGACGGAGAAATGCGCTTTGATGCTGATCTTCGACGTCACGGGCATTGCAAATGCCGGAAATGCGGAGCTGTTTACGATCTTTTCTTCCCGGAGGAAACGGTCCTGCCGGAACCGGCGGATGGGTTCCGTGTGGAGGAGACACATTTGTACTACCGCGGTCTATGCGCGGACTGTGCTTCCGAATAAATGAATGCTGTTCCGGGGGGATGGAAATCCGGCATCCGCTTTTTTCAGTGTTCTGAAACAGCACCGGGATCCGCCTGGATGCCCCTCTGGTAGCGGGTGTGAAAAACTTCTGACAGTTCCCGTTTCTGCTGGCGGTAGCTGAAAGGGGAGAGGCCGAACTCTTTTCGGAAGCACCGACAGAAGTAACTGACGCTGGAAAAGCCACACTGACTGGCTATGGCCTGAATCTGTTCCCCGGTGGCATGCAGCAACATCTGGGCGCGCTCCATGCGTTTCCGGCGAAGAGAGTCGCTGAAAGTAACTCCGAATTTCCGGCTGTATCGGGCGCTCAGATAATTGGGACTTCTGCCAAGTTTTTCTGCGACCTCAGGCAGGCTGAAGGCGGGATTTACGAAATTTTTCAAAAGCAGTTGTTCCATGGCATCTACCAGATGATCCTGACGTGGACCTGTCGGTTGATTTTCCCGGAGAGAACCTTGAAAATGTTCCAGCAGGGAATAGAGCATGCTGAAAAATTTGAACTGCCAGCATGATTCTTCATCAATCCGATTCATCATTTTAAGCAGAACATTGTATTCAGCCCGATATTTCTGTACTTCATAGGGCGGAAGGCGTGAAAGTTCAATTGCTGGGCAGTTTCGGGCGGGAACCCCCAGCAGTCCCTGGAGTGGAAATTCCGCTTCATGTCCGTCTTCATCCACAAAACACCACAACAGTCCGATATGTTCAAAAGATTCCCGGGCAATCTGCCGGATCTGGTGTTTCGCCCCCGGATTAATCAGAATCAGCGTATTGGTTCCAACCTGTTCGGTGCGTTGGTCATCGTAGTCAAGATAGTGTCGTCCCCGGGTAACCAGAATCAGATGATAGACGGGATGGTTGTGCCAGACGGAGGGATAATGAGAATATTCCACCCGTCCGCAGGAGACTGCTTCCAGGTGAAAGCGTTTTCCTTGATAGGAAATCAGTAATGCTGTTGGTTTCATAATAGAGGAATATAGCTTCGGATACGGGGATGTCAATAAAATAAAAATACAATAAATCGTAAAAAAATATCATTTTTTGTCTGTTTTTTCCTGTATAATAAAAATAACTCCAAATCAGAGGAAGGGAAAAACGGATGAAATATCGGACCGGTTTTACGCTGATCGAACTTCTGGTGGTGATTGCGATTATTGCGATTCTGGCGGCGATGCTGCTGCCGAGTTTGAACAAGGCACGCAGTACGGCGAAGAAAATTTCCTGCACCAACATTTTGAAGCAGCTGGGAACGGTTGACATGCTGTATCAGGCAGACAATGATTCTTTCATCCTGCCGTCGCTCGGAGCCACTCCGCCGTTGCATCCGAACAGTGCCGCCACCAATGGCCGCTATTGGTTTGAATACGTCTGGTACTATCTGCCGTCGCTCGGAGAACGAAAAGGCAGCGTCAACAAATCAGCCGTGCCACGTTGCCCGGACGATGCCAAGGAGACAGGGCGTACGGATACCATTGTCGCCCCTTATCAGTTTCTGATTTCCGGTATCGTGCAACAGCACCACGGCGGTTACGCCCGGATGCAGGGCCCGGGATACATGTGGGATGCCTATTACAGCGATCCGGCGGGAAAAAACACTTTGCTGCGCAGCAGCCGGCTTTGGCGCCCCAGCGAAAAACTCAGTATCTTCGATGGTACTTACAGCGCCATCTGGATGGAGTCGCACTGGAATGAAGGAAGCGGAATTTCCTGGGGGCGCCACAGTAACAATGAAGTCAATTCCCTGCGTTTCGACGGTCACGTCGAACCATTTCGGCGGGTGGCTTCCTCTTCCAAGGTTTTCAACGATCAGAGTGCCTGGAATTTTCACTGGCGTCCGACGAAATAACGTCGACTGGTGTATCTTGACGCTGTCCGTCCGGCTTGGATTCCGGCGGCAGCGTTTTTTTTAGAATGGCTTGCGTTTCTGATCTTGACTTTTGGGGGCGGTGGTTTAAGGTGTGAAGAAGAACGCGCAGGGAGGCGCCGCGCGGCAATGAGAAAAACAGGGAGCGGAGTATTTCATGGCACTGACTTCTGTGGAACGAATTTCTCGTCAGTTGAAACACCAGAGCGTGGATCGGATCGGCTGCATGGAAAGTTTCTGGACCTGTACCGTACGCAAGTGGCATGAACAGGGAAAGTTGCCGCCGGAGATGGATCCGGTGGATTATTTCCATCTGGATTTGCGTACCTGTTGGCCTTTTGACTTGAAGATCGAATACGGCAAGGCTGATGTGCTGGTGGCAGAGGATGAGGATACGCAGACCCTCCTGGATGGCAATGGCGCTACTCTGCGTCGTCACAAGAAACATGATTCTACCCCGGAGCACATTGGGTACGCCATTCATGACCGGGCCGATTGGGAGGAGAAGGCGAAACCGTTTCTGACTGCGGTTCCGGAGCGGATCCGGCTGGAGCAATACCGGGAGGAGAAACGGAAAGCCGCCGAAAGTGAAACTTTTTTCTGCTGGGGGGGCGTGAACGTCTTCGAAGCGATTCATCCGATTGTCGGTCATGAAACTCTGCTGTTGGGAATGGCTCTCGATCCGGAGTGGATCAGAGATATGGCCGATACTTATGCAACCATGCTGATCGGTCTTATGGAGGAACTGTTCGCCCGTGGCGGAAAACCGGACGGGATCTGGTTTTTCGAGGATATGGGATTCAAAGGGCGGCCGTTCATGTCACCGGAGATGTACCGGGAATTGATCAAGCCGGCCCATAAGCGGACTATGGATTTTATTCATGCGCAGGGATTACCGGTTATTATGCATTCCTGCGGTTTTGTGGAACCGTTGTTGCCTGACATGATTGATGCCGGAATTGACTGTCTTCAGGCCATGGAGGTCAAGGCGGGGATGGATGTGCTGAGAATTTACCGGAATTTCGGAGACAGGATTGCGTTAATGGGAGGGCTGGACGTGCGCCCCATCGCCGCCAATGACCGTGACGGAATTCGGCGTGAGCTTGAAAACAAGGTACCGCTGTTGAAAGCGGGTAACGGTTTCATTCTGCACAGCGATCACTCCATTCCGGAATCGACGGAGATGGAAAGTTACCGGTATTTTCTGGAAACAGGGCTGGCTTTGGGGCAATACAAGGCTTGATGGCAAAAGAAACGACCCTGTTGGCGAGGGATACGATTATAACAACTCCTCTTTGGGAGGGGCGGCGTTTTCGGAAATATTGGTGGTGGAGAAGGGAATCAGCAAGACGATCCAATCCGTGTAGGTGGCTTTGGTGGTGACTCCGGAGAGACGGGTAACCGGTATCCGAGTTCTCGCCTCCAGAATATTGAAGGAAAAACGACCGTAGCCGTAACGGTCATATTTCTGAAAGAGGGCAATTTCCGGGATGACCAGAGAAATACTGCTGTCCGGTACCGGTACCGGCAGAGACGGTGTGCCGATCAGAATTTTATCGTAATCGGTTGCCAGCACACCACAGAGCGGCTGGATCAGCAGATCCGCCTCTTTCTCCTCTCCGGTCAGGATGAGACCGTCCTGCGCCAGTTTCATGGCCAGTACGCCGAGCAAATAGGCTTTGTCTGTTTGCGGCTCCAGATACGTGCTGTCCAGAAAAACTTTCTTGCCGGCGTAGGGGTGAAAATCGGCTGCTGCAATGCCTCGTTCGATGACATCGGACAGCAGCAGTTGCTCTATGGCACTGCGTTGCGTATTGGTAGTCCATGGGGCGGAGCAGCCGGTAAGCATATAGGAAAGCAGCAGGCCGGTTGTCAATACGGCGGAAAAATATGGTATTTTTGCAAACATTGTGTGATTTCCTTTTCAAATACCATACATGCAAAAGACGGTTGCTGCAACCATGCTGCCGGAAAAGATCCATTTTCCGGGATGGCCCTTACCGTGTCATTGCTCTTGGGGCGCATTCCGGGCAAAAGCGGCAAACGCCCGATAACAAGGGCGACCGGAAAAATCCTGTTCTCATCGGACCGTAGATACCAGTGTTGATATCCGCTGGAGTTGTGTTGGCGGTGCGGCTCCGACAGTTCGGCAGGAAGCATGGAGCATGTCGGAGCCTGGAGCCGAGCCGGTCAATTTCCGGGAAAGGGAACCGGACGGCCGAGTTTACGGGACTCCAGCAGAGCAAGAGCCAGGTCCACCGAGTTTTTGCCGTCGATGCCGTTGGCGTTCCGGGGCGGAGTGCCTTCCAGAAAGGCACGCGCGAACGATTCTACAGAATCATACCACCCTTTGTCCGGTACATATCCCCACAAGTCGGGATCCTCCTGGTGATAGTCGCGGACGTCGAAAGGAATGACCTCCTGCGGTCGTCGGACTGCTTCGATTTCCATATTGTAACGCTCCCGGTAGAGGGGGATGTATGGAAACAGTTCTTTGACTTTGTAGGTTTCGTAAAAATCGTATCCCCAGCGACGGAGTTCTGCAGCATGTTCTCCTCGATAAGGGGGGAACAGCCGATCGAATTCACCGGGAATGCCACGTACCTTCATGTCGGTAAAATCATCCACGGTGATAGCTGCATAACGGGAGAAGACCTCCCAGTACTCCTTGCCTAGACAGTACGTGCCGAGACTGCCGCTCAGCAGCTGGAACCGGGAGCCGTCCGCATATTCCAGTATTGTGCAGTCATTGGTCAATTCTCCACCGGTCATGAAGACCCGGACCGGAAGCTCTTCCATGATATAACAGGCAAAATCCAGAATATGACAGCACTCATAGAGAATCTGCGGTTTGTCGGCGTAAAAACTGCCTGGTTCCTCCTTCTGCGGTTGAGGATACATCATCCGATAGTAATGCAGAAATGGCCGGGGCAGTTGCGCCAGCAATGCTTTTGCTTGTACATAAGCCGGAGCAAACCGCCGGTTGAGTCCGATGGCCAGTTTTCCGGTGGCCCGGCGTTCCGCAGCGAGCACGGCATTCGTTTCTTCCTGGGTTTCCGCCATGGGTTTTTCACAGAGGACCCATTTCCCGGCGTCCAGGCTTTCGATGGTCAACCGGGCGTGAAGGTCCTGCTTGGTTCCGATGATGATAAGATCGATAGCCGGGGCGGCCAGCAGCCGCCGGTAATCGGTTGTCGTGTAACCGACCGGCATCCGGCTTGCGTGGCGAGCGAGGGTCTCTTCGTTGAGGTCGGCAATGGCGGCAATTTCCATCCATTGGCTGTCTCGGGCGGTCAGCAGGTGGTTGGCGCTGATGAAGCCGCCGGCACCAATGAATCCGACTCGTGCTTTTCTGGTCATATTCGGGGAAACTCCTTGTATGGATGATCGGCCAGCGTAACCGGAAGTACCGTCATGGTGCCCGGCATTGTGGCGTGGTGATCGATGATTTTCTTGATTTGATCAAACGCCATTCGCCCCATTCGTTCCCAGGGCAGCTCCAGTGAATGGAACGGTTGTTCCAGATAACGACGAAAGAAGAGGTCGCCTCCGCCTACTACTGCATCTGGTGAGAGTTGTACCTGGAAGCTGCGAAGATAATGCAACACTTTCCAGGCAATGGCGTCCGTGGCGGCAATGACTGCGGTCGGCGGATTCGGCAGCTGTGAGAGAGCGAATGCCGCCTGTTCGATGTCTGCCGTACGGGAAAAATCGCCGATTGCGATTAACTCCCGGTCGATCGGGATATCGGCGGAGAGAAGGGCCTCCAGATAACCGCTCTCGCGTCGCTGGTCGCTGCCACGGTGATTGTCTCTCGGGAAGACTCCGTTTTCGCAGCGGAAGAGGGCGATACGCCGATGGCCCCGGGTAATCAGGAGGTTGGTGGCGATCCGGGTCCCGCCGAAGAGGTCCAGACAGAAGGAGTCCAGCATGTGTCCCTGGTCGATCGGCAGGGTAAAATGGTTATTGATCAGAACCAGCGGCAATTCCATGGCGGCGAGCTTGGCGACTTCTGCGGTCAGGACATCCTCTTTGTTCAGGATGAGGCCGTCGACCCGGCGGGACTGAACCAGTTCGGCGAGGTCGGTGGCGAGATTGTCATCCATACGGCTTTTGAGGGGGCATAACAGAACGTGGTAATTTTGTTCCGCAGCGGCGGCGGTGACACCGGAAATGATGCGCTTGCAGGTTTGATCATCGTCGCTGTCACAACAGTTGATGGCCAGCGCGACATGGTGGATTTTATTTTCGATCAACGCTTTCCCGAGAGCATTGGTAACGTAGCCGAGTTCCCGGGCGACCCGGAGAACTTTTTCTCGGGTTTCGTTTTTGACGCGCGCTCCGGGGGTATTGTTCAGCACGTGGGAGATGACGGTCATGGAGACGCCGGTGCGTTCGGAAATTTCCTTGCGGTTGACCATGATGGTCGAACTCCTTGTTTCGCTCCGGATTTTGGACTGGAATCGCGGAGAATTGCCAAAACCATTTGTCATGTATTTTTATTCATTATACTCGATCTGAAGTAGGTTGTCAACAGCCATTGTGGAAAAAGGACATATTTTTCAGTAATAAACATGGTTGTCAATAGATTATGCATGGTAGAAAAAGGGAAAACATTTCAAGAAAAAAGATTTTTTTCTGGATGAATCTTGACATTTATATTTTTTTTTGCTAGAATTAATGGCAAAGGTTGCCAAATGGTTTTGGCAAGCAGATAATTTTTTCCAACCGGGGATGCGACATGAAAAGAAGACCATTTACGTTGATTGAATTGCTGGTCGTGATTGCCATCATCGCCATTCTGGCCTCCATGCTGCTGCCCGCGCTGAACAAAGCACGGGACAAAGCCAAAAGCATCAGCTGTGTCAGCAACCTGAAACAGTTGGGTACCACTATGATGATTTATGTGGGGGACCATGATGACTCTTTTCCGTTTTATGGTTTTTTAAATCAGGTGGATACCAGTATGACCAACAGTACCGGGAAATATTGGAATGAAGTTCTCATGCAGCTTTATCTCCGTCCCGGTAAAAACCTGGGAGAAGATTTTGAGGTGACTTGGAAAACCTTCAAGTGTCCCGGTTTCATTGCAACTGTCAACAGTGTGACAGCCACTCATTATGGTTATAATTACTGGCACCTGGGGGATTGTGGGCGACAGGGATGCAGTGGAGCCTATGACAGCAGTCGTTCACATAACACGGCCAAGATCGGTGGTTTGCGTACGCCTTCGCGCACTGTTATGCTGGCTGATTCCGGTACCAGCAATGCCGGTGAATTAACCCCGACTTCCGGAAGCTGTTTGATTACCGATCAGAATTCCTGGGTCAATCGGGTGGATGCCAGGCACGATAACAAATACGCCAATGTCGTTCGGGCTGATGGACATGTGGACAGTGTCCGACCGGCGCCCGGGGAAACCTTTCCGGTCTATACGGCGGCAGGAGGATTGGGGTCGTACTCCGACAAGGATAATCAGTGGACCCGTTCCGGTCGAAATGTGGCCCCCTGAGCATGTTTGTGTGAAGGAGATCTGCACATGAAAACCTGGACGCTGCGAGTTGTCGGGGCATTATTGCTGCTGGGCAGCAGTGTTTGTTCCGGAGAAATCAGTTGGGAGGGATTTACCTGGACACCATACGGAAACGGTATACTGGAAATGCGTTCCAGTGAAGTTCTTGCCATCACCGACCAGCGCACGGATGGCGGTGCCGGGATATCCCGGACGGTGCCGGTCAAAGAGGGAGAACAACTGATATTGGACGCGCAGGTTCGCGGAACGCTGGAAAAAAATTGCTCCTTTATTCTCCAGATGAATTTCACGCCGGGGAATCAGGTTGTGCAGAAGCGTTGTGAGGTGCCATTGCAATGCTGGGAACAGCTGACGCTCGAAGCGACCGCTCCGGCCGGCAGCACGGGAGTTACGGCTTATGCATATACCGGCAATCCTGACGTCGGGGCCTTTGAAGTACGGACAGCGACTTTGCGGGTACTGCGCGGGGAAAGTTTGCGGCAATGGCAGCGGCAGCATGCGATGATATGGGGAAATGAACCTCTCTGGCAGGTTTATGGGGACGGCGTGACGCGGCGTCTTCCGGGTACTGAGCCGGCCCGGGTCTTGCTCGACGATCAGATAAGTCACAGTGGCGCAGGGATCCGTCAGGAGAAAAAAGCATCCGCCGGACAATTATGGACGGTGAGCGTCAAAGTCAGAGGGGGAAAGCCGAAGAATGAGCCTTTGCTGTTGCAGTTGCGATTCGAGCCGGGGGGACAGCTGACACAACAGGAATTTACAGTGCAGCCGGAGGACGGAGAAAAAATATTGCAGATGGCGGCTCAGGCGCCGGCTGGGACAACGAGTGTGCTCTGTCACATTTTCACGGCCAATGCGGCGATGCCGCGATATGAGATAACGGAAGCATTGCTGCAGGAAAGAGCAAAGATCACATTTCATCCCGAACATATTGTGCCATTGCGTCGGGAACTGATTTTGACACCGGAGAATACGGTGATGGTGGAGCCCGGGGATGGTTCCGGAACTGCGGCGGCAGCGTTGATCCGAAAGAAACTGGGCTTTCCGGTGAAAACAGTTCAGGATTGGCGGCAGGCGAAGGATTACTCCTGCAGAATTCTCTTGGGAAACCGCAACCTCAATACGGCAATCAGCCGGCTCTATGATCGGTATTATACATTGCTGGATCGGCAGTTCCCGGGGGAAAATGGATGGGATGCACGCACTTTATTTGATCCGGCAGGAGATGGCGTGGATTGCATCACCCTCGGGGGGAATGACGCTGAGACCATACTGCAGGCTGCAGAAGCATTCGCTGCCAAGGTGCAACGAGCGGAAAACGGAGCGATTCGAGTACCGTTCTTCTGGGAAACCCGGCTGGATCCGCGTTACCGACTGCCCGCGGATTATTTTTATGCAGACAGTTACGATCAATCAGATGGTTACGGGACGCGTTATTTCGGCTGGAGTGTCCTGTCTCGGCTGTTGGCATTGTTTTACATGACCGGCGATGAAACCTATGCCCGGGAATTCATGCGGTTGGCATTTCCGGAAACGCCGGAGGCGGTCAAGCGTCTGGCGCAGGATCCGGTGGCTTTTCGCGATCATAAAGATCCGATCGGGACCACGTACCATTATAATGCGGTCATGCTGCCGCTGTACTGGAATCTGGTGGAACAACATCCGTTTTTCGGAAACGGCAGAAGGGAACAGGTAATAGCCGCATTGTTCCGGGAATATGAATTTTTCCGGGATGATCATGGTAACGGTTGTGGGATTTATCAGACGGTTGCGCCAAGAGACCGGGTCGGCAACCGGCATGAGCAATGGGCGGCGTTGACGCTGTATGCGCTGGCGCGTTATCTGGAGAAAACGTTGCCGCCGGAACGGGCGGATTTTCAATTCGCCCGACAGGCTGTACGGTATCATTATGCTTCCATTCACCAGTATTGCTGGATTGAAGGCGAAGGGGGGAACCTGACCTGGTTCCCGACAGGGATAGAAACCTTACCATTCTATATGCTGTTGACCGGTGATGTTTCGGAACAGGCCCTGCGAACGCTGCGCGCTGTTTATGAACAGCTCGTGGCGCTTGCCGGAAACGAACGACAGGATCGGATTGTGCGTTATATTCCGCTCTCGTTTCTGCGCCGGACCGCTTATCTGCTGCGGGATGCCATGCCGCTGGATATGGAACGGACCATTGCGCCGATGTTGCCGCCTCGTCTTTTCCGGCTGGGGCAGTCTTATGAGGCGGCGCCGGGAGAATATACGCGGCATACTGAACAGGCAGAGGGCGTGTGGCGCTTTCTGCGACCAGGGGCGAAGGAGTTCCGGGAATGGCCGGCGGGGACGGTGAAACAGGAAGAGGCGTTCGCCATCGCCAGTTTCGGGAAAGGGGGGGATCGGATCGTTTTTGATGGTTTGCTGGAGAAGGAATTGCGACAGCCGTTGCATTGTCTGGCACTGTTCACGCTGACGTTGAACCGCTTCCCTTTTATTGCCGGGTATCGGACGCAGCTGTGGGTGCGTGAGGACGGCATTGCCCGTTCCGCACTGCCCCGGGTGGCGCGGCTGATCCGGGCGGAAACGCTGGGTGAAACGGCCCGATTCACCGGCTCTCTGGATGTGGCGAAGAGCGCGGTATGGGAGCGGGACCTGATCCGACGGAATGGCATCGCGCTGATTTCCGACGCGTTACATGAAAGTGCCGGAGACCGGCGGTACGGACTGGACTTCGTATACGAGACCGGCCCTGGAGTGGAGCGTCGCATTGTCCCTGATCGCCCCGGGACAGTCGAGGTGGTGATGGAACAGGAGAATCCGGATGATTACGCGCTTTATCTGGCCCCGGACCATCCGGCGCGTACCGAGCCGGAAAATCTGGAACTGGTCCGGCTGGTCAACGACCGGGCGCTGTTGCTCAAAGCGACTGCTGCCGGACAGCGGCTGGTGCTGCCGTTTACTCTGAAACAACCGGTTTCCGGACGGGCGGTATTGCGGCTGTACCGTTATACGGATCGCGGGTTTCTGCGGGTCATGCTGGATGACCGGGTGCTGGCGGACCGGATCGATGGCCGCGGCGATGCTGCCGAGGACCTGGTAGTGGAGCTGGGCAGGTGCGAATTGCCGGCGGGCGAGCATACTCTGATATTGGAATCTCTGGGCAGCAGTGGAGAAAATCCCCAGGCATGTTCTATTGCACTGGCGTCTTTCGGAATTACCGATCGGCCGGTTTGTCGTCGGACGGGGAGCATTCACTTTGTCGATTCGGAATCGAAGATGCCGGAATTGCGTGATGAAAGCGGGGATGACTTGGACCGAATTACCGGGAAAACGGTAGTCTGGCGCCGGGAATGTGACTTGGAACAGAACGGTACTGGGCGTTATTACACCTTTTTTTCGCCATATTCTGCCGCAGAAACGGCAACGCGCCGTCTGGGGCCGGGCGCCGGCAGCTGTCGTTTTGGCGACAGGTTCGTTTTATGGGCTGACGGTGATTTTGAAGAGGTTAAGTTTTGCGGTAAAAAACTTTTCTGGGGAAATGATTTTCTATATGCCGACGGCTTGACCCGTTTGCAGGACTGGCTGCAGTCCGATCATCCGGTGGAATTGGACTGGGACCTGGAGACCGGGGTGCTGATGGTTCGAGCCGGGGAGTCGGGGGTGCTGTCTGTAGCCGGAAAGCAGTATTCATTTGGTGTAGGAGAAACAGTGCTTAAACCGGAAATTCCGGATGATGCTCACCAGGCGGCGGAAACAGTGAAGACGCTTCCGGACTGGAAAAAAGCCCTTCCAGCGGACAAGATCGACTTAAACAGGAATTGCCCTCCGCCGGTTGTGCGCAATCGTTGTGAAACCGGAGCCTATCCGGCTGCTTCGATTGTTTTTGAATATCAGGGACGGCGCTGGACGGCATTAGCCGCGGGGCGGACGATTTTGATTCTCGACGATACGGGCAAACAGGTGAAAACCTGTGAGGCGGATGCGACCGTCGGTGTCTTGCACTTTGTCGAATCGCGGGGCATGCTGTTGGCCGGATGCGGGGATGAGCAGGTGATTGCATTCGATTGGAATTCCGGCCGGCGGCTCTGGAGTTATCGTTCCGAAATGGATAAGGCTATGGAAGTCAATGGCGCGGTATGGTATTACAAGTCCAGTCATCCCGGGGTTTTCGGATTGAATTCCGGGAGTTTGGGGGGAGATGAATTGATCTTCGTCGGGAGTGCATCGACCCTGGAAGTGCTGGATCTGGAAGGGCACAAGCAATCGTCGCAGGTGGTATATTACGGACCGGTCTGGCAGATCGCCTTTTTCCGCAATGGCGCCGGAATTCCAGTGGTGGGGGTGGCCCAGTTGTATCCTGGATATGAATATTTGACGGTCTTCGATCGCGATTACCGGCGGAAACTGGGATACAATGTACCACCGCCGGGAGTGGAGCATTTCAACCTCTGGGCATGTCTGAATCGTACCGGCATTATCGTGGCGGATCTCAATGGGGATGGCAAGGAGGAGATTGTCAGTGGGATCAACGGTTTCTGGAACCGGATCATTATCTGGAACAATGATGGGGTGCCGCAGCGGGAAGTGAGTTTTGGTCCCGGGTATGCGATTCGGGTGCCACCTTACGGGAAGTGGCGTCTTGAACGCCGGATGTTGGCGGATGTCAAATTGATGCGGACGACGGCGGGCCCCCGGTTTGCCGCGGGATTGGAAGATGGGGTAATATTGCTGGATCGAGAGCTGAAGAAACTCTGGCGGCGGGTGCCGCCGGCGGCGGTATGGTGCCTTGCGGTATTCGGAGAACGGCTTGCCGCGGGGTGTGCTGATGGCTCGGTAATACTCTATGATCAGGAAGGTAACATGACCGGACGAGGAAAACTGCCAGCGGGAGTGGTTCAACTGGAATTTGTCTCTTCCAACGTGTTGATGGCGGTCGATCGTAATGGTCGGATGGAAATCTGGGAGTTGAAAGGAGAGCAGGCACAATGACCGCAGAGGAACGGGTTCGGGCGGCAATGAATTTTGAGCGCCCCGATCGGGTGCCCTACTGGGATTCTCCCTGGGATCGCTTTATTCCTGCATGGCAGCGTTATAAAAAGGTCGGACCGGAGGTATTGCCGCAGGACTATTACCAATCGGACATTTTGATGCCGATACCGGCAGAAGAACAGTTCTGGGTCACTGAGAAGCGGATATTGGCAAGCGCGGACGGTTTTGATGTCGTCAATGACGGCTGGGGGCGTGAGGTGCATATCGGTCGGAACAGCGGGGTCTATTTTTCTGAAACGTTGCGTCGTGATGCTCAGACGATGGAAGATCTGCTGCAGCGGGATTTTGATTCGCCGTTGCTGCCCTGCCGGTATGAGCATCTGGAGAAATTTATTGCCGGTGAACGGAAGGCGCAACGACCGATTTTTGCCAAGATCGGCGGTCTTTACTGTCGCAGTCAATTTGCACGTGGAGAAGCTGAGTTGTTGATGGATATGCTGCTGGAGCCGGAAAAGACTGCTCTGTTTTTTCAGCGAGTGGCCCAACAGCAGTTACAGATCGGTTTGGAATTGCTCCGGCGGACAGGGGCATGGGAAAACGGATTGTTTGTATATGACGATATGGCCGGGACCCGGGCACCGATGTTCGGGCCGGAACTTTTTGCGAAGTTTCTCCTTGAGCCTTATCAGCGAATGATCGGAGAATTGAAGGCCGCAGGATGTCGCCGGGTGTGTTTTCACAGCGACGGCAACATTCTGCCGCTGCTGGACCTGCTGCTGGAGGCGGGGTTTGAGGGATTCAATCCGTTGGAGCCACGTTGTGGACTGGATCTGGTACGTTTACGGGAAAGATACGGGCGGCGTTTCATCATGTTTGGCGGTATCTGCAACACAGAGATTCTGCCACGGGGAGACCGGCAGGAAATAGAACGCCATGTACGTCCGCTTCTGGAGTTGGCGCGGGATGGTGGAATTGTGCTTGGGTGCGCCTCGATAGGAGAGGATGTCGCACCGGAAATATACGACTGGTATCGGCAAATGATAAATAAATACCGTTGATATTTTCAGCGGAGAAAGGACTTTATGGCGAAATTTGTACGGGTGGCGGCGATCAGCTACTCTACTTTCGGGGATTATTCCCGGCCGGTCGCGTTGCGGCAGACGATTTTACGGGAAACTCGCGAACGGCTCGACCGGTTGCGCGGGTTCGGGATACAGCTGGTGGTGACCGCGGAGAATGTCGGATATTATACCTGTGACGCAAAACAGCCGGAGTCCCTGGAGACACCGGGCGAATTGATGTCGATTTATGCGGAATTCGCCCGGAGTGAACACTGCCACGTCGCGGGGGCCGTGGTGCTGCATGAACGGGATGGCAAATTCAACGCACTGGTGCTGTTTGATGACCGCGGCGCCGTGGCGGGATGTTATCGGAAAAACTTTCTGACCTTCGGGCCCGGCGCGGAGCTGGAACTGGGGTTTTGTCCCGGCGATGACATCGCCTGCGTGGATACTGCTGTGGGACGGATCGGGATGGCCATCTGTTTCGATCTGAATTTTCCGGAGTTGCGGGCGCGTTACAAGGCGGCCCGTCCGGATATCCTCTGTTTCAGCAGCATGTATCACGGAGGACTGATGCAGTCGATGTGGGCGTATGATCTGCGCAGTTTTCTGATTGCGGCACTGCCGCTGGTCAATGCGCCGTTCGGAATCATGGATCCCTTTGGCCGGGAAGTGCGTTTTGCCAGCAGCTATGTACCGGATCCCGTTGCCGACATTAATTTGGATAGGGTGATGATGCACCTGACCTGGAATCAGGCAAAATTTGCGGACATTATCCGAAAATACGGTAACGAGGTGACGCTGGCGATTCCCCCGTCAATCGGCCCGGCGTTGTTGTACAGCAACAGCCCCGACCGTTCCGCCGCCGATATTGCCCGGGAGTTCGAACTGGTGTTGCTGGATGATTTTCTGGAGCTGGCGCGAGAGGCTAACGCAACTGCTCGCCGAATTAGAAACGGCAGTTCTGCCGGAGAATCCAGAGGCGCAGGAAGTGCCGGTGTGTGATGAGGAAGTTTGGAAGAGGAGTGGCGTGAATGAGGAAGGTTGCAGTCGGATTTATCGGTGCGGGGGCATTCGTTCGGGGACAACATCTGCCCAATGCTTTGCGTATTCCGGAAATCGAAGTGGCGGCGATCGCCGATTTGAATTCCCGGGTGCTGGAGGAGTTGTCAGGAGAGATCCCGTTGCGTTATACCACAACGGATTATCACCGGATTCTGGCCGATCCTGGAATTGATATGGTGATTATCGGGACACGGCACGAAGTACATGCGGAGTTGATACAGGAAAGTCTGGTGGCCGGCAAATGGGTATTGTGCGAAAAACCCATGGCACAGAATGAGGCGGAGGCTGCTGCAATTATCGCTGCGGAAAAGAAAAGTTCGGGACGTCTTGCGGTTGGATTCAATCGCCGCTTTGCGCCTGCCTACCGGCTGGCCCGGGAATTGATGCGACCGGTCCGGGCGCCATGGTTCATCAACTATCGGATCGTCAATCAGAATTCACATGCATTGGCCGATTCCAGTTATTCGCACGAATCCCGCATGCTGTATGAGGGATGCCATATTCTGGACTTGGCGCAATATTTTCTTGATGCGGATCCGATCCGGGTGTATATGACGGGAGACCGTTATTTGAACAACTGTTGCATTCTGAGTTTCGCGGACGGGTCGCAGTTTCAGATTTTATGTGCCTCGGTCGGAGCGGTGGCGTACTGGAAGGAGAACATGGAGATTTTCGCCGCTGACAAAACCATCGGCATCCAGGATTTCATCGACATGCGGATCCGCGGCTTTGAGGGGGAAGCCGATCGGCTGTTCGCCCCGCATCTGGGAGAACAGGCGGCGGCGGTTGCAAAATACGGTTTTGAATTTTACGAACAATACGTCGTGGCACGAGCCAATGAATACATCCCTGAGGAATACCGGGTGGACTGGGCCGCGATGGGGATCAGCAATCCACCAATCCGGCGACCGCTGCCGCCGGCGTTCCGGCTGGACGATTTTCACCGGGCAAATCAGCGGATGCGGTTTTTCTCTGCGGACAAAGGGTGGTTGCAGAGTCTGCAGCATTTTGCCCGTTGTTTTCTGAGCGGGACCAAACCGGAGAACGCCGATGCGCTGGCCGGTGCCAAAGTGACGGAAATGACATTTGCCCTGCTGCATTCTCTGGAAACCGGCGAGACGGTGGATCTGCGGGAATGGTATCGGCGGAAAGGATGGGAGAGCAGATGACGGATTCGCGTTTAAGGTTTGCGGTGATCGGCTGCGGTGCGCTGGCGCGGATGCAGCATATTCCGAATCTTCTGGCGTCTTCGAGCGCTTGTCTGCATTTGTGTTGCGATCAATCACCGGAGGTATTGCAGTTCTGCCGGGATCACTACGGCGTGGCGGTGTGTGACGACTGGCGCGCGGCGGTGATGGATCCCGGGGTGGAAGCCGTTTGTCTGGCGACGACGGAGAAACTGCGGTATCCGG